>JAEYQK010000044.1 GCA_023410055.1 Acidobacteriota bacterium
CAGTTCGATTCTTTCCCGCCGTCGATCACGGGCGGCGACTTCGTCTACGAGACGCTTCTGTTGCACGGCATTACGCGAGCTCAAGCCCAGCAACTCACCGGAGAAGCGCTCGAACGAGTTGGCATGACCGACGCGGCACATCGGCAGATCGCCGGGTACAGCAAAGGAATGCGGCAGAAGATTAGGCTCGCGCAGGCGATCGCTCACCGTCCGAAGGTGCTCGTGCTGGACGAACCCCTCAATGGGCTCGATCCTATGGCGAGAGCAGAATCGCTGGCTCTCTTTGAGTCGATCGGTCGCCAGGGGATGTACGTGGTCATTTCAAGCCACATCCTTGAAGAGGTCGACAGGATATCTGATCGTGTGGTGCTCATGACAAGTGGCTATGTTGTAGCGGAAGGAAGCATTCACTCCGTGAGACAGGAAGTTCGTGAGCAACCTATGCAGATCTTGATTCGCTGCTCGCAACCGGCGCTTCTGGCATCACGCGTTTTTGCGATGGATCACGCTGTCGAAGCGAAGCTTCACAAAGACGGCGGCGGCGTCCTGGTGCGGACCAGCGATGTAGACGGCTTCTACATGTTGCTGAACCATATCGCAGCCGATGGGCTTGTGAAGATCGAGGCCGTTGCTCCCGCAGATGACGACGCGAACTCGATCTATCAGTATCTGATTGGATCTGACGGAGGCTTGGCATGAGCAACATGATCGCGAAACTCGCGGGGCAGCCTTGGCGTTTGTGGACGGTCCAACTTCAGACGATCGTCCGGACGGAATTGCGCAAGAACTTCTTCACAAAGCGCGGTTTTTGGATTTATCTGCTTGCCTTTGCACCGGTCGGGATTACAGCGCTTCATGCCGCGGTGAACCGGCAGGTAAACCTACAGCACGACACTGTGGTGCTTGCTGCGATGTTCCAGTTTTACTACTTGCGACTGGCGATCTTCTTCGGGTGCATGGGGATCTTTACTCGACTGATCCGAGGAGAGATGGTAGAGCGCAGCCTGCATTTCTATCTGTTAGCTCCCGTTCGCAGGGAGGTGCTTGTACTTGGAAAATTCATCGGGGGATTGATTACGGCCATCTGTTGTTTTGGACTTGCGATCATCGCTTCAGCGGTGCTGATCTACGCGGCCAACGGACCAGCCGGACTGGAGTATCTGTTCAATGGTCCAGGCAAAGCACAATTGGCAACTTACGTCGGGATAACGGTGCTAGCTTGTTTTGGCTACGGTGCGCTGTTCCTTGCCTTGAGCATGATATTCAAGAATCCGATCGCACCCGGTATTGTGGTCCTCGGATGGGAAGCCATTAACCCCATTTTGCCCGCGGCAATGCAGAAGCTCAGTGTGATCTTCTACCTGCGGCACCTCACGCCGGTGAATGTCCCGGCCGAAGGGTTTTTCGCTTTGCTCACCGTCGTGACAGAGCCAGTTCCGGCGTGGGCGGCCGTCTTTGGACTCGTAGTCTTGGCCGCGGTGGTATTGGTCTTCGCCTGTTACAGGTCGCGAACGTTGCAGATTAGCTACACAGCTGATTGAATCGCCTGCAGAAGCTGAGGTCAACGCTGTCGTGTGCGAGCAGCCTTCACACCTGTTCAGCCATCGCTGCGAAAACAGTGACGCCCTTGCTTGCAGGAGTGTGGGTGCGCGACATCATCGTCCGGACCCGAACTACGCATCGTGCAGAGACACCAGTAGGCCGCAGTGCTTGACCCATGCCGCCACGAGCGTCCTCCGGCGAGCGCACCAAAGGCGGTCTTGGTGCGCAGCATGCAACAGACTTCAGGAAGTTCTTCGGCTTCGAGTGGATCGTCCATGAACTCACGCATGGCTGGCTCCTGCATTTAGCAGTGTTCTGCGAACGGCGACTTCGATCAGCCGCAACTTGTAATGGTTGTCGCGTAGTGGGGTTGCACCCTCAACCGCCGCACGGGCCGCCTGGGCTGCCGTCTCCTCATTGAGTGGCTTCCCGATTAGATATTCCTGAGCCGCCTTCGCTCTCCACGGAATCGGTGCGGCCGCGCCTAGAATTATGCTCGCGTTCCGAACGCTGCTCCCAGCCATGTCCAGAACGGCCGCCACTTCAGCCACCGGCCAATCGAATGACTGTTTCTCCATCAACTTCGTATACGCTGATCGAGTTCCCGCTGCCGGGGAGGGTAGCCGGATCTCCGTCATAAGTTCTCCGTCGGCGAGTGAGTGCTCGCGAGTGACGTCCTTTTCGGGAGTAACGAAGATACTCTCTAGTGGCACCTCGCGCTTCCCCTTTTTGCTCGTCAACTGCACGGTTGCGCCATACGCGACAGCCGCCACCGCCACCGTCGACGGGTGAACGATTGCACAGATATCGTTGTCGAAGACGGCGTGGTAGTCATTCTCTCCATCCTGCGCGAAACATCGGGTGCCGCCCTTACGCAGACAAGGGAAATCTTCCTGACGGAAATACCAGCAGCGCGGCCTCTGCAAAATGTTGCCGCCAATCGTCG
Source organism: Acidobacteriota bacterium (assembly GCA_023410055.1). Lineage (GTDB taxonomy): Bacteria > Acidobacteriota > Terriglobia > Terriglobales > Acidobacteriaceae > JAEZPW01. The sequence goes on from JAEYQK010000044.1 coordinate 2,489, forward strand.
CGGCATTCCGAATCTGCGGCGTGGCGGCCATCAGGCATGCTTCGGCCAAAGCCGGGAAGCGCTGCTTCACAAGCGGATGCTCCGAGGCCTCCGCCAACGTCATCAGCGGTCCGAGCCGCAAGCTATTCCCGGAGTCCTCCACGAATTTCAGTTCTCGGATATTCCGGAGGTTGACCAGTCGCTGAGGTGCGTCGAGCCCCTCCTTAAGGCGATCCAGCACGTCGATGCCTCCGGCCTTGAAGATCGATCGATCGTGCAGCGAGTCCAACGCCTCCGAGAGATTTGTCGCGTCTACCCATTCGAAGCTTTGCATTAGGACAGCCCTCCCGTGACGGACTTCCCGGCCTGCGAGGAGGCAAGGGCCTCCAGAACGAGTCTCGGCGTCATCGGCATCTGGCGAATTCGCACCTTCGTCGCGTTGTAAAAGGCGTTTGCGATCGCCGCTACTGTGGGGATGGTGGCCGGCTCACCGATGCCGCCCGCATCAGTCGAACTGCGCCCCAGGTAGTGCTCTACGAAATAGATCTCGATCTTCGGCACTTCCTTTGCTCCGACGATTTTGTACTCCTCGAGGTTCGGATTAACCATGATGCCGGTGTTGCGGTCGAGTCTGCGGTCCTCGTAAAGGGCAAACGAGATGCCCTGTAGAATTCCGCCATTGACCTGACTCTCGAGCGTAAGCGGATTCATCGGACGTCCGCAATCATGTACAGCCAGGAATCGTTCGACGCGAATGATTCCCGTCTCGGTGTCCACTGCGACCTCGCAAAATTGCACTCCGCCGAGGAACATTCGCTCGCGCTCGCCATACTCCGGACTGCGCTTTGCCGTGGCTGTAACCTGTTCCACGCGCATCTTCGCCGCTGCCTGCCGGAAGGGCAATCTGTTGCCCGCTCTTGAACGTACCCCGCCACCATCAAGCATCAGATCACCCGGCGGAACCCGCATAACCGAGGCCACTTCCCCAAGGAACTGTTCGCGCGCCCGATACGCCGCGTTCCGAACCGCCGGAGTCATCGATCCAGTTGTCATGCTCCCGCCGGAAGGTGAGCCGCTCGGATAATTCGTGTCCCCGATTCGCACGTCGATATCAGTCGGGCGAAGTCCCAGTTCTTCGGCCACGACTTGTGCCATCACCGTGCGAATTCCACCGCCGATGTCCTGCACAGCGCTCAACACCTGCACAGACCCGTCGCGCGCGATCCGCACTTCGCAAGCCGAATCCATGTTGTTGATCCTGTACCACACCGACTGCGCCATGCCCATGCCGTGCTTGATCGGTCCAGCATCGGCTCCGGGTGCGTGCCGGCGCGACCATCCGAATTTCTCAGCTCCAATACTCCGCTCCACTTTCCGTGCTTCGTGCGCATCGTTCTTGTCCCGCAGCGCGAGGGGATCGAGGTTCAACTTCTCGGCAAGTTCGTCCATCATCTGCTCGAGCGCGAAGCAGCCTTGCGGATGACCCGGCGCGCGGAATGCCGTCCCCGGACCCGCGTTCGTAAACACGTCGTACTCTTCCGTGCGGCAGTTGGGGCACACGTACATGTTCTGTACCGGACCCGCAGTTCCAGCACCCGTCCCGACACCAGCCGTACCGTAGGTTTTGAGGCTCATGGCGTGGAGCGTGCCGTCGCGCTTCGCGCCCACTTTCAGCGTCTGCTGTGAACTGGGACGATTACCCTGCGACCAATGCTCCTCCTTACGGTCCATGAAGAGCCTCACCGGCAACTTTGTCTTTCGCGAGAGTTCGGCCGCAACCACTCCGTACGTTCCGGCACCGAATTTCGCTCCGAAGCCTCCGCCCATGTACTCGGTGATCACACGTACTTTGCTCTTCGGCAAACCAAGCACCGCGGCCAGCTCGTCGCGAACACTATTCGTCGCTTGCGTTGACGAGTACACAGTAAGCCCATCGTCGCGCCAATCGGCCACCAACCCGTGTGTTTCCAATGCCGAGTGGGTCTGCACCTGAGTTGTGAAAGTGCCGTCCAGCACCACATCACTCTCCGAAAAACCTTTGTCCACATCGCCCTTCGGACCCTCTTGTCCTCCGCCAACATCCGGTCCACGTACGTTGCCCTTCTGCGGCAAATCGGCCTCACTGCCGCCGCCCCCAGCCGTTTCTGCTTGCCGCGCCGGGCCGGGAAATACCACGGGAGCATTGCTGCGCATCGCCGAATCCACGTCGAGCACGAAGGGGAGCGCCTCGTATTGGACCTTCACCAGTTTTGCAGCTGCGTCCGCCGCCGCTTGCGATGTCGCCGCTACGGCCGCAACTGGCTGACCGGCGTAGCGCACGACCGGATACTTTCCCTTCTCACGCGACTTGTCCTTCAGCTCAGCCTGCCCGAGCAGGTGCTCGATTACCTGAACGCCCTTCACTCCGGGCTGTCGTTCCGCCTCGGACATATCAACCGAAACGACACGTGCGTGTGGCACGTTCGCATTTACCATCCGCGCGTAGAGCATTCCCGGCAACCGAATATCGCTCGGATAGCGAGCCGTGCCCGTTACCTTGAACCTGCCATCGTTTCGCCGAGTCCGCTTACCGATCGCATGCAGCTCCGAATTCACGGGGAGCGGCGGCGGTTCATCCTGTGGTACCGTGCGCGTCACGTCGCGCAGCGTGCTTCCGAGCACACCCACCTTCAACGTTTGTTGCCGGCTGGATTCAGCGCCCGATTTCTCAGGAGCCTTTCGCACCGGCTTCGCCTCTTGCTCTACCGCCTTCGGTTTTGTCTTTTGCTCCTGGAGTGGGTTCATGCCTGCCGCCCTTTCCGGCCTGCGGCGGCCAGCGTCGCCTCAAATACCTTGGGATACGTGCCGCATCGGCACAGATTGCCACTTGTAGCCTGACGCACATCAGCTTCCGTCGGACTCGGATTGCGTTCCAGCAGTGCCGCGCAACTCATCACCATGCCCGGTGTGCAGTATCCGCATTGCAAAGCGTCGTGCTCAATGAATGCCTCCTGTACCGGATGCAGCGCCTCGCCGTTCGCAAGCCCTTCGATCGTTCGCACCTGCCGCGCACCAACGTCGATCGCAAGGGTCATGCACGAGTTCACCGGCATACCGTCCAGCCACACCGTGCAGGCCGAACACGAACCGCGGTCGCACACCACCTTCGTTCCCGTGTGATTCAGCGGGCCACGCAGCGCTTCGGCTAAAGTTGTTCCGGGTGTGACTTCGGTTTGAAGCGCCTTTCCATTCACGTTGATCGTGACTGGAACTGCACCGGGGCCAATCACCTTCGGCGTACCGTCCGGCATCGCGGCCACTCCGGTCGACATAACCGTCACGGCCGCCGCGCCTAGTCCAGAAGTCTTCAGGAACGCCCGGCGGCTCAAGCCGCGCTCGGGATTGTCAGGTGTGTTCTTCTCTTTCGATCGGTGGCTCATCCCGCCTCCCCACATTGGGCAGAGATTGTAGCGTAAATTCAGAGCTGCACGTTTCGACGTGCGCGCCCGGAAGTAGACCCGCCCGAAACAGCCACACGACGGCAAGCGATCATAGGCGCACGGGGCCCTTGCCGATTGGAGTTTCGTCCGCCGGTCTCCTACAGCTCTCTGGGCGACGTTTACAGATTCGAGTCCTGGCAGGAATCCGATTTTCACACGCGCTTCCTATCTGGGGTATGCTGATGGATTGGATGGTCTACCAATCGGCGGTCAACTCGTTGCTCCCTTCACCTGCTCCAGTGCTCGCTTCTTCAGCTCCACTGAAGAGCGAATTGACGATCTGGGGTAAGATCAGGAACATGCAACGAACGTCGCCTTCGAACAGAGAGGTTCGCCTTGCGCGTTGAGAAAGCAGTGATCACGGCGGCTCATAAAGATCAGCGGGCTTTGCCACTGCAGACGTTGGTCGACCGGAACGGGCGCGAAAGGTCCGTCCTCGACATTTTGGTCGAGGAAGTAATCTCGACTGGCATTAAGGACGTATGCGTTGTGGTATGGCCAGGCGACGGACCGCGCTATGCCGAAGCTGTCGGATCCAATGCCGGCATGGTGCACTTCGTTGATCAGCCGAAACCTCTTGGTTACGCCGACGCCATCTATTGTGCACGCGATTTTACCGGCAGCGAACCCTTCCTGCACTTGGTTTCCGATCACCTATGGGTAAGTTCCATGACCAAGCCTGTGGCGCACCGTCTGGTACGGTTGGCAGAAGAGGAAGGTTGTGCCGCTTCGGCCGTGCAACCCACCCGCGAGAACCTGCTGCCGCGCTTCGGTGCGGTCGGTGGAACCCGACTGCCTGCAACCCAGGACGTCTACCACATTCATACGGTGCTGGAAAAACCAACGCCTACGGAAGCCGAGCAGCGCTTAATCGTTTCTGGCCTGCGTGCTGGATATTATCTGTGCTTCTTCGGTATCCACGTACTCACCGGTTCTGTTATGCAGTTGCTGGGCGAATCGTTGCGTAAACGAAGCAATGGACCTGTAACGCTGTCGTCGGTTTTAGCCGAACATGCGCGACGTGAACGGTATCTCGCATTGCAGGCAGATGGCCGGCGCTACGATCTCGGCTCCCGTTATGGCCTGCTAAACGCCCAACTTGCATTGGCTCTAAAAGGAAATGATCGGGACCTCGTGCTTTCGCAGCTGATCGAACTCTTGGCTGAGAAATAGAATCACCGGGAACTTTAGATTCCGTGCTAGAAACCATAATCACATCCGCCGACGCCTCAATTCGAGACCAGTCATTGGACTCGCTTTGCCGACCTCTATCGTATTTCGATCTGCTCTCAGAATGCGAAGAACTGGAAACCTTCCGTCGTCGGTCAGGTAATCTGTACGAAGGCGTGCGCGCACTCTTCTTTCTGTACGCGATCCACAGATTTCACTTGCCGCTGCGCGCGGAAATGCCCTCCTCCGGCACGATTCCATATTCCGGGTATTGCGCCCTGCTGGAGCGCCACTTCGAAGAAGCGATCGGGATTTTTCTCGCAGCGCAGGCGACTAACGGACCGAGCGCGGCAATCTCAAGCGCGCTAGCTACCGCATATCGTGCACTGGGATTTCAGACTCTTGCAGACCAGGTGCGCCTTAGTGTCCGTTCCGTTCGTGGTAATCAATGGATGTTCCGCACCGGACACCCCGATGAGCATCCGCTGCGAATACGACCCGAACTGCGAGTACCGGCCGCAGACAACGTCTTTCCGATCTTGCATGAGGCGACCCCGGTTCGCATGGACCTCACCCATAGCGGCTGGAGTGACATCTTCTTTCTTGGGATGGACTATCCTGAAGGCGCGCGTGTAGTCAACATCTCGATTGACTTGTGCGTGAGAGGAACTGATTCAACACACGCTCCTCGCCCTCCGGTTGAAACATTCTTTCGCGTAATAGACGAACCGGTTTTGCGACTGTCCAGTGTCGACTTGAAAAGCAGTGTCGACATTTCGTCTGTCGCCGAAATCTTCGACTTTGCAAAGGATTATCTTGGACTGCTGAAAGCCGGCGTGATCGCCTCTGGGTTGGTGCCGCCCGCAATGGAGGGCGCTGAGCCCCTGCCCAAACTGCTGGCCAATCTGACCGGAACACCTGGCCACGGCATTGAACTAGTTACCAGGGTCAATGACATCCCCAAAGGTTCGCGGCTTGCTGTCTCGACCAACTTGCTTGCAAGCGTCATTTCGGTCTGCATGCGCGCGACCCGCCAGATCCAGACTTTGACTGGACCTCTTGAGGAAGCAGACCGTCGCCTGGTGGCCGCTCGCGCAATTCTTGGCGAGTGGCTAGGAGGTTCTGGCGGCGGTTGGCAGGACTCCGGCGGCGTCTGGCCGGGAATCAAGCTGATTAGCGGTGTCCCCGAGGAGAAGGGTGCACCGGCGCGCGGCTGTCTATTGCCGCAACACAGAATTCTGGGCGTCGATGAGGTCTCGTGCGAGACACGTGATCGCTTGCAGCAGAGTCTCGTTTTGGTTCATGGCGGCATGGCCCAGGACGTCGGTCCAGTTCTGGAAATGGTGACCGAGAAATATCTGCTGCGTTCAGAAGCGGAGTGGCACGGCCGTCAGCAGGCTATTTCTATGCTCGACACCCTCATGCAAAAGTTGCGCGAAGGTGACGTCCGCGGCATCGGTTCCTGCACACAGGACAACTTCGACGGTCCAATCCAAACGATCATCCCCTGGGCGGCTAATCTGTACACCGAAAATCTGATCCGGTGCGTTCGCGGGAAGTTCGGCAACGATTTCTGGGGCTTCTGGATGCTTGGGGGCATGTCAGGCGGGGGCATGGGTTTCCTTTTTGCGCCGCAACGTAAGCCCGAGGCCCAGCAAGCGTTGCAGACGATCATGAGTGATACCAAACGGCGCATGCAACACGCCGTCCCATTCGCCATGGAACCGGTTGTCTACGATTTCGCGATCAACGAGCGGGGCACTGATGCCGAGCTATTGCAGGGCAACACGGCATTGATGCCCGCCAACTATTACGTCCAGGTCCTGCCCCGGCTGATTCGGACCGAAGCACGCTTACTATCTCCGGCGCGCCGCGCGGAGTTGAACCACCTCTCCGCTGCATGCCAGCACGTGCCCGAGTTTGCTGGACTGATCCCGCGCTTATTCGACCATCTGCTGCCACAGACGCAAGCCGAGAGTAGTGGTCATGACAGCTTGGAAGTTCTACTGCAAACCCACGGTTTCGATCCCGAGGAGCATGAGCAGATTCAGTCCAACCTGATCAACGGCCGCATCGGACTGGCTCAGAACCGCTTGCCGGTCACTACGACGATTGAAGACGTAACCTCGGACGACATCAAGAAATTCCAGCTAACCGACAGCTCGGCTTCCGAGGAGAAGTACAGATCCATAGGCGAAGAGGCACTCCGTCAGGGGAAGGTGGCTGTCGTCTCCCTTGCAGGCGGGGTTGGTAGCCGATGGACCAAAGGTGCGGGTGTCGTAAAGGCGATCAATCCGTTCTGCAAGCTTGGCGGACGCCATCGCAGCTTTGTCGAAGTCCATCTGGCGAAGAGCCTGCAAGTTGGGCGAAAGTACGGGAAGCTGCCGCCGCACGTAATCACCACCAGCTATTTGACCCACGATGCCATCGCGGCGCACCTCGAATCCCAACGGAACTACGGCTATCCCGGACAACTCCTGCTGTCGCCCGGACGCAACGTAGGCTTGCGAATGGTTCCGATGGAACGCGATCTTCGTTTCGCCTGGGAAGAGACTCCGACTCAATTGCTGGATGAGCAAGCGCAGAAAGTTCGCGAGAGCCTGCACGCCACGCTCCTGCAATGGGCACAGCAAACGGGTGAAGGAAGCAACTATGTCGACAACATCCCGTCGCAATGCTTGCACCCCGTCGGGCACTGGTACGAGTTGCCAAACATGTTGCGAAACGGCACGCTGGCGAAATTATTGGAGATGCATCCGCAACTTCAGCATTTGATGATGCATAACATAGATACTGCTGGTGTAGACGTCAATCCCGTGCTGCTGGGATATCACATCGAGCAGTGTGCGGCGATGACGACCGAAGTGGTCGCAAGGTGCCTCGAGGATCGAGGCGGCGGACTCGCCAGAGTTCAAGGCCGTCTACGGCTCGTTGAAGGCTTGGCACTGCCTGGTGAAGATGTTGAGTCGCGTCTCTCGTATTACAACAGCGCAACATATTGGATCGATATAGATCAGTTGCTTTCGACCTTCGGCCTCAGTCGAACAGATCTCAGCGATACAGAGAAGGTCGACGTCGCAGTTCGTAATCTGGCTTCTCACATGCCGACCTACATCACCCTGAAAGACGTGAAGAGGCGCTGGGGCAAGGGCCAGGAAGACATCTTCCCCGTGGCGCAGTTCGAGAAACTTTGGGGCGACATGACTGCTTTACCCGAGATGAAGTGCCGCTACGCATGCGTCCCACGAGCACGTGGACAGCAGCTGAAAGAAGTTGCACAACTTGACGCCTGGCTCCGAGATGGTTCAGCGGCTTACGTCGAGTCTCTTTGCGAGTGGAGTTAGATCACTTCGTCGCTTGGCGCCATAAAAAACGCCGGAAGCTGACCGACTTCCGGCGTGTCTCTTACTCGGCACGACCGAAAAACCTATTTCCCCTGCTTGAGCGACACGGTCTGGTTCTTGCCTGTGTACGTCACATGCTTGTCGAGCGATGCGCTAGTTCCAGCTAAATGAATCGTAAACTGGCGGCTCATAACCATGCCGGGAAACGATCCCTGCCTCTGTCCGACTGATAACGATTGTGATCGGTCGTTCCAGTGAAACGTGATCGTTGAACGTTGTCCGTTCTCGTAGCCGTAATTCACACCTTCATCTTCGTACAGCGTGAAATCTGCGTCGGATCCCGGATATATCCGTAGTTCAAGCTCTCCACTGCGATCCTGCCCTGCAAATTGCTCCACGGGACCTAACGGAACGATACTTCCCGCCTTGACCAGGAGCGGAATTTTCGCCAGAGGAGCGTCGAGTGCGGAGCTCTTTCCGCCAGCAACTCTAGTTTCGGTCCACCAGTCGAACCAGCCGCCCATTGCCGAAGGGGCGTACACCTGCCATTGTGAGACTCCGGGTTCCAGCACCGGTGCAACCAGCAGCGAGGGGCCAAACAAGTATTGGTGCTTCTGCGCGAGGGCCTGCTGGTCTTGCGGGAAGTCCATCACCAGCGGACGCATTAACGTTGAGCCCTGGAAGGTGATATTGGCGGCCTGACTGTAAATGTACGGAAGCAGGCGGTAACGCAGTTCGAGATACTGCCGTGCTTGCGACTCGACGGCGTTGCCGTAGCGCCAAGGCTCCGTCTTGCTCTGGAAACCGTGTACGCGCATTAACGGTGAAAAGGTGGCAAACTGCAGCCAGCGCAGGAAACGCTCGTGGTAGGCCGGGTCGGAGTACTGGCTCTCTCCCGGACGAAAGAAACCGCCTGCATCCGTCGTCCAGTACGGCAGTCCGGTAACCGAGAAATTCAATCCAGCCGCGACTTGCCTGCGAAGCGTCTCCCAGTCGCTGCCGACATCGCCAGACCATGTGGCCGCAGCATAACGCTGCTCGCCCAGAAACGCGCTTCGCGTGAGGATGAAAATGCGCTTATCAGGAGCGTCCTTGCGCTGTCCTTCGTAGACCGTTTGCGTGACGAAAAGAGGATAGACGAGGCGGAAGCGGTCCCCGGGACCCAGGAATGTCTTCTGTCCGGCAAGCGCATCGTTTTCTGGTTCGGTCGCGTCCTGCCACCACGCGTCGATGCCGAGCGATAGCATCCGCTTCGAGAATTCCTTCCAGTACAACGCTCTCGCTTCCGGATTGAAGAAGTCCACCCAGTCGGTTCCCGGCAGGTAGAGGTTCTTCTCGGCAAACTCTTTTCCTACAACGGACTTCTGATCGAACTTTGACCACACCGAAACCATCAGTCGCGCATTGAGTTCGTGAAGTTGACGCGTCAGGGCTGCCGGATCTGGGTAGTGGTCTTCATCCCACTGCATGGCGTTCCAGCCATATTTGCCCCAGTATTGCCAGTCCTGCACCATGACGTCCATGGGCAGCTTGCGAGCGCGAAACTCGCGCGCATTTTCCAAAATATCGTCACTCGATGTATATCGTTCCCGGCACTGGATGAATCCATAAGCCCATATTGGCAGCAGCGGAGCCTGTCCACTCAGCTTGCGGTACGTCGCGATGATTTCATCGCCCGAGCCGGCAAACACAACGTAATCGATTCCGTCCGAGACCGGCGAACGAAGCACGGTCTCCGCCGCAGATGGCCGCCAATAGATTGAGGGCTGATCGCGCATCTCTCCCGAGACGCGCACATGATGCTTCCCCGCTTCGAGTTCCTGAAACCAGCTCGTTGTCGGAGGCAGCCAGCGGTTCGCAAAATCGACAACGACCTTGTCATCGATCTCGACGTGGTATCGCTGCGCCATTTCTTGTCCGATATCCATCATCATCGCGTAACGCCCACGTGCCGGAACGTCGAGATCGCCTTCAAACACGGCCCGGGTGCGTGTGATCGTTCGGCTTCCCTCGGAAGTTGTGACAGACGTGTTACTGGTCTCGCCGGCGGCGGCACGAACCAGAGTCAGGCGATTATCTGCCGGGTTTAGCTCCGTCATGCCATAGTTGTGCCAAAGCAGACCATAGCCCTTACTCGAAATCAGAAATGGAATCGAGATCTGCGAGTTGACCTGCGTCAGCCTACGCGGCAGATCGCGAATATCTAGATACCCGTCCTGAAACTGTCCGGAGCCGAAGATGTGCTCGTCCTCCGGGGAGCGGAAACGATCCTCGGTACTAAGTGTCGGTTCACCCTGCACCTGCGACGACTTAACCTTTCGCGCACCCGGCAACTCTTCGAGCAACAGCCGACCTTTGGCATCGGTAAAGCGCAAAGCTCCCGTTTTCTGATCGTAAGTGGCACTCAACCGAGAGCTGGTCAGCGTAACTGATGCCGCAGTTTTGCGAACAGAGAAAATGACATCATTGGCAGGATGAATCAGCACAAGGCTGAGTCTCTCC
>JAEYQK010000064.1 GCA_023410055.1 Acidobacteriota bacterium
CGTTTTCTGGTACCGAAAGCAGAGTGCTCATGCTACTGCAAGATTGCCGGCGATCTCGGAGTCGTCGGAGGCTGCAACGTCGACCGCCTGCGGATGCAAAATGTCCGCATACGCTTTCGCGTATTTCTTGACCATTGCTGTCAGTGAGAACCGTTGCGAAACGTAGGACCGAACGGTTTCCGATTTGAAATTCTGTCCCGCGCTACGTGCGCATGCTGCGAGTTCGTCCACCGAACGACAAATTGCACCGCTGATGCCTTCGGCGACGATCTCCTGTACGGACCCGCCTGGCAGGGCCAAGACTGGAGCGCCACAAGCCATGGCCTCAATCATCACCAGACCAAACGGCTCATCCCACTGAATGGGAAATAACAACGCAAGCGACTTCCCGAGTAGCTCGTTCTTCTCCTTGAGCCCCGCCCCTCCGACATATTCGATGAATCGGCCGTCAACATGCGGTTTGATTTCAGTTTCGAAGTAATCGCGAAACAACGGTTGCACTTCGCCAGCGATCTTCAGAGGGATTCCGGCTTTCTTCGCAACCTGGATCGCCAGATGAGTGCCCTTGATGGGAGCAATGCGTCCAAGAAAGCTTAAGTGCGTTCTCTTGTTGCTCGGCTTGTAGAGGCTCACGTCGATACCGTGATGGATTGTGCGCATCCTCGGCATCGTTTCCCGCCTACGCTGAAAATCGCTGATCGTAACGTATGTAATCTCGGGATAATACTCATAGAAGGCACTCAGTCCCGGTTCGTAAGGATGGTGCATCGTATAGATTATCGGCGTCTTCACAAGTCTTGAGTGCGCGAGGCCCGGCAGATTGTTCAAATGGATGGCATCACAAGTGCGTGTCGCATCAGCAACGGCCCACGCCGTGTGATTGATATCCTTCAGGTTGGCGTAGATCTCTCCTTTGATTGGCCACTGTGAATGATCGTACAGATACCGCCTTGGCGCGTTCACTGTTGACTCGCCGTTACAATAGACCACCACATCAATTCCAAGTCCTCTCAATCCCTCTGCTAAGTGGGCAATGAATAGCTCAGTGCCGCCGTACACTCTAGGAGGAACTGAAATAAAGGGTGGCGCGACTAAACCTATTCTCATGGACCCTCTCAATTGACTCAGTTGCTGGGGCTTACGTTGTCGACGAGTTCAAGGGCAGGTACGTTTCTTTTTGGGATGCGTTCGAGGTGTGGGAGTTTGCATCACAACGAGCGCCGGCGCGGAATGACTTTTAGCCCGCCACTGCCATGGGTGTTTTGGACTTGCCGGAATTGCTCAGAACAGAATCTACAGCTGCTTCGAACTGCTGCGCTCTGCGGTCGCTCGTATGCTCGGCCAACACGCGTTCCTGCGCGCGTTCGCCTATGCGGCGCAACTCCGCGTGGTCCGTATCGCGAATGTAGCTCACGACATCGCAGCTAGAATCGGGCACCAAGATTTCCTGCCCCGGCTTGAAGAACTCATCGAGGCCCGCCCAAGTGTCGGTAACAATGGTGGCCGCACATGCCGCCGCTTCGAATAGTCGCACGGATGGCGAGTAACCAGCCAACACCATATCGTGTCGGGTGACGTTTAGGGTCAATCGCGAAGAAGAATAGAAACGGGCATGCCACTTTGGATTCAAGTGCGTTATTCGTCGAAGATTGCTGGGCCACGAAACGCTCTTCGGATACTGCGGTCCCGCAACGATGAACTTGCGATCCCTCAGCTCCCGAGCGGGAACGCACAACAGCGCTTCGATTTTCGGCTGTCGATCCGGGGCATAAGTTCCCATGTAGCTCAGATCGCATGTGAAGCGTTTGAGGCCGGGGAATCTACGATACTGCTCCGGATCAAATGAACAGTAGAGTGGCACCGCTCGCGGCGCTCCAAAGCGAGCTTGTATCTCGCGAAGCATTGGGCCGCCGGTGAAGCTGAAGTACAAATCCAAGCCCGCGATCTGTTCGCGTTTGATGTAGTCGGCGCCACCACGTTCGCCAAGTTGGGCGACCGTAATCGGCGTATCGATATCGTAGAACGCGCGTACTGCAGTAGAGTCCAGCACTTCGTCGAGCGCTTCGATCCCGTTCGGAAAATACGAACCTACGACTGCCACATCGGAGTCTCGCATTTCTCGGCGCACGCCTTGCACAACATCGCGCCATTCCGAGAAAAGCCGCACGTCACAGAATGCGGGCTCCGGTAAATCGCGGTTCGAGGCGTACCATTCAACGTCTCGCTCGTAGAACACGATCCGGTGTCCCCGAGCGTGCAGGGCTTTACACAGAGCACGAAAGGTCGTCGCGTGTCCGTTTCCCCAAGACGATGTGATGGACAATCCGAAAATGACAATCTTCATCGTAGGCCTCGAAGCGGAAGCTGTTCCGGCACTGTCGATGGCACAGCCCCACGCTCGCAGATTATCCGATGGACCGTTTCAGCTCTCAGCGCATAAGTATGATCGCGAAGAGCTCGCTGCCGCATTGCCTCTCCAATCTGGTTTGCGTGCTGCTCGCTGGTCTCGCGCAGGAACATGGCGATATGCTCCGCTGAACTTGCGACCAGTATCTCCTTACCCGGCTCGAAGAAGTCCTCAACGCCAGCCCACGCATCGGTGATCATGCATGTTCCGGCTCCAGCAGCCTCGAACACCCGCGTAGGAGGTGAGAATCCGACCTCGGCCATGCTGTCACGATTTATGTTGAGCACCATTCGCGCCGAACAGTTGACTCTGTTGTGGTCCTCTGTCGCGACGTGACCGATCCAACGAACGTTTGACGGCAATTGCTTTCCGCCCCATCCTTCGCCGCCGAGAATGAACCTCATTTCAGGAGCGAGCTCGGCAGCACGCAAAAAGAACTGTTCAACGCGACTCTCGCGATCTGGAAGTCTGTGGCCGACGAATGCCAAGTCGCAGCTCAGGCTCTCGTCGGGCTTCACTGGATGGTGTGTCTCTGGATCCAGTGCGTTGTAGATCGGATAGCAATTCGCCGCACCCAACTTCAGATAATGTTCTACAACTGTCGGGCCGCCACCATACGTAAACACGAAATCGTATTCCGGGATCAGAGCTCGGAACGGATCATTTCTGTCTGCCTCAACCCTCACCAGCGTTGCGGGAGCATCAACATCCCAGTATGCAACCAGCCCGCCCGAGGTGCCGCACTCCAGTACCGCGCGCTCCAGCAAATCGTCTTCTGCACCTACGCCGCTGTGCTTGATTACCAAGTCGCAGTCTGACGCGATTCTGAGCATGTGATCGATATCCCTGGGAGTTTGATAGACGAGCACTTCAACGTAGCCGACATCGGCGGCATCCCGGTGCTTCTGGCGATCATAGATGTCAGGTTCTGCGAACGTCACCTCGTGACCGAGAGCGGCGAGGCCCTTGTATATACCTCTGTAATAGGTCGCCGCGCCATTCCAGTAGGACGACGTTATGCTGGAACCAAAGACGAATATTTTCATCGTCCGATCTCCTCGATGATCCCCAACAACTGTTCGGCCCGATGCTCACACGTATGCTTGGCTCGAATAGTGGCCAATCCACTCTGCGCCATCTGCTCCCGCGCTCTATCGTCTTTCAGAAGCCACGCGATTTCATTCTTCATCCCTTCAGAGTCGGAGACGGTCAAATAGTCTTGCCCGGGACGGAACAATCCTTCGACGTCAGTCCACGGTGAACACAAGAGCGGAATCCCACAGGCAAGCGCTTCGAATACCCGAATCGTCGGAATTCCACTCAATCCGTTTGCATACTGTCGCCGCGGGACATGCAACGTCACTTTGCTCTTTGCGTAAGTCTGCGGGGTTTCCAAGTTCGGCAGGTATCCGCAATATGCAATTCCGGCTTGTGCCAGCTTCCGAAGCCCTTCACCCGGATAACGAACTCCATGCACGGCGAACTTCGCGTTGGGCAGTTCTCTAGCCGGCCCGATCAAATAGTCCTGAAGCTCACGGGTTCGTTCTTCATCGCCCCAGTTTCCAACCCATAGGATGTCCCACTCCTTCGTGCGCTCCAGCGGAGCGAAGTGACGGACGTCCGCCGCCTCGTGGAAAGTCCAAGCTTGCGCCACACCAAATCCGTCGAGATAGATCTTGCGAATTGCCTCGCCGAATGCAAGCACCCCATCGAAGTTGTGCAACTGCATCCGCAGAATCTCGCCTGCATTCGTATAGGCGCGATGGTGAGTGTCATGGAACAACGCGGTGAAGCCGAACTCTCTTTTAAACGACAGGATTGCACCGACGATAGCGGGATCATTCCACTCGTGGATGATAACGATCTCTGCGCCCTTCAATTGTTCCCGAAGATAGTCCTGCAAACCGGCGTCATTGTTGTAGAACCTGACGCTTAACTCTGGGAAGCTCTTGCGGAACTCATCAACAGCGTCAGCCGCGCGATCGCCTTCCTGTCTCACAAGATTGCTCAGCGACCATGCGCCAAGCTGTTCGTAACAGCGGACCTCATGCCCTCTTCTTACCAGTGAACTGGCAAGCCCGCGCAGGAAGTGCGCATTCCCGTGATTCCAGTCCGACACCCATGAGTGCGCGAAGTAGCGAATCGATAGTTTCCCGTTCACGCTGCGGTCGCCTCCGTCATCACGAGAGATCGGTAGAGCCCGAGATAGTTCTCAACCATACGGTCCGATGTGTAGTTCTTGCGGGCATGATCGTAGGCCGCTCTCGCGTACCGGACCCTCTCTCTGTCATCACCGCTAAGCCGTCGAATACATTCGCCCAGGCTCTCTGCATCGTTCTTGTCGAAATAGCAGATTGCGGCGCCCCACAGTTCACGGAAGCTTGGAATGTCATTTGCGACGATTGCGCAGCGCGACAATGCTGCCTCAACGAGGGCAAGTCCGAAAGGCTCGTACCGCGAGGTTGCCACATAAATCGGTGCCCGCGCATATAGGTTGCGAAGTTGAATCTCGTTCTGAACGCCTTTGAAGCGCAGCGTGCTAGAGACGTGCGCGCGAGCGCCTGATCCGTCCGGGCTTTCTGCTGCTCCGGCGACATACAGCGGGATCGGCGAATCAATGTGATTCAGCAATGCGACCTGCTTCCCGGCGTCCCACAGTCTTCCAACAGAAAGCGCGTACGATTCTTTCGTGATGTGCGGATTGAAGAGGCTCGGATTGCGACCATTGTGAACGACCAATGGTTTTCGCGGTGACAAATAGTTTGCCCGCACCGTTTGCATCATCCATTCCGAAGGCGCGACCACCATATCTGCCGCAGCCAATCCTGCCGCAACCGTGTCGCGATACCACCGATTCCAAGTGCTATCCGGAGGCTCCTCACCGTGCACCTCCATCCACCAGCTCACCACATCACTGTGAGCAACTACCAGCCTCGGCACATCGACGTCCAGATTGCCGTAACAGTACTGGTTCAGATGAAGCACGTCTGGCTGCACTTCCCGAATGATCGCGGAAAGATATTCTGACGAGACGCCAATATCGTCTCCCGCATCCTGCATCCATTCCAGGCGAAAAGCCGTCGGACGATAGTCGACGCCTACCAGAGGGCTGAGCCACGACGTCTGTTCTTGGGAAGGGATGTTCCCAAACGAGACGAGCGTCACACGAACTCTTCTGCGGGCGAGCCCAGTCACAAGTTCGCGAACATACATCCACACGCCGCCCACCGTGTCGGCCGTGATTAGCACGTGCATTCCAAGTCCTCGATCGCCGCAGGTTGCTGTACTTGTATGTCGCTGTATCCCTTTCCACCGAATGCCGAGGTGTAGTAATGGTGCGCCCGCTCCCAGGCTTGATCGTCAATAGGCCCGAACATCTGCGTATACAACGGAGTTCCAGGGAACGGAAACATCGGCACGGGTTCGCTCACCCAGACGCCATTCGCCTTGAGCTGCTCCTGCCAACGTTGAATGTCGTCTTTGTTGTCCCGCTCGGTTAGTATCAGGTTCGCCTGAACCCACGGTATCTTCTTTCGTGCGTAAATCAGCAGCTCGGATAAGCGCTCGGTTGTCATCCGGCAGTTCTTGTTCAGATCGTCGCGACCTTGATCCGTAATCGACTCAATTCCACACTCGATTGAAATCGTGTGCGCGCGCCCAAGCAAATCAATGGACTCTTCATCCCACAGATCGATTCGCGTCTGGAATCCAATGTTAACTTTCCGTTCTGCTATGCCTTCGAGTAGCTTCCGAACGTTCTTGCCCACTCCAAAAATCTCGTCGATGAAGTAGATGTAGTCGACGCCTCGCGCAACGAGTTGGTCGACTTCGGTCAGCACGGCATCAACGCTGCGCTCTCGAAATTTGTTGCGGAACAGGGTCTTGTTGCAGAAGGTGCATGCCCAAGGACATCCGCGAGCAAACTCCAACTCGGCTCCGTGCCCCTCACCCCAAAAGACGTGATGACGATGATGTCGCCGTTCCAGCGGATACTCAACAAAGTCCAGCGCCGCGAGGGTGTGCATGTCTACGACAGCGGTGGTCGGAGTCACGTGCGTGCCCGCGTCGTCTCGCCAGCAGCATCCTTCGATTTCGCTCCACGGTTTCGAAGCCAGTTCCGCAAGGGTCAGATCAGCCTCGCCTCGCATAGCCACATCACAATTAAGCTTTCGCAGAACGGCGCTGGGCGTAGCTGACGAGTGCGGGCCAATCGCGACTCTCTTGGCCTTCGTCTTCAGTTCCGTAAACCACTTCAGTGGGATACGCAACTCCGGAGGCGGACACCGCCAAAACAGATAGGACGGCGCCGTAGGTATAACCAGAAGGTCAGGAGAAAATGCCGAAACCCTCTTCTGCACCTCATCGGTCGACAACGATTCCAACTGCGCGTCGATCAGAACGCAATCGTAGCCAGCGTCTCGAATTTTCGCCTGAGCAAACATCAGTTCCAGCGGATAGTGCGGATCGTGACAGCCGAAGTAGGTCGAGCCCCTGAAGTCCCAGTTCGGGTTAACGAGCGCGTACCTCATGCTGCCGTCCCCGGGACATCCTGCAGTTCTGGAGTCCGCATTGGACGCACGAGTGACGGAGTCGAAAACGCCTGACGATTGGCTCTCCACCATTCGTAGACTTCGTGGAGGGTTTCGCGCACGCTATACAGCGGCTTCCAACCCGTCTCACGATGCAACTTCGTGAAGTCCGTGACGTATATGAACTGATCGCCGGGACGACGCTGACTTGTCCGAAACCGAAGTTTGCGCCCGGTCATTTCTTCGATTTCTTCCATCAACTCGATCAAGGAAACCGTGTTTTCCGGGCCACCACCGATGTTGTAGATCTGACCCTCGGTCGTCGGTCGCGCTGCCAAAACGAATTCGAACGCTCGCAGCAGGTCGTGAACGCAAAGGATATCTCGTACCTGACGACCATCGCCGTAAACAAAGATTGGAGCATCGCGCAGGGCCGAATACAGAAAGTGCGCGACCCAGCCCTGATCCTCGTTTCCAAACTGCCTCGGTCCGGCAATGCACGACATTCGCAACACTACGGTCGGAAGATCGAACATGCGTGCATAGTCACGTACATACTGGTCGGCCGCTCCCTTTGAGCACCCATAAGGAGAATGGAAATCGAGCGCCTGCTGCTCAGCAATTCCCTGGCAATCCCGGTACGCATAACGCTTGGCGGTTTCCACCAAATTGCACCGGTTCATGTCGCCATAAACCTTGTTCGTTGAAGTGAAGAGCACAAAAGGTCGCCTGCCACTCTTGCGCGCAGCCTCGAGGATGTTCAGCGTCCCGCCCACATTCACCTCGAAGTCCGCTCTCGGATCTTCCAACGAGGTGGTTACCGCAACCTGCGCAGCGAAGTTGTATATTTCCGTAGCTGTGCGCGCGGCTCTGTCAACCATACTCGCGTCTCGCACATCGCCGATCGTGACTTCCAGTCGCCCTGAGCTGCGAGGGTTCTTCTGCAGCGCATTCAGGTTGTGCCGTGCGCCATGTCGAGACAGATTATCGACAATATGCAGCTTCGCATTCGACGTCTCTAGTAAGCGATTGGCCCAGTTTGACCCGATAAAGCCAGCTCCTCCGAATATAAGTACGGAGCGAAATCGTTCTGACTTCTTCATCTCTCTTCCACTTCCCCAGGGGTACTCAAGCTGTCAATCCGTAAACGTTCAGTTGTTCTACGGCTTCTGACGCGCGATCGTCCGCCGTCTGTGATCGTAGCCATTCGGTCAATTCACGTATCCCGTCTGTGAAGTCCACTTTCGGCGTATATCCGAGCACTCGCGCTGCTTTGGAAATGTCCGCAAAACAATGGCGTATGTCACCGGCTCTGTACTTGCTCGTCACCTCAACGCCCCAGTCGACTTCAAGAGCCTGGGCCAGCACGTTCGCTACTTCGCAAATCGAGATTGGCCGTCCGGAACCGATGTTCAGTGCCATGCCGTCGGCCTTCTGGCACTCCATCGCAAGCAGGTTCGCATGAACAATATCCTTCACGCTTACAAAGTCACGCATCTGTTCTCCGTCTTCGAAGATGAGAGGCTTGTTGCCGTTCAGCAAACGTGAAGCAAATATCGCCGCCACCCCGGTATAAGGATTGGAAAGTGCCTGCCGCGTGCCATAGATATTGAAGTACCGCATCGCAACCGTCGGAACGCCGTACGTGCGCCCGAACAGGAGGCACATCTCCTCCTGGTCTTTCTTCGAAAGAGCATAAATAGACGTGCACTGCAACGGTTTGCTTTCATCCGTGGGAACAGGCTTCAGTGCGCGATCGCACTCGGGACATCGCATCTCCCACTGCTTCTTTCGCAGCTGGTCGTTCTCTCGGGGCGGCGGTGCCATCTCGCCGCAAGTCTCGCATTCGTACTTGCCTTCTCCGTAGATGGACATCGAAGACGCCACCACAAGTTTTTCGACTTTGCACCTTCCGTCCAGGAGAGACTGCAGCAGCGTTGCTGTCCCCTGCGTATTTGCGCCCACGTAGTTCGTGATCTCGTACATGGACTGCCCGACACCGACTGCCGCAGCAAGATGAAACACGACGTCGATGCCTCGAACAACGTTGCGCAACAAATCCAGATCGCGCATATCCCCGCGCACGAATTCCACCTCGCGCGCCAGATAGGACGGCATGCCATCCGGGTGCACCTGCGGGCTCAGGCTGTCGTAAACGCGAACAGAGTGGCCCTGCTTAACCACCGCGTCCACAAGGTGCGATCCCACGAAGCCTGCACCACCCGTTACCAAGACCCGCTTTCCCATGCTCTATTCTTCCGCTCCTACTTTCACTTGGTCGCATTGAGATTCCGTAGCTTCGGTTTTCCCACGGGCATACTTGGCCGTCACCCACGCAGCAAAGTCGGCGAAGTCCTGTGCCGATTTCGGAGGGCTTGTGTAATGCGGTTCGATCCCTAGATGTTCCGGTGTAAAGCAAAGCGTGACCGTCACGTCGAACTCCTGTAGCGCCTGCATCTGATGGTCGAACCACGCCTCTGAATTCGGTCTGAACCAATCAGCCCAGCTCAGCCCTGTCCTTACATGCCGCACGCCCAGATTACGGAACCACGGAATCGCCGACTCTAGCCGGTGATCTTCAAAATGAAACCATTGGCAGATACCCAAGCCTTCCGGGAATTCGAAAGCCGCTGTCTTCGGTGTCCCGTCATCGCGCACCAGTCCCATGTAGTAGTGTCTGTAGTAGGAACTACCCTCCGCCTCTTTGTGCCGTGTTGTTGCTGTCCAAGTCGCAGGCAGGTCAAAGAGGCTGTACCAGTGCACGCGCTCTACTCGGGGCAACAGCAATTCCGCAGTCTTCTGAAGCCCGAAGACCTGAACCTCTTCCGCCCCGAACGAAGAAGCACCCGCTTCCGAGACCCAGACTGGCTTCTTCGTAACCGCCCTGATCTCATCGATCCTGGCCGGCCACTCGTGAATGCTCCAGTGATTCCAGTCCAGCGGGAAGCCATGCAGGGCTACGACGTCAATCGCGTCCAGCACGCCATGAGATCCCATCAATTGGACAAAGTTGGGATCGATCGGCGATATCCCGCCCAATACGATCTTCATCTCCGGATTGATGCTGCGCACCGCTCGCGCTCCGGCGATAGCCATGTCGGCGAACATCTTCCAAGTGGGATCAATCTTGAAATCCCAGTGCGACAGATTGTTCGGCTCGTTCCATAGCATTACCGCTTCAACCATTTGTGTCCCCTTGCCGCAAATACCGCAATGCCAATCCGCCTACAAAGTTCCGGCCAATTCCAAGTCCAAAATGTACTTTCCGTCTCTCACGGCTGACCTTGGCTCACATATCCAGGTCTCCGGCTCGGGATAATCAACGATCTCCAGCCCCGAACTGCGCAACATCGCTTCCGCCGCAGCTCGATTTGGAATCCACCAGTTGGTCGGATCGTTGGCGTAGCTGTTCTCGACGAAGTACATTCGAGGAAAATCCTCGTGCTTGAAAATCTGCTTGTTCCAAAAGTGGTAGTCATTGTCCCACTCGCGCACGTTCTCAGATCCACGAATCATGGTCTGGAAGACAAGCTTTCCACGAACCTTTTTGATCACCTTATCTAGCGCGAATAGAGGGTATCTGAGGTGGTAGAAAACGCCCATGAAGAGCACGTAATCGAACTGCCCGGCGATCTGATCAACGTCGTAGACCGACACCTTTTGGAACTCGATGTCCACTCCCATCGTCTGAGCAGCGAATCGCGCCTGATCCAGATATCGGTCATCCACGTCAACGCCAAGCACCCTGCCTGCGCCGCGCTTCTTCATCTCAAGGCAGTAGAAACCGCCGTTGCAGCCGATATCGAGCACGGTCGCGCCATCCAGATGGTCGGGGATAGACGGAGAGATATGCTTCCACTTCACATTCGGAAAGTCGCCAAGGAAGTGGTTCGGGGCAGTATGTACTCCGCGAAGGTCCAGGTTGTGGAACCATTCTCCCAGTTCGTCAACTCTTCGCGCGATGGTCTCTTGGTCAAGAGCCACCTCGGACATCTCTTCACCTGCATCAGTGGCTTCTGGCAATACGATGGAATTCTGAGTTGTACTCTGCATCTCTCACGCTTCTTCGGCCCTTGTACGCCTGTGTCAAACGTTAGATGCCCCTACAGAACTCGGGATGCCTCCCTGAATCCCGCAACTGCTTTGATTTTCGACACTTGCAGGCAACCGGCGGTCGCGATCCCAAATCGACATGTGCAGGATCGTAAGTTGCTGAGGTAAAAGCTATATGCGTGGCCTAGATCTTCTTGCCCCGCGTTGCCAGATTGAAGATCACCAACGCAAGCGCCAGCACGAGGAAGCCGTGAATCAGCGTGCCGGCGACATGGAAAGTCCATCCCAAAAGCCACAAGATGACAAGGCCTACGATGATGGTCCAGATCAAGATTCACTCCGAGCAAACCACAGAGATAGCAATGAGAACCTGCAACACGAAGCGAAGTTGTCTTCTTGGAGAACGGGGAGGCGCCGGCGGAGAAAGAAATCAGGCCTCGAGTTGCCGTTGTATCCCCTGCGCGAGATCGTGTACGAACTTGATCTTCACATGCGCCGATCGAGGAAGCTCTGGAACAGACATTGCCAACTCGGAGGAAAGTAGAATTCCCGTTACTGCGGTCCTAAGCTCCCCGCGCAACTCCGACATTGCTATTCTGATCGCGGCTGCGTGTTCCGAGTGGCGTCGGCGGAGGGAGCTTCTCACCTCTGAAACTACACGCTCCGGGCTTGAAGCCCCCAGCTTCACATAGACGGGAAACGCGGCGGGGTTCGCGTGTACCACAAACGAATGGCCTTCAGGATCAGCTCGCGCCATCTCGTAATCGATCACCATGACAGAGTATTTGCGTTCTTTCAGGACCGTCCCTGCTTGACTGAAGGTCTCTGCCAGATGAACTCGTTCGCCCGTTCCATTTTGCAACGCAGTCCTGCACTCGCGTCCGCTTTCCGAACAGCTAATCAGCAATATCATGCGAACGGGAAAGGCAAGCGAATTACCAAACAGGGATCGAACAGATTAGAAGTTACCAAAGGACACTAGCATCAGCGGAAAAGGACAAGGCTGCTAGTACCCACTCACTGAAGAAAGATCACCTGATGCCCCGGACAGCCGCGGTCCGTCGCCTCATACAACGTATGCATGAGTCCCATGCCGTATCGGGCCAGGAACGACACCCCGGTAATCACGCGTTCCTGCATCTGTTTGTGCGGAAACAACGATGAACTCAGATGCGCCGCATGGCGCGACACGATCTCGTTCCGCCGCAATTCCGCATTCGCGGCGCGCGTTCTCAATCTATTCAACTGATGACGCATCTTGCTTCCCGCGCGATTCCCTGACTCCACCAAAGTGGGATCAAGCTTTTGCAACGGTTTGCTGATGCTCTCAATCGCGTGCTCGACCGAAGCCGCAGCGCGTTCAAACGCGTCCTGCAGGTCCGATGGCAGACTCCGTTCCGCGATCAATTCCCTCGTACGTTCCGGATCTCGGAACAAATCGCAGACTGATAGTTTGTACTGCTTCAGCAACCGTTGCGCTCGTGCGTCGATCAGCGTCGCACTGAAGCGTGGCACCGCGGGAGTGACTCGCCCTAGCAGCCGCTCAAAAACTACGCTGCCCTGCGCGAAGTATGCGACCTCCGCCGGCCCTCCTGCATAGGCCAGTGTTGGCAACATATAGTCTTGCACTACAGGCCGCAGCAGAACGTTCGCGCTAAAGGCCTCAGGGTGCTCCCTAACCTGCAAAAACAAGTCGCTTCTTGAGACCTTCCGCTTTCCGATTTCAAAATCGCCGTTCACTCGATGAATCGGCGTGCGCGCCCCATCATTCAACCCGAACAGCAACGTCGATGACTCGGTCACCTTCACTTGTTCGTGGTACTCGGCCGAATGCAGTTCCTTTCCTCTCGCGACCAGGGCCTGCTCTATCGAATCCGCCTGTTCCACCGCGCGTACATAGATTTCCTTCGATATCACGTGCAGTTCGGGGTCCGAAGCATCCAGCAGAATCACCCCAAATTCAGCGAAAATACGTGCAAACAATTTTCCGAATGCCGCACCAACCGTTTCTCCTGAAACATAGGCTTCGCGGATAAACTGGCCAATTTCGCCGTCGCCCAGCAGGGCCGAGACATGCTCAACGGTCGGAACGATCGCTTGAGTCAACCGCGCGCTACTCATCGGCGCACCCACCGGAAGATCCGCGTGCATCGTCACCGTATGCAGAATGCCATCCGTGTCCTGTACAACCGCGTTCCGCACTTCTTCGAAGTCGTGGTCTTCAGTAGCGAGCCAAAATATCGGCACCGCATCAACCCCGGCGCGCGTAGCTTCGGCCGCCAGTCGAACCGCCGTCAACGCCTTTAATATCGAGAACAGCGGCCCACCAAGAAAACCGACCTGCTGCCCTGTCAGAACGGCGTAGGCCCCACTGCGAAATCGCTGTATGTTGTCGAGCGTCTTTTGAGAAGAGCCCAGTTCGCGATTGTGGCGCTCCAGTACGGCGGCCACCGCCGCCCGCCGATCCTGCGGGTACTCAATCGCGCTCGCGATCTTCGGCAACCAGGAGCTGGCGCTTTCAACTTTCGGCTGAAATGGCGTGTAGAACCGGCTTACCTTAGGGAAGTCGTGAAGGAAGTCGTTAAAGAGTTTCGTCGTATGAGGAATTGATGAAAACGACAGACACTCTGATGACACTAGATGCGCTCCTCCATGGCTTCATTACCTAGACCAGAATTGTACATGGACGCCTCAGCACTTGGATGTGACGTGCCTCAGCCGGATGCAAATTGGGACGAGTCGCAAAGCCGCGCACATCATCTAATTTGATATGTGCTACATTAGGTAGCGGTTCTTTGACAATGCTGCATCAGGTTCGTTCACTAGTCAGTCGCTTTTTGGCTTGCGTAGACTGATACGAACTACCGCTCGCACGTGTCTCCAAATGGGGGCGTCACGGCTTCGACGGAATTGCTTGCGGCCAAGAGGCATGTCGGGGTGTCACACCCGTAATCGTGGCAAAAACAATAGTTGCCAACAATCAACTAGCATACGCAGCCTAATTAATTAGGTTGCCGCTCTCCACGGCTTCGTCCACGGGCTGTGAAAGAGCGTCGCACAGTGGGCTGGCTTGAAGCGCTACGTCTGGGCGCGATAGCGAGATTTACAGGCTAGCGGCTTGCGTTTCTTGTCGCCTTCTCAGCGCAAGCGGCGAATGCGTCCCTCGGGACGCGGGAATGCGACTAAGCATGTAGTCTCTTGTCTGACAACATTTTCGGACGCGGGTTCAACTCCCGCCGCCTCCACCACGACTTAACACTTATTTTCAGTAGTTTGTAGACGGGACTTAAATTTGCACCAACGGCTCGGGAATCATGCCCCGGCGTTGGAGGTAAGTTGTAAGTGCTCTCTGTCTACACCCGCCACACATCTGACTGTCCGTACCGCGAGAACGCTGACTGGAAACGCTGCCGTTGTCCCAAGTGGCTCGATGGCACTCTTCCTGGCGAAACGGGCCGGTACCGGAAGACCGCAAAAACCCGCAGTTGGGAGAAGGCTGAAGAGAGACGGCGGACGCTGGAGTTCGAAGCGGATGAACGTCGCCGCGCCCTTGTGGATGGTTACTCCGCACCACGCGCTAATCGCACAACAACCCCGGCGCCGACTCGATAGTTGTTCTGGTAACCGTCGAAAAGGTTCGGCAGCCGGGTATAGAGATATTCCGCCTGAATCACGCGGACTGACAGCCTATGTGTCACGCCGACCTGCATTCCGCCTCCAGCCGACATCGCAAACGAACTGGCTGTACTGGTTACAGACAAACCATTTGGGAAGAGACCGTCGCTGGCGTGAGTACCGCCGAAAAGGACTTGCGCAAAAGGAACGACCTGCCGTTGGTGGCTCCTTCGCAGACGCACCGAGAACCGCGGCCCGGCCATGTAGGTCAACAGGGTTAGTCCTGTGCCCGCCCCGGGCATGCCACCGGTGCGCACGCCACTGAACTCAGCCGCCACACCCAGGTTCTTGCTGAGCGGCAACAGCACATCCGCGCGACCGCCGTTCAAACTGAAGCCACTGTTTCCAAAAGTACCCTGAGAGCGCTGATATAGGTATCCGACGGAAAGCTGCACCCCCTCCTTATCGACGGATGCAGCAGCGTGTGGTTCTTCCCCCAAAGCCAGTACGACGCTGAAGAGACATACGAGTATCGTGCAAATGATTCTAGTCTTCATTCTCGATTCTCCTACTGGACCGTCAGGCTCAGGGTCGCAGAGTGCTGCAAAGCGCCGCTCGCGCCGTTCAACTGCAAGGTGTAAGTCTGAGACGGCTGATTCAGAAATCCGGATCTGCCACCGCACGCCGACATGCTCAAGATCGCAAGGGCGATCAAGACGCAAAGTACGAACGCAGTACACTTCTTTCGTTGCGGACCCATGCGGCCCAAGTGCACTATTCCGAACGCAGGCAGAAGCAAGCCGAGTGCGTAGAACGGCAAGCCCGTGCCGCGCGAGCGCAGGCCGGCAGCAGTTTTCGCCGTTTGCACCTGTACGGTGATCGTCTGCGAACCACTGCCGGCAGAGATCGTTGTCGGAGTAATCGTGTAAGTCGCGCCCGGCGGCAGGCCGGTGAGGCTCAGATTGATTGAAGAGATGAAGTTGGTTCCTGCCGTCGGCGCGATCTGTAGTTGGTAGCTCGCAGCGCCACCCGGCAACACGGTCGTCGATAGCATTGATCCCGAGACAGCCGTCAATCGGAAGTCCTGCACGACCTGGCTGACTGCCGCCGAAGTAGTGCCGCTGAAATTGGAGTCGCCGTTGTAAACAACCGCGAGATTGCGCGTGCCCGCGGAGAGCGTACTCAGCGTCAGCGTAGCCGTTCCCGTATTGTCGATCGGCCCGCTGCCCAGCGACGTAGAGCCGTCCATAAAACTCACATTTCCGGTCGGCGTTCCATTTGGAGAGCTCACGTTCGCAGTTAGAGTGATACTGCTCATGAGCATCACCACAGGGGCGCTGGTCTGTAGAGTCGCCGAGGCCGGTGCCTTGTTGATCGTGAAAGAGGCTGTGCCGTAGGTTACGTCGTAGTTGCCCAACGCCGCCATTGGAGTCAGAGTTGCGCTGATGGTGTAAGGACTGCCCGCAACCGTTTCCCCGGGCGCGCGGCTGTACCTAGCGACCACATTGTCGGCAGCCACAAAACCAGAGAGCGTGCCAGCCAGCGTCGGATCACTCGTGCCATACGTCTTGCTTGCCGCACTGGGCGTCACCGAGGCCACAGCTTTATTTATCGTGAACTCAGCGGTGTTATAGGTGAGGTTGTAGTTGCCCAGCACTCCAGCAGGACTCAGCGTGGCGCTGATCGTGTATGGTCCACCAGCGACCGTTTCCCCGGCCACGCGGCTGTAAGTAGCGACCACATTGTCGGCGGCCATAAAGCCAGAGAGGGTGCCAGCCAATGTCGGATCGGTCGTGCCGTAGGCCTTGCTCGCTGCCGTCGGCGTTACCGAGGCCGCGGCCTTGCTGATCGTGAAGTTGGCCGTGTTGTAGGTGATGTTGTAGTTGCCCAGCACCGCTGCCGGAGCCAGAGTCGCGCTAATGGGGTACGGGCTACCGGTTACTGTCTCCCCGGCCGCGCGGCTGAAAGTAGCGACCACGTTGTCGGCAGCCATAAAGCCAGAGAGGGTGCCAGCCAACGTCGGATCGGTTGCGCCGTAGGGCTTGCTCGCTGCCGTCGGTGTCACGGAGGCCGTGGCCTTGTTGATGGTCAGTCCTCCCGTGGCCGTGTTCTTAGTGACGTTGTAATTCGACGCTGCGCCCGAAGTGAAGGTCACTCCAGCAACTGTGATGTCGTAGCTGCCCACACCCGCCGTTGGCGGCGCCCCCGTGCTGTCGTAGCTCACCGTTACTGCATCCGTGTTTTGCAGGCCGGTGACTTGCCCAGTGAAACCGGAGAATGTCTGGCCATACGTCTTGAGCTTGCTTCCGTCCGGCGTCACCGTCAATGACGCCGTATCAACGGTCAGTGTGCCTTCGCTGTACGTGATTGCGTAGTTACCTACTCCTGTGCCGACGGCGGCGCTGGGAGTGATCGCATAAGTCGGACCAGGAGATGCCACACTCGCAGCTTGGGCAAAGCCAGCACTAGCTAGAGTCACGCTTGAAATATTGTCGCCGTTCGCCAAACCGCTGGTGGTGAACTCAGCGCCGGAAGGTGTGTACAAGGAACCATAGCTCTTGTGGAAGCTGTTGGCCGTGACCGCGACAGGGAGGGAATCTACCGTCAGAGTTCCATCG
This sequence comes from Acidobacteriota bacterium, assembly GCA_023410055.1. Lineage (GTDB taxonomy): Bacteria > Acidobacteriota > Terriglobia > Terriglobales > Acidobacteriaceae > JAEZPW01. The sequence continues at coordinate 17,223 of JAEYQK010000064.1, forward strand.
GTGTAGGTGATCGTGTAGTTGCTTAGTCCAGTTCCCACGGCCGCGCTGGGCGTGATCGGATACGTTGGACCAGGCGCAACCACTCTGGCGGCGTTGGCAAAGCCGGTGCTGTTCAGGGTAACGCTGGAGACGTTATCCCCATTCATGAATCCACTTGTGGTGAACTCAGCGCCTGAGGGTGTATACAGCGTGCCATAACCTTTGTGGAAGCTGTTCGCGGTCACCCCGGCGTTGGCCTTGTTGATCGTGAAGTTAGCCGTATTGTAGGTAATGTTGTAGTTGCCCAGCACTGCCGCCGGACTCAACGTGGCGCTAATGGTGTAAGGACTGCCCGCTACCGTCTCACCCGCCGTGCGGTTGTAAGTAGCCGTAACGTTGTCGCTGGCCAAGAAGCCATTCAGTGTGCCCGTTAACGTCGGATCTGTCGCGCCGTAAGTCTTCGCGTTTCCCGTTGGCGTCACCGAGGCCGTGGCCTTGTCCACCGTCAGAATGCCATTGGCATAGGAGATCGTGTAGTTACCCAATCCCGTCCCCACTGCGGCGCTCGGGGTAATCCCGTATGTCGGACCGGGCGCGACCGCCCTCGCGGCCCCGGCAAACCCAGCGCTGGTCAGGGTTACACTGCTAACGGTGTCCCCATTCGACAACCCGCTTGTGGTGAATTCCGTGCCCTGAGGCGTGTACAGCGTGCCATAGGGCTTATGGACGCTGTTGGCGGTCACCGTCAGCGGCCGTAAATCGATCGTCACTGTCCCATTGACATAGGTGATTGAGTAGTTACTCAGCCCCGTGCCCACCGCTGCGCTGGGCGTGATGGTGTAGGTCGGGCCGGGTGCAAGCACCGTCGCGCTATTCGCGAAACCTGGGCTGGATAGAGTCACGCTGACAACAGCGTCACCATTCAGCAGTCCACTGGTTGTGAATTCCGTGTCAGTAGGTGTGTAAGCGCTTCCATAGACCTTGTGGAAGCTGTTGGCGGTCACGGCAGCGTTGGCCTTGCCGACCACCTGCGGATTGCCAGTCAGCGATCCCGTGATGCCGTTGAAATTGCCATCGCCGCCGTAGCTGGTTGTGATGGTGTGATTGGCGGCGGCCAATGTGGAAGTCGTGAATGTCGCGACGCCGTTCGGTCCAGAGGGGAACACCGTGCCGCTACCGATCGGACTGCCACCATCCAGGAACGTCACCGTGCCCGTCGGTGTGCCCGCTCCTGGAGCTACCGGCGAAATCGTGGCGGTGAAGGTCACTGATTGGCCGTAGGTCGACGAATTTCGCGATGAAGTCACGGTCGTGGTCGTGTCGGCCTTGTTGACGGCCTGCGTCCACGTCGCGGACGTGCTCTCCGTAAAGTTGGTGTCGCCAGCGAAGATCGCCCCGATCCTATGGTTACTGTCGACCGCCAAAGTCGAGATCGTGTAGGTGGCCTGGCCCGAACTGTTGAGAAGTCCCGTTCCCAGCGTCGTCGACCCGTCCATGAACGTCACAATTCCTGTCGGCGTTCCCACTCCCGGCACTTGGAGTGAAACCGTAGCCGTGAGGGTGACCGGTGATCCGAAAGCCGACGGATTCGGCGCAGAAGTTACAGTTGTGTTTGTGTTGGCCTTGTTGATCACCTGCGGATTGCCCGTGAGTGCCCCCGTGCTCCCCTTGAAGTTCATGTCTCCGGCGTAATTGGTCGTGATTGTGTGATTGCCCACGGCCAGAGCCGAAGTCGTGAAGGTCGCCACGCCTCCGATGAGCATTCCGCTGCCAATGGGGCTGCCACCATCCGAGAAGGTTACTGTTCCCGTCGGCGTTCCCGCAGCCGCGTGCGAGACTGTGGCCGTGAGCTTCACTGATTGACCGAACCCCGATGGATTCTGGGAGGAGGTGACCGAAGTCGATGTGGTGGAGTCTACCGTCAGGCTGGCCACTGCAGTATTGCCATTTCCGGCATCGGTTGAGTTAATTGTGACGCTGTTGCTGTAAAGGTTGTCGATGGTGCTTTGCACGTCAACCTTGATAGTGCACGTACCCGGGGCCAACGTCGGATTGAGAAAACTAATGATAGGGGAGCCCGGACCTGCTCCTAGCGTGCCACCACAATTGTTGACCACATTGGGCGACGACGCCACAACTAGCCCGGGAGGCAACTGATTCGTGAAACTAGAATTAATAGGAGCGGGGTTTCCGTTCGTCAGAGTGAATGTCAAGGAAGACGGCGCATTCATCGCGACCGTTGCCGGACTGAAGCTCTGAGCGACAGAGATCGGCGCGACAACGGTTACACTGGCCGATGCCGGCGCGCCCGTACCGCCTTCGGTGGAATTAATCGGGGTAGTGACGTTGTTGACCACGCCGATCGCTGTTCCGGTCACATCTACTGAGAGTGTGCACGTGGCACCCTGCGCCACCGTCGCTCCTGACAAGCTGATAAAGGGCGCCCCTACGGGCGCAACCGGCATTCCGCCACAAGTGTTGTTCAAATTGTTCGGACCGGACACATACAAGCCGGCTGGCAGGTTGTCAGTGAAGGAGATCCCTGTTAGCCCATACGAGGCGTTTGGATTCGTAACTGTGAAAGTCAAAGAGGTCGTACTTCCCTGCCGGAAAAGAGCAGAGCCGAACGCTTTGCTGAGAGCAGGTGGCAGCAATGGCTCCGTGACTGTGAATGCCGCAGGGTCGGTGTTGTAGGTGGCCTGCTGCTGACAAGGATTACAGACATTGTTGCAGCACGTATTCCAGCACGTCGACAGACACCAGGTGCCGCAGCAATAAGAATTGCACTGATAGCACTGCTGAGTGCAACACGATGTCGTGTAGGTGTAAAGCTGACTGACAACTACACTGTAGCTACCTTGCGACGAAGCCAAACCACCAGGGACGGTGACATCAATTTCGGTATCTGAAACGGTGGTTCCGGATCCAAGATTGACCCCTTGGAAGTACACCGTGTTCTGCCCCAGTGTGAACCCAACACCAATAATCTTCAGCGTGAAGGAATTGCTACTAGCGGGCGCATGATCCGGATCGAGCGTGATGGTCGCGCCCAAGTCGGTGAATTTCGCGTACGCCGTGCGATTGGAGGTCTGCCCTACCGCTTTAACAAGAAACGCCACATGGGCATCATTCTTGGTAAAGAGTTCCGAGTTGCTGATATCGCCCTGATCGTCGGCCTTGGCAACAAGATTAATATCCGCATCTCCGTCGCTCTGACGCACATTGAGTGTGACTACTTCGCCGGGCACCCAACCTGATCCGGTAAGAGTTACTTGCGTATTGGGCGGGTAGTCCTGGCGGTCACTTTTCAGCGAGGGATATCGAGCGGTCTCGATCGAGCTTTGTGGGCCGAACAGATTGTTTCCGCCCGCCACACAACTGCGACCGTTGCCAGAAAATGCCACGAATTCCGATCTGGGAGTAAGCAGGCTTGGGGCCGGTTTGAACGCGAACGATTCGGGATCCATGTAATCGACCGCCGCCACCGGGCCAGTGTCATTGCGGCCACCCAGAACCAACAGGTTGCTGCTATTCGCCAGTTCGAGTGTGACATGGCCGAATCGTGCGACGGATAACTTGCTAGCAGCGACTCCCATCATGCCATCGCGGTAGAACACGGCCACCGTGTCATAGCCCTGAGTGCCGTCGGGTGTTCCACCAGCGAGCACTACGTCACCATATAGAGCTCGTGTAGCGGTGTGGGCATAGCGGGGCGCATCCAGTGCCGGCCCAGTCGAGACAGTGTCCGCTGTGGGGTCGTAAAAACTCGTCGATGCAAGTGCCGTGCTGCCCGTGCGCCCACCGGCAATGAAAACCCGTCCGTCCAACAGCAACGTTGCAGTATGCTGTGCGCGTGGCGCATCCAGTCGCGCGGCCGCCACGGTGAACTCCCCGGTAGACACGTTGTAACGCTCTATCGATCCATTCGCCTTTCCGCTTCCGTCTTCTCCACCAATGATGACGACGGTCTTGGCGTTGACAGTCGTTGCCGTGTGGAAACGGCGCGCACTGCTCATCGCACCGGCAGACGCGAAGGTGTCGGAAACAGGATCGTAGATCTCTGCCGACGCCAATGCGCCTATGGAGTTCTCTCCACCGATCAGCAGCACTCGCCCGTCTTCCAAAAGGGTCGCGGTGTGATTCTTTCTAGCAACCGTCATGGTTCCGGATGTTGCGCGAATCGTGCCGTTCGTCGGATCGAATACTTCCGCCGCGTTCAAGGCTCCGGCACTGGTCTCGCCGCCTGCGATCAGTACTCTGCCGTCGTTGAGGACAGTAGCCGTATGAGAGCCGCGCGCCGCAATAAGGTCGCCGACTGCGGACCAATCCCCCACGTTTTGCTGGGCAAATCCAAATCCCGCCGACACAAACAACAGCAGGAGCAAGAGCGCCATGACGCTGCGGACCAGGCCCACGGTTTGTGGAAACGAACCGTTTACTTTGTAGAAGGTTGGAGTCCGGACAACCTGTTGGTCGATAGAACCGTGGCGCATCGTGATCTCCCCCGCCCGCAACAACGGGCATCTCTGTCACTTCGGGCCGGAACTACGGGGCGATCGGCTGCTACGGATTGCCGCAATGGAACGTGAATTCCTGGTGTTCCACTCCACCGCCTCAGTTCCATGGCATCTGGCCCCGGTTCACTTTGCTGTAGGCCGAGGCCGATAGTGGTTTTCCGCCATCCGAGCGAGAAGGCTCCCCCAAGAACTCCTCGCTCAGTTGGCTTTGCAATGAATTGCGAGAACATTTTGGGGCGAAGGGATCGAATCAGGGAGTGCTTTACGGTAAGGAATTGGGGAGAGTAACCAGGTCAGGAGACTGCGATCATGTTCTGGTTGCTACACAGCGGATCACAGTGTGGAAGTAATAAATTGATAATCAACAACATACATAGTGGCCGCTGGAGCAGTAACCAATCGAGATTACGTTAGTTCGAGAGAACAACTTCCAGGATGATTTCTGCCCGTTTTACCGTAAAATGAGACCTCCATTCTCTTCTGAACTGCGTTGGACTTGACATGGCCTTTCAAACAGGAGCCGATGGTCGAGCTGTCGAAAGTACCGAAGAAGGCATCCCGCACTCCGAAGTGCGCGCACAACTCCAGCGCATTCTAGCCGAACCCGCTTTTTCGCGATCACAACGTCTGAGCCGTTTTCTTTCTTTTGTCGTAAACGAAACGCTAAAGGGAGACCGGAACAGTCTCAAAGAGTATCAGCTTGGGGTTGAGGTATGTGATCGTGGGAAGTCCTACGATCCGCGTACCGACCCGGTAGTTCGGGTTGAGGCAAGACGTCTTCGCTCCGCTCTTGAAGGCTACTACGCGAATGGCGGACGCGACGACACCATCATTATCTCCCTGCCCAAGGGCGGATACGTTCCCTCCTTTACTCAACGGAACACGAATCAGGCAGAGCCAAAATCCAGATCGAACGGGCTTAAGTTTGCATTGACCGCATCCGCGGTCTCTCTGGTTCTTGTTATGGCTGCTACGGCGTTCTGGCATTTCCGGTCGGGCCAGGGCCTGACGGAGAAAGATACGGTTGTGGTGGCTGATTTCGCCAATAACACCGGCGATCCCGTCTTCAACGAGACTCTGCGGCACGGTCTTACAGCCCAACTGGAGCAATCACCGTTTCTGAATCTGCTATCTGAGGCGAGCGTGGCCCAAACCATCGCCTTAATGGCGAACGACAAAGATGCGCCGCTCACGGCGGAGGCGGCGCGCCAAGTCTGTCAGCGCACGGGCGGCACCGCAACCATTGAAGGCTCCATTTCAATGCTTGGTGGGCAATACGTGCTGAATATCGAAGCTGTCAATTGTCACTCGGGAGATATCTTGGCACAGGAACAGGTTACCGCCGAGCGCAAAGAGCAAGTTCTCCCTGCGTTGGCATCGGCAGCGACGGGATTGCGCCGCAAGTTGGGCGAATCGCTTGCCTCAGTACAGAAGTTCGATGCCCCACCTGAAAATGTGACCACACCTTCGCTTGAGGCTTTGCAGGCATACAGTCTTGGATTCAATGTGCATGTGGTTAGCCTGGACGAGGCGCGGGCGGCCGAGTTGTTCCGGCGGGCGGTGAGCCTCGACCCCACTTTCGCAATGGCCTACGCTCGCCTGGCGACCTGTTACCTGAATCTCGGGGAGTCGACGCTCGCGGCGGAGAGCATGCGCAAAGCGTATGCACTTCGGGAACGGGTCAGCGACCACGAACGGCTGTTCATAGTATCTCAGTATCAACGTTACGTGGCTGGCGATCTGGAAGCGGCCGAAAAGACTTATCAGTTACGCGCTGAGCTGTACCCGCACGATGACATACCGATTGGCAATCTGGGCAACGACTATTTCAGCCAGGGCGAGTATGACAAAGCGGTAGCTGCAACCGAAGAAGCGCTCCGCCGGAATCCCGGCAGCCGTATCTGGCACGGAAACATGGTAGGCGATTACGTTGCCGCTAATCAGATTCAGAAAGCGAAGGCGGTTGCGGATGGGGCGATCAAAGCTCAGTTGGATAGCACGTGGCTTCGTTTGTGGCTCTATCAGATCGATTTCCTCGAGCAAAACGATCAGGCGATGCAGCGCGATGCTGCCTTGATCAGACGGAATCCTGGATTCGAGGACGCAATGTTGTATTACCAATCCCAGGCAGCGATTTATGCGGGGCGTCTGGGCGAGTCACGTGAGCTGAGCCGCCGTGCAGTCCAAACTGCGCAGCGATCCGGGCAGAGCGAGAGTAGCGCCATCTATGCAGCCGAAGAGGGACTCCGAGAGGCTTTGGTAGGAAATGCGGGACTGGCTAAACAACAGGCACACACGGCGCTGCATATCTCTCGCGATCGCTATACGGAAGCAGTCGCCGCTGTCACGTTCGCCGTAGCTGGCGACTCATCACAGGCGAAGCGGCTAAGTGATGACTTGCTTGATCGCTTTCCCGATGACACGCTCGTCAAAACCGTCTACTTTCCGATGATCCGGGCCGCGTTGGCCCTCTATGGACCTAACAAGGAACCAAGAAAGGCTATAGAAGCGCTCGCCCCGTCAGCTCCCTATGAACTCGGGTCGCAAGCAATGATCAGAGTAGGGTTCCTTACTTGTTATCCGGTTTACTTCCGCGGGAATGCGTATTTGGAATCCGGACAGGGCGTCTCGGCCGCCTCCGAATTTCAGAAGATCATCGATAATCCTCAAATTACGATGACCGACCCGATTCGTCCGCTGGCGTTTCTGGGGCTCGCTCGCGCTTACGCCATCTCGGGTGACGAGACCCGTAGCCGTGAAGCCTACCAGAAATTCCGCGCCTTATGGAAGAATTGTGATCGTGACATTCCCCTGCTGAAGAATGCCGCTCGCCAGTTCGAACACTAGTAACACGTGTGCCTCCCTGACCAGCGGGTTTGGTGAGCGCGCCGGGAGTCGAACCCAGAACCTACTGATTTCGAACCGGGAACCAAAAACCAATGGGTTCAACGGTTTCCCAGCAGTTCAGATGAACAGAAATAGGCAGATTGAGCCGAGGTTGTTCCCTAGTGTGTTCCCTAGAATGCTTGTGGAAAGCACCGCTGACATTCTAAGGACGACTAGAGATGCCGATGCAATGTGAATCACCACCTCGTATCACTAGAAGATTGCCGACATCTTCGGAAGTTACTCTGTTGCCTTCAACCCGAGTTGGTGATTACCCGTCTTCGACAAAGCGTGAGTTGTGTCGAGATCGAGATTGAGTTCCAGAACGTTCACTCGGGCTTCACCGAGGAAACCCAGCTGGCGATCCTCCGTATGTTTTGCGATTATCTGCCGTAGTGCATCCTCACTGATTCCTCGTTCGCGAGCGACGCGCGGAACCTGGAAGTCGGCCGCCGCTGGCGTGATGTGCGGGTCGAAACCAGAGGCTGAGGTTGTCACCAAATCGACCGGCACGGATTTGCCGGGATTTTCGGCCTGAAGGATGGAGGCTTCGCCCTTTACGCGATCGATCAGCTTCTGGTTCGTCGGTCCGAGGTTTGACCCGCCGGAATTGGCAGCGTCATAGCCGTTGCCAGCGGCAGATGGCCTGGGATGGAAGTATCCCGGAGAAGAGAATCCCTGACCGATGATGCTGGAACCAACGACAACGCCTTCACGCGTGATCAACTGCCCGTTCGCCTTGTCATGAAAGAACAGCTGCGCGAGCCCGGTCATGACAAGCGGATACACCAAACCAAGCAAGATGGTGGTTGCAACTGTCATCAATGCAGCAGTGAGTAGATTCCGTTTCATACCAAAACCTCTACGCGAGTCCTATCCGCGTGATGAACATGTCAATCAGCTTGATCCCGATGAACGGGACCACGATTCCGCCCAAGCCGTAAACGAGCAGATTGTCTCTCAACAACTTCGCCGCACCCAAGGGGCGGTATCTCACGCCACGTAGTGCGAGCGGAATCAGGGCGATGATAATCACCGCGTTGAAGATCACAGCGGAGAGAATCGCTGATTGCGGAGTCTGCAGGTGCATGATGTTCAACGCATTGAGTACTGGGAACGTGCCCGCAAACATTGCGGGGATGATGGCGAAATACTTCGCGACATCGTTGGCGATTGAGAACGTCGTGAGTGACCCACGAGTCATTAGCAATTGTTTGCCGATTTCTACCACCTCGATCAGCTTCGTCGGGTTCGAATCGAGGTCCACCATGTTTCCGGCTTCCTTTGCCGCCTGCGTCCCTGTGTTCATGGCTACACCGACATCCGCTTGCGCCAGGGCGGGTGCATCGTTGGTTCCGTCCCCCGTCATCGCGACGAGTTTGCCCTGCGCCTGTTCCTTGCGGATAAGGTCCATCTTGTCCTTCGGTGTGGCCTGCGCCAGGAAATCATCGACACCGGCTTCGCGGGCGATGGCTGCAGCGGTTAACGGATTATCGCCTGTGATCATGATCGTCCTAATACCCATGGCACGAAGGTGCGCGAACCGCTCGCTGATGCCACCTTTCACGATGTCTTTGAGTTCAATCACGCCTAAAGCTCCACGAGACCGCTCCGCAACGACTAGCGGCGTGCCGCCGGTTCGAGCAATCTGCTCGACTTTTGCTTTCACTTCAATCGGGAGCCTCGAACCGTTCGCCTCCACGTATCTCTCTATTGCATCCACCGCGCCCTTACGAATTTGAAAACCGTTCAGATTCACACCCGACATGCGGGTCTGAGCCGTAAAGGGCACAAATTCTGCTTCGTGACTGCTCAACTCGCGGCCGCGCAATCCATGCTTTTCTTTCGCGAGAACAACGATGGAGCGGCCCTCCGGAGTTTCATCGGGAAGCGATGACAGTTGCGCCGCACTGGCCATCTCCTCAGCAGTGACTCCGGGTGCAGGCACGAACTCAACGGCCTGGCGATTACCGAGCGTGATGGTTCCAGTCTTGTCGAGCAACAGAGTGTTGACATCACCTGCCGCTTCAACAGCGCGCCCCGACATGGCCAAGACGTTATGCTGAATGAGTCGATCCATACCCGCAATGCCAATCGCGGAGAGCAGCCCGCCGATTGTGGTTGGAATCAGGCACACCAGCAGCGACACGAGGACGAAAACCGTCTGCGGTGATCCCGAGTAAATTGCAAAGGGCTGAAGCGTAACCACCGCCAACAGGAAGACGACCGTCAAACCCGCCAGCAGGATGTTCAACGCGATCTCGTTCGGTGTCTTCTGCCGTTCCGCGCCTTCAACCAGAGCGATCATGCGATCCAGGAAGGTTTCGCCAGGATTGGAGGTGATGCGCACCTTGATTTGGTCGGAAAGCACGCGGGTGCCACCCGTAACCGCCGACCGGTCGCCACCCGACTCGCGAATGACAGGAGCCGATTCTCCGGTGATAGCCGATTCGTCAACCGATGCGACGCCCTCGACAATCTCACCGTCGCCGGGGATCAGTTCTCCTGCCGAGACGAGCACAAGATCGCCCGTTCGCAATTTGGAGCCAGGTACTTTCTCGGCTCCGCCATCGGGCAGAAGGCGATTCGCCATCGTTTCAGCTCGGGCCCTGCGAAGAGAATCGGCCTGCGCCTTGCCACGCCCCTCGGCCATGGCCTCAGCGAAATTGGCGAACAACACGGTGAACCACAACCAAAGCGTGATCTGCACATTGAAGACAAACTGCGTTCGTCCCTTGAACAAGAGCACGGTGGTGATCACGCTACCGACTTCCACCACGAACATAACGGGGTTGCCCATCATGTGACGTGGGTTCAGCTTCAGGAACGAATCCAGGATCGCACGACGGACGATCTTCCATTCCCACACTTTTTTGGACTTAGGCTTCGGGAACTGTGTTTCAGCTCTCGGCCCCAAGTCAGCTTTTCGAACTGTCTGCGAAATTGGTCTATCTTTCACATTTGTTGCCATAGTGCGAACCTCAGAACTGGGCGTCAACCCTCATGCGAATACCTTGCCTGCCGACATCAATAGGTGCTCGAGAATCGGCCCCAGGCTCAACGCTGGAAAGAACGTCAGCGCGCCGACAATAACGATCGTGCCCAGCAGCAGCGTACTGAACAGCGGTGTTGTCACCGGGAACGTACCGAGCGACGGCGGCACCACTTTCTTGCGAGCCAGACTGCCCGCAATAGCAAGCATCGGAATGATCATCAAGAAACGGCCGACCAACATCGTGAACGCACCTGCAAGGTTGTACCAAGGCGTGTTTGTGGTCAGCCCGGCGAAGGCTGAGCCGTTATTTCCTGCTTGCGACGTGAACGCGTACAAGATTTCGCTGAGCCCGTGCGGGCCGGGGTTTAGGATGCTGGACGTACCGAAGCCTTTTACTGTCGAGATAGCTGCGAAGGTCAGGATCACCAGCGGGAACACGAGAGTGACCAGCATCGCCATCTTTACGTCATACGCTTCGATCTTCTTGCCCAGATACTCGGGTGTGCGCCCAACCATGAGCCCGGCGATGAAGACTGCCAGAATCACATAGATCAGAATCCCGTACATCCCGGAACCGACTCCACCGAAGATGACTTCGCTCAGCATGATGTTGGCGAGCGGAACCAAGCCTCCCATGGGCGTGAACGAATCGTGCCATCCATTGATGGCTCCGCAGCTTGCATCCGTGGTGACCGTGGCCCACAAAGCCGTGTTCGCGATACCAAAACGGACTTCCTTGCCTTCCATGTTGCCGCCGGGTTGCGATGCTGCAGCGTGTTGGTCCACGGTCGCAGGGAATAACACGTTGCCTTTGGCCTCAGCTCTGTAAGCTACGATCACGCCGGCGAGGAACAGAACGGCCATTGTTCCCCACACCGCCCACCCGTGGCGCTGTGAACCGGTCATCCTTCCCAGCGTGTAGGTCAGGCCAGAGCCGAGTGAAAAGATCGCAACTAACTCGATGAGATTGCTGAGTGGAGTCGGGTTTTCGTAGGGATGCGCGCTGTTCGCGTTGAAGAACCCACCGCCATTCGTGCCCAGCTCTTTGATGATCTCTTGCGACGCTACCGGCCCCTGCGCAATCGTCTGAGTTGTAATGGTGTCCATCAGCTGTTTGCCGTCAGACCCAAGTACTGGCTTTCCGTTCGCGTCCACCTTCGGGACCTGCATGGGCTCAATGAGCTTTACCGTATCGTAGGGCTTCAGGTTCTGCGGCACTCCTTGCCACACCAGCGCAAGCCCGCCCACGATGCAAAGCGGCACCAATATCCAGAGCGTGCACCGGACTAGATCAACCCAGAAATTTCCGATCGTTTCCTTTTCACGCCTTGCGATGCCGCGGATGAAGGCGATCGCCAGCACAATGCCCACGGCCGCAGACATGAAGTTGTGATACGCAAGACCCGCCATCTGAGTGAGATAACTCATCGTGGTCTCGCCGCTATAGTTCTGCCAATTGGTGTTCGTAGCGAAGGACGCTGCAGTGTTGAAAGCTAGCGCCGCGGGCACCCTTCCAAGCTTCTGCGGATTGAATGGCAAGTGGCCTTGAGCCAACTCGAACACGTACAGCAGCAACATTGAGACGGCGCTGAATAGCAACATCGATACGGCGTATTCTTTCCAGCCCATTTCGCGCTGTTCATCTACACCCGTCAGGCGATACAGTAGCCGTTCAACAGGACGCAGCACCGGGTCCAAGAAAGTCCGCTCACGGTTGAAAACGCGTGTCATGAAGATACCCAGCGGTTTAGTCACTGCCAGAACCAGCAGAAAGAAAACAGCAATTTGGAACCAGCCGTTAGCAGTCATATCAGAACTTCTCCGGTCTCAGCATTGCGTAGATCAAATACACAAACAGCAGAACGGTGACTGAAAGGACGACGAGAGATTCGGCATTCATTCGGGCCTCCCTACTTCACTCGATCGCAGAATTGGACGTAGCCGATTGCTATGACAAAGAACGCGATTGTCGCCGCTACGAAAACTAGATCTTGCATAACGAAGCTCCTTAAACAGTCCCGTTCATCTCCAGGAACGTTTGCATTTGCAGCCGCTGTCGCAGCTTAGGCACGCGATTCAAATCCACGAAAAGAGAACAGCAACAGCAGTATCACCCAGTTGTATTTCCAAACGCCGTATCCCGCTTGTTTCACTTCGTACTCCCGAATCGAGTAGTCGATCAATTCACGCTCCACTCTGATTGGATACTGGTCGGCATTGTCGTTGTATGAGCAATCCATTAAAAAACCGTAGTCGTCCGAAATCCCTCTGTATGTCCTGTTCACTTCGCTCGGCGAAACGACAACTCTGGAACCTCAGCGGCACCGGCACTGGAGTTGTCCCATTCTTCATCCTTAACGGAGGCACGCAATATGTGCACGACATAGCACTTCTCGCTGGGGCAGTCCCTGCAAAGCGCGACCAAGGCGTAAAGCATGAAGGCTACGGCCGCTGCACCGATTACGACGATGAAACCAATGGGTGTCATAAACCAACCTCGGGGCCTTCTCTCCCCCAAAACGATTGGACAAGAACCGGCCTTAAGTTCGTATGAACGATTCCTTAAGAAACCATTAACGTTTCGGGGCAGCGATTCGAAGTCGAAAGGAGCGTCAGTAGAAGAAAGGTATAGGTGTGGGAAGAAGATTAGCTAGTCGCCTGGCTCGAAACGGTAGCCGACCCACGGCTCCGTGATGATGTAACGGACTGAACCGTCTTCAGGTTCAAGCTTCTTTCGCAAGTGCGTTACGAATACTCTTAGGTGGTCCGCTTGGGCTGTGGGAGTATCTCCCCAAACGGCAGTGAGCAACCTGCGGTGCGTTATCACTTTATTCGGGTGCTGCGCCCAGTACACTACAAGGTCAAATTCTTTCGGGCTGAGATGCACTTCGCACCCCCTAACGACTATTTGCCGTGTTTCCAGATCGATAGAGAAATCGCCGATCTCGATCTTGGTTACCTCACGAGAGGGCGGGTTCATGCCGGCTCGACGCAACATGGCACGGACACGGGCCAACAATTCGTTCGGAGCAAAAGGCTTTGTAACATAATCGTCCGCTCCTGCATCGAGCGCTTCGATCTTGCTTTTTTCTTCTCCACGCACCGAGAGCACAATGATCGGAATCGTCGATTTCGTGCGTACGCGCTGACAGAGTTCCAACCCTTCCATGTTGGGCATTGCCAAATCGGTGATGATAAGATCCGGCGCCCAATTCCTCATGACTTCCAGCGCCTCATCGCCGTCTGAGGCCGTGTGAATGCTGTAGCCCTGACTCGCAAGAGTGGTGCGCAGTACGCGCGTGATCTGCGGTTCGTCGTCAACAACTAATATCCGCTGCCGCTCGGAAAGAGGTACTTCACGGGAAACCGTGCTGTTCATCTCACACCCTGCGTCACGATATGGATATCGACCGGAGGCGCATCTCGTAAAAACTTGTGAATGGCCGACCAGTAAAGGTACTTCTTCCACCCCGTCAAAGCTGACCGCCCGAAGATGACTTGAGTGATGTGTTTCTCACGAACGATCTTGGCCATCTCCTCAGACACATTCTTGCCTTTCACCCTTAGAATCTTGCACCCAAGGTTCTCCGCAAACCGAATGTTGTCAGAGAGCGTCCGCTTGTTTTCAGGAGTATCGTCCGCACCGACATCGATATACACCACAAAAAGCTCTCCGCCGACCCTCTCTGCTATGTGCGCTCCCCGGGCGATCAGATACTGCGCCGCTGGGTTCGAACTAATCCCGACTGCGATTCGTTCCGCAATCGGAGCTCGTTGCTCAATGTGTTCTTTTTCGAGATAGGCCTCCAGACCGCGATCGACGACTTGCCCGACCTGTCGCAGAGCAAGTTCACGCAATGCAATCAGATTGCCTGGACGAAAGAAATGCGACAGGGCTCGTTCAGCGCGCTCTACGGGGTAGATGTCGCCCCTGCGCATTCTGGTCTGCAGTGCTTCGGGTGTCAAGTCGGCAAGCACAATCTCGTCCACCCGCTGCATTACCAGGTCTGGGACCGTTTCACGCACCACAACTCCCGTGATCCTCTGCACGAGCGGATTCACGCTTTCGATGTGCTGCACATTCATCGTCGATATAACGTCGATCTTGGCATCGAGCAATTGCATGACGTCTTCATGTCGCTTCACATGCTTGCTGCCGTCAACGTTCGTGTGCGCCAGTTCATCGATCAGAGCGACAGATGGGTGGCGGTCGAGGATGGCATCGACGTCCATTTCCTCGAACATCGTGCCTTTGTAGCTGAGGTTCTTCCGAGGAACGATTTCGAGACGAGAAGCGAGTTGTGCAATGGCGGGGCGTCCGTGCGTTTCGACGACACCGATAACGATATCCTCACCGCGACTGTGCCGCCGAATGCCCTCACTGAGCATGTTGTAGGTCTTGCCGACACCCGGAGCATAACCAAGGAAGAGCTTGAAAGTGCCCCTCTTCTTTGTCGGTGCGGCCTCTTCCAGCCATTGCTCGGGTGTCTTCGTCGTCACGGCCATATTCTCACTCAATACCTCATACTTGTCGAATTATGTACAATCTTTCTCGTGACACGACTGTTGAAACGTGAGGGGTGGCGCTTTGCAAGCTCGACGTTGGTGGTCGTGATCATTACCTATGCCTATCGGAAGCTTCTCCACGTCAACCCCACAACAGTCGGTTTCACGTTTTTGTTAGCTGTGTTGATCGTCTCGGCGTCATGCGGACTGCGATACGCCGTCTTCACAGCTCTGCTCTCCACTTTTGCTTACAACTACTTCTTCCTGCCGCCAGTCGGTCACGTAACGATTGCAGATCCGCAAAACTGGATTGCCCTTGCAGCCTTTCTAGTCACCGCCGTCATCGCCAGCGAACTGTCAGACCGCGCAAGGCGTGAAGCGCTTAATGCAAACCACCGCCGCCGTGAGGTCGAGCGCCTCTACTCCTTCAGCCAGCAACTGCTAGCGATTGATAACATACTCGAACTCCTAAATGCCATTCCGCGCCAGATCGTCCAGACGTTCGGAGCGACAGCATCGGGGATATTTTTGAGCAATCGTGCAAAGACCTACTATTCCGATCTTGCTGCCCAAGGACTGGTACGGCATGACGACCTGCAGGCTACGGCTGGACGCGGTGAACCAGCTTCCGACGAGGCCGCAGGGACTCATTTCGCACCGCTGAGACTCGGAGCGAGAAGTGTAGGTTCGGTGGGAGTTGTGGGCGGATTCTTCTCCGGGGAGGTCCTCGAGGCCATCGGAAGCCTGATCGCAATTGCGGTAGAACGGGCCGACGCAATGGAAGAACTCAGCCGCACGGAAGCCGCACGCCAGAACGAAAAGCTAAGGACTGCCCTTCTCGACTCGGTAACACACGAATTTAGAACACCGCTTACGTCCATTCTGGCTTCAGCAAAAGCACTCCTATCGGAGCATCAGTTGGACGAGGATGGCCGTCAAGAGCTGCTGACGGTTATCGATGAGGAGGGCGAACGTTTGAATCGGCTGGTCGGCGAAGCTGCCGAGATGGCGCAACTCGATGCGCACCAGGTTGAACTGCATCTGCGGCCCAACCACATCCGCGACGCGGTTGACGGAGTTCTGGAAGAGTCGGCCCGCAACCTGCAAGGGCACCCCATCGAACTGAGCATTCCGGACGGCCTTCCAGATGTCCGCATGGACTTAAAACGAATTCAAGAAGTGCTCGCCCACCTGCTGGACAACGCCGCCAAGTACTCCCCCGCTGGAACCACGATCCACATCAGCGCCGAAGTGAGAAGTAACAGTCTGGTTACGAGCGTAGCTGACCACGGACCAGGAATCGACGAATTCGAACAGGGCATGATCTTTGACAAGTTCTATCGAGGTCGCGGCCAGCGTTCTTTGATTCACGGAACGGGCATGGGCCTCGCGATTGTCAAGGCGATCATCGAGGCTCACCACGGCACAATCGGCGTGACCAGCCAGCTGGGCCACGGATCCGTGTTTTCCTTTTCACTGCCATTGCAGTAGCAACAGGCAGGGTCAACCGTTCTGAAAGCCTTAACGACTTTTTGATGCCGATCTGCGACATCTCTGCCTCCAGGATGGTGCGGACTTAGCCGAACTTCTCAGCAGGACTTTCCTTCGGTAGTCGCCCGAGAGATGACCTGACTACACCAGGATTCCCGACGGATGGGTAGGCGTCACCGCCAACGTAATAGGCCGAAGAGGCAATATCCGAGAGAACAATCGAGTCCAGCAGCATGTTCGTTCGCGGTGGTGTCTATCGCGTGGTGAAGGAGTGGTGAACGAGGCGATGGGTGGCACGCTGGCGAAGCTGTCGGTTTCGGCACTGCTGTTCGACTACATCCTGACGGCTCCGATCAGTGCTGTATCTGCCGGACAGTTGAAGACCATGAAGATCACGAGCTTTATGGTGGTGATCCTGAACGTCTGGTGTCTCGTCACTATTGCGCACAACGGTGCACAGTTTGGAAAACACCGATGCTCGTTTGACGAGGGTCATCAGCGGTCGAACCCCAAGTGCCGAGTACCGCAGTATCTCGGTCCCTGTAAGTGCCTATCTCCAGGGACAGCGCTCCTCGAAAGAGCGGCAGTGTTGGGGGTACTCCTCATGTGCTCTCGCCGGGCAAGCATCAATAGGCGTTCTTGCCTAGTAATCCGGACCACAGCGTTAGAAGCACGATTCGTAAGTCGAACCAAAAGTTCCAGTTCCTAAGGTAGTACAGGTCACATTCCAAACGCTTTTGAATGGAAGTATCACCTCTCCACCCATTCACTTGTGCCCAACCGGTAATGCCTACTTTCAGGCGATGACGGTTGTTGTAGCGCGCGATGTCCATGAGGAACTTCTTGACGTAATAGGGACGCTCGGGGCGGGGTCCGACCACACTCATGTCACCCTTCAGAACATTAAGGAACTGTGGGAGCTCGTCCAAACTCGATTTGCGCAAGAATGTTCCAATCCAAGTACGGCGAGGATCCTCAGCGGTTGTCCAAGCAGTATCACTTTCCCCTGAATTGGAAACTCGCATGGTGCGGAACTTGTACATCATGAAGAGCTGCCCGTTCAGCCCAACGCGCTCCTGCTTGAAGAAGATAGGTCCCTTCGAACTCAGCTTAACCGCTACTGCAATGATCGCCAGCAAGGGTGACAAGAGCAGCAGGACCATTGCGGAAAAGACTATATCGAAAGCACGCTTGAACACTGTATAGTCCAGTGACTCCGCAGGCGTGAGGCTCAGGTCCAGCAATTGCATTCTGCCAAACTGAAACAAGCGTTCCCGGATACGACTATTTCCAGACAGATCGATGACCGCACGAATGGGAACACACAGCGCATCCAATTTCTCCGCCAGTCCTGTTATAGATGACAAGCGATCTAGGGGAACGGCGATAATTACGTCATCCAAGTTCATGTTCATCAATGTATGAACATGTTGCAACGAATAGACGGGCGCATCGTTAACTGCAACTTCCTGATCGGGCAGACGCACGTATCCAACCACCAAGCTGGGCACAATTGGAGCACGTCGCAATCGGGCAACGGCCCTGCGCGCGAAGGAGTCTGCGCCAACGACTAGGATGCGAATAGGGCGCCGCGCCCGCCTTGCTCCCCGGACCAAAGCGCGGAAAGCGGCGTGGACCAGAAGCGTTCCCAGAAGTAGGAATACCGCACCGAGGGCGATTACAAGCCGCGAAAATTGCGAAGTACGAACAAAGAAGAGGATGCTTACAAGAGCAATGTAAGTTGCAATGCAGGCGGATGAGGCTCGCCGGATGCCCGTTCGCTCGCGGTATAGTTCCTCCACGCTACAGACACCGAACTGCTCTGCGGCAATCACCCAGAGCAACGTCGCGGTAAACGAAATGACCGCGTATCCACTCCTTTGCGGCAAGAATGGTGGGAGGAAAGCTGTTCCGCCCAAAGAGAATCTTATGGCCGCCGCGGTTTCTATAGCGAAGAGCGGAAGAACATAGCAGCACAAGCGCAGCAAGAACCGATGATAATTCAGTCTCAGAAGCAACTTCTTCTCCGCCAGATTAGGACAACGATTTTTTTCTGACTTTATCGGGAGGAGAAGTCTAGTAAAGCAGAGATGCTTCGTCAAGGCCTTAAGCAAAGATCTAGTAATCGATAAGGACCGCCACCTCGCCAAAGGTCCACGACAGTTGACTGTACTCTGGTCCTAGGGAGATGTTACGAAGATTGCGGCACCACCCGTCAGGAGGGCGAGAACTTCGATCGTGCAATCTGATTGCACAAGGCAAGGAATCGCGGCCGCGCATGCTCGGCGCGGAAGCTTGGTGCAGCTGCTGTCTTGAGATGATTTGTGCTGATTTCCGCTCCGGCGGCGAGAAGCACATGCCCCGGAGTTGCTGCTCAGCCCCGCGCTGGTCCTCACAAGCCGCCGTGATTACCGCTTTCTCACTCGCGAGCAAAAACTCTCAATTGTGTGCAACAGTAGCGATGGGGGGACGCATGGAAGCCACCGAGCGGCCCCTTACCGATCAGTGGCGACCGTACTAATAGCGATAGTTTTCTGACTTGTAGGGCCCTTCTACCGACACACCGATGTATTGAGCTTGTTTCGGAGAGAGCGTGGTCAGCTTCGCCCCGATCTTTTCGAGGTGCAACCGCGCCACCTCCTCGTCCAGTCTCTTCGGGAGGGTGTAGACACCTGGCTTGTAGCTCTCGCGATTACTCCACAAGTCAATCTGTGCGAGTGTCTGATTTGAAAAGCTATTGGACATTACAAAGCTCGGATGTCCTGTTGCGCACCCAAGATTGACGAGCCGCCCCTCGGCTAACAGGAATATGCTGCGGCCATCCGAGAAAGTGTACTTATCTACTTGAGGCTTGATGTTCGTTTTCTTGGCACTCTGTGCTAGCCGGTCAACCTCAATCTCGTTATCGAAGTGGCCGATGTTGCAGACGATGGCTTGGTCTTTCATCTTCTGCATGTGTTCCAGTGTGATGATATCGACGTTGCCCGTACACGTTACGTAGATATCTCCAAGGCCGAGCGTATCTTCGACAGTGGCGACCTGATACCCCTCCATCGCTGCTTGGAGAGCATTAATCGGATCGATTTCTGTCACGATCACGCGTGCGCCCATACCGCGCAGAGACTGGGCCGATCCTTTGCCGACATCGCCGTACCCGCATACAACTGCGACCTTCCCAGCAAGCATTACATCCGTTGCCCGCTTGATTCCATCGGCTAGCGACTCACGGCAGCCATACAAATTGTCGAACTTCGATTTTGTAACCGAATCATTCACGTTGATCGCCGGGACCAGCAAGGTACCTTCTTGATGCATTCGGTACAGGCGATGGACTCCGGTGGTCGTCTCTTCTGAAACGCCCTTCCACTCTCGAACTATTTCGTGCCAGAGCTGTGGCGAATTTGTGTGAACACTCTTGAGGAGATTCTTGATCACTTGCTCTTCGTGCGAAGATGATGGGGTGTTCACCCAGTCGCTTCCGTTCTCCAACTCGTATCCCTTATGAATGAGGAGCGTGGCATCGCCGCCATCGTCAACGATCAACTGCGGTCCCTTGCCCATCGGGTGACTCAATGCCTGGAAGGTGCACCACCAGTAGTCCTCCAAGCTTTCACCTTTCCATGCGAAGACTGGAATGCCGCGGGCAGCGATCGCGGCAGCAGCGTGGTCTTGCGTTGAAAAGATGTTGCAACTAGCCCAACGGACGCTGGCGCCTAATTCGACCAGGGTCTCAATCAGCACAGCCGTTTGTATGGTCATGTGAAGCGAGCCGGTGATCCTGACACCCGCAAGCGGCTTCTGCTCCGCATATTTCTGCCGAATCGCCATCAATCCCGGCATTTCTTGTTCGGCGATTTCGATTTCTTTACGCCCCCAGTCCGAAAGGGAGAGATCTGCGACTTTGTAGTCCGCTGTTGATGGCGCGACAACCGATTTGACGTTCAATGTGATTGCTCCTAATGCTCAGTATATAGTTGGGCTGCTGTACGGGAAACATGAAGCTAGTCGTCAATCCCTAGCACCTGCGTCTGGCCCCAACCACACCACATACAACTCCCAACAGTTGCGCAATTGACCTCGCTGCAAGTATGGCGGGAGACGCGATTCCAACGACCGGGTCCTTCAGAGCGGCTCGCAGGGAGAACGGCAAAGTGAGCAGCAGAAATATTCCCAGCACGTAGATTGAAGTGAACACTCTCGGCTCCACTAGCAGGTCAAATGCGATAGTCCCGATCAATGCCGGACAAAACAGAAGCTGCACTTTCATCAGTTGGGGCGTGTGCGTGTCGTTTACTGCTTTTTCTGGATTCTTCTTTAGCGCTAGCATCCGCCAGAACGCAAATTTGAATTTCTTCTTCAAATATCCCGTGAATGATTTCGGATGCTGGTGGTACACAATCGCTTCAGGCACGAACCGCATTTTCCAGCCGCGAGCAGACATCCTATATGACAGCTCAATATCCTCGGCGCAGGCTACCGGAAACTGAGTGTCGTACCCGTTCATCTCCAGGAATTTGTCTCGTCGGAATGCGGCCGAGTACGTGTCGACGAAATCAATGTTCTCGTGGCCTGACATAACCCGATACTTGTCTTCATACTCGGCCTGTACAAAGCGAGCGATAATTTGTGGCTGGCGGGTCCGGTATGCTCCTTTTGTGCCAACCACCTCAGGATCGCTGAACGGACCTAACATTGCGTCTAGCCACCCCGGCGTTGGCTCACAGTCATCGTCTGTGAACAGGATAATGGAGCCTTTCGCTTCGCTCGCACCGCGGTTCCTGGCCGCAGCCGGTCCCGCATTGGGCTGCGTTATGACGCGCACATCCGGATATCGCTGGCGAATAAGTTCTACCGTATTATCGGTGGACCCGTCGTTGACCACAATGATCTCGAGAGCCTGCTCGCTTCCCTGACTGCGCAGAGCGTCCAAGCAACGGGCAATTCTGGATGCCCCATTATAAGTCGGAATGATGGCAGATGCTGATATTCTCTCTTTGCGCATTCAACCTAACCAGTAGTTCGAGATGACAGACTTGCTTACTGAATGCGTTCGCGCCCCGGGCCGTAGCAAAATGCGATTTCCTCTGCCACATTCACAATTCCGTTGGCATCTAGAGCCGCACTGAACAACAAGCTAGGGCGATACCAGCGCAGCCAGGGGATCACTGCGAATCCACATTCCCGGATTGTGGTTCGCAGTGCATCGTCAAACGATGTCTTATGAGTAACATCGTTTCCGAAATTGCGTTTTCCTACACTGGACGAAACATTTGGAACACGAAAGCAGGCAGTCGCCCCCATCGCTGTTATGGACCGCAGAAATTTGGCTACAGTTACTTCCGGTATGTGCTCGATACAGTGATCTGCGAAGATGAAAACCGGTCCTCGATGACGAATACCGCAAATGTCATTCACTATGACGCTGGCATCATCACATCCTTCTAGGTCCCGGAGTCTCAAACCACTATCAGGGATGCCGAAATCAAACTTATCAACAAAGTAGACTTCGCGGAAAAGCATTCTTTTCAATGGCGCGAGCCTGGTAGGCCCAGGGCCGAGCTCGATAAAAGAAATCCTTTTCAGTTCCGAGAAGGGGACAAGAATTCCTCGAATTCTTAGCGTTACCAGGAGCAAAAGAAAGTCAACGATTCGAGCGAATTGACGACACAACTCAATGAATCCACCACGGGCGTACTGTTTGGCCATCGATCGTCTCTGAGAAAATTTCAACTCTAGCTAACACGTGCCACTAAAGTCGGGCGATGAAGAAGGGTTGTCGCTCGGGAAATAATCACCACCAGCATTGTCGCGAGTAGAAGACTTGAAATTCGTTCGTAGACATAGCCGAGAGTTCCCCGGGGCGAAAACAAAGCTCGTGAAAGGCACTCAGCCCAAATTCCTGCATACAACGAACGGTGACCGATGAACCTTCGACAAGTAGCCCCGAAAATGATTGTTCTCAAAATAATATGGCGGGAATGATTTTCCGCAGCACAAACTGAGGGCAGAGTTCAACAG
The DNA here is from genome assembly GCA_023410055.1 of Acidobacteriota bacterium. GTDB lineage: Bacteria > Acidobacteriota > Terriglobia > Terriglobales > Acidobacteriaceae > JAEZPW01. Next base: position 39,615 of record JAEYQK010000064.1, read on the forward strand.
TCCCTGTTCGAGCGTATCTCCTAGGCATTAGGGACTTGTCCGAAATTTGCAGGGCGGATTGATAAAAGGGCAGGAAGAATCCCTTTTCGTTTTTCGATCACAGTGCGCGTCTCGTGAGTGCCAGGTTTCAAACAATATATGAAAGCGATGATTGAAGGAACGAAATTGGGCGGCGACCAAAGCGAGAGCACAAGGATTCCGAGAAGGGCGAGGAGCTTTGAATTGGCTTCCCGTGGCGGCATCATCCGGAATATAAGCCTGTAGTACAGAAAACATCCAAGCAAGCTGCCGTACCCGACCAAGAGTGGAAGAAGCCCGAGCGGTTGCACGATATAGCTCTGGTCGGCGTAAATTGCAATTGGTTCATAGATACGAGGGAAAGACATGAGTGGGAATACGATCTGTGCAATTCTCTGCAGCTGCGGACTGTCGGTTTCGCTGAACTGTAAGTCAGTGAAGAAACTCTCTTCCAGCTCTGCCACGCGCGCAGAACTGTGAACAACATAGAGTCCCACAAACAAGGCCACTACCAAAAACACGATTGCATACACCCTTCTTCGCATGACTGCAACTTGAATCAGAACCAAATACGTGAGCAGTGCCAGCGAATAGAGCGATTTGTTGAGGAATGTGAGCAATCCGAAGAGTAAGAAAACTCTTAGTCGTTTTCTTGGCTCATTTTGAATTAGGACAGTTGCAAAAGCGAAACACATGAGTGCAGCTGTTGCTGGCTCTGACGCCCATCCCGAGACACCGCGTACATCAGACGCCGATTGCATGTATCGCGGAACCAAGCCTGACATTATTCTCGTGAACCAATCAGGAATGATTCGGATCAACTTGAAATCAACAAATTGAATAATGGAGAGTCCCAAGAAACCCAAGAGAGAGAGTTCGACGAGACTGATCGAGATTAGCTCTCGGTTGGATCGGGACAGATAGCGATAGAAACCAATCAGGAATATTGTCGGAATTACCGCAATTACGAGCCTTAGCCAAGCGTAACTTCCAGGGGGTGCCGCAAACGCAGCCAATAAAATAATGGCACCTGAAAGGATGAGCGATCTTGAATCCTCGAACAGGACTTCAGGTACCAGCATCGCCGCGATAAAGACAGGTATAAAGTTTGTCTCGAGAGTTGAGTCCCCGAAATAGCTGGCGTTAATGAAGGGCCAAACAAAGTTCAGGTTAACCAAGAGTCTAGCTGTGCTGATACGCAGTACTCGGAATCCGGGAACAGTAACGCCCCCAGAATGCCCCTCATTCGCAAGTGCGATGTTTATTGCCATTCAGAGTTGCTCACTCGTCGACGCGGTTCCTCGTTCCGCAAGCGCCAGTGACTCCAGGCGACATGCATGATTCCGTAGCATCCGTTCCTTTACAAAATCCGACATCCCACTTCCAGATAGGCGGCGGCTACTGATTTGGCCGTATATGTGCTGACATCTATGGCCTCGTTCTTCATACCAAGAGCTCGGCGCAATGTGCAAAGTACCTGTTCGTGATCAAGAGAAATGGGCAGTAGGGCTACTTGCTTTCCTATCCGATCAATTGCTATCTCAAGGCCTCCACCGGAAGCAGGCATGGCCACAACGCACCCTTGGCTCAACGCCTCCAGATACGTAATTCCAAGGCCCTCGGTCGGATTCCCTGACACAAACACCTTAGTACGTCTGAGATAATCCCGCACGACGTAATCATCCGGGCAGCCCTTGAACTCAATTCGTTCGTCACCCTGCGCAATCTCTTCCAACAATTCACGCTGAGGGCCTTGGCCGATAATGCATGCCCTCAGCCCAGGCACTTCCCTTACCAGCTGACAGATCGCGGGCATAATGCAATGTATCTTCTTGTGTGGCAGCAGCCGCCCTACATAAGTTATGTAGCACCGATCTTCGGATCCCAATCCGTCGTACGGTTCGAGGTACACGGGTTTGATCGGGTTACGTATGACAGCGTCGACTTTCACTTTGAAACTGTCATGTAGGTGAACACCCGTATAGTCAGAAACAGCAACAAGCTGCGCGCCGGAGCAAGTGTTGGTTAGCCGGTATGTGGCGACGAGCCCCGCTCCCCTCGACCATCCTTGCGTTACTGCGCAAGGTATGCCGTGTGCTATAGAGATCACACGCCGGGCAAAAGGAACCGCGAAAACCGCCGTCGTACTCAGGATCTTGAGCACTTTAGGATCACGTAACTCACGTAAGTGCCCAAAAAGTTGCTTCGGGGAAACGATTTCGGATGGAATTGCAAGCTCCTCGAATCCGGCAGCTAGCGCTTCTGCAAAACTCTGTACGCCGCCAACTTCATGTCCGCCTGTAATAAGGACTTTCGTTGGCCTCTCGATTGTCATCCTCTGGGCTCCTGTATCATTTGCAACGCTCCATCACTCTGTTTATTTCGCCTAACAACAACAATGTGCCGTATCACGGCGCGAAGAACATGAAGTTTTCACAATCGGCGCTGCCCTGTTCGATCCACCTGAGAACATGTTCTTGTTCGATTCGCGCGCACCGATCATCTAGGGTCCTGGATTGATATCCGTGTTTCCAGAACAGGCCAAAGGTTTCCAGAAAGCGCTTGTTTATGCCACCCGGAATAACCTCATGCCGCAGCAGTATCTCGACCAGCCATGTTGGCTTGGGGGCTAGATCCAATGTCGCTGTTGCTCCAGCGAGTACATCCAGTTCGAAACCTTCCACGTCCATCTTGATCAATAGTTTCTTTCCACAGAATCTTCCGACCAGAAAATCCAGAGCTGCTACGGGCACCAAGATGAATCGTGACTCCTGAGCTTGTCCCCATCCCGGTGTAAGTGACGCTATCGTGCCTGATCCATATATCGGGGTAAGACCAGATTGTTTCGCCAGCCCGAGAGGAAACACTTCCGCGTTCGAGGATAGATTGTTGTTCCATAGGTTCTTGCATAAGTAGCTAAAGTTTTTGGGCAGCGGCTCAAACGAGATCACATGCTTGTTGCGGCTGGCCGCCAAACACGAGTAAAAACCGATGTTTGCGCCTATGTCCAGAACAACATCATGACTATCGAGCAGCCGAAGAAATACCTCCACCTGCTCGCGCTCGTAGTTCTCCCTTGCAGCCCATACACTGCCTGCGAGCTCAAAGCCGTAACTTGTCGGCCTTGCCTTGCGATTCACACTCAAGTCCAACAGTGAACGATATGCACGCCCAAGCAGTGGGGCGTGTGCGTCGATGTGTTTTCGGAATTTGGTCAGAAACATCTATATCCCCGGATGTTTTCAGGCGCGTTCACCGCCTGGAATTTTCAAAGAGTCAACTGCTTCTCATGCGGTAGTAGCCGATATCTGGTGTTCAAAGTTGTTGATTTGCCAATGCTACGGCTCCAGACCGTTGCAGACGTTTGGCCTGAAATATCGCCGTGGCTGTGGCAAGTCCTACGATGCCGGAACCACAAAAGTAAACTGCTGCCGCCCCATTCATTCCCCAACGTGGAACCAACAGGACCGTTCCTACACTAGTCAACACCGCGACCAAAAAGGATTGCCATAGAAAAGGTTCCGTTTTGTGCGCCCGGAGATAAATTGCCTGACTTTGAACAACGAGACTGCTGACAGCAGTCAGCAGTAGCAAAATGAATAGTGGAGGCGGTAACATTCGGGCTGCAAGCTTCGGGTACATTGCTTGCACGGCGAAGATGCCCACCACGCAAACGGCCAGGACTCCAACAATCATCACTAAGGATTGCCTTAGAGTTTTGAAAAACAGGACATCGAGCTGTTCATATTCGCCACGAGCGATCAACTGCCCGAACGGTGATGCTTTTGTGTACATCCAAGCTATGACTACGATCCAGAGATACCCTGCGATACTTATGGACATACCCATGCGCCCGGCTTCTACGGGGCCACGATAGGCAAATAGAACCGGAGTAAACACATACACCGTGAAATATGCGCAAAGATAGCTGACGGCAATTTTCCACTGGAACGGCCAAACCTCGGTACGCCAGCTAATTCCCTCACCATTGATCGGGTACCGAAGCAAATCTAGTAGTAGTTTGCGCCTCGACCACAGGAAGATCAGTCCCACCAGCGTATAAGCCGCGTTCAGTGCGGCGGGTGAATAAAGTCCGCGGTGCGCAATCATTACAGACCAGGGGACACTCACTGCCATAAGCCCCTGCACAAACCGCATTCCCGCGACCTGTCGGACCTGTCCGCACCCCTCCAGAAAGGAAAAGAAAGGGTTTAGCGTGAACATCACGGCCGTAGCAATCACTACGAGCGCCCAGGGTCCATGCCATGCTACTTGCCCCGTGCTTTGAGCGTTTCTCGAGAAAAACAGAGTACCAAGAGGCAGTAGCGTAACGATCATCAAAACACCCGCCGCCGAATACCCGCGGGAGGCCTTTTGAAAAACAGAAGCAAGGCGAGCGTGAGCTATCGGATCGCCTTCGATCGTTCCGTCGGGACGAAATTTAAGGTGTACCGATTCATGTGCCGCAAGCTGCAAAATGACAAACGAGAACCCCAATTCAAAAATCGTCTGCAGTGCTGCTAGGCTTAGCAGAGTGTAGTAGTACCCTTGCTCAATCGGTGTCAGAAAATGCACAATCAGCAGCACCGTCCCCGTACTGCCGAGTACCTGAAGTCCTCGCGCCAGGACTGTGTAGCCAATAGCCCGGTCTAGCCCCGTGTGCCTCTTCAGCCGTTCTACCCACCTCTGTTTCGAAAAGCCCACTAACACTCCCTATCGTCGGCGACTCGCCGGCTGCGGCGAGGACGTCCTGCCCTCACCACTGTCAATACCCCTCAACCCGCCTCTTTCCCGTAACCCGTTCATTCCCCGGTTCTTACTCCCCGTGCCGCCATGTCGGGTTTCCATCCTCAATCTGTCATAATGAATATGTAAACTTCCTCATCAAGGCGATCTCACAGGCCAGCAGATCAGCCTCAGTTAACGTCAGTCAGACACTGAACCTAAGCCATTTATTTTCAATGCCGTCTCAGTCACCCGGGGGGGGAGGGGGGGGTGCCTCTAAGGTTTATCAATGCGTAAACGTTTCTGTGCCCTTTCGGCTGAACAGGAAGCCCTTCAACATCGTCAGTTTCTCGGCCTGTTCGGGTTCTACTTCCTTTAATCTCTGCAGCGCCTCGTTCCCAAGCACCCATCCGGAAACGCCAACGAGAGATAGGAGCATTCCCGACAGGATGATCAACCACCTTTTCGGCGAAGATTTCTTGTCTGGCTCAACTGCCGGATCAACTACCTGAATCACGGCTCCCTGCCGCGCCTCTTCCAGCCTCGCCAACTCGTACTGTTTTGCGAGTGCTTCGAAAATGCTCTCGTAGTACTTGACGTCGCGCAGTCGACGCACATATTCGAGGCCTGCTTGCGGCACATTGCCGGTCGGAATCGCAACGTCCCCTCCCGTCGTCTGTTGCCTCTCCATCTTCGCAAGCTGCGCACGCATTCCAGCCAGTTCCTCGTTCGCCATCGCCAAGTCGGGATTCTCCTCCGTGGCAAATGACTTCATGGCGTGAATCTGGACTTCTTTGGCAGCAATTTGGCCGCGGAGCCGTACTACCGACTCGATGATCGCCCGCGCCTGACCATCCAGTTGAATCATGCCAGTCTTCTGTTGAGTTTCTTTCAGCGCCTGCTCGGCTGCACTTAGGCTTTCCTTCGCCTGGTTCACTTGTTGTTCGAAGAACATTCGACGCTGGCCGGCCTCAGTCACGGCTACATTCTGGGTCAGCTTACGCAGTTCCTCAACGTAAGCGTTTGCCATTGAGGCCGCTCGCTTCCGATCTTTGTCCTCAACGGAAATGGAGATAAGCCCATCCTTCCCGGCTGTAATCGTGGCAGCCTTCTCCAGATCCTTGCGCGCATCGGACATGCGAGAATCCCAATAGACCTTCCTGAGATCGAATCGCCAGACGAGAGCATCCTCGACTGTCCGGCTCTTAAGCATCCCAATATAGAGATCGTTAGGATTCTTCAACCCCAGTTCCCTACCGGCCACGGCTGCCAAAGGGCCCATCGCCGCCAGCTGCCCGGACATCATAGTGGCTGCAAGTGACTGGTTTTGCTGCGGAGGCAGAATACGGGTGGTCGCAGTGTAGCGATTGGGCAGAAGAAACGCCAAAACAGCGCCAATGACCGTGCCAGCAATAACCGCCTTCACGATGACGGCCCGCCGCTGCGCGAGAACAATGAGCAGATCAAGCACGTTGATCTCTGCGGCAGGCTCTTCTTTCGCAACTGCCGGCGTGTGCGTTTCAACAGTGATCTCGTTTTCTACGTCTGATATCGCCATAGATGAAAAACCTGCCCTAGATTAGCTCAACACGGTCATGCTGCCGGGTGCACCCCTCGGTCACTTCAATACGTTGATGGCGGCGGCACCCAAGGCTAGCTGTGAGAACACCTGAGTCCAGTCTTTGAAACCGCGCATGAATGCGCCCTTGTCAAGCTGCGCTGGCACGACAACCGTGTCGCCCGGATGTATGCGGACTGATGACAAGCCACCGCTCCACAATCCCGACGTCGTTCGTTCGCTCACAACACTACCATCGGCGCGGATAACGAAAGTGTGTTTCATATCCGATTCTCTCGTGCCACTACCCGCCATTTTCAGATAATCGGAAACGCGCATCCCCTCTTTAAATAGGAAGGCGCTCGGATTGTAAACGGCTCCCAACACGCCCACCGTCGCGGGTCGATGCGGGACGTAGATCCGGTCACCGTCCTCGAGAGCAATTTCTGGAAAAGCTTCCAAGCCGGACTGCGAAGTTCCAATCTCAAGTACGACCCGCCCTGTGGCTTTCACTGCTCGGAATCGTTCGACGAGAGCATGCTGCGAATCAACACGCGCGCGAATTGCCTGATCCGTTTGCCCACTGGCGCCGGAAGCCGCCAGGGAAAGCCGCTCGGCTTCAATTTCCATATCTCGGACCAGTCGATCCAGACTCCTCTGCTGCTCGATTCGAGCGGACTCTCGAGTGAATTGCGTTCCGAACAGGTACGCACCATCCGTAAGTCCAACACGGGCGATCAGAGCACGCAATGTCTCTCCGTTTTCAACCTTGTACACTCCTGCTGCCCGGAATTCCCCCTCCAACCGGACGAACTTGCTCTGCCGGTCAAGTCCAACCGCCATATCTTGTTGCGAGAAGATCGTAACAATGTCGCCAGCGCGAAGCACAACGTTGTCCTGGTCGTTCTCTCCCAGTATTGCTTTGCCTAGATTGAAAGGAATCAGTTTGGTCGAAAGATCCACCGGATCCATTCTTTGAATTACCGCATAGTCCCAGTTGATCTCCGGGGCGCTACGCTTAACATCATTACGGAAATCTTTCTGCCGTTCACTTTGGTTGCGGCCGGTGCTCGGTTCCACGCGCCTCGATTCTGCTCTGGGTTCACGACTCCAAAAGGATTCGCGAGACGGACTCTGCTCGTCTCTCAGAGAGTCCCGACCAGAGTCGGTTGCTGCGATGCCGGATTCCGGATCCTCGCCCTGTACTTCTGCTGTCCGTTCCAGTTGAGTTCTCGATTGTCTTTGGCGATCCAATCGCCAGTCGGACACAACTCCAAGACTAGCGCTCACCCCGTTTTGCTGAAGCCAAAACTGTCGTGTCAGCAAGAACTCACGCGAAGGAATCAGATCGCGTACGCGCATGCCATCTCGCCATGGGAATCGGCCAGGCTGTGCGACATTTCCCCTAATAGTGACCGCGTTTTCAAACTTTGGCGAAATCGAAAATACACGCACTAAGTCGCCATCTTTCAACTCTCGCTTCAGTCCCGCTTCGTCTAGTTTGAATTCATCTATATTGCGGGTTGCGCGCCCCTCTATTCGCTCCACGATCACCCGCCCACCATCGGCCACAGTCGTTAACCCGCCGGCTACCTCAACCTGCTCGTCCAGCGTGGAGACGCTACGTAGTTCATAAATCGCAGGGAAATTCACGCTGCCGTACATTGCTATTTGGGGTCCAATAGCAGGGATGTAGATTACGTCACCTGGCATGAGCACTACATCCTTGGATTTATCTCCCCGGAGCAAGAGGTCGTAGAGATCGAAGTCTGTGACGACGGCATTGTTGCGCTTTACTTCTATGTGTCGCATCGAACCGCGGGAAGATGGCCCTCCCGAAGCGAACAACGCGTTCACTAGCGTGCTCAACGAGCTAACAGTGTATGCACCAGGCCTGCGTGCGTAACCTACGACAAAAACCTGTATGGAGCGAAGCTGGCCAAGAGTGACGGTAAGGTCGAAATTCCGAAACACCCGACCGATCGAAGCCTTGAGGTCATCGCGGAGTTTGTGAAATTGCGTTCCTGCTACGCGAACAGAGCCGACTTTCGGCAGAAATATTTCGCCGCTCCGATCAACTACTACCCGTGCATTGATATTGATCTGCCCCCATGCTCGGATAAGCAATTCATCCCCAGGGCCAATTACGTAATCATCTGTGACGGGAATCCGGTCAGCTTGCGCAAATGTGCTCGGCACGGAGTAGAACAGGTTCTGGCCGAATATTGGAAGTCTCTTGCCGACTGAGCTGTCCACAAATTCTTGAAACTCGGTAGGAGGTTCAGTTATGGGTGGCAGAACAGTCTGAGCCGTTGTGGATGACCGGCCAGGGGTTGGTCGCCGCTGTGATTCGCTGAACTGCTGAGACTCCTTCTCGGTACCCACAACAATGTCCGTATCGCTTGACGTGCTTTCACTACGACTGTTAGTCCCGTCCTCAGCGCCCGATCGACCGAGTTGAATCTCACGACGTACTTGCTCACAGCCTGATGTCTCGGGACGCATCTCGCAGTCCTGAATCGTGGGTGCATTTTGCCCAGAAGAATACGAAGAACTACTCTGGGCATATGAACAATCGCTAAAGCACAGCAAAATGCAAAGAGTCGCGACAACACAGCGGTTTAGCATGAATTCTGATTCCTATTCTGCTGAGTGATTCTCTCTGTTGAAAGGCGGATTGTCGTACAAATCGGGGTAGATATCTATCCCGCCATATGGGGGTGGTGACTCTGTACACCAAATCCCGACCGCTCCATATGCCGGCTACTGCTTTCTACGAGTACTCCAAAAAGGCTTGTACATGATTTGCATCGAGACTGCGAAATCTGCTTGGGGAGCGTTGGCCAGTGTGGGGAACCGCCAGCGCTCGTACTGCGCCGAGGCACTAACGGTGATGTCCCGTTCTACCAAGATGTCATAGCGGCAATAGAAATCTTGCAGCGAGCCCCCTCCGATGTACGCCTTGTCTACCGTCTGTTTCCTATATCCGAACTGTATCTTGCTCTGACCTGAGCGCCAGTAATTGCTCCACGCCTGATAGCCACTTGCCTCTGGCCCGAGCCAACTTGCCATGATTTGCCCGTAATTGGTGTAGCCGCCAGCGTAATGAGTGTTCTTGTAGAATCTTGCTGCCCAATAGTCGTTCGGCAAGTTCGTGTATCCTGCTTCCACGTGCAGGTCCAGCTTCCGGATCCCGGGTATTTGTGGGAAATATATACCGGGATTCATGGCAGACCGTCGCGGGTACGCGATGGGATTTGGTTCGTCCTCAGCCATCGAGCCGTTGTAGAGGATGAGCCAATTCCGCAGTCCGGGTATGCGGTAACTGAAATCGAATCCTGTTCGACGATCACCCGGCTCATCGGCCTGGGCATTTCCCCGTGAAGAAAAGGTGTGCAGAAAGGTTCGCGTAGTTAGCGGCCTCCCGAATCCTGCGAAAACGGTCGTTATTGAAACGCCAAGCTGCAGGTTGCGCGTCGGTTGGAGGCTCAGCTTCTGCCCCCAAATGTACGGCTGGGGATCGATCATATGATCGTAGGACCCAGTCAGGACGAAACTTGGACCAAGCCGCAAGAAGTTGTAGCCATCGAGCTGTCCTATGAACGAGTCGCTCCGCATTGGGCCTAACCAACCCAGTAGACTCGGCAGTTTGAATGGTGTTGTGCTCGTCAGGCGGAGCATCGTGATGGGTTCTGCGTTGTTACTAAACATCAGGTCGCCACTGCCGCCTGGTCCCCACCAAATGCTCTGCTTGCCGAACGACATCTGCCATCCCAGGAGATTCGTTGCCGCGTACGCGTCCAGTAGCCGCAAGCGATTGACCGACGTTAGCGACGTTTGTGGTTGCAACGGCAAACCGTCCACCAGAGCTGTGGACGTTCGGACACTCTCCGAAATAGGAGGTGCTGAAGGAGCATGTTGATACTCGCCACGAACATAGACGGCTACAGGACCGGCCTCGGCTTTGCCGGAGAATCCGGAGATGAAATTGAAACCTCGCTGATAGGGCCGACCGTAGTCGTTCGTGACGGTTTGTCCAAAATGCATGCCATCTGTCAGAGGCGTTCCAGAAATGACGTAAGCTCGCGTGTAAATAGAGTCGATGTTCGCCCGCAAGTTCCGCTCACCATTCAAGACTTCAGTCTCGCGAGCGAATTCGTACTGTAAATTCCGATACAGCGACATCGCAGATGTATCTGATTCCAGAGAATCCTGATCCGCTTGGCCCAGTAGACGCGCACACTCCATCCTCGTCCAGGGCCGCATGTTCATGAATCCTGTTGGAGCATAGCCAAGGGATGCAAGCCGATCTAGCGCGGCATAAACCCAAGAATCCAATGCCACGTACGTTGACGCTTGTCGCATCGGATTCGGGACTCGATCTACATCCCGCACAAAGGTTCCGTATGAGGCGCCGGGCAGGTCTTCATTGTGATGTTTACGGTAGATCTCACTCCCGATGAACCAGCCTAGCCCACTGCCGACAAGAACGTCGGAGGGAAAGTGCTTTCTTCCAGAGACTCGAGAAAGACTTACGAGAGATGCCAATCCGTAAGACAAAGTCTTGGTCCCCCAGCCCGGATATTCGTGAGCGATTACGCTGGCTGATGCCCATGCTACGGCTGAGTGGCTTGAGGGAAAGGAACGCCCACCCGCAAAAAAATCTCCGGCATTTCTTTCGTCGGGTCTTGCACGCCCAAAAGCCGCTTGAAGTACAGAGTTGACCGCTAGCGCATCTATCGCAGCTTCGCCTGTCAGCAGCCCTGTCTCTCTCACGTGCTCGTTGTGCTTGATCAGCCCACCAACATAGAACGCACCCGCGCTGCCAGCGAACAACGCTATCCCCGCATTAGATAGCGCCGTGCTCGTCTTGGTCTTCGTCGTGCCGATATGGCGCTCTATGCTGTTATCCCCAGCGATCAGCATTGCGGTCGCCGCCGCGGTTCCAACAAGAAAAGGCGCCTGATTCCGACTCAGGCTCAAAGGCGAAGACCAGAGGTGTATCTGATCTTGGGCCAGCGCCTTTACAAAATGCCGAGGATTCGCCCGAACTTGCACCTTATCAAGCTTCAAATCGACCTTCTGATCATTTTCCGCGCTGGCGCCCTCGTCATTGTTTTGCTGGGCGAGCAGGGTTCCGCTCCACCCGATCAGCAAAACCGCCATGATGACCAGACTGCATGCTCGTTGCCAGCTGCCTTGTTTGCAGAATCGTGCAGACAATTTCCGAGATAACTTCAATGAGCCATGCTCCGCGAGTGGCTTTCTAGAGCGTCGCCTGCAGACATCCGCCCGAGTATGATCTGCCACATCTTCCAGTACTTCCTCCCAAACTCCTCGGTCGACAATTTCTGCGTCGAGAATAGGTGGAAGGTTTCCATATTGAGGGTGTTTGCGGCAAATGCAAGAATCATCAGTTGAGAATCAAGGTCCCCGAAATCTCTTCCTCCTGCCGACGTATCGAGACGCTGAGCAAGGAAGTACAGCCACTGCCCAAGGTAGCTGCGGCACATCGACTGAAATTCCTGTCCAAATTCAAGTAGTCCGAACTGGATGAGCCGAACGAGATTGGGCTTATCCGCAAAAGTCCGTGCTATGGAATTCAGAACCAGGCAAAACGCGGAGCTTGGATCCTCCGTGCTTGCAAGTCGAAGCCCCAGGTCCTCCTGGATCTTCAAATCCTGAAGTTGCGTCTCAACAGTCACCCGGAACAGTTCACGCTTGTTACGGTAATGCCGGAAAATCGTCACCTCGTTGACCTGAGCGAGAGATGCTATATCGCGGGTGCTTGTTCCTCTGAAACCGTCTCTGGCAAACAGAGTGAAGGCCGCAGCGAGTATCTTCTGGTCTGAGTTTGTCTTGAGAGGCATAGTTGAACGAGGAATCAAGGAGGCCGGGAAATAGGATTTAGAACCCCATCGATCTACGAGACCTATCTGCTTCGACGAGTTCGATCTCGTCTACATTCACTTCAACCGCAACACTTCTCATAATCAGCTCAAGGCAAAGAACTACCCGAACCCGACTTTTGTCTCTGAGAATGATACCTTCCATGCCACTTAGCGGCCCCGCCGATATACGAACTCGATCTCCTACCGCAATATGTGGGTGCGGTTCTGCCTGGCGCAGGTGAAGTCCTGAACGCAGCGATTCAATAACAGCATCTTCAATGGGTAACGGATTTCTACTAACTCCAACGATCGAACTGACCCCGGGGGTGTTCAGCACGGCTACTCGATCGTCAAGCGGGAACCTGGCAAACACGTACCCTGGAAAAAGCGGCAATTCAAGTCTCTTTGTGCAGCGATTCTTCCAGCGGTGCGTCACTCCATACAACGGCAAGAATACTTCGTGATCGCAAAAGAGCAAGCGCGAGGCCACCGATTTCTCGTGAGAAGATCGCGTGTGGATTGCATACCATTTTTGCTCTGGCATAGTCTATTTCAGACTTCTCGGGTACGGCTTCGCCCCTGCCACTTAGCAGTAGCTTCTCAGATCAGCTCGCGGTCAACGATTCACTGTCAGGCAAACCCGGCCCACCTAAGGGAAACAAGTATGCACTTGCTGACAGTTTTTTAAGGCGCCCAATTCTAAAAAGCCAAGTCTCACAAGTCAATTGGAATGTGCACCTAGTCAAAAAGGCTTCGTCCGATACCGGACTCAGATGACTCGCACCAAGAGGAAACCATCCGGGAAAGGGCGTGGCCTCATGACACGGGGGTTGACCTTTCATACTGCCCTCTTGGCTCCGTTCCGGTCTCGCTCCGGCGTCTACTGATTTGTTTAGGCAAGAAGGCATTGTTTTTCCAGCCTCATTCAGCCCGATCATCGACCCCCTATAAAGAACAGATCGTGCAGCGCCTAGTCGGCTGACTAACATCTCACATTATTGAGACCTGGCGCAGAAATCTCTTGCTCGCCAGTCAGTCATATCATGGCGCGCATTTTGCTAATCGGAGCCGGAAGAGGCGGACGGGCTCTCATACAGCTGTTTCGCAAAGATCCAACCATAGAGGTTGTGGCAGTGGTCGACAGGAGTGAGCGTGCTCAGGGGTTGCTATACGCTCGGGAGCACGGGATTCGAGTCGCAACGACTTACGCCGAGATACTCAAAGAGGAGTCGGTAGAGCTTATCGTCGATGTGACGGGCGATCCGACCGTTCCGAAGGATATTGAGAGGCTCAAAGCACCCACAGCGGAAATAATCGGAGGCAACTCCGCTCGCTTCATTTGGAGCCTGCTCGAGGCGAAAAAGGAGACCGAAGCACTGGGGCGCAAGTACGAGTTGGCATTGCGGGAACTTGATGCGCGATCGGAAGGCGAATTCATCATCGGTGCAAATCCGAAAATGAAGGAGATCGACGATCTCATTAACAAGGTAGCTCCGACTCGCACAACGGTGCTGATCCGCGGAGAGAGCGGAACGGGAAAAGAACTCGTTTCGCGTGCCATTCACCGCCACAGCAAACTCAGGAACCAGCCTCTTGTAACTTTGAACTGCACCGCCCTGTCGCCGGCGCTACTGGAAAGCGAGCTCTTTGGGTACAAAAGAGGCGCGTTCACCGGCGCTCATGCGGATAGAAAAGGCCTGTTTGAGAAGGCGAACGGCGGAACAATGTTCCTCGACGAGATCGGCGATATGTCGCTGGAGACACAAGCCAAACTCTTGCGTACGTTGCAGACAGGCGAGATTCGAGCAGTCGGCGACATGCAGACCCGAACGGTCTCGGTCAGAATCATCGCCGCAACAAACCGCGATTTGGAAAAGGCCATCCGAGAGGGTGCATTCAGAGAAGATCTCTACTACCGCATTAATACTTTTACCATTACTCTCCCCCCGCTTCGAGAACGAATCGAGGACATCGGCTTCCTTGCGGAGTACTTCCTTCAGCGCGCCTGCGCTAAGGTAAACAAGCGAGTGGAGTCGATCTCTCCGGAGGCACTTATGCTGCTTCGAAGCTATGCATGGCCTGGGAATCTGCGCGAGTTGGAGAACATTATTGAGAGGGCTGTCGTGCTCGCAACATCGCAAGTGATCGAACGCGAACATCTTCCACTGCATGTGCAGGAGACGAGTTCTGTAAAGCCGAGGCTGGGTTTCAAACCGAGTAAGAGCCAGGCAATTGAGCGATTCGAGCGTCAGGCCATCGCCGAATACCTGCTGCAGACAGACGGAAACATCTCAGCTGCCGCTAAACTGGCCAACATTCCCCGGCGGACATTTCACCGGCTGCTGGCCAAATATCAGGTATCCGCCAACTCGATGAAGTCTCGCCAGTGAGTCATTATTGACTCAAATGGTGGGACAATGATGTCCCCTCGTTCAGACAGTTCCATTTATCTCGTTAAATAAGTGCAACAAGTACGTAAGTGGCGCGATGAGCGCCGCTCGTGTGACATCCACGTCCCAGGATCATGAAACGCGAAGTGCTTCCGATTTTCTCGTCCTCTTGGCTAATCCCTTTGAAAACTGAGACTTCACTTCGAAAGCTCGACCGGGCTTTCAATTGGCACGGCAGTTGCTTTTCAACAGACGTGCAGGCACTACGCCGGCAAGTTCGATCGAGGAGCATTCATGGCAACGATAGAAACAACGCCCAGGAAGAAGAGCCGTTGGGCGGCTGGCGTGACGCCCTACGCGGAGATGGGCTACTACAACACAAACTATGAACCCAAGGACACAGATATCTTGTGCGCATTTCGGCTGGTGCCGCAGGAAGGTGTGGAGCCTATTGAAGCGGCGGCGGCAGTTGCGGGAGAATCTTCAACCGCAACTTGGACGGTAGTGTGGACCGATCGGCTTACGCCCTACGAGAACTATCAGGCAAAGTGCTATCGTGTCGATCCCGTTCCCGGCACCGACCAGTACATCGCCTATATCGCCTACGATCTGGATCTGTTCGAGGAAGGCTCTATCGCGAACCTCACCTCGTCCATCATCGGCAATGTCTTCGGATTCAAGGCGCTGAAGTCGCTACGGCTTGAAGACATGCGCATACCGCCACACTACGCGAAAACGTTCCAGGGACCAGCACACGGCATCGTAATGGAGCGGGAATACCTGAACAAGTTTGGACGACCGCTGTTGGGCGCAACAGTCAAACCGAAGCTGGGCCTATCTGCACGCAACTACGGAAGAGTGGTGTACGAAGCGCTGCGTGGCGGGCTGGATTTCACCAAGGACGACGAGAACATCAACAGTCAACCATTCATGCGTTGGCGCGATCGCTTCCTCTTCTGCATGGAAGCCGTGAATCGCGCGATGGCTTGCACGGGCGAGATCAAAGGCCACTACATGAACGTGACTGCGGCAACAATGGAGGACATGTATGAGCGTGCCGATTTCGCGAAGGAACTCGGCAGCGTGATCGTTATGATCGACCTCACAATCGGCTACACGGCTATTCAGTCAATGGCGAAATGGGCACGAAAGAACGGAGTGATCCTGCACCTCCATCGCGCGGGGCACGGCACATATACGCGGCAGAAAACGCATGGCGTGAATTTCCGCGTGATTTCGAAATGGATGCGACTGGCTGGGGTCGATCACATCCACGCTGGGACGGTAGTGGGCAAACTGGAAGGCGATCCCAACGCCGTGCGCGGCTACTACAATACCCTGCGTGGAAACAAGGTTTCGGCTGATCCGTCGTTGGGCCTCTTCTTCGATCAAGACTGGGCCTCATTGCCGGCCGTCATGCCGGTTGCATCCGGAGGCATTCACGCCGGACAGATGCACCAACTGCTGCATTACCTGGGCGAGGACGTGATACTGCAATTCGGCGGAGGAACCATCGGACATCCGGACGGAATAGCGCAGGGCGCCACTGCCAACCGCGTCGCTGTTGAGGTGATGATCCAGGCGCGCAACGAAGGCCGGGACTTCCTCTATGAAGGCCCGGAGATTCTCGAAAAAGCAGCGCGCTGGTCGCCGGAATTGCGCAAGGCCCTCGATGTATGGAGAGATGTCACCTTCGATTTCCAGTCGACTGACGTCCCGGACACCGTGGCCACGGTCACTCTCTAGATCAACAACAGAACAGCGCTCGAATTGGTGCGCACGGAGCAGATCATGCGAATTACACAAGGGACCTTCTCTTATCTGCCGGACCTGACCGACGAAGGAATCTCGGCACAGGTGAAGTACTGCCTGGACAACAATTGGGCGGTGTCAATCGAGTACACGAGTGACCCGCACCCCCGGAACACATATTGGGAGATGTGGGGTA
Organism: Acidobacteriota bacterium; assembly: GCA_023410055.1. GTDB lineage: Bacteria > Acidobacteriota > Terriglobia > Terriglobales > Acidobacteriaceae > JAEZPW01. Next base: position 56,145 of record JAEYQK010000064.1, read on the forward strand.
TGCCTATGTTCGACCAGAAGGACCTGGCGGCGATCATGACAAAGATTGCCGATGGCCGCCGGGCGCTGCCGGACGACTACATCCGGGTCAACGGTTTCGATAGCACCAAAGGTCGGCAAACGACGATGCTCAGCTTCATCGTGAATCGTCCGAATGTGGAGCCTGGTTTTGACCTCGAGCGTAATGAGGGCCAAGATCGCCGGATCCAGTACACCATTCGGCACAAAACCAGAGCGCCGGAACGGATCTAGTTTCCGGCTCTTGTGAGCGACGCTATGCAGACAGAGAATGCCATTGCTGAAAACACCGTTCCACAGAACGCTGAAATGGTGGATGTCGGGGCAGCTCACCGGGAGTCGAGTTTGGAAGACATCCTGGCCGAGTTGGATCGCGAACTGGTCGGACTCAAGCCGGTCAAGGCCTACATCCGACAACTCGCCTCGCTGCTGCTGATAGCGCAGCTGCGTGAGAAGGTGGGATTAGCGACCGACCGTCCCACATTGCATATGTGTTTCACCGGACATCCAGGGACAGGCAAAACGACGGTGGCGATGCGCATGGGCAAGATCCTGCAGCATCTCGGCTTTCTGCGCCGTGGGCATCTGGTGACAGCAACACGCGACGATCTTGTCGGACAGTATGTCGGGCATACCGCGCCGAAAACGAAAGAAATCCTCAAGAAGGCGATGGGCGGAGTTCTCTTCATCGACGAGGCTTACTACCTTTACCGTCCGGAAAACGAACGCGACTACGGTCAGGAAGCCATCGAGATGCTACTACAGGTGATGGAAGACAAGCGCGAAGATCTCGTAGTGATTTTGGCCGGATACCACGACCGGATGGAAACGTTCTTCCAGTACAACCCGGGATTTCGTTCGCGAGTGGCGCACCACATCGATTTCCCCGACTACACGCTCGACGAACTCATAGCGATCGGAGAATCGATGTTGCACCAACAGAACTACGCTCTCGACACGGATTCGCGATTGGCCTTTGTTGACTACTTGAACACGCGTATGAAGCAACCGCTATTCGCCAATGCACGGAGCGTACGGAACGCAATCGATCGGATGAAGCTCAGACAGGCGAGCCGGCTGGTGAACGGCGGAGGTTCTGTCCCGAAAGAAGAGTTAGTCCGGATCGATGCCAGCGATATTCGCCGGAGCCGAGTTTTTCTCGAAAATGCCGCGGGAGAACCGACGAGCGACTGCCATGTCGCGAATCGCAAGCAATAGACGACCAGTGAACGTATCAGGGCCCAAAGTGAAATCTGCAGTGAGGAGAAGTTTATCCATGAAGAAGAGACCGATAGTGCTGGGCATTGTTGGAGACAGCGCTGCCGGAAAGAGCACCCTTACGAGGGGACTCACTGCAGTGCTGGGCGATGACAGGGTCACTCATATTTGCGCGGACGACTACCACAAGTTCGACCGAGCCGAACGCGCGCGCTTGAATATCACTCCGTTACATCCAGATTGCAATTATCTCGACATTCTGGAGCTGCATCTGGAGCGGGCGCACTATGGCGAGCCGATGCTCAAACCTGTGTACGACCACAGCACGGGCTCACTGGTGCGCCCCGAGTACATCGTGCCGCGAGAGTTCGTGATCGTCGAAGGACTGCTCGGGTTTCACACTGCCGCCATGCAGGCGTTCTACGACGTGAAGGTGTTTCTCGATCCGCCCGAAGACCTACGTCGAGCGTGGAAGATCAAGCGCGATACCACGAAGCGGGGTTATACACCCGAGCAGGTTCTGAAGGAGCTTGAGAAACGCGAGGCAGATTCTCGCGACTTTATCCGCCCGCAGCGCGAGTGCGCCGATGTGGTCGTGCGATTCTATCCCGATTGCCAGCATCCGCAAGAGCAGACGGACAGTCATCTCAACGTCCACCTTGTGTTGCGCCCCACGATACCGCATCCGGACCTGAGCTACTTGTTAAATCAGGACCGAAAAACGGGCTCAGGTGTCCGACTGGAGCTTGGGCGTGACAGCGGTCGTCCCGTTGATTTCCTCGAGGTCGATGGTAGTGTGAGCCGCGAACGTGCGGCAGAGCTTGAAGAACAAATCTGGAAGCATCTTCCTGACCTCCGGCCTTTGGGAGCCGATCAGTTTGGCGAGTACATCGACCGCGGCGAGTTGCGACACAGCGATCCTCTGGCACTCACCCAATTGCTGATCACGTACCACTTGCTACGCGCATACAACGGGGAAACGGCACAACGATTCGCGCGTCCCGTGGCCGCCCTGAGCCGACTTAACTCGGTGCCACTCGAGATGGCGGCTGCCGAAAGCAAGTAAGGATGCACCAGAAAGCCATCGATCAGCGCGCCTGCGCGGCGCAAGGAAACCCTGGTCTGCAGTCCTTCTTCAGCAGTGGGACTGTTTGTACGCAGTGTGGCCGGTTCTGATCAGTTTTGTCCGATCGCCGATTGCTGACTGCTGACCGCTTCTGTATAATCAGATTGCCTCAACAAGTCCTTTTTGGGTCAGTGCGGAAGTGGTGGAATTGGCAGACACACCATCTTGAGGGGGTGGCGCCGAGAGGCATGCGGGTTCAAGTCCCGCCTTCCGCACCATAACTTCTTCCCCTGCTATTGTTTGAGCGTGGCGAAACGGAACGAAGGATCTGCTGTTCAGCAGCCCCCAAAAACGAACATAAGGAAAGGTTTGGCGCGCAATCGCGCCGGAGCGGTCAGGTTCTAATGCAGATTCTAACAATCTTGATGACAGTAATCCACGTAATCGTCTGCTTCGTAATCATCGGTGTCGTTCTTTTGCAGAGCGGTAAAGGTCAGGACATCGCCGCTGCATTCGGCGGACAAGGCAGCCAGGCTACTTTCGGCCCCCGCGGTGCCGCTACTCTTCTTGGCAAGGCTACAACGTGGTGTGCCGTCATCTTCATGATCACCTCGATCACGCTCTCGATCATCGCATCGCGCCACGTTGCTGGCACCGGCTCGGTTCTCTCTGGTGAGAAAGCCGCTCCCGTGCAGAAGGCTCCAGCCCAGCAACCCGTGAGCCCGGCGGCTCCTGGCAGCCCGGCACCAGCCACACCGGCGACGAAGTAATCAAGTTCATTCGCTTCAACAACGGCCTCTCTTGCGAGAGGCCGTTCTGCTTTTGCGATTCTCCGATTCACGATTTTGCGATTCTTTACAATGGTGCTTATGATTCACGAGATTCTTCCCGTCGGCCCACTCCAATGTAACTGTTCCATCATCGGCGACGAGACCTCGCATGAAGCGATGGTCATCGATCCCGGCGACGACGTCACGGACATACTGTCACTGGTGAAGAAGCACGGCCTCACCGTAAAGCAGATCGTCGTCACGCATGCTCACATCGACCATGTAGGCGGAGCGATGAAGTTGAAGAAGCAAACGGGCGCACCGATTCTCCTGAATCAAAACGACTACACATTACTGAAAATGCTGGACACCCAAGCCGCCTGGCTGGGGATGATGCCGCCCGAGAAGGTACACATTGACCAGCCACTGGCTGATGGCGACAGCGTAGGAGTTGGTTCACTCTCCGCGAATGTCATTCATACGCCTGGGCACACCGAGGGTAGTGTTTGTCTCTATTTTCCTGCCAATCAGAAACTCATAGCAGGCGATACCCTCTTCGCCGGCAGCATAGGACGCACCGATCTCCCCGGCGGCTCATTCCAGAAGATCATTTCGTCGCTGCAGGATCGCGTTCTCGCACTTCCTGACGACACAGCCGTCGTCCCGGGCCACGGCCCGCTGACCACGATCGGCGAAGAGCGCGAGAGCAATCCCTTTCTGCGGAAAGAATAACCGTTGAAGAAATGGAAGAAATGCTGCCCACATTTGCTCGCTTCGGCAGATGTGTGCGATTCAATTAGCCGCAAGTAGCAACCGCTTCAAGCCTTCGCGAAATGTCATCTCGGGCGTGATCAAGCTCAAGACGAGATACCCATCATTCGGAAAATCGTAGAAGTATCCTGGCTGAACCAGCACGTTCTGTTGCTGAAGCAGACTGATGGCCAGTTCCTCATCTGCTTGCACGCGCGGGACGCGCACCACTGCGTACCATCCGCCGTCGATGTGCAACCGGTCGAGTGCCGTTCCTGAAATCTGTCTGTCCAACTCACTCAGATTCGAGCCCACTCGTGCCATCAACTGCTCACGGATGCTGCTCCTTTGCGCCAGCAATGTCGGTGCCGCAAGCTGAACAGGCGCATTCATTGAGAGGTACGTATCAGCAATGACTTCAAGCCTCGCTAGTGCCTCGCGGCGAATCGCATCTGGCCCATTCACGACCATCCAAGCCAATTTCATCTGCGGCAGTCCAGAGATTTTTGAGATCCCGCTCAACGTAAACGTCAGCGAAACATCATTGAACGCAAAACTTGTCTGCGCATCGCCCAGAGTGTAATCCAGAAAGACTTCGTCAACGATCAGCGCCAACCCGTGGCTGCCGCAAATAGCATTCAGTTCTGTGCGTTCTGAATCGCGAACATAAGATCCCGTCGGATTGTTCGGATTTACCAGGATGATGCCACGCGTTCGTGGCCCAATCGCCTGCCGCAGAGCATAGAAGTCGATGTGCCATCCGTGGTCGTAGAACAACGGATATTGCACTAGGTTCACATCCTGCAACCCAGCCAGATACTCGAAGAGCGGATAGCTCGGTGTAGGAATAAGCACCTCATCACCGGGATCACACAGCAACCGAAACGCATATGTATACGCCTCGCTCGTGCTGGTCGTCAGCACAATGCGCTCGGGATCAACCGGATATGGTGCCCCACATGTACCCGATTCTCGCAGATGTGGAATCGATTTCGACAAAGAGCCGTAATACTGTGCCACAGCTTCCCTCGCCGACAGCAGTCCCTTCGGCTCGGGATGGTACTCAAGTGAGTTGGGATTCTGAAACGCCGACAAGATCGCGTCAGCGTCATACTTGAACCCAGCTTCAGGAGGATTAGAAGCGGTGAGGTCGAGCAGTTCCCGTCCCGCAGAGCGATGAGCGGACAACGCTTCGGCAAACCGGTTCGGACGAAGCTCCCAATCTGTACGTTGAGCAAATTTCATTTGGTGATCTGGTGACCGATGATAACTTATGGAATCACTCCTGATTGTCAATCATCACTGCCAAATCACCAAGTGCCTAGATCACCGATGGCTCAGGCGGTTCTTCTCAAGTGCGGCTCACTGGGCACTGCCACCGGCCCACGCTGCGGACGATACCGTGCGAGGATCGGCAGCACCAGCGCACACAGCATCACGATTGCGACCACGTGAATTGCTGGCCCGTAGCCACCCGTTCCCTGCCGCACACGTGCAATCAGTATCGGTGACGGCACCGCGCCAGCTCCCCACGCCAGCAGAATCCACCCATAGATTCCACCCATGTACTTCGGCCCAAAGAAATCCGCAGTAAACGACGGCATCGTTCCGAACCCGCCTCCGTAACACAGCCCGATAATCGCAAAGCACACGCTGAACAATCCGATGCTGTGGATCGAGGTCAACGCAAAGAAGATCACCACCTGGATCGCATACAACAGGAAGTACACACGGGCGCGACCAATCATGTCGCTGACCCAAGCCCAGAACACGCGACCCAATCCGTTGAAGACAGAGATCAGACTCACCATCCCTGCGGCAGCAACTGGGGTCATCCCGACAAGCTGTTGTGCCATGGGCGACGCCTGGCTGATAATCATGATTCCCGCCGACACATTCAGAAACAACATCGCCCAAAGTAGCCAGAACTGCCACGTTTTCATTGCTTCTGTAACCGTGAAGTTGACTGTAGTAGCTTCTCGTTGAACGGCGGTCTTTGGCGCCCATCCTGCCGGCTTGTACCCTTCTGGGGGATTGGCATAGGCCTGTGCCGACGCAACCACCAGAACCAGATAGATGATTCCGAAGATGTAGAATGTCGGCGATATGCCCATGGTCTGAATCATCTTCGCGGCGATCGGGCTGAAGATCAGTGCACCTGCACCGTAGCCGCAAACCGCCACTCCCGTCATCAACCCTCGTTTGTCCGGAAACCACTTAACCAAGGTCGCGACTGGTGTAATGTAGCCCATTCCCATACCGATTCCGCTGATCACTCCGTAGCCGATGTACATGCCCATCAACGAATGCCGTGCCGCCGCGAATCCCGCGATCATGTAGCCTATTCCATAAATGAAACCCGCCACAGTTGCCACTTTGCGCGGCCCCACACGGTCCTGCCACAAGCCTCCGATAATCGTTCCAACCCCAAGAAACAGGATTGCAAGAGTGAAGTTGAGTGACACTTGTGTAAGCGTCCAGTGCTCGACCGCGATCAACGGCTTGACGAACACGCTCCAGCCGTAGACTGCACCCAGACAAATCTGCATGATCACCGCTGCGATCGCGATTCCCCAGCGGTTGCGCAACTGCTCGGTTGCCATTGGGCCCTCCGGTACTACGATGGACTACGATGCGACGCTGAACGAGTTTGGTTTTCGTTGGACATAATCTCGCCCCGCGAGCCTTTCAGCATCTCTCCTCCGGAGGAACCCTCGACTGTTGGCAACCATCCATATAGCGCTCATCTCTGAGAGAAAAGGCCCGGTGCGGTACCGAGCCGTATTCTCCTCTCACATGGTGCTCGTGATGTTTGAAGGTGGTTTCCTCAAAGGCTGGCCAGTCCTCCAACAACTCAAGAATGGCGCGTGGCGCGGTACAGGCGAAGAGGCCATGAGTCCGCAAACGAAGAACCTGACCGCCAAGACTCAGGGAGCCGAAGTCACGCGTTCGATCTGCCCCTACTGCGGCGTTGGCTGCGGACAGCTGATCTATCACAAGAACAACCAGATCATCGGTATTGAAGGTGATCCGGCTTCGCCCATCTCTCGCGGTCATCTCTGCCCGAAAGGTGCGGCGACTGCTCAGCTGCATACTCACGCGGGGCGGCTGAAAACAGTCAAGTACCGCCGACCGTATTCCGATCATTGGGAGGACCTCGATCTCGAAACCGCGATGGACATGATCGCGGATCGGGTGTGGGAGACACGCCGCAAGACTTTTGTCGAGAAGAATGAAAACGGCGAAGCCGTTATGCACACACTCGGCATGGCTCACTTGGGCGGGGCCACTCTCGACAACGAAGAGAACTATCTGATCAAGAAGCTGTTCGCTGCTGGCCTAGGGATGAATTGCATCAGCAATCAGGCCCGTATATGACATAGCTCCACTGTGCCCGGTCTGGGCACATCGTTCGGTCGTGGCGGTGCTACGACAGCTCAACAAGACCTCGCCCGTGCAGACGCGATTCTCATCATGGGATCGTCCATGGCCGAGAACCACCCAGTCGGTTTTCAATGGGTTGTAGAAGCCCGCGAGAAGAACGGCGCCAAGATCATCCATGTGGACCCGCGATTCACCCGAACGTCGGCCATGTCCGACATCTGGGTGCCGCTCCGTTCCGGCAGCGACATAATTTTCCTCGGCGGTCTGATCAACTACGTGCTCGCGCACGACAAGTGGTTCAAGGACTACGTCGTCCACTACACCAACGCGTCCTTCATCCTTCGTGAGGACTTCCGCGATACTGAAGATCTCGGCGGCGTCTTCTCGGGGTGGGACGAGCAAAACCAGAAATACCGCCCCGACTCGTGGCTCTACGAAGATTCTCCGATGCGCGAGGGTTCTCCTGATGCAGAGTCGGCAGGCGGGCATGGTCTGCGCGGCGGCGAACTCGGCTACGCCAACAAATACAACTCTGATCCGACGCTCGAGCACCCGCGCTGCGTATTCCAGATTCTAGAGAAGCACTTCTCTCGCTACACGCCAGAGATGGCCGAAGAGTATTGTGGAGTCCCAAAGGAACTCTTCCTCAAAGTAGCCGAGACCTTCAGCAACGCTTCTGGTCGGGATCGGACCGCTGCTATCTGCTATGCCGTCGGCTGGACCCAGCACTCGAAAGGCCCGCAAATCATCCGCTGCGCAGCGATTCTCCAGATGCTGCTCGGGAATGCGGGCAGACCCGGAGGCGGTGTACTCGCGCTTCGCGGTCATGCCTCCATTCAGGGATCGACCGACATCCCGACGCTCTATGACATTCTTCCGGGCTACTTGCCCATGCCGTTCTTCGAGAACGAAACGAGCACCTGGGAGAAGTACATCAAGAAACACAAGAGTCAGACCGGCGTTTGGGCCAGTTTTGACAAGTACATCGTAAGCCTCTTGCGAGCCTACTACGGCGGCGCAGTGAGCAGAGAAAACGATTGGGGCTTCGACTGGCTGCCCCGCGTCACAGGCGATCACTCCGAGTTCGGGTACTGGCTACAAATGGCCGACGGTAACATGGAAGGTCTGTTCGTCATGGGCCAGAATCCAGCCGTTGGCGCGCCCAACGGCCGCCTCCAACGCAAGGCCATGGCCAATCTGAAGTGGCTAGTCGTTCGCGACATGGTCGAGACCGAAACCGCCGCCTTCTGGAAAGACTCTCCCGAAGTGCAGCGAGGAGAGCTAGAGCCCAGCAAAATCAAAACCGAGATATTCCTGATGCCTGCTGCAGGTCAGGCGGAGAAATCTGGTACCTTCACAAACACGCAACGACTTCTTCAGTACCACAACAAGTCGGTTGACCCACCCGGCGATTCTCGAAGCGAGACATGGTTCATCTACCACTTGGGGCGTCGACTCAAAGAGAAAGCCGCGCGCGACCCGCGTCCCATGAATGCGCCTCTGAACGCTCTTACCTGGAACTACACGACCCACGGCAAAGAGCGCGAGCCAAATATTGAAGAAGTACTTCAGGAAATCAACGGATATACCTGGCCTGACAAGAAGTTGGTCAAGGCCTACAAAGAGCTCAAGGATGACGGCTCCACGGCCTGCGGCTGCTGGATCTACAGTGGTGTATTCCCCGAGCCGGGGCTCAACAAGGCCAATCAACGCGAGCCGGTAGACTACCTAGGACACGGCTGGGGATTCGCCTGGCCCAACGACTCCCGTATCATCTACAACCGTGCTTCCGCCGCACCGGATGGTACACCTTGGAGCGAGCGCAAGAAGCTTGTCTGGTGGGACGAGTCAAAGGGGCAATGGGGCGGCATGGATCGCGCCGATTTCCCCATCGACAAGCGTCCCGACCATCCCGGCGATCTTCAGAACGGCACCGGACTCGATGCTATTCCGGGTGACCGTCCATTCATTCTGCACTCCGACGGCACCGCCTGGCTCTTCGTCAACAGTGGCTTGAAGGATGGTCCGTTACCCACTCATTACGAACCACTTGAGTCGCTGTTCCACAATCCGCTATATCCGAAGTACCAGATCAATCCGCAGGCGCAGACAAAGGAACGTCCGGATAATCCGTACGCGGTGCAACCGGACGACAAACGCTTCCCGTTCCTTCTCACCACGTACCGCCTCACCGAGCACCACACGGCAGGCGGAATGAGTCGCACGGTTCCGCATCTCGCAGAACTGCAGCCCGAACTCTTCTGTGAAGTATCACCTGAACTTGCAGCGAATAGTGAGTTGCAGCACGGCCACTTCGCTACCATCCTTACACCTCGTGGCATCATCGAAGCTCGCGTACTCGTAACGCCTCGCATGGCCACACTCACCGTTGCTGGCAGACGCATACACCAAGTCGGGCTTCCATACCATTGGGGCTGGAAAGGTCTCAGTAAGGGCGACTCCCCAAACGATCTGCTGGCTATCTCTGAGGAACCGAACGTTCGCATCATGGAAACCAAGGCGCTCGTCTGCAACATCGTTCCGGGACGCCGTCCGGAAGGCGCAGCAGCGCTCGACATGCTGAAACAACAAATGCGGGAGGCGGCATGAGTTCCCCTCTAGTCGACATCAAGCCGAACGGGCACCACACCACGGCGTTCCTGACAGACTCGACAATCTGCATAGGCTGCAAAGCCTGCGAAGTCGCCTGCAAGGAATGGAACGGCGTTGCTGAAGACGGACTAAACTGGTCCGGCTTCTCCTACGACAACACTGGCGCAGTAGGACACTCCACCTGGCGTCACGTGAAATTCGTCGAGCATGCTCCGGAGCCGGGCAAAGGCGGCAACTCCCCAGAACTCTCTTCCTGGGTCTTCTCCTCCGACGTTTGCAAGCACTGCGAGGAAGCCGGATGTCTGGAAGTCTGCCCAACGGGATCGATTGTCCGCACGGAGTTCGGCGGCGTTTACGTTCAGTCCGACATCTGCAACGGCTGCGCCTATTGCGTCGTCGCTTGCCCTTTCGGTGTCGTCCAGAAGAACAAGGAAGACGGGCGGGCCTTCAAGTGTACGTTTTGCTATGACCGGCAGAAAGTTGGATTACAGCCTGCTTGCGCGCAAGCCTGTCCAACCGAGTCGATCAAGTTCGGCGAGATGAATCAACTGCGCCTCATAGCTCAGGAGCGCATTCGCGAACTCCACAGCCGTGGCATGAGCGACGCGAACGTCTACGATCCGACTGAAACCAGCGTAAAGGGCATCCACGCTTTGTTCATCGTGCGCGGGGACCCGAAGCAGTACAATCTGCCGCCCAAGCCTGAGGTGCCCACAATCTGCCTGAAGGAAGGCTGGAAACAGGCAGCGATTGGTTCCGCAGCGATGGTGGTCGGCAGCCTCGTTGCTTTCGCGATTGCCGGTAAGCGTAATGCCGGCGCTCGCAACAACCAGTCATTCGTGGAACAGAAACTTGGGAAACGCCTGGCTCCGAGGAGAGCGAGATGAACGCTGATCCGCTGAACCATAAGGCGATTACCGCCGAGCCGCGAGGCGTCTCGCGCGCCAGCGAATCGCGCCTTCTGGAAATCCGTCGCGAAGCCGAAACCAAGGGAAAGATCCAAACGGCTGGTGTTCGTCCTCCCGGAGCGCCGTTCCCTGTCGCCTCGCCAGAAACCGGCTATTACGGGATCCACCTGCTGAAAGAACCGCAGTGGACACCCGAAATACCCATGTACTTCTTCATCGGCGGAGCTGCCGGAGCGTCTTCCACCATTGGCACGATCGCCGAATGGACTGGTCTCGATCCCAAGATCGCTCGCGACGCGCGCTGGGTCGCTGCTTTGGGAGCAATAGCCTCAAGCGGTCTTCTCATCAGCGACCTTGGCCGACCGTCACGATTTCTTAACATGCTGCGCGTTTTCAAACCGCAGAGCCCCATGTCTGTAGG
>JAEYQK010000062.1 GCA_023410055.1 Acidobacteriota bacterium
CCTATTTCGATACGCAACGCAAAGAATCGCAGGCGCTTCTCTCTGTGCTCGATGCCGAACTCTCTGCCGGTAATGCTCCTGCGCTGCTCCAGCACGTGTTGAAGATCACGACTTCAACATTCGGCGCTGAACTTGGCCTGGTTCTGCTTCGGGACGAGAGTTCAAAACTCAGCGTGCATCAGGTTTTCGGATTTGACGCGGAAGAGGTCCCGGAAGACCTGCGAATCTCGATGGGGCAGGGGTTTTCGGGCTATATTGCGCAGACTGGCGAGCCTGCGATGCTTCCCGATCTTTCGCAGTCAGACGGATTGCTGAATCCCGTTCTGCGCGATAAGGCGAAGGCACTCTGGGGCGTTCCGCTGAAGAATGGCGATCAAGTCATTGGCGTGCTCCTGATCGGCTTCAAGAAGGCTTACGAATGGCTACCGACCGAGCGTGATCTTCTGCGCGCAATCGCGGACCGCTCGGCTCTAGCCATTGAACGAGCTCGCATGACGGACGCGTTGCGCGAGCGCGAGGCGCGGATCGCAGAGCTTTCTGGACACCTGCTCAAGGCGCAGGAGGACGAACGCAAGCGCATCAGTCGCGAACTTCATGACGAGACCGGCCAGTCGCTGATGGTGATTCGCCTCTACCTCGGCATGCTGGAGTCGAGTCTCACGGGCCGGGGATCAAAGGCCAAGGTGAAGGAAACGGTTGCAGTGGTTGACCGCACCATCGAGGGGATTCGCCGTATCATCGGCCGCCTGTCACCGCTCGTGTTGCAGGAACTCGGATTGCACGCGGCCATTCGCAAAGAAGCCAAGGATATGGCGAAGGGTACAGGCGTAAAAGCGCGCGTAGCGATTGCCGACAGTGTCGGACGCTTGGTGCCCGAGGTCGAAGCGGCGATCTACCGCGTGGTGCAGGAGGCGCTGCACAACGTCGCCAAGCACGCCCAAGCGAAGACTGTAAACGTTCAGATGTGGCGCGAGGAAGGCAAGATTCGCCTCTTCGTACAAGACGACGGAATTGGGATCGTCAAGCGAACGGGGCCGACAGAGCGCCAGAGCTTCGGACTGGCTGGCATTCGTGAACGCATCGGCATGTTGGGTGGAGTTGTGCGCGTGATTTCCAGCAAGGGGAATGGCACACGGCTCGAGGTCGAGCTTCCCGAGGAAGGTATTGCCGCTGTGTTACCCAACGCCGCGGAAGCATTCGAAACGCACGAATTTGTGCACGGTACCATAGCGACCGGGACCACCGGACGACGTGCATGAAAAAGGACTCTTAGTACCCCACTCAGCAGCATCAAAGCTGGATAGGGCGATACGGGAAATGACGGGGATCTCAGTTAGTTCGGATCCCAAATTGAAGGTGTACAAATGCCAAAGATCAAGTGCTTACTCGTTGACGATCACACGCTTTTCCGCCAGGGGGTCCGCCGCCTGCTGGAAACCGAGTCCGACTTCGAGGTGATTGGCGAATCGCCGGACGCGGGCGACGCTGTTGAAAAGGCGCGCGACCTGCGCCCCGATATCGTGCTGATGGATATCGGAATGCCGGGCCTGTCGTCGTTCGAGGCTGCACGTCACATTCGCAAGAATCGGCCCGAGACAAAGGTGCTCTTCCTCACCATGTACGAAGACGAAGACTACCTCGTGCAGTGTCTCGAAGTGGGTGCGGCCGGATACGTGTTGAAAGACACGCCCGCCCCGCAACTCCTGACCGCCGTGCGCGATGTGTACAAAGGAGGAAAGTACCTCAGTTCGCAGGTACTGTCGAAGCTAGTGGAGGACTTCCGCGCTCGCGTTCGCGATGCCAAGATGCGTCCTCGCATCAGCACACTCACGCCGCGTGAGCGCGAAATCCTCAAGTTGCTTGCCGAGGGCAATTCAGTGAAGGAGATCGCGGTGTTGCTGGCGTTGAGCGTCAAGACAGTTGAAGCTCACAAGTTCAACCTCATGCGCAAACTCGATATTCACAACAAGGCGCAGCTCGTCACTTACGCTATTCAGAAAAAGATCATTAAGATTCCGGTTAATCAGTAACCCTAATCCGCACTACTTCGGTCGGGCAGGCGGCGAGTCTGCCCGATTTTATTAGTGAGGTCTTTTTTCCCGGCGGTCCTCGGTGGAAGTGTCCAGCATGGCGGCGATCAAATCGGCGATTCGCTTCAGGTCAGCAATATCCTTGTCGTCGAATGAATTCGTGGCGGCCGAAAACACTTCGATCACGCCGATGGCGACGTTGGCGCTCAGAATTGGCTCAATGAGCACCGATCGAATGTTCAGATTTTCACAAGCGACGCGATCCACGCGGCTGTCCTGACTCGTATCCGAGCAGAGCACGGTCTGGCCAGTACACACGGCCTGTCCTGACAAGCCGGCATCTGGCTTAAACCGTGCGCCAAGATCGGGTGCTACGCCGCAACGCGCACGGCAAACGATCTCGCGGCCATCAGCCAGGGCGATTGCGGCCCCGCTGGCGCGAGTCAGGTTCCGCGCCCGATCAAGCAAAACCCGAAGCGCCGAAACCAAATCGAGCGAGGTCATCTCGTGCTCGATGCTTTCCGCCACGGTGGCGCGCAGACTGTCGCTAACATTGATCCAGGGAGAGTACGAGGATGGAAGATAGGCGGCAGCAGCTTGGGCGGCGGCTTTTGTCGGAAGTCCCGTTCCGGCGGATCTGGTGTCTTCAATCCAGGCACTCAGGTCGGCCCGAGCCGCAGGGGTTATGCTCACGAACTCGACACCGATACGGCCCGAGGCGTTGGTCCAGGTGACAACGCCTGTCGCCTCGAAGTGGGTCCCGTTATTCGGCAGCCTGAACTTCATCGGGCTGCTTTCGCCCGGACGGAGAATTCCATAGGGCTGCACCGATGCGCCGGCCGGGCTCAGGTCCACGAGCAGACCGCGGCGTTCTTTCCCAAGGTCTACTGGAACGATTCTCGTATCAATGACGCGGCAACGGGGATGCCGTCTTCGCTCGTGCGCGAGAGACGCTTGAACATCAGATCCAGGCGGCGCGGTGGACACTCAAACACCTCTACTTCAGCATCAAAAATGATCTACGGAAACTGCCGCGAACTCACGTCGGACGTGTCATGACCGTTGCTCTTGTTCACGCGCATGCTGGCCGCCAGCGGTGTGACCGCCATAATCGCAGCCTGGGTCGCCACCGAAGTCCCTGTGCTGTCTTCTTCTAGCAACCGTGCAACGATCCGTAACGCCTCAATTTCGCGCTTTATCTGTTGTAGCTCTGCTTCTTTTTGCTTCAGCAACTCGTGGACGCTTTTCATCCCAACCTCGGGACATCAGAAGTGGCCCTCACAACCCACGTTGACTCAACTTAGTCCACGTTCGCGGATTAGTAAAGCCATGAAACACCTGAATTGTTCATCGGCACCATATGAAGCAGTAATCACGGCCGATTACCGTCTGGGATCGCACTACTTGCAATAATTTACTTCAACTCGGCAACCTCTTGTACCTCACCAGCAATCCCTAATGACACACAGCGCCGAGTTCAACATACGATAGGACTACGGAAAAGAATCCTTTTCTGAACGACGTCCAATAGTGAATTCTCTTGCGTTCCCCCTGTGAGAGACATTGCTCAAACCTGAGCAGTACCTCACCGAAGAATAGGTCGTGGAGATGTGCCGTGCAGTGCAGAGAACACTTACTACCCATCCTCACATTCGCGCTATTACTATCGTTCATCGCGTGCGGCGGCGGAAGCAAGCAGGCTACGAGCGTTCCCGTTCGGCAGGACCCTAACGTGCCACCCGCCAACGCGACCGTGGTCAGCGCGATTCACAACCAACCCGGCTGGGCCGATTGCTCGTCAACAATTGCCGGCGATCTCACCTGTGCCGCGGGTCTCGGACAAGCCGTGGCCTGGATGGCGCAGAACCAGACGACGCCATCGGTAAGCGGGGCATCCGCCGAATTCCATCTGGGCGGACCGGTCGGCTACTCGAACAATTTGTGGTGGAAGACGCTTGAACCGACCCAGACTGCCACGCACTTTGCCTACGATTTCTGGATTCTTGCTCCCGATCCGTCCGTGCCACAAGCCCTCGAGTTTGACGTGAACCAAAGCTTTGGCGGCACGCGCTGGGTCTTCGGCACCGAATGCAATCTAAACGGCAATGGCCGCTGGGATGTCTGGGATTCTTCGCCGCCAAATGGGCACTGGGTTCCCAGTAGCCTCGGCTGTCCGCGATTGGCGCCAAATACCTGGGCACATTTCGTGTGGCACTTCGAGCGCGTTGCCGACAAAGTCCACTACGTGAAGCTTACCGTCAACGACACGGACTACACCGTCGACATGTATCAGAATTCACAGCAAGACTGGCCGGACGATCAACTCACGGTCGCGGTGCAACTAGACGGCGACGCCACGCAGCAGCCGTATTCAGTATTCGTGGATAAACTGACGCTGACGTATTGGTAGTCGCTAGTGGGCCGCGGCACCGGAGGGTTTCGCCCCGGCAACATTCGGAGCCGGCAATGCAGCTTTTGGTGCGGGCTTGGCTGTAGTGCCAGGGCCAGTTGGCGGTGTGGACTTCGCGGGGCCTACCGCCGCAGTAGCCGTTGCCGGTTTCGTCGCGTCCGGCGCGGGTACATCCCCCGGGAACTGCTCGCTGTCCTTTCCCTCGATGGCGACTCTCATAAAGTCAATCCAGATCGGCAGGGCAGCAGCACTGCCGGTTTCTTTCGCTCCGAGAGAGCGAGCTTTCTCGTCGAAGCCGACCCACACTCCACAGGTAATCGACGGCGAAAAGCCGAGGAACCAAGCATCGCTGTAATCGTTGGTTGTGCCGGTCTTGCCCGCCAGCGGATGCTTCAGCTTCAACGCCGACGCCGCCGTACCGTGCTTGACGACTTCCTGAAGCAAGGAGGTCATGGTGCGGGCCGTCTTCGCACTGACCACGTCACGAACTTCCGGGAAATTTTCTTCAAGAACGCGCCCGTCGTACTCGGTCACCTTCCTTATGTATCGTGGAACGACACGAACACCGTCATTGGGGAATGTCGTGAAGGCTGCTGTGTGCTCAATTAGATACATGTCGGCCGCACCGAGCGCGATCGGCAGATACGCAGGGATGTCGCTGGTTATGCCGAAACGTCGAGCATATTCAATGACGTTCTTGATCCCAACCTGCTGTGCCAACTTGATCGCTGGAATGTTTCGCGAATCCGCAAGCGCCCGCCGCATTGTGATGTTCCCTTCGAACTTGCCGTCGTAATTATGCGGGGTGTAGGGACCTGACGCCGTGGCGAAAGTTGTCGGGGAATCCAGAATGATGTCGTCTGGCGTGATGCCCTCGGAGTCTACCGCAGTCGTATACACATACGGCTTGAACGAAGAGCCGACCTGGCGCATGGCTTGCGTCGCGCGATTAAACTTTGAGTCGTTGAAGTCCCGACCACCGATCATCGCCTTGATATCGCCCGTAGCGTTATCGATGGCAAGTAATGCCGCCTGAGTGCCGCTATCCTGCTCGAGCGTTACCTGCGCCTTCTGATTCGGCGACAGCGAGACTACCTTCACATAGACTAGATCGCCGAGCGAGAGAATGTCGGCGGGCGATTTGTGCTGAGTCCACGCAATCTCGGCAGGACCAAGCGTTCCCGTATAGCGTCCGAACTTAACGTTCGCTGTTGTGGCCGAAACGTCAGTAATCAGCGCGTGAACGTAGCTGCCGGGTTGGATCACGTCGTTCCAGTCGCCGTGCGCGTAGGTTCCGATGTCGAAGCCCTGAGCAACAACGTTCGGGAGACTGCCCTTCCAGCCGTGACGCCGTTCGTAAGTGGCAAGACCATCAAGCAGGGCGCGGTTTGCCGCCGCCTGCATGGTCATGTCGAGCGAGGTGTAAACTTTCAATCCGCCCTGATGTACTTCGTCCGACCCGTACTTCTTCTCCAAGTACTGCCGGATCTCCTCGACGAAGTACGGAGCGAGAGAATTTGGACGTCCGCCGATATTGAGGACGATTGGTGCGGCCTTTGCCCGGTTTGCCTGATCCTGCGTGATCATGCCGTCCTCAAGCATCGAGTTGATGATGAGGTTACGGCGTTTGACCGCGCGGTCAGGGTTGGTGATCGGGGAATAGGCGTTTGGCGCCTTTGGCAGTCCCGCGAGTAGCGCGGCTTCTTCGAGCGTAAGGTTCTTTGCCTTCTTGTTGAAGTAGTACTCTGCTCCCGCTTCGAATCCGTAGACGCCGTGACCCAGGTAGATCTGGTTGCAATACATGGTGAAGATCTGCCGCTTGGTGAAGCGGCGCTCAATCTGGATCGACAGCATGATCTCCTGTATCTTGCGGCTGAAGGTGCGGTCGGCGGAAAGGAAGAGGTTGCGTGCGAGCTGCATCGTGAGCGTCGAAGCGCCCTGCGCGCGTCCGCCGCTGGTTATGTCGTGATAGGCCGCGCCGAGGATGCGCCAGAAGCTGATGCCAACGTGCTTCTCAAAATCCTTGTCTTCGATCGAGATAATTGCGTCGTGCAACGGTTTGGGAAAGTCGTCGTAGTTGGCGACAATGCGTCTTTGTAGTGCGAAGGAACCGATTACGTTTCCTTTATCGTCGTAGAGCTCGGTAACCGAACTGGGGCGGAAAGTCTCAAGCTGATTCACCTCGGGCAGGTCAGTCGAGTAGACAATCAGAAGTCCCAGGAAGGCTCCGCCAACCGCAACAGCAAGGAGCAGCGTCAAGAACGCAAGCCTGCCAACGAGTTTTCCGCGAAGCTTCACGAACGACTTCGGTTTCGGCTGCTGCGAGTCGTCGCTCGCTTCCGGACTGGTCCGGCCGGGCTTTATTTTCAGGGTGATCATCGACGCTGAAATTCAGGTTCAGGATAGCAGAATTCAGGTAATACTGGACCTAGGGTCATGAACACTTGTCACGACAGTGACGAGTGGAAATCGGGTACTCTGGGTTATATAAATAGTAAGGAAGCCGTAACTATGAAATACTGTCGTACTTTGCCACTTCTCTTTTTGGCATTGATTTTGGGTTTTCGGGCATCGGCTCAGGAATCTGTTGCCTCGCCTCTCCCCACCAATGGCCGCCTCGATGGTGCCACTTATCAGAACACATTCTTTGGCTTCAGATACTTTCTACCTGGACAGTGGGTCGGACGCAGTGTCTCGGCCAAAATACCCGGCGCCACGAACGGATATTTTCTCATGCAGGCGCGACGCAAGGCCGGTGATCCACTTTCGTCATTGACGGTCGCCGCTTTTGATCTTGCTAGCTATGGCGGGAAGCTGGACAAGTTTATCGATGACCGCTACCGTCCAAAAGCCGAAAACGCAGAATCCGACACCAGCATCAATGGCGTCCGCTTGAACAAGAGCAAAGGCCCAGAGCTTGATCGAGGATTGCTGATGGTGGCCGAACGAGCGTTTTACCGCATATCTACAGAATCGACCGGCGTTCGGCGCTTGAGCCTTGTGACTTCCGAAAAGGGCTATGCTCTCGTCTTCGAGCTAATTGTGCCCCTCAAGTACGATGACGACCTTACGCCTGGATTCATGGACAGCATGCTCACCGTCGAGTTCGGTCAGCCCCACACGGCAGCGGCGAACAGATAGACTGCGTTAAGCGAATCCAATTGAAAAACCCTCGCACTGAGCGAGGGTTTTCTCATTCCGTATCAGTTCGATTACATTCCCGGCGCTGCGGCGGCTGCCTTCTGCGTCCCGTTCTTCAGCACTTGAATCGCGCGCTGGAGCTGCTCATCGGGACCTTTTGGCTTGTCCTTCTTCAGCGGTTCGTCAGTTTTGTTGTCCTCGTCTTCGTCAGGCAGGACAACATCGTCTTCCTTATCGGCAACCAGTATGTTCGGCGTGATGGCCGTATCTTGAATGGCTTTTCCCGTAGGCGTGTAGTACTTCGCGATCGACAGGATCAGCGCCGAGCCGTCAGGCAGATCGATCGGTTTCTGCACCGAACCAACACCGAAGGTCTTATCGCCGAGGACGTCACCGCGAGCGTTCTCCATGACTGCGGCAGCAACGATTTCGGCCGGACCGGCTGTCCCGCGATTCACCAATACCACCAAAGGCAGGGTGGTGATCGCCTTCGACGAATCAGCGTTAAAGGTCTCTTTCGGGAACTTCTGCCCCTGGAGATAAGTAATCGTGCCGTGATTCAGGAACAAGTTCGCGGCGGCAACACCTTCCGATTGCTCGCCCTCCGAGCAGTCGCGGAGGTCAAGAAGCAGCTTCTTCGCACCCTGTTTCTGCACGGACTTGATCTTGTTGGCCAATTCCTGGGACTTGCCCTTCGTGAAGGCATCGACTTTCAGGTACGCAATTCCGTCTTCCATCATGTCCGTGGAGATCGGCGGAACCTGCACGACATCGCGGGTAACGACTGCCTTCGTCGGCTGTGCACGTCGAGCGCGCACAACCGAAACCGTGACATTGGAACCGACTTGCCCCGTGAGGGCAGCATCGATTTCTGCTAATGACATTTCGTGCGTGCTCTTGCCTTCGATCGCCTCGATAATGTCGCCGGTATCAATACCGGCCTTGTCGGCAGGCCCGCCCGGAATCACGGAGATCACGGCTGCGTAACCGAAGCGCTTCGAGACGGTGGCTCCGATCGTCGCCTTGCCTTCGCTCTTGCGCGTCTTGTATTCCTTGTACTCTTGCGGATCAAGATAGCTGGAGTTGGCGTCGAGCGATTCGAGCAGCCCATGCAGCGCGCCTTCCGTCACTTTCGGAATGTTGGGTTCTTCAACGTACTCGCTGCGAATGCGCGATAGCACTTCGCTGTACACATTCAGCTGCCGGTAAGGACCATCGTTAGGACTGGAGGCTTTGACGGTCAATCCACCTACGATCGCGAATAGCGCGACGGCAAGAGACAGAGACAAGATCGTGATCTTCAGTTTTGTCGACATTTGGTACTTTGCATCCGATCAGAGACATCGCTTCCCTCCGCATGTGGCTAGCTCACGCCACAACCGACAACGGGCGGGAAGTGTTCTCATTATACCCGTTATTTTTGATGCATGTTCCTCACCACGAAAGCTAATCTTTTGTTAAACCCAACCTTAGTACAGGCACCGATGAACTCGGTGAGGAACATGCGAGGGCGAATCGATCCCAATAGATAGACGTGTGAGAATCAAATTGGGGAGTGCCGTGTTAACGGAGGGGCCAGTGTGTTGACGGAAGGCGCAGTGCACCTTAAAATCGAAGAGGCTGGACGCTCAAGCGTCATGTGCGTCCGGCCATTCGTTTGCCCTCCAACACCGTGGCGGTGTAGCTCAGGTGGTTAGAGCGACGGTCTCATAATCCGTAGGTCGCTGGTTCGAGTCCAGCCGCCGCCACCAATCAAACTCGGTTCCGTTGCCGGGCGTCCGCGCAGTCCGCATGGCGCATCTACTCGAAGCGTGACAACAGAAACTCTGGTTGACGCCACCCTAGACAGCGAGTACGATTTTGCTGCTCAAACAATGCCTCAAAATAAGTCACAAAAGGGCGATCGTCCGATTACGCCCGAAGCACAAGCGACCAAGCGCGATTGGGTAGGCATTATCGGTGTCGCGATCACGATGCTTGTGTGCGTTGTCGCGAGCACTGTGTACTTGACACACCGTTTTGAAGAGGTGGAGCAGAGGATGACCAAAGCGGAAGGTGCGCTCAAAGTACTCGGCTCCGAGCAGTCCGACAAGACGAGGGACCTCATTAAAGAGTTGTTGTCCGAGGCTACTGAGAGGGCGAGAGGGAACCAGCCAGAGATTGCTGCGCGGGCTGCTAAAACGGCTACTGTTTTGGTGGCCGCACAAAGAAGGGATAAGAACGAGGCTCCACCGCAGTTTTTTGAAGCTGCGGCTAAACAGTTCAGCGAGTTTACCGAAGTCGCTAATGCGGACTTGATAGAAGCGGGCTATGGCGGCCTCTCGGCTCTGGCTGAGTATAAGTCTGTGCTGCGGAAGCCGATTGCGGCACCGCCGGCATTCACAGTACAGACGGGCAACACGGGGCCATACATTCTGAAAGGCCCGTCCTTAGGCCATGTGAGCGTGAGTAGGTCCGTGTTCAGGAACGGACGCCAGAAACTGGACAACTTTTTCTGGGACGATGTCATTTTCGAGAATATGGACATTGAATTCGAGGGCGGAGAAACGCAGTTAAGGAACGTAACCTTCGTCAACTGCCGGTTTCGGATAAAGTCCGTCCCGGCAGCACGCAGCATAATGCTTTACGCAATTAACGGCCACTCTCGCTTTGAGGGTGGCGACTCCTAAGCGGGCCGCTTTGGCGCTGAAATAGACTCCCCGGCGAAAGCTCCACCCTGTTAATGCGCCAACAAGCTCACCCGTTCTTGCACGGCCTGTAGGTCCGCCGTCACGAGGTTTGTGTACCGGCGGGGTCATTCTAGGCCCAAACAATTGTGCTAATTTGTGCTACCGAGCTGTGAATCGTGGATTTCTTGAGAATCTAGGGTATTGATAAACGTGCAAGTTACAGATTCTAAAGAATCGCAAACGGTTCGAGTCCAGCCGCCGCTCATCAACAACTTGCCTGGTCGTTAGTTCTGGCGGCGCACGTTGACGCATTCAGCGAGAAATGACTGACGTTCGCGACCACCCCATTCCCGCTGCTCCGGCGTGTCTCGCACCACATATCCTCGCGCCGACTCAATAGCAGGAGCAAGGGGCTATGGCTTGCTCTGTGTGAGCCTCTCGGCTTCCTTGGTGCTCATGACACGCGGCTTGCCCCCTTTAGGTGGATGCAGAACGACTGCGACGTCTTCGCTGCACTGTGCACCCGCCCATCCGTAGTAATGCTTGATGTTGTAGCTCTTCGACAGAGGCAAGGAGAGCTTCGCCGGGGTTGCCGACGCCGAACTTAGTTTGTAGATGTTGAATGGGTCATAAGTCTGCAGCCCGTTGCCGAACATCTGTGAGAGACAGGGATAACCAACTATCTCGGCGACCCCATCTCCGTCCAAGTCTCTGACCTCGTGTAATCCCAGTTCCTCCTTATGCAAAACAACTCGTGGCTGGCCAGTCGCTGAGATCTCAAGAACATCGAGGCTGCCCGGAGAGCTTGCGTAGGCGTAGCCGAGCAAGAACAGAAGAGTCCTTCCGGGCGTAACTTTGAGGGCCAGCACATATCCTGAAGGAGCGGCGTTCTTTACGGAATGCACGAAATCCGAAGGAATACCCGCGCCCTCGGAGCAGTACTTCACCCACCCGGTATTGTTCTTCAGCACGAATTCCTTCTGTCCCGGAACGCGAATGCGAAGTCGCGTGAAATCGCCGGGGTCACTCCACGCAGGCGGGATTTCAAGAACGACCTGCACGTCCTTGTGCCCATCCCAGTCGAAAGTGAACCAGGACACTCGCTTCCATGATGTCTGGCCGAACGCCGATTCGGCGATGAAGAACAACAGCGCGAGGATGAATACGGCCCTGTGTCTGGTCATGTGAATGGAATTATGCGCCCGACCGGAGTAGTGTCAAAAGCTTTACTTTGCATTCACCGCGAGGTCAGGGCCGTGTTCCTTCGCGATGACAAACAGTGGGCTGCATTTCCGAGCAATCTCGGGCTTCTGGCCCAGCGGCGTCGTTGTGCGTCTCGCGCTGGGAACTGGTAAGTCGTCTCGCGTCATCGGCCGGGCCAATCTGTTGTATCCCTTGTTGGCTTTCGATATCCTCAAAGTCATATTCCTCAATTGGGACGCACTCATGAATGCTCTTTCCGTCGCGATCGTTGCCAAGAACGAATCCCACAACATTGTGAGAACTCTATCTAGCGTTACTTGGGCGGACGAAATCGTCGTCATTGATTCTGGATCTACGGATAACACGGTTGAGATTGCCAAAAGCTACGGCGCGACTGTGTATCACGAAAGCTGGAAAGGGTATGGTCCTCAAGTTAATTCTGCGTTGGACAAGTGCGCCGGGCCGTGGATATTGAACCTCGACGCCGATGAGGTTGTTACACCGGAACTGGCGGCAGAGATCCAATCACTTCTTCGAGGAGAGCCTTCTCTCAACGCTTATGCCGTGCCCAGACTCAATTTGATTTTTGGAAGATGGATGCGTCACGGCGGCCTTTATCCGGACCGGAAGTTAAGGCTGTTTCGCAAAGGAGCAGCGCGACTGAGGGAGGATACGGAACCACATGCTACTCCCAAGACGTCCGAACAGGTGGGAACACTAAAGAACCATATGCTCCATTACCAATACCCGACGCTTGAGACCTACATCGACCACATGAACAAATATAGTTCTGCAAGCGTTCCCCTGGTAACTCGCCGAGGTAAGACAAGTTCCAGTTTCGCCGGATTCATTTGGAACACCGTTTTTAATCCGCTCGCCACTTTTTGCTACAACTACATTGCTAGAGCCGGCTTTCTCGACGGACGTGAAGGTTTGATCTTTCATCTCAACCATTCGGTGTACGTAAATTGGAAGTACGTCAAGGCTTGGAAGAGTGCACAATCCAGTGCAGCAGCCGCAGGTGACGCTCTTAGTCCACGCCCACTGCCGCCCGACAAAATTTCCCTCAGCTAGGCAAGTCTGACGATCTGTTGCGAAGAACCTCGGTGCCGCTGTAACCGAAGTAATCTCGACCAGCGAGGTTCTATTTACTCATCCGACCAAGGTAATCGTTTCCAAAAATGCAGGGCGCGGCATAATTGCGACCGAATGAGTTAGGGCCCCAACCTGCTGCAAGTACCTGAACAAACTTTTACGTCCTTCTGGAGGCTTTCATGATTGCTGGTTTTAATATCGGTGATAAAGTCAGACTCAAATCCGGCGGCCCCACGATGAGGGTGTCTCAACTTCGAAAAGATGAGCAAGGCGCGCTGAAGCTCGGGTGTGTCTGGTTTGAAGGTCCCGTAGAGGTAGAGGAAATGTTTCCTTCCGGGACATTGGATCTCGTGTCCTCAAGAAGCATGGCCATGTTTAGTGCGCAGGGGGACTAAGCCGATCCGTACCCGGTGCTTTGGCGATTGAGGCGCATCGTCAGAAAAGTGAACAGCCTCAATCGCTCCTTTACTCCAGATGTTGGGACCCATTCTGCTTCGCCACGCACATAACAAAAGGACACTGCCCGGAACCTCCGAGGTAAAACCCACTGCGCTGTTGCAGACTAGGCCATAGCGCATGCCTCGGTCACTTTGTCCCGAACCGATTCCAACAGCATTTCCTTCTGTGGGATAGAGTGGCAACGGCCTAGTTCAGTCGCCAACAAGTCGAGCTCGTCGATTGAAAGCCTGAGATCGCGACGGATCAGCTTTCCTTCGAGTTCATCGAGCTGATGTTCCTCATTCCTGAGTCGCCATTTGGAATCGTCGTCTTGCGCCTGAGCAACTTGTCTTCGGAGTTCACAGTCGAGCTCTTCTAAGGCGTCGACCATGACCTGGAGTTCGTCGGGGGAGAATTGGAGTTGCATGCGGACCTCCATTTCGACGGGATGCTATGCGGCGGCGAACCGTGGTCGTGGCATCCATTTTCCTCAGCTTGCTCCCGCTTCAGCCACAGTTCAATGACAGTCGTCACGCGAAATTGTGCGCAGTGAAAGAAATCCTCTGAAACGAAAAACGGGGCGGGCAGTGCCCGTCCCGAGCTATAGGCCAATGAAGCCTATCTCTCTATGGCCCCTACATCGCCCGGTTGTGCACTGTTGCGCGTCTGCCCGCGTTGATCCGTGCTTTCCAGTTGCACAGAGGTATCCGTGCGCGTAATGGTCAGGTCCACATTGCCGAGCTTCCCGCTGGAGTACGTGCCCCAGAAGTCGTCGCCCAGAATGACAGTTCCGAGCTTGCTCCCTATTTGCGTGTCGAGACTGCGCCAGAAGTTTATCCACGGAGCGTTTTGGCTGCTCGACACCCAAGTGCGTGCCGGACCATAGAAGGTTACGCCAGTCATATCCCCGAAGCTCGTGCCGAAATCGCTGCCAAGTTGCGAGCTGTAATTTGTCCGTAACTTGGTCAGAACGTTATTCAGGAAGTCGTCACTGGAAGAAGGCCACCCAGAATAGCCGCCTTTGACTTGCGTGACCGTGTAGGACGTGGGCGGAATCTGGTCTACAGCGTTGCCCGAGGGCAAGTACCAGAGCACCGCATTTTGTCCGGCGTCGATTCCCGCCGAAAGAATGTTGCTGTGCCGCTGCGGCGTCGTCAATGCGAGCACGTCCGCCGGCACAATCCCGTCGTGATCGCCGACCTTCGGGTAGTGCTTGCGGCTGAGGCTCATTGCATCCGGGATCGGCACGAGGATCTGGCTGAAGTCGACTGCGCCGATCAGGTTGTAGCCGTTGCTGGTGAAGTTCAGCAGCGATCCGGTAAAGATATCGGCAGGAGCGCCATTCAACTTATTACCGGCAAAGATCGAGTGCTGAATGACAAGGTCTTCAACGACATGTGCGTTGCCGATGGTAGCCGCGAAGCCTCCACCACCCGCGTTCGGCTTGTTGCTGATCAGCGTCGACTCGCCGTTCACTTCATTTTCGGCTATCGTGCAACTGGTAAGCACGAGCGACCCGCCGCCCAGGTAGACACCGCCGCCACGGAAATAGAACTGAGCCTGGATCGAGTTGGCAACGTCCGGATCGTCGAGAACCAGGTTGCGGGCAATCGTGCAGTTCGTGATGTGCATCGTGGCAAGATTGTTCGGCCCGCCGGAAAGGGTGAACACTCCGCCGCCATAAGCGTGTTGCGCAACGACCTTGTTCCCGCTGATCGCGCAGTTGCTCAGAGTCGCGTTGTTGCCGAATCCGGTGGTGTGATCGGCTCCGCCGACGGAATATATGCCGCCGCCAGCTGCGCCATAACCTGTCGCCACGTTGCCGCTCACCACACAATTGTTGAGGACAAGTCCGTTGGAGTAGATACCGCCGCCATAGGCGCCACGATCCCGGGTTGGGGCGGAGTCGCCGGCGATCTTGTTTCCGGCAATGGCGCAATTCGCCAGATCGGCCGTGCCCCACACAGCGATGCCCCCACCACGAGCGAGCGTAAACGGTTGCGCAGTGTCGCTGATTGCCTCGGCCTTCGAAACGCCGCCGGCTATAGTCACCTTTCTGAGCGTGAGGTCGCCGTAGACGGCCAGCACGCGAGCGGGGTTAGTGTCTCCGCCTGCCCACCTGATCGTAACGCCGTTCGGGAGGCTTGATGCGTCGATCACGACATTCTTGCGAGCATAGAGTGCCGACTTACCGTAGTCGCGATCCGCGTATCCCGCGAAACTCATTCCAGAGTAGGTTTCGCCTTTCAGAATCGAATGCGCCTCGCCGATGATGCTCAAGTCGATAGTTTTTCCGTCGAGGCTGCGATCGAACGTGATCGCCTCACCCGAAGCCGCCTTTGCCAGCGCGCTGCGCAGTGTGACGGTACCCGCCGGCGGCGTATCCAGATCGTCGGTCGATGTGACCGTCAGCTCGCTCCTCGGCGCACTCGGACCGCTGCTGCTTCCTCCGCAACCGCCTATAGCGAGTACGTACAGACTCAACACAAACAACGCAAATGCGCGCAGAACAGACCACTGTCCTCTGAACAAGGCATCACTCCAAATGAAGATTTGCGGGCGATGAATTATCTCACCCAAACAGCGCGTTGACTATTGCACGAAGGGATAACTGTAGCAGTGGTACGGCGGGGGAAAGTCAGCGATGTATCTCGTGCAACGAGACTTCGAACTTGTAGCCGAACCGCCGCGCATTGTCCAAATAGCGAATCCACGATGGACGAAACTTATACAGGTTACTGCGCGAGATGGCCGAACGGAAGAACGTGCCGAGTTGGAAGCGCTGGCAGTAGGCAGCCGTGATTGTCTTGCGCAGTGCGCGATCCTTTGCTACCTCCACACGGCCTCGCATCTGCACACCGCAGATTTTCCGCCACTCGGATGTAGGACGAAACACGGCTGCGGCCGCTTGCGCCTCGCGTTTCAGGTCTTTGCTGTGGCCGGAGGATGAAGACGAAAACCAGTACAGTGCGAGTTCATCGTCGCATATATAGAAGAGCGGTGTGGACCGGCTATGTCCCGCGTCGTCCGTCGTTGCCAGCACCAGCGTGCTCTCGGATTTCAACAACGCTGCGATCTGCTGAAGTCGGTCCATTAGTTCACGCAGGGACCGCCAGCAATGCGCCCCAGTTGATGCCCGCTCCAAATGCTGAGAACACGATCGGACCCTTAGCCTCTCTCTGCGACAGTTGCCACCACTCGTCGGCTGCGATCAGCATCGAGGCAGACGATGTATTGCCGTACTTGGCAATGTTGCAGAAGAAGCGCTGTTCCGGAACCTCAAGCGCCTTCGCTACCCGCACGATCAGGTTCCAATTGGCCTGGTGCATCAGGAAGACATCGACGCTAGCCGGCGCGACGTTGTTATTCGCCAGAAGGTCACCGATGGCTCGGGGAATCTTGCGCGTGGCTTGCATGATCACTTCGCGGCCCTTCATCTGGATCGCACCGGCTTGTTCGAGTTGAAGCGATTCCCTAAAGTTCCCATCGGTGTAGATGGCCGAATCGATGATTTTCGCGAATCCAGAAGACTTGCTGACCAGGCACGCTCCCGCGCCGTCGCCGAAGAGAATCGCGGTGTCGCTGGCTTCTTTCGTCAGCGAAACTCGCCGACTCATAATCTCCGACGCGATCACCAGCACGTTGCCGTAGGTCTCAGCCAATTGCGACGCTAGCGACATCGCAAATAGTGCTCCTGCGCTGGCCACGGGCAAATCGAGTGCAGGAGTCGCAGACAAACCGAGCCGGGCCGCTACCTCCGATGCCGGGCCAGGAAAGACAAGTTCACTCGACCCGCTCGAAACCAGAATCAAGCCGAGTTCCTCGGCGGCAACGCCGGAGTTTTGAAGGCAATTCTGCGCGGCGTTGAAAGCCAGGTCGGCCACCCTTGTGCCCTCGTCGGCATAGCGGCGCTCCTGGATTCCGCTTACGTTCAAAATCCACTCGGGATCGTTGCCGACGCGCTCTGAAAGAAACTGATTATCGATCCGGTGTTCCGGAAGAAACGAGCCAAAGCCGCGCAGGTAGGACATTAGCTCTCCCGGGTGTCGAGATACAGAGCGATCTTGCCGATCGACTCGAACTTGCGCGGAATGAGGTCGGAATCGGGAATGCTGACCTTGAACTCTTTCTCAAGCTCCGTCACGAAATCAGGCAGCGCAAAGGAGTCGAGCAATCCCGATTCAAATAGCGATTCGTCGCTCGCGGGTTCACCATCGATCTTCGCAACAAGACGTAGGGCCTTAAGGATTCGCTGCTCTTTCTCCATTCGAATCGCTCCCGTTGGTCGTACAGCAATTTTTCTTGTAGATTTCGTACCGCTGCATGATATCGGAGAACAGCGCGTTCGCCAATTCTCGATATCCGCTTGCAGTGAAGTGGGTATGATCGGCTTGCGCCCACCCAGCGTAGGCCCACTGGCGCATCGCACCGTATCCGCCCATGCGTTCGCGTTTGTCCCAGAAGGCACAGCCCAATGCGGCACAGACGTCCCGCTGAGCCTTGATAATCGTAGCCGTACCCTCAAACGGCTTCCACACCCGCTTTCTGCCCGAACGTGTGAGGAGGTAGCGATCCGGAGGGCCGAGCACGAGGATAGCAGCATCGGGCACGGCCCGGCGGAGTCGGCCGATGAGGCCGCGAAACATCTCGCTGTAGGCATCGTAGGTCCAGCTTCTATTGCTGGCCTCGTTCGTTCCATAGTCGAGCACGATCAACGACGGAGACCGTCGCTGAAAATATGCCTTCTGCATCTCCTCGTCCCACTTCAGAATCTGCGCCGCCTCCGCGCCGTTGATTCCGATAGCCTCATACGTAACGCCTGAATTTCTGTCGGCGACCACGCCGAGTAGTCGAACGGGGGAATCCGTCATCGTGACTACTTCAACATGATGATCGCCGTCGGGACTGTCGAACGCATAGTAGCCAGGACCAGACTCGCCTTTGGTAGATACGGTCGCGATCAGGCGGCTGTCTTGATAGATCGAAACGTCTCCTCCTTCGGGCCGTTGCAGATACTCAAGCTCGCCATAGGTGAACGGCGCATCGAAGCCAATGCGTTCACCGGCGCGTGAAGTCTCAATCGCCAAGCCGCCAAGGCCAAGCAAGCCATCGTTCGGCTCGCGGAAGTGATTGCCGATGGTCGTCCAGCCGCTGGACTGCTCGCGCTTTGTGCCGTAAATGCGACAGCCCGCGAAAGGATATCCCGCGAACGAATAGCCTGCTCCGCCGTTTCCGAACTTCTGCTGCAAGAGACTCCGCATCTGTCCTGTGAACTCGTCGGCAGCCGTATGAGAGTCGCCAAAATGCAGAGCATGAACCGTCCGCAGGCTCGAGCTTCGCTCCAACGCATAGAGCTGCGAGAAGAAGCTGTCGAGCGCCTCTGCCTGCTCGATCCAGTCGGCAGACGGATCAGACACTTGCTTCCGCACGAACTGTATAGCCGAAGAGCGAACCTTCTCGCTGACTCGCACGGGGGGAACATACGAGCGCGGACGGCCATTGTGCCGCTTCCTGACCACCTTCTTCTTCCTGCTCGTCTTCTTCGAGCGAGAAGTCCTGGTGCTGGTGGTCGTCTTCTTTGAACTCGTTTTCTTTCTAGATTGCAGCGCCATCAGCGGCGACGTCAGCAGAAACGCAAACAGCGCCAATAGCAAAAACAACTTCCGGTAGGAGATCAATGCTGCCTCCTGGCTGCACGACGAGCCTGCGCGAACGCCGTATGGGGCTTCGGCGCTTGTCGCACTTTGTAGCGAGTGAATCCCATCATGAGCTGCTTTGTGAACGCTTCAGCCACGATGCGGGCGCCCTTGGGCGAAGGATGAATCAAGTCGGCAGCGACCATGCGTGGTTGCTTTTCGTACCAGCGGGCCATGGTCGAATCTCCGCCCATCGCCTCAAAGGTGTTGAAGAAGCCGCAACCGGTTTCCTTCGCAACTCGCTCCTGAATAGCGATGATCTCCGGGATGGTCTCCATCGTCTTGATCGAGGCGCCGTTGCGCTTACCCCTGTCCATCGGACTCATAATAAGGATCGAGGTCTCAGGTATTGCCGCTCGCACCTTGCTTATGGCCATCAGCAGCTCTTCCTCGTACTGTTTGTGGACAAACGAAGCGAACCCTGCCTCATTGGTTCCGTAATTGATGATCAACAGATCCGGGCTTCGGTGTCGCAGTTCCTGTGCCCAATTCCTCTGAGCGAAAACTCGCGACATCACGATCGTCGACGCGCCATTCAAACCGAGACTGTCATAGGTTACGCCCGGGCCGCTTCGCTCA
This sequence comes from Acidobacteriota bacterium, assembly GCA_023410055.1. GTDB lineage: Bacteria > Acidobacteriota > Terriglobia > Terriglobales > Acidobacteriaceae > JAEZPW01. Next base: position 19,262 of record JAEYQK010000062.1, read on the forward strand.
AAGGACACCCCGAACACCCGTACCGAGCCGCTGGTCACCTTAACTTCTATTTTGTTCGCCTGTGCCGGCAGCGATACCGACTGGAAACCAGGCGCGCCTGCCGGGCCCGCCGTCTTCACCGCTCCGACTTCTTTGCCGTCGGCAATCACGGCAAGATCACCGCCTTGCGGTTGGCTTTCGTACGCAATCTCGATCTGCGAGTAGTGGTCGTGCAGGTTGAACCGCGTGCTCGCGCCAACTGCCCCGACGAACACAGCGCCGCCGAGTCCCAAACCGGTCGGTTTTGTCGTGTCCACCGCTGTCGTGATGTGCCAGTTCGAGCCGCTGACGTCGATCCCCGTATGCTGGTACCAAGCCCACGGCTTGCTCACGAAGATGAAGCCGTGTCCGGCATTGCCAAACCGTTGCTGAAAAATCTGGCGGGCATCACCCGTAATCAAGTCGGCAGTCGTCGGCGAGTCCCCATAGTGGACTACCCGTACCTTGGCGGAGGGCTCTCCTCGTTCGGCACTGGCCAAGGCGGCATAGAAATGATCGAGGGCGCCGGAATCATCCACAAGAAATGTGGTCTGGACTCGTGCGGTGGCCGGAGTAAGCTCCCCCTCTTCCTTAACCGGCATGATCGGCAGCGGCGGTGTAGCGTCGTCATCGAATTGCGCCATCGACTGCAGGAATTCCCTGCCGAGGTTCTTGTCCATTCCCTTCGACGCGCTTACCTCACGAATAGCCACCATCGCTGCCGTGAACGTCAGCAGTGCCAGAGCCGTTTTGACCGGAAACGCTGCCATTAGAAATTGCTGTAAACAAACGGGACCGAACCGCGTCCCGCCAAGAATTGAAGCGCAATAACGATCCCCGCCAGCGCCGCGCCCTGAACCACGAACGGCGCGCGGCCGAAGTAGTCTTCAAGGCGCGAGTACCACGTTTTGGGAAGCACGCAGAACACGACGGCCACAGACAGCACTCCGACCATGGGTTGAGTGATGTTCGAGACCGAATAGGTCATCGAAGCGATCCGGCCAAGCACGGCCCAGGCTTCCTTCACGGTGGCCGCCCGGAAGAACACCCAGGCAAAGCACACGAACACGAAAGTCAGGGCAGTGCTAAGCCAGGTGCCTAACAGTGTCGGAGTCCGCCGTCCACGCCAGGTCTGAAAGAGTCTCACGACGGCCAGCGCGGAACCGTGCAGCAGTCCCCAAATGGCAAAGTTCCAGGTAAGGCCGTGCCACAGCCCGCCCAGGATCATCGTGATAACCGAGTTTATGTACGCCCAAGGCTTCCACTTTCGCGAACTCGGCAGCGCCCAGAAATAGAGGTACTCCATCAGCCAGCGGGAGAAAGTGATATGCCAGCGCTTCCAAAACTCAATGACCGACACCGACAGGTATGGCCGGTTGAAGTTGTCCGGCAACTGCAGCCCAAAGAACTGCCCGACGCCCATGGCGATGTCCGTGTAGCCCGAAAAGTCGTAATAGAGCTGAAGTGCGTAGCCGAAAACGCCAATCAGGACTTCGGCCCCACTGTACAGGGTCGGCGTGTCGAAGACGCGGTTGACCAGGTTGTCAGCCAGATAGTCGGCAATAAGCAGCTTCTTGACGAGGCCGACGCCGATCAGCAGCATGGCCCGGCCCCCGTCGGCCTTGGTCAACTGGAACGGGCGCTCAAGCTGCTTGATCAGGCCTGAAAGCCGATTGATCGGGCCCGCGATAATCACAACGAATAATGAGGTACTGGTCAGATGGGCAAGGTAGCTTCGGGTCGTCTCCCCATCGCCGCGGTAAGCGTCAATTGTGTAGGTGAGCGACTGGAAACAGTAGAACGAGAGGCTCAGCGGGAAGATCCACGCGTACTTGGCCGACAGCGCCAGCGGGACGCACTTCGCGCCCACCAGCAGGCCCAGGTTGACCAACAGGCTAATGGACAGCAGAAACCTGCGAATCCCGACGCGCGGTTTGCTTGCTGCCTGCAATCCAAGCCCGACTAGATAGTCGGTCGTGGCGGCGGCAGTAATAAGGACGGGATAGAAAAGCCCGAAGCGCGCCAGAAAGAAGAGGTTTGCCAGTAGCAGGGCGGCCATCCGCAGCCTGCGGCTCGGCGCGCACAGCCAGTACAGCAGGCAGGCAATGCCGGCAAACACGAAATAGGTCGGGCTCATCGGGGCCATGGCGCAAAGTCCCTGAACGCACAAATCGGCGGGCACCACTGCGCCTGCGTACGAAGTGGCTTTGTCGCAAATCTGACGTGCTCGCCTTAGTTCGTATACCTTAAGCCAAAATCAGGTGAAAAACCAGCGTTCTCGACAGGCAACTTACCTTAGTAATCCGAGCATCTTAAAGTTATTGTTTGTAGTAACTTAGGCCCTCCAGAGCTTGCCATCGGACACGATTTGATTGCCTTAAGTCCTTTGCGTTCATATAATTTAGGGTACTAAGGACGAGGCCCTAACTTAGGGCAGATGGGGTTAGGGTGAACTACTCGACTTTGAAATATCGTATGGCGATTCTGCTCGTGCTGGTGGCAATCCTGGCCAGTCTGGGCATGAGTTCGCCGAAGACAGCCGAGATGGCGGCGGCAAGCATCCCGCGCCTCGGCGATTTGGCTCCACCACCACTACCGGCAGCACCTATCCCGCCTGCTCTCTCTTCTCCGGCGCCCCCCGCCAAGCCCAGTTCCCTCGACGGCAATGCTACCTGGTACGGCAAGGTACTGCACGGGCATCGCACCGCCAGCGGAGAGCGCTTTGACATGTTCCGTTTCACGGCCGCGCACAACTCGCTGCCGTTCGGAACCCACATCAAGGTGACGAACAGGCGTAACGGCCGATGGGTGGTTGTGAAGGTTACCGATCGAGGCATTCTCGGCCCCGGACGGGTTCTTGACCTGTCCTACGCCGCCGCGAAGCAACTCGGAATGCTGAAGTCAGGCGTTGAATCGGTCAAAATCGAGAAAATCGACCCCAAGCTGGTTACGGCCAAGTTCGGCCAGACCCCAGCCGCGGGTCGTCCCAAGCCTCAGTCAAAGACCCAGCCTGTACGCCAGGCGAAAGCCCTGCCCGCCCAAAGATAGCTCCCGCTGATACCCCGCTTGAACGGGCCACCACCACGCCAACTACGGGCTTGAACGGGCCACCGATCTCGTCCTCCCACTCAAGCCAGAATCAGGCTTGAATGGGCCACCATCGGCACAGCTTGTTCTAACTCCGGAACATCTGCTTCGACATTCCCATTGAACTCGCGCGGCGATGGTGGTACAAAGGTGCCGTTTTCAAACGACCATCTTTGCGTACGCTCTACTTGCGATGTTGCAAGTCAGTTACGCCTACCCCCTCCCCCTGGGGGTTGACTGTACGACTGATGATCTAAACGAGTTAGCTGCAAAAATCTGACTGACGCTGACTGACGTTTGACTGACAGTCGACTGAAGATTTCGGGCCCCGCCGTATCGCAGCAAAGTTACTAAGTTGTCACGCCGAGCGAGGGCGGTATTACAACCGCCGTCCGAGTCGAGGGACCTGCATCATCGCGGAACCACTGTAGCAGTGATTTGCGCGAAGTGAACAAGGGGCTGTGGAAATTCCGGGAAATGGAACAAGGGGATGCTAGGCCCACATCTGCCATTACCGGGCAGAGATGGGGCACCCGGCTCTGAGACGAAAGGAGCTGCTGTTATGGTCTGGCCGTGGGAGCAATTTAGCTGGGGAATATTCTGGGCTATTATTGCCGCATTCGCCATTCGTGGAATTGTTCGCGGTATCCTCAACTTGATCGCCGCGATGATCAACTCATAAAAAAGCTGAAATTCAGCACGGTAGACAGGGTAGCTACCGTTTGGACGGCGAGAACATGTCGAAACGAATTGATTTCGCGAAGCAACGCAGAGTTCAGGGACGATCTTTGAGCTTGGCTGTCAGGGACCTCGTGGAGTCATTGAACCCACTCGCCGAAGAGCAGGGTTTCGATCTCCGTGCGCGTTTGGACGAGGCTTTTGCGCGAGGCTCCGAAGAGACACGGCTCTTGGCCGAGCGCCTGCAACAATCAGTGGTGCCTCTGTTTATCAGCAATACGGACGGGCACCTCGACAGAATCGGTTCTTGCGTCCTCGTGCGCTTGGATTCGGACTTCTTTGTGTTCACGGCGGCTCACGTAATACGTGAGGCCGGCAACGCGCTGTTCTTTGCGCCCTCCGAAGGCAGAGGTGGAAAGTTGCTACCGCTGCCCCCATGTACAGCCCACCTAAGATCCTCAGGGCGTAATGACGATCTCGATGTTGCTGTGCTGGCCCTGCCTTCGGGACAACTGGGTTGTTTTCAGCAGCACGTCTTTCTGTCTGGCAATGAGATCGATCAAGACGACCGCCCAGACGACCAAGGGCTTGGGTCTTTCTATTTCGTCCTCGGCTATTCTGCATCCAGGACGCAAGTGCAGATTTCCAGAAAACTGCGTCGTATACATCAAAGCTCATTTCACTGTCGTACAGGCCCAGTAACCCCGGCCGAATACCTAGAGGAGCAGCTCTCGCAGGCGGATCATATAGCGCTCGACTTTGATCACAAGGAAACCGTGATTGGAGGTACACGCGTCAACCCACCAAGGCTTCAGGGAGTCAGTGGCGGGGGCGTATTTCATATCTCGCGAGCAACGAACAGAGGCCCTCTTGTCGCGATTGCGATACAGAATCGACGCCATTCCCGGCTCATTGTGGGCACAAGAATCAAGCACTTCCTTGGAATGGTTCGCGAACTGAAAAGCGGCGCGGCCCACTCCAGCATTAACAGGAGCTAGTGGTGGCCCAACTGAAGTCGCCGGTTTGCTTTGAGTGGGGCGATTCGCAAAATGCGGTCTGCCCCAAAACCGCACAATGGGCAGGTGGCCCGTTCAAGCCCGGTGTTGGCTTGAGCGGGTCTACGATGTTCCGATTCTAGAAATCAATCGAGTCGGCCGGGTGGCCCGGCCTGACGGTCATTCCGATTGAAACCTTCTGAGTTACGAAGAAGCATAGGGTGCCCCATTCTCGCGCAGCGAGGGTGGGGCCTTTGATTTCCTATCTGCTACCGCGTTTCGGATTTCGTAACAGAAGCAATGTTGTACGAATCAGGAGCACATTGCGCGTTAATGTCGTCCCATGCCTTGGGGACTCAAGCGGTTTCACGGAACGCGCGACCTTCACTTCATTACCTTCAGTTGTTATCGTCGCCAGCCGTTGCTCAGTAGCTCTCGGGCGAAACGTACCTTCGAAGTGGTCCTCGAACAGGTACGGCGACAATACAACTTCTTCATCACTGGCTATGTCGTCATGCCCGAGCACGTGCATCTTCTGATGAGCGAGCCTGAAGACAAGAAACTCGCGTCGGCGCTGCAAGTGCTCAAACAACTGGTCGCGCAACGGCTGGGTGGACATCAATTCTGGCAGCCGCGTTACTACGACTTCAACGTCTGGAGCGAGCTCAAGTGCAAAGAGAAGCTTCGCTACCTCCACCGGAATCCGGTGAAGCGCGGACTCGTTGCAGCCCCCGAAGATTGGGAATGGAGCAGCTTTCGCCATTGGCTGACGGGCGAAACCGGTGTTGTTGAGATCGAGTCTCAGTGGACCGCGCGTCGGCGCGAGGTGATGGGCATGCCACTTAAGGTAAAGATAATCACAACAGACCCAAAAGCCCAAAAGGCCCCACCCTCGCTTCGCGAGAATGGGGCACCCTCCAGATTGTCGTAGAACGATGAATCAACTCTTAACTACAGTCGCATGTCAGGACGGGCCACCCGGCCCTGTTCGGATTCTGGAAATTAGTCGATCTGGCGTTTGCTTTGAGTCAGTAGATGTCAGAGTCGGAGTTCGGTGCGAGATTTGTGGCGAGTTTTTGATCCGAGGCGTTCTCGTGAGGGTAGGGATTCCTCGCTGCGCTCGGAATGACAATCTTGCTCTTACGAATGGATTGAAACGTTTTCACGCGGGAGATTTCCCAACCGGGAAGAAGGCTTCGGGACGGCTGGCCCACACAGTGGTCCATGCGGATTTCGGCGGGGCAGGACCGTATGTCAAAACGTACAATGAAAAGTATGAACCACCGCGTTCCGAAGTCGGTTGACGAGTACATTGCCGCGCAGCCCGAAGCGGTGCGACCGAAGCTTGAACAGGTGCGCGCCGCGATCAGGAGGGCTGTACCGGAGGCAGTGGAGGGCATCGGGTATCGCATGCCCGGATACAAGCTGCACGGAAAGCCGATGCTTTATTTCGCCGGCTTCAAGGAACACTATTCGCTGTTCGCCGCATCGGGGACGTTCTTCGCGGCGCTCGAAGATGAGCTCAAGGGCTATGAACTGCGAAAGGGGACGGTACGTTTCCCACTCACCAAGCCGGTTCCGGTGAGGCTCATCAGCCGAATTGCAAAACTGCGAGCCGATGGGATCGCCGCCACGGCGAAAAACCCGCTGCCACGCTAGACACTCTCTCCGACAGGGAGAGTTGCAGTGATTCTCATCTTCGTGCAGATCTGCAGCTTTTCGGCATGCATGCAACTTGGCCACGAACCGCCGCCTCCCGAGTGCAAACCGGTTGGTGTTTATTTGTTCCAGAGTCTATTTGGACATAGTGAATCGCGGGCGACCGATGGACACCAACTGCGAGCAGGCGCTAATCCCCCTCCGTGCCAATGATTCAGAGGCGAACTCCTAACGCAACCGGGGAATTACCCCGCTCAAGCCAACGTCGTAAAGCATGTCTTGGGACTAGACACAACGTCGGGCTTGAACGCGCACTCGCCAAAGAGTCGCCGCGCTCTGCTCGCGACTCAACGCCCAATCGCGTATTCTTGGGGAATCCAGGAGGATTTGATCCTTGGACCATCCTAACGGTTCCCTCTCGCGCAAGCTCGCAAGCAAGGTTCCTGCCGTCACAGTAGCGTTCTGGATCGTTAAGATCTTTGCGACCACGGTTGGTGAAACCGGTGGCGATGCCCTCTCAATGACGCTCAATCTCGGGTATCTTGTCAGCAGCGCGATCTTCCTGACATTCTTTGCCGTAACGGTCGCCACTCAGATCGCCTCCCGCCGCTATCACCCCGTCTCGTATTGGCTGGTAGTCGTGGCTACTACCACCGTCGGCACCACCACATCCGATTACCTCGACCGCACGGTCGGCTTGGGATATCCCAAAAGCTCGGCGCTTCTGTTCTGCGGAGTGGTCGCCGTCCTTGTGACCTGGCGCGTGACGACCGGGCACCTCCAGTTTCAGAACATCACCTCGCGCCACGACGAGTTCTTCTACTGGCTTACCATATTGGTATCCAATACGCTTGGAACGGCATTGGGAGATTTCGTCGCTGACAGCGCCGAGATGGGCTTCGAACGCGGCGCTCTGGTCTTCGCCGCCCTGCTCGTCGTGGTATTGCTGCTGTACATGTTCACGCGAATCGAGAGAAGCGTCCTTTTCTGGGCGGCATATGTCCTGACGCGCCCCCTCGGCGCCACGCTAGGAGACACGCTCACCAAACCTACAGCACAGGGCGGGCTGAACCTCGGGCGATTCACATGCACGTTCGTCATTGCCGCCGCCATGGTGATCGTGGTGGCCGCAACGTCTTTGCGCAGACCAGCCGAAGGGGTGGCGGAAGCGTGATGCTGCACAGAAACAAGCTTTTGCTGCTAGCCGTTCCGCTGCTCTGGAGTGTGCTCGCCTTCGCACAGGGCGGCCCGCCCATGCGCACCGATGACCCGGGCACTCCCGGCAACGGCAACTTCGAAATCAACGTAGCCCTCGGATCCGAACGCGCAGCAAGCGAGCGGTTCTTCGAGGCCCCTGTTCTCGACATCAACTACGGAGTCGGTGATCGAATTCAGTTGAACTACCAGGTCTCCTACGAGTTGCGCGGCAACGACGAGCAAGCCACGCAGTCCGGACTCGGAAACTCCTCCATTGCCGTGAAGTGGAGGTTTTACGAGAACAAGAAGCTCGATCTCCAGGTGTCCACCTACCCACGACTCGACTTCAACAACCCGACTTCATCTGTTGACCGGGGCCTCGCCGATCACGGCTTACGCTTCTTGCTACCGGTAGAAGTAACTAAGAGGGTCGGCCCAATCGATCTCAACGCCGAGGGAGGTTACGCCTGGAAGCAGTACGGACCCGACGAGTACATCACCGGCGTCGCGATTGGCCGAGAAGTGAACAAGAAGTTTGAAGTAATGGCCGAGTGGTATTCAACTGGCACTGTCGACGGAGTCGAACGCGACATGTCGGTCGGCGCTGGCACTCGGTACAGGCTAGGCGAACATGCAATGCTTATACTGATGGCCGCCCGCGGAGTCGGCCGCAGCGGCATCGACCAACCTCACTTCATCGGCTACGGTGGAATCCAGTTCTCCTTCGCCGGCCGCCACAACCCCAAAGCGCACGAGAAACCTGACGCCGGAGATCGATGACTAGGTTCGGGGTGCACGGCGGGCCCCCGGCCAGCCGTGCCGGGCTAGAGGTATCTTTCCCTAAGGATCCTGATATGGTGCGCCGCGTGTCCGGAAATGATGTACGCGAGGGAACGGACCGTGAAAGGGTTGCCGCATGCGACGCCGGTTCGCATCCAGGCATCGGGGGGCAGATTGGCGTAGAGCGAAATCGTTGCGAGTCGCACGGTCCTGAACTCCTCGACGTGGGCGGCCCAGGAGATACGGTCCGCTTCTGCCCCAGACGCGGCAATATCCTGATCGAAGCTCTCCAATGGCGTCTGAAATCTGCGGGCGAACCAAAGGGCGCGAAACGCCATGGCACGCTCAGTGTCGGTAACATGGTTCAGCACCTGGCGAATGCTCCATTTCTCAGGAGCATAGCGATGCGTTGACCGCTCTTCCGACATGGTCGTAAAAAGCGCGAGCGTGTCGTCCATCTGGCTGACGAATGCGGCCTGAGGGTCGTTCCCCTCGACCTGATCGATGTATGTGAAGTAGTAATGGGCGGCTTCTGATTTTTCCGGGCGTCCGAGCATCTCTGATTGTTGCTCAGAATAATGAGTGTTGTCGATCATCTAAGAACGGGCGGCTGCCCAATCCTCGCGCGACAAAAAGCAATCCAGGGTGCCTAACATTGATAAAAGATTGCCGTTCACTCGGGCAATCAGCGCCTCCCCTTCGATTTCAATCACTTGCGTTGGAGATGCACTGCTCATAACGCGTTCATCCAGCGCTCACCCAAGAATCACCTGACGAATCACCTCCCGTGCATTGTTGAGTTCGCGGCTTCGGGGCAGAGTCGAGGCATACATGGAGCACAGCTCCGGGAGGCAAATATGAAAAGCTCGAAACTACTCACCTTATGTGCAATGTTGCTTCTCCTTGCCCCCGCCTTCGCACAGACGGGCAATGGCAAAGCGAAGATACCGTTTGACTTTCAGATTGGGAACCAGACGCTGAGCGCCGGTGACTACCGCGTGAAGACGGAGGGGGTCAAGCTGCAACTCAGCCGAATCGGCGGACCCGACTACGCGGTCGTTATGACCATCAGCGTTCCCGGTGACCGCGCCAGCAACGGATCACCTCGCCTTGTATTCAACCGCTACGGCGACGAGCACTTCCTCTCGGAAGCATGGCTCGGTGCAAGCGACAACGGAAACCGTCTGTTCACGTCAGCCAGCGAAGTGCGCCTCGGCCAGAGTATGCAAGATACCGGTGTGTCCGTGGCGAAGGTTCAGAACACCAAGTAGCGACAATCGTCGATGACTAATGTTGGAGCCCAAGCCGACTTGGGCTCCGTTCGTTTCGCGGACTGTTAGGGAATGACGATTTTGGGGTTCCCGGGATTGCCTCCGAATTGTGGCTCGAGCGCGTACTTGGTTTCTTTCGGAGAGTCCACTTGCACGGAGAGAGTTCTTTCTTCTCCCGCGATGAGGTCAACGTGCCTCATCCCGAAAACCTCCTCTTCGGAGAAGAACAATGGATGGCTGTGGTTGGCTATGAAGGTGACTTTGCCGTTGGCACTTTTCCTGCGCGCATACTCATACCTTCTCGCTCGGCAAGTCCGTTCGGCTATGTTGATGGTGATGATTGGATCGTTGTCACAGGGAGCAGGGTTCCCGTCCGCGTGGAGCTCCTCTGCTGCACGTTTGGCTTCTGGAGACATGGTTCCTCCTTCGTCGTGGGCGGCTCATCATGGCCGCTGCTGAACAGGGTTGCGGTTGGTCCTGAATTGTTTTGCGATGGTCTGAAAGCGAGGGTCGAGAAGTAATTGCCTGTTTCCTGGATTGTTTTCCAGTTCCGAAAACGTAAACCCCTTGGCGAGCGCTTTTTTCACGAACGCTAGCGCCGAGCTGCGGTCCCCCAGGTATTCATAGCATTCCGCGGCATTGGCAAGGATAGTGGGGTCGTCCGGAGCTCTTGCCAGCGCTGCCTCAATCCGCTCAATTGCTTTGTTGCGCTGCTTCTGTCTTGCGTACAACATCCCGACTTCAGCCCCTGCCTCCGTGTCGTCGGCATTAACGTCCGCGATGCGCTCCACTCGCACAAGTTCCTGGCGATAAGCTTCATCCGCCTCGGGCACTTGGCCCAGCCACTCGTAGGCTAGCCCCAGATTCGACCATGCCCGCCAGTCAGTGTCATTAATCTGCAGCGCTCTGAGTGTCATCGCGGCCGATTCCGACCAGCGTTTCTGTGTGTAATACAGTGCGCCAAGGTTCGTGTATGCTGCATAGCTCGGTTGGAATTCGATCGCTTGCTTGAGATGTTTCTCCGCCTGGGCATCGTCTTTCAGCAGTTGCAGCATGGCGCCAAGCGTCGCATGCACCATTGCGTTGTCCGGAGTGATTTCCAGCACCTTCTCAAACTGTGCCGCCGCGTCAGCGAACCGCCGTTGACGGTAATAGAATCCGCCCAGTTCGTAATATGCACCCCAGTGCTGCGGTCGCAATGCGGCCGCATTCTTGTAGATCGCCTCGGCTTCGTCGATCCGCCCCATACTCGCGTAAATTGAAGCCTTCCCGAGCAGCGCATCCGGATCTCGCGGTTCCAGTTCCAGTGCCTGCTGGATTTCCTGCAGCGCCAAGTCGTGCTCGCCTTGACCGTTGTGCAGACGCGACAACGTTACGTAGACGGCCGGCAGTCTTGTGCTGAGTTCTGCCGCACGCCGACAATTCGTTTCGGCTTCCTTGACCCACTCCAGGTTGTGGTCGATCCGGTACTTCGCCCAGTAAGCCTCGCACAATGCGCTGAACGCGAGTGCAAACTTCGGATCAGCTACGATCGCCTGCCCAAACCGCGAAATCGCCGTGTCGATCTTTCCCGCCTTGTCCCATCGATCCAAATCTTTCATGCCGCCCAGGTATAGCTCGTGAGCGGCCCTTCCGTTCTTTACAGAGAGCAGTGGCGCACCCCGTCGGACACGCGCTGCCGTATACGCGTAAATCGCGATGACCAACAGCAAAGCGATGGCTGCTGCAACGACGTAATGGCGGTGCAGCAAAATCCGTAGGCGTCTCCAAAGCGGCGCAGGCGCCGACTGCTGGTGCCCAGGCTCAAGCGGTTGTTGACGGTCTACATCGCCGATGAAGCGGTATCCGCGCTTGGGGATCGTTTCGATATAGCGTGGAATAGTTGGGTCGTCGTCGAGCGCCTGACGCAACTTCTTGATCGCGGTATTTAGACTGTGGTCGAAATCAACGAAGGTATCGGACGGCCAGAGGAGCTGCCGAAGCTCCTCGCGCGTGACCAGTTCACCGGGATGTTCAAGCAGCAGTTCGAGAATCTGGATGGGCTGGCCCTGAAGTTTCAGCCCGACACCATCCTTGCGCACTTGTCCAGATCGAGCGTCGAGCTGGAAGGGTCCGAAGCGGAGTGTTTGCCTCTCGTACACGCGCACTCCAAGGCAGCAGTGGCGGCGGAAGCCCTCATTGCACTTAGAGGGAACGACATTCAAGGCAAGTTGCCACCCGTTTAGCGGAGCAGTTTCGGGCCGGGCCGGTCAGGTGGACAGACAAGCGTTGCGGGGCACGACTAAAAACAGGCCCTGACGTGAACCAGCGCAACTTGTGAGCTTAATTGCCCCTTCTATTTCATCCCCGAGCGTTCGGTCAGAGTCAGCTTGCCGGCGCTGACATGCGCATGTAGGCCATACTTGCCGCTGCCGTTCGTCTTGAAGGAGCGGAGAATGCCGCCCTTATTGACCGACCAAGCGTCGGCCGCGAGGTCGCCCGACGAAACGGAGGCGTAGACGGGACCGTACTGCTTCGCGTCAACGACGTCGATGGTCATGTTGCCAGCTCTTAGTTCGAGGTCCTTGCTGCCCTCAATGCCTTCGACCGTCAGATTTCCGGCGGTCATTCGCGTATAAAGATTCGTCTTGGCAGGGATGCCGATCTCAACGTGAATGCCGTTGCCCGAAGGCGTCTGGATGCGCACGTTTGCCTCGGATCCCTTCACGCCCGCCGCAATCTTCGTAAGCTGCGTGTTGAAAGGGTTCGTGCCGTAGGAAATCGTGATGTGGTCATTGCCCGATGGCGTGACTTTATAGTCTGCGCCTTCGAGCTCCATCGCGATGGTGCCGCCCTGCACGAACGGCAGGTCTGCGCCGTTTCCGGCAGCGCTCTTGGTCACGTCGGTGGTGCTAATCGAGGCGGCCGCAGGTACCTGCGACTTCGGCGAAGAGAAGGCAAATACGGAAACGAGTATGACGGCTACAACTACGACGAGTACGATGGTGGCCCGCATAGAATCTCCCGAGCGCTAAGGGTAGCTGCTGCATGATTGTACGCTGGCGCAATTCTGAAAGTTCCGAAATCAGACGTTCGCTGACGCAAGCCGCTGTGCGTTCGTGGTTCGGATTGGTGCTATCGAAATTTCTCATTGTCTGCTCAGGGCATAGCTGCTAACGTTTTGTCGCCTAAAAATAGAGCCTTTTTTTGTGCTGCTACCTAGAAGCTGTAAGTGTGGCCTCCCTGTCGATTCTTGAGAGAGACGATTTACTTCGGGACCCTGGCTAACGACTGGAAGGCTTTCACCAACAATTGAATACGAAAAACCAACTCTCATTCGACAGGGATAGGAGGTTCAGCAATGCCGAGCTTCTCGCAACTATTCGGCAATTTCGATGGATTCAGCAGTTTCGCCGAACATTTCATTCTGGCCGCTTTTCTCTTCCTCTTGATTGCCGCACTCATTCTTTATCTCTTTGCTCGTGACCGGATGTTTCAGGTGTTGTTTGGAGTGCTGCGGACAATCGCTTCGTTCTTCACGGGTCCGTTTATTTTCCTCAAGAAACTCGTCGGGCAGATAGCCGATTTTGGCACGCGGGGAGATTCTGATTTTCGAACCACAGAGCAGTACCTCATCCACCTCTCGCTCACGATGGCTCGTGTAGCCGTAATCGCAGTCGCGATTGCGGGCCTAGCGGGTTCGATCGTAGCTGGTATCGAAGCCAGCTGGCCCAGGAGCCTGTTGGCCGAAATCGATAATGTTAAGGAGCAGATGGCCAAAGACAAGGTGGAGTTGGGCACTGCGACGGACAAACTGGAAAAGTACGACAAGGATTGGCAGAGCAAGCGAGATCAACTCGTCAACCAGTACCGCTCTGAGGCCACGCAGAAGTCCGACGCTGCTCAACGGGAGAATAATCAAATCGAGAGTTCGGCCAATGCCGATGCGACCCTGGCCCGAGCCCTTGAGCCGATACGCCGGTTTCTTACTGAGAACCAGAATGCCTCGGATGCTCTTTCCGTTGCTCGCGTTCACGACAACGCCATCCAGTTTGCCGAGCGATTGGCTCTGTCGGACTACGCGAAGGCACAAATCGTGAAGTACGCCGACAACTGGCAGACGATCATGAATGGACGCCTGCAGGTCAACTCCATCTCAGAAGACCAGCTTCGCGCCCGCATCCAGCCGGACTACCGTCAACTTTCTATGGAACGCGATAGCCTCACGGCCCAAGTAGCTCGGGAAGAAGAAGTCCTCTCGTCGCTGCGCAAGAGGGTTAGCTACAGCCCGCTGCCACTGATGAGTTCGATCTTCTTTGGGGTGCTCTACTTCATTTTGACCGTCTGGTTCTGCGGCCTCATCCTCGAATGGATCTCGCTATCGGTCTCGGTGGCGCGTGATATACGCGACATCCGTGATGTCGCTAAGAACCCCGCCCCGGCGGCAAAGGGCGAAGCTGCGGTTGCACGGTAGACTCGCGGGCCGCACGCACTTTCGCTGCGGCCCGGTTCTTCATGAAGTTCTATATGGGGGATGCGATGCGAAGACTCTCTCTCGTATTCACGCTTGTTCTGGTCCTTGTTGCGCCCATGCTCGGCGCGAAAAAGTCGAATCCAGATCTGGATCGATTCCTTTCGGAACTTCAGGACCACTCGTTCAAGACCAAAATTGTGATTGGAAGCACCGTAGTTGTTTACGCCCCACAGTACGGTCGAAACATGCCCCGATTCGTGGATACGGAATTGTCGCCCGACGGCACCTTGAAATACTACGTTCGCCACGGTTATGCCGACGGAGCAAACAACAGGTTTCAATTGTCCGTAGACGGCGCCTATATCAATCCCAATGAGATCACGGAAGCTTACAGCGTTGGCCGATCCGTTTACGTGTCGCGTATCGATCTCAAGGATGATCGCATCGAACTCTGGCTCAATGGTTCGTTGCCATCTAGAAACGACCCAACGAACTACGGCAAGCTGAAACTGATGCTGGGAAAGGGCTACCAATCCTGGGAGTACGACAAGTTCATCGAAGCCCTCTCTAAGGGCTTTCGTATCGAGAGAGTTGAGCGGGTCATCGAACTGGACCGCGACTTCGCGGCGCTCCAGGGCCAATTGACATCCAAGAAGACAACCTATGAAAGCGCCGATCCGAAGAATGTGCTTGCCCGGAAGAGTGCAGCGGAAGGTCTTCGCGATCTCTACTTAAAACTCGCTGACAACCGTTCCCAAGTCGCCAGCTTCGGCAAGCCTGATGCGAGCGCGGAGTTCAAGTCGAGCGCGGCTGGGCTAGATGGCGAGATCAAGGCTCTGACTGAATCAGCAAACCGTCTGAGGCAAGCGGAACTGCGGGCAAAGATGACCACCGCACAGTCAGCGAGCGCCAAAGAAAAGGCGACCCTGAAGCGGCGGCATCCGGCTTCAAAAACAGAACTGGAATCCATGCGACGTTCTTTAGAACGCTATAACGTTGCCCTTGCCGACCTGCGCAACGTGTATGACGAATTGGGCGCAGTTGGCGATCCTCCATCCAGCGATCTGCTCAGCGCGCTGGAACGCGATGAGAAGGATGCAGCTACTCTGGCTGGCACACTGGACGAGGACCAAAAGCGTCTTGGCGCGCGGGAGGTGGACGACAAGTTCCAGGCTATGCAGTCTAAGCGGGCGCAACTCGAGGCCGACTACATGAGCGCCTTCGGTTCACCCAAAGAGAGGACAGCGGCCAGTACTTTGCTTGCTCACCTGCGACTAATGTACGAGAATCGCCTCACTGCGGCACGCGCCGGTAACAAGGCAGCCGCCGCTCAGGCAGATGCACTTCTCAAGGACATTCAGAAGTTCAAATAGTAACGACGGAGGCCCGGTTAATGAAATCTGTGTGGGCGGGTGACCGGGCCTGACGGTAACCTCAACTCCGCACGAGAATATCCAGGGTGCCCCATTCTCGCGCAGCGAGGGGCTTTTGACTTCTTGTCCGGCAACGCATACTGGATTTGTAACAGGAGCAACGTTGTACGAACCGGGAGCACAATGCGCGTCATCGTCGTTCCATGCGTCTGATGAGCAAATCGGACGTCTCGTCCTCGCCTAGATGCTCCGTTTCACGGGGCTCCACGGGCCACCTCCTGCAACCAAGCTAGAATGCATTCCAGCTGAACTGGTCTACGTGATAATTAGTGAACGACGGAGCGCTGCCGTTGACCGGGAAATTAGCCGGTTTTTTGTTCAAGTTCGCGTCGTAGATTACATGGCCGCTGCCGGTAAACGAGAACTTCTTGCCCACGATTGCGCCATAGATGCCTCCGTTTCCAGTTATCGAGACACTGGCATGAGGCGCATAAATCGTTGCAAATGTCGCTGCGCCGGCGTTGATTGCGACGGCCTTATCTCCGCCGTAGACGAAAGACATATTCAGGGGATTCCCGCCATTGTTCGCAACCGTCCCGCCGTCCATCTGCAGCGGAGTATTTGAGCCTGACGCGTTCAATACGTTGAAGACCACGGATCCGGTAGTCGGGACAACAAGCGTCGCTCCATTCGATATGTAAAGAGTGTCGACGTTATAGACTCCAGGCTGCAAGGTGATCACAGCGCAGGATCCGAAGTTGACCTTTCCGAAATTCTCGGGGCCGCCTCCCGGAGTCTTACCGTCTGACTGGAAGCTCGGAGGAATGGTGATGGAACACTTCCAATTATTGGTTTTGTCACCGCTTCCACCATTGCAGAGAGTGGCGTATCCGGTACACGCAGCGGTGTTAGCAGCGACCGTCGGCATGATTGGATCTGGCACCACACTCGGATCCGTCCAACTCGGATCAAGAGGATAAGTAACCTGATTGGTAGGGCAACTGGATTTCTTCGATGCTGTCGTACATCCAACCTCAGATCCGCTATTGTCCTCGTTCACGGCCCACATCTTACTCGGCGAACTGCAGGCCACGCTCCCATTCAGTCCTTTAGGCCCACCGGATATGCCGTAAGTGCCAGTCGCGCCAGCGGCGGAGAAAGGCGTGTACACGTTGCCGTTGATATATGCGCCATTGTGAATATAGACGTTTCCGAACGAGGCAACATTGCCGCCTGTCCCAAGCAGAGTTGGGTTATTGTTTCCAACATTGCCACTGGCCTGTGAATTGTAGGCATTGGTGTACTGTCCGCCACCCATTTCGACGGTACTACACCCGGTTCCTGTAGCGAGGACACCGTAGTCAAAGGAGAAGCCGCTGCCTCCGCCACCATTCTCAATCTTCAGCTTGCTTACAACTTCGACCACCTGCACTCGTGAGTTGTTGACACTCGCTTGCGAGATGATTTTCCAGTCAGTCATCCAAGTGTTGGTCACGGGGTCTTTACGAGCATTCAAGAGTTGGGCGACAACACCGAAGCTTCCGGACACCTGGTCGCTTGACACTGTTTGGCTTGCCAGATTGGTCCTGAAATCCGACAACTGTGTCGAAGGATAGTTGGCCGAAATGCCGTTTATGGCAGTAGCCGGGGCGAGGACCACAAGATTGCCCGAGGTATCCTGCACCGGGTAAACGTTAAGGTTGTACCCGGTCGGGAAGCCTGAAGGCAGCAGCGTACCGCTGTTTCCCCTGTCCTGTATCCAATTGACGGCTTGCTGAGCACCGGCTTCAGCGATGTATCTGGTCTGGGTGACTTGGCGATAGTTCTTGGTCGTCCAAAGCTCTGACTGGGTGGTAACAATAATCCCGACGGCCAGCGTGGAGAGGACGAGCAGCGTCAACAGCGCCAGTATCAGGGCGACACCGCGTTCGCAGTTGTGCGAGTGGACATGTTTCAGGCAGACAGTATCTTTCATGGGACCACCGTGCAGTTGCCGTTGAAGTTCTTGCCGGTAACTTGTTCGTTCCATGTTCCGGGCAAGATTTGCAATTCGCTTGTATTAGGAGTGGCTGAGCCCGACTGTATGTACGATGCCACTACGTTTCGCGGCTGCAGATTGAGGTATTGTTCCTTGACTACGACATCGCTACCGAATGGATCTTTTGTTTCCGATTTCGCGGTTACGGTTACGCTTATCCGGGTAATCATGTCGACCCAGATGTTGTCATCCGTGGGCAACGTTACGTTCACATTTCCCGCACCTTTGCTGTAGTCGAACTCACAGTCGGTAACATTGTCGATCAAGACTTGGGCTGGTGCTTCAGCGGTGCCGGAAAGGTCGAACGTCTGCCGCGTAAACGCCGTGGATGTTCCCGTAGGGCACGAGTACTTTACAAACTTCATCTCGTTACCCTTGCTGTTAATGTCCCCCAAAATCGTCAGTGAGCTGAATGTTGCCGCATTCGGGTAGATTATGCCTTCGGGATACACACCTCTCGCATATACGGCTTCATTTACCGGGTGAGTGTACGCGAAGGTACCCGAGATCCGACCGCCTGAGGAGGTTGTTACCTGAACTTTCTCCCACGTACTGCCAGCGCCAAACTGCAACCATTCCCCATCGCATATTCCTGCTGTGCTGCCGACCGTGACGGTTTGATTGCCGGGATTAATCTGCGCGCTCAGAGTGGTCAGGGGCTGGGCCAATTCCTTTTCGTCTGCCCCGGAAGCCACCAGTCCAGCCTGGCCCACGTCCTGGGCCATGAGTTCCAAGGCGGCGCGCATCCGGCCCTGCAGCGCGTTGCGCATCTCGATGTTGCGATAAGTCTTCTGCCATTGGGCCATCCCCGCCAACAAAGTCACGGCTATTGTCAGAAATATCGAGACACTAACAAGCATTTCCAGCAGCGTAAAACCGGATATTTGTCGTTTTGACTTCATGCGGATGCCTCAGAAATTGGACGCGCGCTGCGAAACAAGCTCAAAACTAGGTGTCCCAGGCGTAAGGCAAGTGACTTTGACCGTTATCGTTTTTAGACTCGTGCTGGTGTTTTCTATCTTCCACCTTCGCATGTAGTTGGCGCCAGCCGAACTCGGAGTCGGCTTTCCATCACTGCCGATATAATCATAGAAACCTGTAGGGGGAGTACTCGGGGTAATGCCATCCCCTGCGGTCAGGTTCGCGAAGGTCGCTCCGAGCAATTCCTCCATTTTGTCCTGCGCGTATTCGGCTACCCGTGTGGCCTTATCTCCGGTTGCGGAAGTATTTTTAAGTGCCACTCCCATCAAAGCTGCGACACCCAGAACGCCAACAGCTAGAACTACGCATGCAATCAGCATCTCCAGGATGGAGAAGCCAGAGTGCCTGCAATTTGGTTTTGTTAACGCCGCTTGAATGCGCATAATGTTAGTTGGTAATCTTTGCCCACACATTGTTGTCGAACCTGTAAACGGTAGCCTTCCCGCTTATGTCGATCCCGACCGCCATCGCCATGTTGTACTGGGTGTCCTGCAAGTAGAATGCGTAGTCCGAAACCGGTTTTCCTTTGACGACACTACTTCCCACCGGCAGGCCACGAGAGTTGAAGATAGCGCAATAGGAGCACTTGCCAACTGAGCTGCCTTGGTAGGGGGCCGACGAATTTTGGCCTCCAACTCCCGTACTTGCACCGGACGGGGCACCGAATGTTACGCCCTTGGCCAGCACAACTACTTGCGGGGCCTGCAGGTCAGCTACGAAGTCGCTTGCAGATGGATCAGTCTTCCCCCCGGTGAATGTCGCAACCTTGATCGAGCAGGTGGACGAACTCGCGTCGCATACGACCTCCGCTCGGGCGAAGTTGGACGCAGCCCTCATTCGCGCAACTGTGGTTAAGCCCATGATCGCGTCTGCGTTGCTACGGATGGCGAACGAGTGCGATATACGCAGGTACATTGGAATCGAGACGGCCGCCATTATTAGGACGATGGCAATGACGATCAAAAGTTCTAGGAGGCTAAATCCAAGGAATGATGAAACCTGAGGCCCGAATTTACCCAGATATTTGGTCCCACTGCGTTCTGCCATTTCGTTTCCTAGACTAATGTCAGTGTCTCTGCCCAACCACAGCATCGATATAGAGAGCACGCAAATTATTCAGTGAGGTCCAATCACGGTCAAGCAATATAAGCGGTAACCGAAAACTTCGGTAATGTGTTTCGTCTATCCAGTTCGTTTTCGAGTTCGCCGGGTGCACCACCCTTTCCGCAGGGGAGGGCGCGCTTCGAGGACAACGACGCTAGCCTTCCCGAACAATACCAAACTGACTTCTGTTCTGATTTCGCCTGTTGCGTGAGTGGTTAACAGGCCTCGCGCCGATGACACCCAGTCACCGCAGTCGTTCATCAGTCAGAGATTGATGCGTAAGTCATTTAGAATCGTCAGTCACACAGAGGAGCCGGGGAAGGGGAGGGTGGGTTACTAGAAAGTAAATTCGATATTCTCCCTTAATGGGCTTCGCCTTGTTGCTGTAAAGTATCGGTATGTCTCACCCGTTTGCTTCGCCTCGTGCCGCGCTCTTGGGACTGCTGCTGACCGCTGCCTCGGTTGCCTTATTCGCTCAGCAACCGGTCGCGCCGGAACAGAAACCCGTAGCTCCTGCACCTGCGCCTGAGCCGAAACAGACGACCACGCTACCGGAACCGACGAAACCAAAGGAAGCAACGCCAGCGTCCGCGCCAACAACGCCGCCGACGCCGTCTGGCCCGGTTCAAGCCACGCCCTCGACGCAGGTCGCGCCAACGCCAGCGGCACCCGAGATTGTGTGGTCTCCCGTGCGCGCATCAGTTCCAGCCACGCCCGAAGACGAACTTGTCATCGCCGCTGTCGGTGACATCATGCTCGGCTCGACGTTCCCGGAGAAGGACGGAAGCGCACTTCCGCCGCAAGATGGACTTCACCTGCTCGATGAAGTCGCGCCATTCCTGAAGAGCGCCGATCTGAGTATCGGCAATCTGGAAGGACCGCTTCTCGACGGAACTGATCCATCGCCCAAGTGCAAAGGCAAGGCCGAGGGCACCTGTTACGCATTCCGCGTCCCGACGCGCTACGCCAAGTTGTTGGCCGACGCCGGATTCGTCGCGATGGGTGTTGCCAACAATCACGCCAAGGACTTCGGTCCCGCCGGACAGGAAAGCACGATCGCCACTATCACGGCCGCAGGGATTGCCCAAAGCGGAGGCAACGGAGTCGTCGCCCATCTGCTGGTCAAGGGCAAGAAGGTCTCTTACATCGCCTTTGCGACTTACCCGCAGTTCAATAACGCCCTCGACATCGACGCCTCGACTGCGCTGGTCCAGGCGGAAGCCAAGTTGGCCGACTACGTGATCGTCAGCTTTCATGGCGGCGCCGAAGGTTCCGATCGCCAGCACGTCCCCATGGGGCACGAGATGTTCCTGGGCGAAGACCGCGGCGACCTGCGCACATTCACGCACGCGATGATCGACGCAGGCGCGGCCCTGGTTTTCGGGCACGGCCCCCACGTCGTTCGCGGCATGGAGATCTACAAGGGCCACCTGATCGCGTATTCTCTCGGGAACTTTGCGACTTATGGTCACATCAATCTGAAGGGCGTCAACGGACTGACCCTGGTCCTCAGTGCCCGTCTCGGCAAAGACGGTCGGTTCCTCGGTGGCACCGTCCATCCGGCCTACCAGGAATATCCCGGCGGCCCCCACGTTGACCCCGAAGGCAAAGTGCTGAACGTGATTCGGACTCTGAGCCAGTCCGATTTTGGCAAGACCGCCGTGACTGTTGCAGATGATGGTGCAATTGTCGCGCCCGCTGCCCCTACGCCTGCTACACGAGAGGCTTCCGCGGCTGTCGGTACTTCAGGTAGTGCACCTGCTCCCACTGCGGGAACAGGTGCGGCAAAGCCGACTGCCGAGACGAACTAGACTGAGAGTGTGGATACGCTTCAGAACTGCTCGCAAACAGGCTTTGATCCATCAGGATTGAGGCGGCCAATGTTGAAGTTCAGCGCGACCGCCAGCGGTTGTCCCTGCGCATCATACAAACGCGCGCGCAACATGTGCGAGCACTGCTGATACCCTTTCCCGCCGAGCACGGCTTTCGCTTCGAAGCCTCCGTCGGCAGTGAGCTTGGCTCGCCCGATCGAATACCAGCGATCCGTGAAGACGTCGACGCCCACGAAAGAATTCGGCGGCGCACCGGCAAATTGCCCCTTCACATCGACGGCGCTCTTTGGAACGAAGTCACCCGTCTGAGGTGAATTGATAGCGATCTTCGCTGCGCTTTGCAGCGCGACTACCTGCGGGCTCTTCCGTTCGTAGACCTTGATCCAATGCGCAAGCACCGGATCGGGCATCTTCATGCGAAGCTCGTAGCGGTCGAGATACGGATCGATTGCCTGGTTCATCTGCCGCGCTTCTTCGCCCATGCCACCATCGAGAACGATGAAATCGAACACACCGTCGCGCACCGCATTCGCATAAGCTTCGCTTCCCTGCGCCTCTTGATAGTGGAAGTAAAACGGATCGGCGATCTGCCACTGTCGCAGAATCGGCGTGAAGTAATAGCGGAACACGCTGTCGTCCACCAACACGCGATGATCCCGCCCCAGGCGGCCTTCGAAGTAGGACATGATCGGGTCGACATTCGGCCAGAACAACTGCCGGTCGAAATGCATCAGCTTGCCTGTGAGAGCCGAAGCTCCCGCAACTCCGAGCACGCAACAAATTGCGATGATGCCAACGAACTGGAGATTCTTGCGTCCGATGCGCTGGGCGAGGCAGATCAATCCGTGAACGGCCGCTGGCGTGAGAAAGAGCAGTGCGTACGTGACGTGTTTCCACCAGTCGAAGTCCGCGCGCGTCTTCATCTGGAAGGCGATTCCGGTCAACGCTCCCAGCCACAGCAGAAGCGTGATATTCCGATTCTTGCTGAAGAAGAGTGCCAGCAGCGCGCAGGCGGCGATCAGCCAGAATTCGATTCGCAACCAGAAATAGACTTGCCAGAATTGCCATCCAGCTGCCTTCAACGACTGGTATGCGCCGCCGTAGCTCAGCAGATAGTTCAGATCAGTCCAGTAATAGACGCCGTAGAAAGCTGCCGCCAAACTTATCGGAGTTGCGAACGACAACACCGCGCGAACGTTGCGCCGTAACGTCAGCAGAACGAGGAACGGAAAGTAGATTGCGACAATGTACTTGCACAAGAATGCGGCAAAGAAGGCAGCGGCTGCTCCGAACCAGCTCAGTCGCTCATTCTCCTGCCACGCGCGAACGTACAACCACAACCCCAGCGCAAAGAAGAAAATAGACCCGGCATCCCGTGTCGCTATTCGCGACGTCATGATTGCCGGGCCTAGCACGGCGAAGATTGCCGCTGCACCCAGCGCTGTCCCGGTTCCATACAATCGTCGAGCGATGCCATAAACAGCACCGACGACGACCGTCCCCATGACTGCCGCCATCTCGCGAACGGCGACGATGCCGCCAATACGATCTGCCCATGCGGCAAGAACCGGCCATAGATACCAGCCGAAGCTCCAGCGCAACGGGCTATCGAGCGGCGCTTCAAAGTGGCGGCTCAGGAACATGCGACCATAGACCACATACACGGACTCGTCCATGTACGCCGTCGAGTAGTTCGGATCTTGCGCGCGGAACCACAACGCAACCACGATGATTCCCGCCAACCCCAGCACCTTCTCAACGAAGAAAGGATCGTGATGAAAGTCGGCCGCTGCCTCTGCTGTACTCTGCCCTGGGGTCGGTCCCGTGGCCCTGTGTGTCACCGTAGTCGAGCGCGTATCGCGCTTCTCGTCTAAAAATAATGTCGCCATGAGATGCTCGGTAAACTACGGTTCACAGCGTTGTAGACGTTAAGGTAATCGTAGCCAAAACGGATCTCGTCCTTGTCGGTTACACGCCACATCACGCGGCTGCGGAAGCTGGACGCTAACTGTGCGTTTCCGAAACGCGAGTACGTGTCGGCAACGTTCTGCACGCCGAGGGTGCCGATCGTCTGAATATCCAGCTTGCTGCCGAACTTGTGATTGATCGTCACTGCTCCGTAGTTCAGCAGGAACTGCTGCGGACTGAAGTAGCCGCCGAAACTGGGGATATTGCCGTCGACGTTGGCATCGTAGTCGAACTGCGAGTAGCTGAATCCGTAAGCCAGCCTTATGTAAGGAGCCCCTCCCCGCACGGACTTGCCTATCTGTCCGTCAAAGCCCCAGCGGCGATTGTCTCTCAGGTTCAACCCCGTATAAAGACCGTCGGTGTACGTCGCCCAAATATCGTAGTGATAATGCGAATTGCCGTAGGAGAAACCAAGACTGCCCAGATTGGACCGCACTTGACCCTGCTCGAGCACACCGATGTGGGCACCACGCATCGACATCACGCTGTCGTCCACCGGGGCACGCTCGAATCCTGCCTGTATCTCGAACGACGGGCGCAACTTAACACGGAACTGCCCACCAACGTTGTAACCAGTTGGCAATCCGGAGTATGTGTCTGCACCAAAGTGCGTCGTCAGCCCAGCATTTTCGCTAAGGCGTGAATCGAGCTGAACGCCAAAAGAGTGCCCGGTGTAATCGCCTGACTTCGGCTGATAAAACGTGGGATCGTAACTGAACGTCAGTCGATTGCTCAGTCCTAGTGGGGTCGAGATCGCCGAGGACATCCTGTGATACGTAAAGCTATTGTTCAAGCGGGTGGTATACCCGAGATCGACATACGTCCCAAGTGCTCGGGCGACCTCGCCGCGAATGTCGCGATATTCGGACTCGTAGGGCAGCAGTGCAAGTGCCTGTCGTGCCTGACCAAAGTTGTTCCGCCCCACCTCTGTCCGCGCTATTTCAACCATGACACGAGGGTCGTCAGGCGCCAACTCGCGGGCCTTATCCAAGAGCTGCGCGGATTGCGCATACTGCTCGCGCCAGTTGAAAATTTCGGCTTTCCCTCGCAATGCGAACACATTCTCTCGATCAGCCGCCAGCACCTTGTCGTAGAGCGACATCGCTTCATTGGTGCGGCCTCCCCACGCCAGTAGCTGGGCCTTGCCATTCAGGGCGCGCGCATTCGCCGGATCGATTTTGAGCGCGTCTTCGAAACACTGCATCGCGGTCGCTCGCGATCCGCCCTGATAGCGCAGAACCTCGCCATATGTAGCCAACAGCTCCGCATTTTTCGGATCCTGCTTAACGGCTTTATCGAATAGCTGCACTGATTCGGCGCGCGTATTCGCACTCCAACTCAACACCTCGGCCAGCTTCGCGATTGCTGACACATCAGCCGGATTCGCCGCAACTACTTCGCGCAACACACTGATCGCCTGCGGACGGTCCTGCGCATTCCAACTCAGAACGTCGGCGTACTGGATGCAGTATTCCGGATGCTGTTTCCCCGCATCGCAAGCACGCTTCAGCAGATCAATCGCGACCGGACGCTGCCCCTTCTGCCAGCTTTTCATGCGGCCAAGCTGTGCCAGACGCGCCGCATCGTTCGGTTGCAACGCAATCAGGTGCTCGAGCACCGGGACTGCGTCACGCCATCCGCCAGAAGCTTCTAAAGAATCGGCCAACCCGGCCAGTGCGTCCACGTTCTCCGGTTGTGCGGCGACGGCCTGTCGGTATAACTGTGCGGCACCCGCGTAGTCGCGTGCGTCGGCTGCCGCCTTGGCCTGATCTAGTACGCTCTGCTGCGCATTCAGCGAAAGAGCAGAAGCTAGTGCTGCAATCAGTATTGTCTTCCCGATGGCTCTCATGCTTGAAGTCCTTCATGCTGACTGTTGTAGGTCAGCCGCAATGCTTTGCTCTCTCGTGGCGCAACCTGCCACAGCAGGAACTTCGATATTTCGTCCTGGTCCGAGGTGGCAATGTCGGTGAACTTGATCCCGTTCGCGTGCCGAATACTCTTTCCTAGTTTGTAAGGCTGGTTGCGCATTACTTCGCCCGTGGCTTCCACTTTGTGGTCTGCCAGGTTGAACTCCAGATGAACGCGCGTACCCGGCGTGATGGCCTGGTCGAGCGTCACCGAAAGCCCGGTTCTGTTCAGGTTGCGGGCATAGGTCGTTGTCTCAACAACTCCGTTTTCGCCAGTGAAGCGCAAGTTGACCGGCAGATCCAGTCGCGCCGGAAAACGATAGGTCCCGCGCAGTTCCCTTCGGCGCATGGCAGTCCACACTGTCCCGGTCATCATAAGCACATAGAAGATCGACCAGAAAATGTTTACGCACAGCGCCCAGAAGGCGAACTGATCATTGGTATGCGATATCCGTATTACGCCGACAACGATCGAGACGATGAGCGCCGCAATCAGCAGGATCGGCAGGATGAGTTCGCCGGCACTTGCTGCTCCCGCGCGTGACTTCGGAGTCACGGAGAACTTCGCTTTGCGCCGAAACAGTCCGGCGACTGTCTTCATCAACACGTGCATCTTCAGGATGTTGAACTGTTCACTACGCAAGTAGCTGGTGAAACCGCCCTGAAGCAGCACGGAGGCGAACAGGTTGAGGAAGAAGTACGGGAAGAAGAAGCTCACAAACAGACGCGGCTCTGTGATCAGCGGGAAGATGCCGGTAATGAGGCACACAACCGGGGTCAGAATGTAGAGAAACTTCTGATAACTCATCCAGTAGAAGTACACGGAGGCGAAGTAGCACAGCCTTTGCCCGAAGCTTAGCCCTCGCCCGAACACCGGATTCTCGCGGCGGAGCACCTGCATGCAACCGTGCCCCCAGCGTTGCCACTGGGTAGCGAAGCCAACGAATGTCTGTGGCGCCAATCCGAAGGCCAGGCTGACGTTGTGATAAATGACCCGCCAGTTCTTCTTCTGCAGTCGCATCCCGGTATGCATGTCTTCGGTGATGCTCTCGGTCGCGAATCCTCCCGCGTCTTCCAGGGCCCTGCGACGCAGCATCGCCGGACTGCCACAGTAGAACGCCGCGTTATAGCGGTCTTTGCCCGGCTGAATCACGTTGAAGAACAACTCCTGCTGCTGCCAGCCCGACTTGTTCTTCCAGTTGATGCGGTGCTGGAACGAGTCCAGATTGTAGAAATCCTGCGTGGCCTGAACCGCGCCCATCTTTTCGTCGCGGAAAAAACCAATGAGTTCGTCAATCAGCCCAGGTGACGGCACGTGATCGGCATCGAGTGTAACGATGAATTCGCCTGAGGTCTGTTTGAGTGCGTTGTTGAGATTGCCGGCCTTGGCGTGCGTCCGCTCCGTTCGCGAAATGTAGTTGCACCCAAACTCCGCGGCCAGATCGCGGACCTCCTGGCGGTTGCCATCATCAAGGAGGTAAGTTTCGTGCGGATAACGAATGCTCACCGCACACAGCACCGTCTCGCGCAACAACTCCACAGACTCGTTGTAGGTCGTTATGAAGACATCCACGGTGCGATCGGCCAGAGGTTTCGGAGTCGCATATCGCGTCGGGTTCCAAGTCGTCACGTAAAACAGGACGGCTTCGAAGAAGTTCAACGCCTCCGCAACAAGGAAGATGATGAAGAACCACATTGCCACGGGATTCCGCGTATCGACGATGCGCCAATAGAAGTATCTAGCCGTGAAGAGAAAAGCCAGCACGACCGTGACGCGAATGATCGCGAATTTTAGTTGCCGGGTCGCCGGTAGCTTCTTCAAAGGGGCTATCGTCTCCGGTTCCGGCTTTTCTTGCACCGTGGAGGAGATCGGAACTTCAACCGGTGATGCCTGGGTGAAGTCCGTACTCGTCGCTGGGTCAGCGGAGTTCTGGGTCCTATTCATATGTTCTGCCTGAAAAGTCGTGGCCGTGGGGGGCGGCGCGCCGGAACCGGAGTTCCCGATTCCTCTACTCTGGATGATAACCCAAGAAATAACGTTGCACGAAATGTGAACTGTTTTGCAGCTTCATATTGAAAATAAACGACTTGTTATTGTAGTAACTTGACATGGGTTACCGATTGAGCATACGGCCCTGTACTGAAGAGCAGCAGCCAATTCCGGCCATAAAACGCACTTTTTGCGACAAGTATTCAGGATGTCAGCAGAGATAGTAACCACTCAGAGTTACATCAGTACAGGGTGAAGACGATCTAGTCGCGCTTCTGCGGGACTAAGAGCTTGCAACTCCCCCCTTCGAGATTCGAAAC
The DNA here is from genome assembly GCA_023410055.1 of Acidobacteriota bacterium. Lineage (GTDB taxonomy): Bacteria > Acidobacteriota > Terriglobia > Terriglobales > Acidobacteriaceae > JAEZPW01. The sequence goes on from JAEYQK010000062.1 coordinate 46,913, forward strand.
TGTAACCATGCGTGCTATTGCCGTCATTCCAGCCAGACTTGCTTCCACCCGCCTGCCCCGCAAACCGCTTCGTGAGATCGCCGGCCGACCGTTGCTGGGCTGGGTCTATGCCGCCGCAAAAGCATCCGCGCTCTTGTCCGACGTTGTCATTGCAACCGATTCGGACGAGATCATGGCGCTCTGCCGAAAGAACGGCTGGAACGCTCGCATGACCTTGCAGTCGCACCGCAGCGGAACCGACCGCGTGCATGAGATCGCGTCGACGATCCCGGCTGACGTTTACGTGAATGTCCAAGGCGACGAGCCGCTCACTCGCCCCGAACATATTGCGTCACTGCTGAGCGTAATGTCACGCCCCGGAGTCGAAGTTGGGACGCTCAAGGTCGCGTGCAAGCCTGAAGACATCACCAATCCCAATGCCGTGAAAGTCGTCACCGCAGCAGACGGTCGCGCACTGTATTTCTCTCGTGCGACTATTCCCTACGACCGCGACAACACCGGCCAGACGCCCTACTTCAAGCACCTCGGCTTCTACGCCTATACCAAGTCTGCTCTCGAACGCTTCTGTGCCCTGCCCGAATCAAACCTCGAACACACCGAGCGCCTGGAACAATTGCGTTTTCTGGACAACGGAATCTCGATCTACGTAGCAGAAACGCCGTTTGATACGGTGGGGGTTGATACGGAAGAAGATCTGAAAAGGGTCGAGGAAATTCTGAGTACTGAGTACTGAGTACTCGCAACTGCTACTGCGCTTTCCACGCTTTCGCAGCAGCAATACGCTTCGAGATCGCTGGATGCGAATGGAAGAAGAACTCCACGAAGCGCGACGGCGTTCGTTCAGCCAGATTCTGATCCGCCAACTTGTTCATCGATTCAATGAACGGCTTGACGCTACGGATGGACTTGAACGCGTACTGGTCGGCTTGGCGCTCGTTGTGGCGCGACCATCCATTGAGCGCCGGCATGAGCAAAAACGAGATCGCTGCCGAAACCAGTGCCAGCACCGGCAAATCGGCGAATTGATACGGTCTCATGTCATGAGCCAGGCAATACCAGTGCAACACGCGCGCGGCAACGTAGAATCCGGCAAACGTGATCACGGCCTGGGCAAGAATACTCTTCGCGATGTGCCCGTGCACATGGTGGCCCAACTCATGCGCCAGCACCGCTTCGATCTCGTCTTCCGTGTAATTCTCAAGGAGAGTGTCGGCAAGAATGATGCGCCGAGTCTTACCCAGTCCGGTCAGTGCCGCGTTTGCTTTGTTGCTCTTCTCTGACAACTTCCATTCATAGACGCCGCGTACGTGTGTCCCGGCGCGCTCGCTGAGCTTCACGAGACGCTCTTTCAGGGATTCGTTTTCAAGCGGCTTGAACTTGAAGAAGATTGGCATCAGGATGACCGGCGCCAATTGCACGATCACCACGAAAACGGCAACAAAGGCCGCCCACGATACAAGCCACCATTTCTGGGGGAATATCCGCATCATCGAGTAGACGAACTCGGCGGCAAGAACGGCCATTACGAATCCGACCAGAAAACCTTTCGTCTCGTCCCACAGCCATGACTTGACCTTCTGATTGGACAGCCCGTAGCGACGCTCCAGGAGGAAGGAGTAAATGTCGAACCCGAAACCTAGTGCCTTGCTGATGATGGTCAGCATGAGCACGTAAAAGAAGAGAGCGACAGAGTAGTACTCGCCGGCACCGAGATAAGCCCAGGTACTCAGCGTGTCCGTCCAGCCGGTGACGAGCAGGAGAACGAGCAACAGCACGCCGGCGACGAAATCAGCGATGCCAAGCCAGCGGCGAATACGGTTATAGCGCCGTACTTCGGGAGAATCCACTTGCTGTACAGGTTCAGGCGAAGAAACCAAGTCGGCCCCCTTCAACCACACCACTCACCGCTGGGTTCCCAACGACCCGCTGGCTCACTCACTTGCTTTGATTGCTAAAGCCCATCCTACGCCGTGGTGCTCTTTTCGTATACAAAATCCACGGCACTGGTCAGTATCTCCTGGACAATGTCCGGCGATGATGCCTCGCAGTAAATGCGCATGAGCGGCTCAGTTCCGCTGGCCCGCAGCAGCACCCAGGCATCGGCGCCATTGCCGTTCTTCGGCGCATCGAGATAAAACTTGATGCCGTCGAGATTGCCCGAACGCAGCACCTTGTATTTGCCGATGTGGTCCAGCTTGCCGGTTCCCGCACGGTGGAGCGCGTTTTGCTTGACATCTTCTGGGATGCGCAGATCTTTGCGGCCGTAATGATGCTCGCCGAACTCCTTCTGCAGATCGGCAACCAACTGGCCCATCGTGCGGCCGCTATCGGCCATGGCGTTGGCGAGCAGCAGAGAATTCAACGTACCGTCGCGCTCGGGCAAATGTCGCGGAAAACCGATACCGCCCGATTCTTCGCCGCCAATAGCAACTTCCTTTCCGCTAAGCACAATGTCTGTGACGTACTTGAAGCCGATGCCGTGTTCGATCAACTCGCGCCCGTACTTCTTTGCAATGCGGTCGAGCATGAGAGTCGTGTTGTACGCGCGGGTGACCGCGCCGGGCCACTTCTTGTATTCAAGCAGCCACTTGAGCAGGATCGCGAAGCACTTGTGGGCATCGACGAACATGCCGTCTTCGGTAACGGCGCCTACGCGATCCGCGTCACCGTCAACAATCAGTCCGGCGTCGCACTTCTCGCGCACCGTGGCTTCCTTCGCGCCGTTCACCCACGGTTCAATCGGCTCAGGATTGATGCCGCCGAACAGCGGATCGACGTTCGCGTGAATCTGCACGTGCTTGATACCGTGCTCGTTGAAAATGCCAGAGAGCACATTGCGGCCTGCGCCGTACATGCAGTCAACCAGGAATTTGAAGCCGGCGTTCTTGATCTTGTCGAGATCGGCGAACTTGGTGATCGCGTCGATGTACGCCGCCTTGAAATCGACTTCGGTGATCGTCCCGCACTTGCCCTTGGGCATCACGCCCTTCCGGACTTCGTCCTCGATCACCTTGATAACCGAGGGCCGCGCCGATCCGCCAAACGTCTCCTTGAACTTCACGCCGTTCCAGTTCCACGGATTGTGGCTGGAAGTGATCATCACGCCGCCAGCCGTGCGCAGGTTCTTCACCGCATAGGACAGCGCCGGGGTCGGTGTGTAGTCGTTCGCGATCTGAATGTTGATTCCCGCATCGGCCAGCACTTCGGCGATGAGGTGCGCGAATTCCTTCGACGCAAAGCGTGTGTCCCAGGCGACCAGCAATCCGCGGCTCGGGTCCTCATTCTTCAGGACGTAAGAAGCAATACCACCGCCCACGCGGCGAACATTTTCGTAGGTATAGTCATCGGCAATTACCGCACGCCATCCGTCGGTGCCGAACTTGATGTCATTCATTAGCAGTTCCCAATTCTCGGTTCTCAGTTCCAATAATTTCGAGTTTTGAATTTCGAGTTTTGACGTCGTGAGTTATTTCAAGCCATCATTCAAGTATCAACCGCGGTTCAATTCAACATTCACAACTCACAATTCAAAATTCGCTACACCAGCTTCTCCAGCTTCTTCTCGTCCAGATATTTCACAACCTTGCCAACATCCTGCGCCTGATCACGAGTGGTGATGAGCAGCGCGTCCTCGGTCTCAACGACAACGAGATTACTAACGCCCACCGCCGCAACGAACTTGCCGGGCGCGTGAATGTAGTTTCCACCGGCGTTCAGCGTGAAGCTCTTCTCGCCGGCAATGATGTTCGCCTCAGGTGCGGGTTTCTTCTCGCGTCCCAGGCGATGCTCGTACAGCGCCGCCCAGGACCCCAAATCGTTCCACCCAAAGTCAGCCGGAATGCAAAAGATCTTCGACGCCTGCTCACCGGCCGTCGAACGCGGCTCGAGTACGGCGTAGTCCACGCTGATGTTCTCGCACTTCAGATACAGCTTCTTGAACGTCGCCTCGAACGTGCGCTTGCCGTATGCTTGCGCGATCCGTTCGAGATACTCGGCGGTCTTCGGCAGGTACTCCTCGATGCAATTGGCGAGCGTCTCGGCACGCCAGATGAACATGCCGCTGTTCCAGAAATAGTTGCCGGCCTCGACATACTGCTTCGCGTGTTGCAGGTCGGGCTTCTCGCGGAACCGCCGCACCCTCAGCGCACCAAACTCCGACTCTGCACCGGCCTCGACGTACCCGTAACCCGTCTCGGGGCGCGTCGGCTGAATACCCATAACGACAATGTTCTCGCCCGCTGCGGCGATCTTGATGCCTTGTTCGATGTTCTTGCGGAAGGTCTTCTCGTCGGCGATCACGTGATCGGATGGAAACAGACCCAGCACCGCATCCGGATCCAGCCGACGCAGGATAAAGGCAGCCAGTCCGATTGCCGGGGCCGTGTTCCTGCCGACAGGCTCGGCGACGATCTGCCGCTTGTTTAGCTTTGGGAGTTGTTTGACGATTCCGTTGCTCAGATCGCCATTTGTGATGATCCAGAACTGCTTCGCCGGAGCAACGGGCAGCAATCGCGCCACCGTCTGCTGGATCATCGTCTCTTTGCCGTCCAGCGCGAGCAACTGCTTGGCGCGCTTTTTGCGGCTCAACGGCCAGAACCGCGTGCCGCGACCGCCGGCGAGGATAGCAGGATAGAAATTAGGCTTGCTCACAATTTCTGATTTCCGATTTCTGATTTCTGATTTGGGGTTTCCCATTCCTCAGTTGAAGTCTAGTCGTATGGCGCGAGGCGGCAAAGATTCGAACCAGTTCATTTGCCTCTTTTAGGAGTTCTGCCATCTTTTCTTGTCGTACAATCTGCGCTTCCACGAGGAATTCGAACCAGAACAGGGTCTCATCAGCCTCTTCTACGACGATTGACAACTTCGATATAAACTCCGCTTTCGATCGAGCCCGGCAGGCCGCTCGATAATTCGCCGCAACGGAACTACCACAACGCAAGAGCTGATTCCTGACGACTCTTCCTTCCGCACTTGCCTGCAATGCCCTACAAAGTCGAACTATGCGCACCGCAAAGCGCATCGTACGCAACTGCAACTCCTCTGATTTATGCATGACAGTCGAATTGTCATTCAGAAATCAGAAATCAAAATTCAGAACTTAGCCTTGTTCCATTTCTAGAAATTCGACTTTCCATTGCGCTCGAACTCTGAATTGTCGCACAGATGCCGGGATTATGATCGCATCTCCTCGCGCGAAGGTAACCGGAGCGGCACCTTCGCATTCGGCCACGCCACAGCCATCCACGGCGACCAGGATGCGTGCGCTTGCACCATCTGAATCGAAACAGCGGTCATTCGTAAGGGCCAGCTTGTGCACCGTGAAGCAATCTGTCGCGATCAGCTCTTGTTGGTCTGCGCCGATTTTCCTGCTTTGTCTCTTGCCGGCGTGAGTTCGTTCCTTCATGGCTTCGAGCCCCTGCTGCAAGTGCAGTTCTCGCGGACGCCCGTAGTCATAAAGTCTGTACGTCGTATCCGAATTCTGCTGGGTTTCCAGAATGATCGATCCGCCGCCCATCGTATGCACGGTGCCTGCATCGACGTAGATCATGTCGCCGCGCTCGACCTTCACCCAATTCAGCAGTTCTTCGGCCCGCTGCTCCTCGATTGCCTTCGCAAACTCCTTGCGTGTAGTTCCCGGTCGTAGCCCCAGCGCGATCTCCGCATTCGGCTCCGCATCAACCACGTACCAGCACTCGGTCTTCCCACAGGGTTGGCCCTGCTTGTGCGCAATAACGTCGTCGGGATGAACCTGCACCGAGAGTTTCTGGCGTGGAAAGAGGAACTTCACCAGCAGCGGAAAACGTTCGGTCTCGCGTGCCGCAGTGCCAACCAAGTCACGCCCGAAGCGTTTGCAGGCATCGCCCAGAAGCGTTCCCGCCAATGGGCCGTTCGCTATCTCGCAGTTGTCGCCCGTAAGCCAGGCTTCGCCTATCGATTCTTCGCCCGGATGCGCATGCATGTCGTAAATCGGCGCAAGATCGCGCGCTCCCCAGGGGCGCCGCTCAAACACGGGCATCATCAACAGCGGGTAAAGTTCAGACATGGCCGAAAAAATTAGACGGGCGCAACTCGCGCCCGTGTTGTAACCAAAACCTACCACGGATTCACACGGATCGAAACCGATTTCGGTTTGCTTCATGATCCGTATGATTCCGTGCCAATCCGTGGTTTATAAGCTTCCGAGGAACTTTTTCATCCGCTCGACACCCTTGTCAATATTCTCGGGTGATGTCGGGTAGGACAACCGAACATGATGCTCGGTGCCGAAAGCCTCGCCCGGTACGACCGCCACCAGCGCCTCTTTCAGCAGACGATTCGCAAGTTGCGCCGCCGTCATGCCGTTCTTCAGGAACGCGCCGATGTTGGGATAAACATAAAACGCGCCGCCCGGCGTATGACACTGAAGCCCCGGGATCGTGCGCAGTCCGGCCACCATGCGGTCGCGCAGCCGAACGTACTCAGCCGCCATCTCTTTGATGCATTCCTGCGGACCTGTCAGCGCCCCTATCGCCGCTTTCTGCACAATCGATGTCGGGTTCGACGTGCTCTGGCTTTGCAGCTTCTGCATCGCGCTGATCAGCGGCTTTGGTCCCATGGCGTAGCCAAGTCGCCATCCGGTCATCGAGTAGGTCTTGGACAGCGATCCCACAACCAGCAGGTGTTCCTTATCGCTCGGCAGGCCGCCCAGCGAGAAGCGGTTTCCGGTGAAGTCGAGATACGCATAGCACTCGTCCGAGATGACCCAGATGCCCTTCTTCGCTGCCATCTTGACGATGGCCGTAAGATCCTCGGGGCTGACGACCGCGCCTGATGGGTTCGACGGCGAGTTCAGCAGGATAACCTTGGTCTTGGGCGTTACTGCCTTCTCGACCATCTCGGCCGTCAGCGTGAAGCCTTTGGACTCGTCGGTGTTGACGTAAACCGGCACGCCACCGCAGTAGCAAACCATGTCCTTGAACGACACCCAGAAGGGCACGGGCAGGATCACTTCGTCGCCGTGCTCGACCAGCACCTGGAAGGCATTGAACAGGGCCTGCTTGCCGCCGGTCGCCGCAACCACTTCGTCACGTGTGTAGGAAGAGCCGAAATCGGTCTTATGACGGGCAACGATCGCGTCCTTCAGCTCGGCTGTTCCGCCGACGGGCGTGTACTTTGTGAAGTTCGCCTGAATGGCCGCGATTGCCGCGTCCTTGATGTGCTGCGGTGTGGCGAAATGCGGTTCGCCCGCCCCGAAATCGACGACGTCAGCACCTGCGGCACGCATGCGCGTGGCTTCTGCCGCGACTGCCATGGTCGCGGATTCTTCAATGCGGTTGATACGGTTCGTCAGCGATACAGCTTGAGCACTGGATGCCATCTTCCACCTTATTTGTTTGGCTGGCGTTGCGTTGTGTCTACTTACTCTTCACTTGGAGGGCCGTTTACTTGATTTTGCCATCTTTCGCGATTTATGGCCATTCAGCTTGAGGTGCAAAGCCTCTTCCACCAGGCCGGGAACGAAGCCATGAACCGGGCCTCCGAGTCGCGCAATTCCCTTCACCAGGCGCGAGCTGACGTACGAGTACTCTTCGGCCGAAGGCATGAACACGGTGTCCATGTGCGGATGAAGCTTGTGGTTCATCAGCGCCATCTGCAGCTCGTACTCGTAATCGCTGATGGCCCGGATGCCGCGCACCACCACGTTAGCGTTGACCTTCCTAGCGAACTCCACCAGCAATCCGCCGAAGCTGTCGACCCTAACGTTGTCCCACTGCGAGGTCATCGTCTGCAACATCTCGCGGCGCTCTTCCACACTAAACAGCGGGTCCTTCTCTGGATTGTCCAGAATTGCGACGATCAGCTCGTCAAAGAGCTTCGCCCCACGGTGAATCAGGTCCAGATGTCCGTTAGTCAGCGGATCGAATGATCCCGGATAGATCGCGATAACGTGTTTCTTCATGAACGTTCCCGCGCAACCAGCAGGGCGCAGGATCAGAGGCCCTTCCCAGATCTTTAAACCGACTCTGATTCTATTCTCCGGTCAGGGTTAGGGGCAATAACTTGGCTCTAGCGAAGCCGCAATTTACTCGCTGCTTTCAATCAGATGTTTTACTAGCTAGCCACCGGGGGCACTCCCCCCTATGTATCTGTACGGCTGATGATCTAAAGCAGAAAAAACGCGGACCGAAGCCCGCGTCAGAGTGGCCATACCGGCGCTTTATTCGCTTCCGCACACTGCACGGCCGGGCGCATTCAGGCAGGCATCTATCAGATCTGCCTTTTCGCCCAGCTCCTTCTTCCAGAAACCGCGAAACTCTTCCGTGCCGATTCGCTGGCCTTTGTAGGTCTGGAAGAAACTCCGCGAGGCGGCAAAGAATTTGTCGTCTCCCATCGTTTCTCTTAGATGATTCAGCATCAATGCACCCTTCTTATAACGGACAACCCAGTTCACCTGGCCGCCTGCAAAGGGCACCTTGGATAGCGATGGAGCATCGGTGGGCAATTCGCCGACGTTTTTGCGATAGGAGGCCAGCACTTTCCTGAAGTCCTCGTCTGACGAGATCTTCTGAACCGCTACGGCCGAGAAATACTCCGCGAAGGCTTCGTTAACCCAGTCTCCCTGACCCGCGCCGAAATTCCACCAAAAGTGCGCGATCTCATGCGCGATGCCTTGAAACAGGGAGAAATTCGGGTCGCCAGCAAGCGAATCGAGAGTTCGGCCCTCGGAGGTGGCAATCATCCCCGGCCTTGCAATTCCCGCCAATCCCTGGCCCTTGCGCTTCGGAGAAAACACATGCTTTACAGTATCCCCGGGAATACTCGTCTTTCCGAGCTGGTCGGAGTACAGCTGAAGTACACCGGATATCTGCTTGAACTCGCGGTCAATGAACGCTTCCGGCATCTGCGTGTGATAAATCTCGATCAACGTCCCAGCTTGCGTTGCTGACTTGATCCTGTAGTTCCTGGACGCCAGTACGAGGATGTCCGTGTCGTTGCTGGAAGACCAACGAGTGACAGTTCGGCCTTTTTGAACACGTTCGTCGAGTTTCTTGCCCGAACAGATGGTGATCCATCCCTGCGGCAGTGAGATAGTTAGCTTGGATTGCAGAGGCTGGCCGAATGGGAATTGCGGATACCACGAGGAGTAGCTGGCAAGCTCGACCATGCGTGAGTTGATCTGGTCATCCAAGGAAAGCTTCTGATTCGGATCGGCACCGAATTCAGGCAGAACTTTCAGCGATCCGGCATAGCTGATCTTCACGCGCGCAATCTTTCGTGAACGATCAGCAGGTAGACTCACGACCACGGTCCTGGTCGCTGGATTCAGGAACGAAAACTCCTTGGCGCGAAACGAGAAATCGGCTTTCTTGCCATCAACCCGTAGTTCGTTGATCGTGAACGTCTCGTGAAGATCGAAGGCAAGTTCCTTCGCGTTGGAATCCTTGATGGGAACGTCAAACTCGCCCTGGACGGCAATGCTGCCATGTTCAGGCTCAATCTTCACGTTCAAATCGTAGAGGACCGGAGCCACCGCGTCCTGACAAAATGCGATAGCTGGTGCACTTAAAACGAACAACAGAATCAAGACGAAAGACTTTCTGCGTACCGCGTCTATAAGAACCATGGGCTGATGCCTTCCTCAAACGGCTTGCGAGTATGATTGCGGAAACCTTGTACCTGGACTGAGATACGAAGCAGCAGCATCAGTGGTTCCCGAACACATGCGCAAGAAATAGAAACGCGGACCGAAGCCCGGCGCCCACCCCTGGTCCACCGGAAATCGGTGGTACTGTTTTTAGAATAAAGTCGCTCTCTTACGCCTCAATTTCCGTGTGTACTGCCCTTGCCCGCACGCAGAGATCCTTGAAGACACGTGCGGTATAGGGGGAGCTTGCCCCGGCATGTTTCATGATCGAGGGTAGCGTGCGCTTCAGGTCTCGGTAGATGGCTAGCATCGTCTGAACCGATGGCTGGTGCGTGCTGCGCACAAAGGCGCTGCAGAGTTCGCGAAAGACGCCGCTGACCGTGCCTCCGTGTATGTAAACGTCGCTCCCATTAAGATCGCTTAACGACTTCTGTAGCCTGCGTTCGACTTCCTCACACACGTACCAGGTGTGGCGATGCTCTAGCCCTTCCCATGCCACGGCCAGTCCAAGCTCGAATGGCATGTTAAAGCGTGGCGTCACGGGCCGATGGCGATCGAGTTGTACGCGTGAAAGGTCGTGGATCGAGTAGTCGCAGGTCTGGATCAACTCGAAGATGCGATCAAGTCGCCGCGTTCCACCGGGAATCTCAAGAGTAGCTCGCGGCACAAGGCCGAACGCGGTAATACCTGCGATGTAGGCAAGATACAGGTTCTCAAACCTGGCATCGTATGGAATGTTGAGGAATACTGAAAGACTACCGCGACTTGGAAGCGCGCGATTTCCTGGCATTGGCCTTCACGGCAAAACGCTTCTTCGTGGACGTACGCAGCACGCGGCTCTCGGAACCGGACGGTCCCATGCGCGCAATTCTCCTTGCGCGAACTAGCGGCACTCCGAGAATGTTCGCGGTCTCCTCTATGGAAGGAAGAGGCGTTTCGATTTTGCTGGGATATGTCATCTTCGAACTCTTCTTCATCTTACCCGCCCCGCGTAGTCACGTCAGCAGGTTTGATGCGTTTGTTACAGAATCGGAACAGGGCGACTTGTCTCCTACGCGTTCGTGCTGGTTCCGGTGCTCTTCGAGAAGTCCGTACCGACGAAGGAAGACAATGGGGCCGCGTGAGAATTTCACGCGACCCTAATCAGGCTGGGGCTATTTCCTGCCCTTGTCCGATGCCTTGGCCGCAGCCGCTGCACTGGCCTTTTCCGCCGGGCTGGCCGGAGCCGGTTCCGGGACGTCGGGCTTGGCAAGACCGATGGCCTTCTTCACTTCGGCTTCGATCTTGGCGGTGATGTCCTTGTTGTCCTTCATAAACTGCTTGGCGTTCTCGCGGCCCTGGCCGATTCGTTCTCCCTTGTAGCTGAACCACGAGCCGGATTTCTCGACGATGTTGTTATTGACGGCGATGTCGAGCATGTCGCCCTCGCGCGAAATGCCTTCGCCGTACATCAGGTCGAACTCGGCTTCGCGGAACGGCGCCGCAACTTTGTTCTTTACGACCTTGACTTTGGTGCGCGAACCGATGACGCTGTCGCCATCTTTGATCGCGGCAACGCGGCGAATATCGATACGCACAGATGTGTAGAACTTCAGGGCGCGTCCGCCGGTCGTCGTCTCTGGATTGCCGAACATCACGCCGATCTTCTCGCGGATCTGGTTGATGAAGATCAGGCAGGTACGCGACTTTGAAACGGTACCAGTCAGTTTGCGCAACGCTTTCGACATCAGGCGGGCCTGTAGTCCAACCTGCATGTCGCCCATCTCGCCATCGAGTTCGGCCTTGGGAACGAGAGCGGCAACGGAATCGACAACCAGAACGTCGATGGCGCCGGAGTTTACGAGAGCTTCCGTGATTTCCAGTGCCTGTTCGCCGTAATCCGGCTGCGAGACGAGCAGGTTATCCACATCTACGCCCAGCTTGCGGGCATAAGCAGGATCGAGCGCGTGTTCGGCGTCGACGAAAGCGGCCATGCCGCCCATCTTCTGAGCTTCAGCGATCACCTGGAGGGTAATGGTGGTCTTGCCACTTGACTCAGGGCCAAAAACCTCAATGACACGCCCGCGCGGGAATCCACCCACGCCCAAGGCAGCGTCAAAAGAAAGCGCGCCGGTCGGAATCACCGCGATAGGAACTATCGCTCCCTTGTCGCCCAGTCGCATGATTGAGCCCTTGCCAAACTGCTTGTCGATCTGGGACAACGCAAGGTCGAGCGCCCGCGATCGTTCCGTCTTCTCGTCCGCCATGAAAAATCTCTCCTAATGATGTGCTGCTGCGGGCACGACTATATCCCCGAAGCCCGTTAAATCAACATCCGCTGGTCAAAATTCCGGATTTTGTAACTAAATCCTAACAGAGGGTCGACAGATCAATGCGGCTCAGGCAAGCATTTCAACCCCCCGCCGCGCGATTATACATCGACCACGCCCGACTGGCGAAGAAAAAGCGAATGTGCGAGAATTGGTACCGCGTTTGTTACGAATTTCGAAATGTTCGGTTTCGAAATGCGTTGGTTCCCCACGGCCTCACCGCTCATCTGAAACTTAGATTTTTCGCCTGGAGGAAAGACATGGCATTGGCAGCTGCTCTAGTACCTGAATTCGATTACGAGATGACCAACACGCGCAAGGCGCTGGAACGCGTACCGGAAGATAAGTTCGGCTGGAAGCCGCACGAAACGTCCGGAAGCATGATCTGGCTAGCCGGTCACGTGGCCAACATTCCGGGTTACGCCAGCCTTATTCTCGGAACCGATTCCTTCGATACAGCGACCGCAGGCAGCCCACCGCCGGAGCCGAAGACACGCAAGGAACTGCTCGACATCTTCGACGAAAACGTCAAGAAGACTCGAGCCGAGTTGCAGTCTGCGACTGACGAACAGCTCTTGAAAACCTGGTCACTGAAGGCCGGCGAGAGGACGTTTTTTACTCAGCCCCGTATCGGCGTTCTCCGCGGGATGATTCTGAATCATCTCATCCATCATCGTGGACAACTCACGGTTTATTTGCGCATGAACAATGTCCCCGTTCCCGCTATCTACGGCCCCTCGGGCGACGAACAGATATAGCCAATTGTGGCCAAGGCAGAGGCTGCGCACTTAGCTTCTGCCTTTGGTTACCTCCGCCCTCAAACCAGTTGAGTCGCACCGCCTCCTCGCTGTATGCTGCCGTAACCCTCCTTCAAGGAGAATGAAATGGCAGCAACGGCATATCGCGCAGCTGCGTTCACAAGCCAGCGTTATTACATCCGGCGGAAGTTGCTCGCGTTGGTCAACCAGTTCTACGTTGAAAACGAACAGGGACAGCTCGTTGGCTATTGCCGGCAGAAGCCGTTCAAACTGAAGGAAGACGTTCGCCTCTTCACCGACGAGAACAGGACAACCGAGTTGCTCTCGATGCAGGCCCGTTCCATCCTCGACTTCAACATCGCCTACGACGTGGTTGATTCCATCACAGGAGAGAAGGTCGGCGCACTGAAGCGTAAGGGCTGGAAATCGCTGTTCAAAGACGAATGGATCATCATGAACGGCTTGGATCAGGAGATCGGCTCTGTAAAAGAAGACTCGGCCTTGATGGCCACGCTTCGGCGCTACGTCACCAACCTGATTCCCCAGAGCTACGTCTTCGAAGTCGGCAACCACCAGGTTGGCACCGCCAAGCAGAACTTCAACTTGTTTGCCCCGAAGCTCAATGTTGATTTCAGCTCCGACCAGGCAAACCTTCTTGATCGCCGACTCGGCCTTGCAGCGGCACTGCTGCTGATGTCTATTGAAGGACGGCAGTCAGAGAACGCATAGGGGATGTTAGGGCCGCGTGAGAAGTCTACGCGGCCCTGAACTTCCTCACTCCCGCGCCGACCGCACTCGATATAGTAAACAGCTTGCGTACCTGCAATCCTGGCATAAGTCGTATGCTCGCAAGCGCGTGCAATCCCATCGACGCTGCGCAGCCACATTGGGAACAATCCGGATTGCCGCCGAACTGACACGGACCGATGCGCGTCTTCAGGTCCGCCGAGATCGTCTCGGTGGCCTTTGCGAAGACGCATTTGTCCGGCGACGAGGGCGGAGTCAGAAAATGCCGGACCATCTCCTCCCTCATATCGAGCTTGGGATGCAGCGGCCTTAGTCGCATCAATTCGCGCACCACAAATGCCCGTTGTTCAGGCGAAAGTATTTCCGGCGCCTCCGCTCCGATCTGCGGCGTGAAGAGGCTGATCCACATCTGGTTCACTTCGTCGCGCGCCGACCAGAACGTCAGGAATTCTTCGAGATAGGTGGGGCGCTGCAACATATTTCCGGTCACGGTGGCATGGATCGTGACATGATGTCCGGTGATGCTCTTCAGGATTCTTTCGTAGGTTGCCGGCTTGCGGCGAACGTCGTGTTCAGCTGGCAGCCCATCCACCGAAATCACAACCTTCAGATTCGGCAGGTCGATGAAGCTGCGTGGAATCTCGCGAAAGGCGCTGGTCACAATCTGCACGTAGATGCCGCGTTCAACCAGCTGCGGAACCAGTGTCTCCAACTCGCGGTACCGCACCAGCGGGTCCCCGCCGACAATTGACAAATGCAGCGGCCGCAACCGGTCCACGAGCTCCAGCACGCGCTCGACGAGACGGTCGCCCTTTTCGTCGGACAGATCGCGCAGCGTCTGCTCGCCACCGAGATGCTGCGGGTCATAGGCATAACATCCCGGACACCGCAGCGGGCATTCCTTGGTGATTTCGATGGAGAGTAGCGGCTTGCGTCCGCTAAGAATGCTGCCCCAGGCAGCTAAGGCGTCGTAACGATCCATGGACTTTCCTTGGCGCCTGCCTTTTGCGCGTATCAGTTATAAGACGTCCAGGAGTTCAGCCGGGTTGCAGAAAGAAAACGAACTCACCTCGGAGCCAAGGTCTTGGGGTTTTTCAATGACCCGATCACCCGATGGCCCGATCACCCGATTCTAGTTCGTCGAGCGCCGCCGCGAGTCGCCGGAATCCTTCACGTGTCATCTCCGGATCGGCGCCGATGCCGATGCGAAAGTGCTGTGGCATTTCGAAAAACCTGCCGGGGACGATGGATGCTTCGTATTTCTCGCGCAGCAACTTATCCAGTTGCTCCACAGTTCCGCGTCTGAGTTTCGGAGCGGCACAGGTTCCGAACTCCGGAATTTCGTGAATCCACTCGCAACGCTCGCGCAGGAACTCGATCAGCAGTGGACGATTGGCTTCGAGTATCCGCTGTGCCCGCCCGCGTATGCGATTGATGTGATCGAATGCCACGAGCGCCAGGGCTTCAGCCGGATGCGGATTGTGCCCGGCAAAAACGTCGTAGATTTTCCAGATGCGCCGCGCCAGATCAGGCTCGGCCAGAATCCATCCGCAGCGCAGTCCGGCCAATCCGTAGCCTTTGGTCAGACTGCTGGTTACAACGAATTCATTGCCCAGCAGGAACGACGTCCGCGGCAGCGGATTCATCGCTTCAAGATAGACTTCGTCAACCAGCACGCGGGCACCGACGGAACGTGCGAGTTCGCCCACTTTTGCCAGGGTTGCCTCGTCGGTGAACGCGCTTGTCGGATTGTGCAGATTGCAGATTGCGATGAGCTTCGTTTTCGGCGTGATCACACGCTCGACTTCGCGGACGTCGATTCGATAGCCATCATCTGCCGGACGTTCGAACCGAATCACCTGCGCACCGAGAAACTGCGCGGTGCTCAGCATCGGCTCGTAGGTGGGATACTCAACCAAAACCTCGTCGCCCGGATCGAAGCAGGCCGCCATCGCCAGGTGATTTGCCATCGACGTGCCCAGCGCGGGCACAACGCACTCCGGAGCTACACCGCAGTGCTGCGCGATTCGATTCTGATACGCCGGATAGCCGTACGCCGCAGCGCCGTTGATTTCGATGTCCTCAAGTCGGGCACCGAGTTCATGCATCATCATCAACGGCCTGACGCCGCTCGTGGCAAGGTTGTACTTCGCCGCGGAATGCAGCTTGGCGTACACCATGTAGGGCGATTCAAAACGGCTGCGCGAAAAAGTCATGCACTGCCTCCTGCGCGGAGAGGATACCAAAACCGGGGTGCCACACCATTCTCGGAGGGACGGTGCGTTCAGCGCGCGATCAACGCCACCGAAACCAGCGCCGCAGCAATTCCCACACCCTGCAACATCGAGATGCGCTCCTTCAAAACGAATCTCGCGAGCAGCACCGTACTCGCCGGATAGAAGGAGGATAGCACTGCCGCAACATCGAGCCTGCCGCGCTGCGTTGCTGCGACAAACAGCGCGTTGCCGCTCGAATCAAGAATCCCGGCAACAATCATGTAGATCAGCGCGCCGCGTCCAGGGGACCACTTCACTCTGGTGGCAAGAACGATGGTCAACATCAGTAGCACCGACGCCACACGCGCGGCGACCAGGGGCCAGAAAAGCGAATGCGTTCCCGCGAAGCGCGAGGACACGAGAAAGCCGCTGAAACCGAGTCCGGCAACGATGGCCAGACCGAGCCCTTTTGGCCGCTCAACTTGTCCCGGCGGAGAAGCGAGCAGCCATATCCCAACAAGCGCCAAGGCGAAGCCGCCCAGTTGAACCGACGTCGGCAGTCCCTGTTCGAGGAATCCGATCATCACCGGGAACAACGCGGTGAGCACCGCCGCGATCGGCGCATTGACGCCCATCTGTCCGACGGCAAGCGCGCGATAGAATGCCGCCAGTCCGATGCCGCCCGATAATCCGGCGACAACGCCCCACAGCAACGCCACCTTGCCCGGCAGCGGATCGTGCGTCAGGAGGGCTAGTACCGCCATGAACAGCAGACCGGTTCCATGAGCGACCACGACAACGCCGAACGCGTTCGCCTTCTTGGTTGCGATGCCGCCGCTGAAATCGGCCGAGCCCCACGACGCGGCAGCCGCCAGGCTCAAACCCACACTAGCTGTCGGGATGAGATCCATTACTGATCTCTGTGCACAGTGTCGATCGCGAACGCCGGAACACAAACCGCAATGTACTCCGCGCCCTCGTCGCCCGGAGTCGAGTACTGCACCCACTCGCCTTTATGCGCGATCACGGCCTGCCCGGCGTGGACGTCCATTTCGCCATGCTCATGCTTCACGTGCAGCGTGCCGCGCAGCACCACGGTATATTCGTCGAACTCCGGGCGTTGTCCCGGCTCAACCCACCCGCCGGGACTGCGCATGTGGGCCACACTGACGGCCTCGGTATTCGAATTCACGCGCCCAACATATTCATCGATCAACTTCGGCTTGTTTCCCGCCGCAGTGACGCGACTCGCCTTTTCGATCAGGATCGGCATCGACTCTCCTATTTTGTTATCCGTGTTGGCCGAGCGCGGGCGTGACGCCCCCGCGACAGACTGGGGACGGCAGCGCTCCAACATTCACCGCGCTCTCATTCCACCATCGCGATTACGCACTTCAGATATTGCGTTTCCGGCATCGACAGCAGCACGGGATGATCCTTTGCCTGAGTTCGCTTTTCAATGATACGAACCGTGCGGTGGGCGTCCGCCGCGGCGTCGGCGAGCATGTTCAGGAAATCCGATTCGCTCACATGGTGCGAACACGAGCAGGTCACAAAGATGCCGCCCTTGCGAACCATCTTCAGTCCGCGCAGGTTCAGCTCCTTGTACCCGCGAATCGCCGTATCCAGCGTGCGCTTGGACTTCGCAAACGCAGGCGGATCGAGCACGATCGTGTCGTACTGCTTTCCCGAATCGGCGTAGTCGCGCAACAGATCGAACGCATTCGCCTCGATCCACTCGACCTCGGCTTCGTGCGCGCGCAACTCGTCGGCATTGAGTGCGAGATTCTGCTCGGCGACTTCGAGCGCCGGACGCGAACTGTCAACGCCCGTCACCCTCTTGCAAGCACGTGCCATGTGCAGCGCAAATCCGCCCTGATAGCAGAAGACATCCAGCGCCTCACCGTGTGCGTACTTCGCCGCCGCCACATAGTTTTCGCGCTGATCAAGAAACGCACCCGTCTTCTGGCCCGCCAAGCCATCGAACTGAAACTGCAAACGGTTCATGTTGAACGTTGTGGCAGACTTCTCGCCCCAGATCAGCTCGCTCTCGCGCGGCGGCAGTTCTTCCAGCTCGCGGATGCGGGCATCTACTCGCTCCACAATGCCTGACGGCTGGAAATGCTCGACCAGCATTTGCACCAGTGCGTCGCGAACGCCGTGCCGGTCCATCGCCTGCGTCAGTATCTGCATCGACAGCACGTCGTTGTAACGGTCGACAATCAAGCCCGGCAACTGGTCGGCCTCGCTGAAGACGACGCGATAGCCATCGCTGCCTTCGACGACCCTATTGCGGTACTCCAGCGCCGCCTTGAACCGTTCGCGGATCAGGTCGAGCAATGCTTCTTCAGACTTGATCTGTTCACCGCTGATCATCCGTAGCGCGATCTGCGAACTGCTGCTGTAAAGCGCAGTCCCGATCGTTTTTCCGCGTTCGTCGGCAACAGGCGCGATACTCCCCGGCGCAACGCCCTCCGCTGAAACCATGTCCGAGCGGTATCCCCAGGGATTGCCTGTGCGCAGGCGCGCCGCCGCCCGCCGGTTCACAACGATGGTGCCATCGGCTCGGATGGGTCGCGCTTGTGCCTCACCTTCAGTCTTCACTTCAGGCTTCACTTCCGGCCGCACCCGTTCCACCGGCTTCGCCACTCGACGAATCTCCGGACGAACCGGCATCTGATCCGCCTTCCGCTCGCGAGGTTTTACGTCTTTAGGAAAGCCCCTGAATGGGCGCGACGCTGTCGGCTCGTTTCTTTGCTCGCGAGGTTTAGCGTCCTCACGACGATCAGCATAGGGACGCGCCGGCACCCTGTTCTGAAACCGGCTTTTTTCACGACCCGGTCCCTGCGGACGCCACCCTCCGCCGTCCGCTTTCCGCTCACGCCCCTCCACATTCTTGCGAGGCGCAGCGTAGGGACGCGGCGTTCGATCATCCGACCTTTGCTCCCGTGATTTTCGCTCCGACGATCTTTGCTCCGGACCTCGTGGGTTGCGGGCATAGGGGCGCGGTTGTGCCCCGTCCTGTGTTCGTTCACGACGCGGTCTCTCAGGTCGCCACTGTTCTCGTTCCGTTCTTGGCTCGCGACGTTTTGCGTCATTGCGAGGTCCACGATAGGGGCTCGCCTGCGTCCGGTCTTGAAATGGCTTGCCTTCACGCCGCTCCCTTGGGAGACGCGACTCTGGCCCGTCCGGTTTCTGCTCGCGAGTTCTTGCGCTTCCACGAACGTCATTGTAGGAACGGCGCTTCGCCCCGTCCTGTCTCTTGTCGCGAGAACTCTTCTCTCCACGACCCGGTCTATCCGCACCACTGCGAACTGGTTTCACTCAAGATTCTCCATCTTGGATTCTGCGGCATCAAGGAAGCTTTAGGCAAATCGGGCCCAGGATGGGCACGAAATCAGGCCAGAAACACGAAAGCCGGCGCATTCTCCCCCGAGACTGTCGCCGGCCTTTCTGCGGCCCAGGAAAGCTGATCTGGGCGATTGAAAGCGAGTTATGTGTTCTGTGACTCGGCAGAATGTACCTGCCGATACACACGCTACCACGACCCCATATGGGGTCAACCCGAATCACGGATGGTGCACCGTGTTACTCATTAACCGACTTGGTGCAAGTAATCTTGTCAGGCGGCAACAGGCATGGGCTGCTCCACCTCGACTCGGATGTTAAGCTGCTCGCCCAGCTTTGTGAATTCTTCCGACCAGTACCGCGAGCCATCATCAGTCCGTGCGGCCATCTCGGGATAAACGGTCTTCAATAAGTGATAGTACCCGTTCTGCGGCTTCCACAGGTTCACTGCAAACGGCATGGAGCGAGCCAGTGATGCCGCGCTTGCCATTCTCCTTAGCTCTCCCAGGTCCTCCGGGTTCGCAAGCAGGTCGTCCGTCATTTGCACCAGGCGGTTCTTGAGCGCGAAGCTCAAACCGGCGGCATCAAGCTCGATGTTTTGTTGTGCAGCGGCATCCAGGAGTGCTCGAATTCGCTCCTGCTCCAGGTCTCCCTCGGTGAGTGCCATCCGCAGTTGAGCATTGATCACGAACTCGGCCGTCAGCCGCAGCACTTTCGGCATAGGCGTGCGCGTCTCCGATAGGAACCGCATCAGCGGAGCGTACAGCTCATAGATGTGCCGATAGCTTGTTCCAACCTCGTCAAGCGCCGACTCAACAATTTCGCCCAGTATTCGCCGCTGCTCGTCGCGGAAGAGCGATTTCAACGAGTAGCTGAAGCCTCCGAAATGCTGATCAAGTTGGCGAAGCGTGCCGGGAATGTCCGCGTGTTCAAACGAGGTCCGAATCGCCGATTCCAGTTCCTTGTACGCATCCTCGTCGACGAATTGGCAAACTCCGGCATTCAGGTTGTGATCGCCCAGATGCAGTACACCAAAGCTAACCTCCGACTGTTCCAATGTAACGCGCGATCGAACGTTGGCATGGCCCAGCGCGACCCGCGCCCGTCCCGATTCGCTCTGCCGCCGCTCGTGCAGGTTCACGTCGTAACAGTAGATTGAGGACTGCTCCTCGTAGTGATCGAACAATGAGCTGATTGCGTAGTGCGCACCGACACCCAGCAGATTGATTGCCGTGGGCTTCACCCAACGCCAGTAGATATCCGCGCCGTTGCCGAACTCGTGAATGTTGCTGTTTGCGAGTGACAGGCGCTCCACAAATTCTTCTTCGTATCCGTTGCCGAACAACTCTTGTGCAAGCTGCAAAGCGCGTGCCGCGTAGAAGATGACCTGGACGGTTTCGATTCCCGACAGCTCATCGAAGAACCAGCCGCAGCTGGTATACATCAGCATCAGGTGACGCTGCATTTCGAGGAGTTTCAGCGCGCGCGTCACTTCCTCATTTGTCAGCACTCGTGTGGCATGCTTCTCGAAGAACCCCACAAGACTGTCCGAGGAACGATTGAGCACGACATTTATGTACTCGTCGCGGGCCTGCCACGGCTCTTTCAATAGATCGCGCGAGTGCTCTTCGTAGGGACCCGCCAACGCATCGCGCAGATAGTCCAGCGCACTACGCAGTGGCGCACGCCACTCCTGGTTCCAGTCCCCGTGACCGCCCGAGTTGCAACCACAATTGAATTTCCAGCGCTCGATGTTGTGCGCGCAACTCCAACTCGTGTTCTCGATGATCTCGACTTCAACGGTTGGCGGATGATTCTCGAGGTACTCGCCGTAGTTCGTGATTTTGGCCAATCCCTGGGTTTCGATATGGTGGAGCGCATAGGCCAGAGCCATGTCACCGTGCGGATGATGATGGCCATACGTCTCACCGTCCGTGGCGATATGCATCAACTGTACCCATTTCCGAGTGTTGTTGAACCCGCCGATGAGGCGAGAAGCGAAAGCCTCTCCACTCGACAGTAGTTTTTCGAAAGCTACTGCACGCGAGATCGGCCCGTCATAGAAGAACAGAGCGATCTCTCTCCCGCTCGGTAGGCGGCAGACGTACGCCCGCGTCGGATCGATCTTCGCACCTTCAACGCTATGCCACACGCCGCGCGCCCATTTTTTTCGTACCTGCCCAGCCTGGTGCGGCGCAAGGATGGTGAACGTAATCCCGTTTTCCGCCAGAATGTCCAGCGTTTCGAGATCGACCGCAGTCTCCGGCAGCCACATGCCTTCGGGATCGCGACCAAACCGATATTGAAAATCGCGGACTCCCCAGCGCACCTGGGTCTCACGATCGCGAGTGTTCGCCAGCGGCATGATCATGTGGTTGTACGCCTGCGCCAGCGCCGACCCATGACCGGAGAATCGATCCAGGCTTTCGCGGTCAGCCCGCAAGATTGCTTCGTAAGTCTCACGCGCACTGTCTTCCATCCACGACAGCAGCGTGGGCCCGAAGTTGAAGCTGATATTGCGGTAGTTGTTAACGATGCTGGCGATCCGCCCGCGTTCGTCCAGTATGCGGGAGGCAGAATTCGGCGAATAACATTCTGCCGTGATCCGTTCATTCCAGTCGTGGTACGGGTAAGCCGAGTCCTGTAGCTCAATGGCTTCCAGCCAGGGATTTTCACGTGGAGGTTGATAGAAGTGGCCGTGAATACAAATGTAACGATCCATCAAAAAGCCTTCTCTGAAGCAAAAGCCTTCTCTGAAGCATTTGATTGGATGCACCTAAAGAGTAGCTGGCGTGGATGCTCGTGCCGTCCATGGGCAGGCAGAACCGACCAGAGATGTTAATTATCTTGCAGAATCGCTCTGATCTGCGCTTTCGGTGGCGATGTCAATCACGTTCTCGTTGCGGTAGAACGCCCGAATCTGGGCCTGGTCGGCTTCGCTGATGGAAACGAAGTTGAACCCGTAACGGAAGCCGCTCCGCTGACACACGATCGCACTCGCTTTCAGAGGCTTTGATTTCTTGATAAACGCTGCTGCCTCCACCAGCTCTTCGTCGTCGAGGGAAAACTCCAGCAGGACTTGCTGTTCTGGCGAAAGCACACAAGGTACGATCGCGCCGATTCCATGCTCGCCGATGTCGATCATCCGCCCGTAGTAGTGCTGGGAGCCATGTGATCCCTGGACCGTGACGCTCAACCGCTGTTCACATGGGGTTCGAGGCGTAGCCCTTCGCTCGATCGCTGCCCCGCCGTTCCTCATTGCAATTTGCAACGTCTCAGAGGCCGCGATAACGGCAAGTTCGGAAGCCAATTCGCGTCTTTGTTGCGCCATCCTGCGCTGCTCCCGCAAGGCCCGAATCGCGAACAGCAGCACCAGGACAAGCAAAGATCTTACTGCATACCTCAGGGGCTTTCCCGAAAGGATTGAATCCGCAACGTCGGGCAATGTGAACGAATACAGGGCAACAGCAATCGACAGCAAAACCGCAATCATCGCCGCCCAGTGACGCCTGTCCCTCACCTCTAGTCGATGGAGTCGCTCGTGCGCCTCGCCGATCTGCATTGAGACGAACTTCTCCTTCGGCGACTCTTTGTCATCCATACATCCCTCTCCGCACTGCGCCCCACGCGGTCATCTGGGAACCATTACGATATGGTCGACGCTCGCGTAGACGCTGCTTCAGCTACAAACATGGCTATCGCGCGTCTTGCCGGCAGATCCACGTCGATGAATTCAAACCCGTAGTGGAAGCTCTTTCTGTGTCGCACCACAGCGCTGATTTCGCTTTCAATCTCGTCCGCGACCGAGAATTGCAGCTTCACGTGTTCTCCGATGCGGAGCGAACACGGTATCACTGCGCCTAGGCCATCTTCGCAAATGTCGCGAATACGGCCATAAATGGCCGAAGGTTTTCCGTCGCGAACGCTGCTGACGCAGAGCCTGCGATCGAGGCCGGACCGGCGTACCCGCCTGCGCTCCGCCCTGGGAGTGTCATTGTCATCGGCATATTTGAGAGACTCCAGGGCAGTAATCAGCCCTACCTGAGTCGCCAGATCACGCCGCAGCTTCTTCATCGTAAGTTGCTGGTGCACCACGAAAACGTCGAACAGCAACACGAGTCCCAGAAGACCCCTAACCGCGAGACTCAACTGATTCTGGTCTACCGCACTCCGGCCCACAGGAATCGAGAGTGCAAAGAGACCCGCAGTCAGAGCGAGCATGATAGCGAACGCCAGCACCCATCGCAGCCAGTCGTGCCGCTCCAATCGATCTAGTCTGGCTTGTATTTCCTTCATGTTGACGTGAGTATCGTCTGGGTCTTGTCGCCCCTTATCCATTGATCTTCCTCATCCGGCGCAGACAACAGTTCTCTCGCGCGCCAAAATAACGACGAAAACCTCACCTCTCAATATGTTGTTCGCCTTTTTACCAGAATTTCCGGCAGCTCGCGCAAGAATTCTTTCGAACCATAGTTTCAGGGTGCTGGTACTTTGGTAATCGTCCCTCCACGGCGCCACGACACGCATCTGAAGACCGTAGAGGCTCCTCTTGCCAAGATGGCCGGGCTGAGCTGAAACTGCTTCTGTGCTTAAGATTGTCTATCTCTCTCTTGGCTCGAACCTTGGTGACCGCGTCGCCAATCTCTCGGCGGCACTGGAGCAGCTCGGGACGCTGGGTAGTCTCAAAGCCGTTTCGGCCTTCTACGAGACGGAACCTGTGGACTATCTCTCCCAGCCCTGGTTCGTGAACTGTGCAGTAGCCCTGGAAACCGAACTCATGCCGCGTCAGCTACTTGCGCGCCTCCAGGCCATCGAACAAAACATGGGCCGTCGTCGTACGCACGCCAAGGGGCCACGCCTCATCGACTTGGACATTCTGCTGTTCGGCAGCTCGGTCGTGGATCTTCCGAACCTCGTGATCCCTCATCCGGAGTTGCACCAGCGCCGCTTTGTGCTTGCACCTTTGGCTGAAATCGCCCCCGACGCACGGCATCCGATATTCAAGAAGACCATGCAACAGTTGCGTGATGCCCTCGCACCTGGACAAACCGTGAAACGTATGGACGAGTCCTCAATGAGATCACGGCAACCGCAAGAGCAAAGGTACAATCGTATGTAGAGGCGGTGCTATATGCGACTCGCATTCTTCGCGCTGGTTCTCTCAGTTGTAGTCTGGAGCTGCCCCATCGGCGCTCAGAGCCGCGGAGCCTCCGGTTCCGTTTCGACGTCATCTTCGGTCTCAGCTGGGGGCTCGGTTTCGGCAGGGGCCACTAGAGGCTTTTCAGGCACGAACTCCTCTGTCGTTTCAAGCTCCGGCACGAATTCCACTTCGACCAACACTCCCGGGCGCAAGACCTTTTTGGGAATCCCGGTTGGTTTGGAGAATCGTAATCCCAATCGAAACTTCGGCCGCGATTTCGGCAATCACCACCGTCGTTCTCCCTTCGGTTCTCCTTTCGGCTTTCCTTTTGGCTACGGGTTCGGCTACGCAGTCGACTACAGTGGCTGGTACAACGACCAGAATCAACTCCAAGAGCAGGAAAACATGGCGCAGTCAGAGCGCCTCCAGCAGAGCTATCAAGACGATCAGAAACGTCAGCGCGAGTTGGAGCGCCAGCTAGCGGACCAGCGTGCAGCCGATGCTGCCGAGGCCAACGCCCGCTACGCCCCGACAGCCGCGACGCCGACCTCCCCCGACCGCGACCTTCCACCAACGGTCCTCGTCTATAAAGACCACCATCAGGTCGAAATACTGAACTACGCTGTCACCGGCAGCATGATCTACGAATTCAACCCTCACTGGACACGCAAGATTCCGCTCTCTGAGCTGGACATCCAGGCAACGATCGCGGCGAACAACGAGCGCGGAATCGAGTTTAAAGTGCCTAACTCGTCGCCTGTGAAGGTCAATCGGCAGCAGCAACAGCAGTAGACCACCCTGGACTGCTGCGAATCGCGCAGCGGGTCGGCTACTTGGGGATTCGCCTTCTTATCGCTTTACTCCGCACTACGCGGATTAGCGGCTTGAACCACCCGCAACTCGCTGAATATCAGTCACTTACGGGCCGTCTATTCCACCCCGAAGTGGCGCTCGCCATGTTATACTGTGTGGTGCTAGTTTTGTGCTCTAATCCCCGTAAATGCAGTGAGTTATAGCGATTCGTGGTGGGCGCCACCAGGAGCGAGCCTCCCGAGAGTAGTACGCACAAACCAGCAACACATTCGACTCGGTTTTCGCCTTTCTGAGAACTGAGAACTGACTACTGAGAACTGCTTTTAATGGCCGACGAAAACAATCAGCTTCCTTTAGCGCCTCCGCCGGGTGACGGTGGTGGCGGCAGTCTGCATCAGCCCATCAACATTGAAGAGGAGATGCGGCGGTCGTACCTCGACTACGCCATGTCCGTCATTATCGGACGCGCTCTCCCCGACATTCGTGACGGCCTCAAGCCCGTGCATCGCCGCATTCTCTACGCCATGCACGACATGGGACTGCTGCATAACAAGAAGCACGTGAAGTGCGCCAAGGTTGTCGGCGAATGTCTCGGCAAGTATCACCCCCACGGCGACAGCTCCGTGTACGACGCCTTAGTCCGCATGGCCCAGCCGTTCTCGATGCGCTACACCCTCGTTGACGGTCAGGGCAACTTCGGCTCCGTCGACGGCGATCCGCCGGCGGCATACCGGTACACCGAAGCGCGCATGACCGCCATCTCAGAAGAACTGCTCGCCGACATCGACAAGGACACCGTCGATTTCGCCGCCAACTTTGACGACACCACGGTCGAACCGCTCGTCCTCCCGACGCGCATTCCGAACCTCATCGTCAACGGCGCCAACGGTATCGCGGTCGGCATGGCGACGAACATTCCGCCGCACAATCTGACCGAGGTCATCAACGCCTGCATTACCGTCGTGAACAATCCAGCGGCTACGCTCGACGACTTGCTCAAAGACGTTCAAGGCCCCGACTTCCCGACCGCTGGCTTCATTTACGGACGCAAGGGCATCCGCGACGCCTACACCAACGGCCGTGGCCGCTTCATCATGCGCGCCCGTGTCGCCACCGAGAATGTCACCAAGGAAAAGCAGGCGCTCGTCGTTACCGAAATTCCGTACCAGGTGAACAAGTCGACGCTGATCAAGCGCATGGCCGAGCTCGTGAACGAGAAGGTCATCGAGGACATCGGCGACATTCGCGACGAATCCGATCGCGACGGCATGCGCATCGTCATCGAGCTGAAGCGCGGCGCCCAGCCCGAGATCGTGCTGAACCAGCTCTACAAGCACACGCAAATGCAGGATTCCTTCAGCATGATCTTCCTGGCCGTTGCCAACGGCCAGCCGAAGGAAATGGGCCTCGTCCAGGCGATCAACTACTTCGTCGATCACCGCATAGACGTCGTTCGCCGGCGCACCGCCTACCTCTTGCAGAAGGCGCGTGACCGCGAGCACATCCTCGACGGCTACAAGCTGGCGCTCGATCACATCGACAACGTCATCAAGATCATTCGCGGCAGCGCCAACCGCGGCGAAGCCCGCGACAACTTGGTCGCCTATTTCGCCGGCAAGAAAATCGACATCAACGTCACCGGCAATCGTCCGGCAGTGAATCCGGAAAAGCCGTTCTCGATCAAGCAGGCTGACGCGATCCTCGAACTCCAGTTGCATCGCCTCACGAGACTCTCGATCGACGAAATCGTGAACGAGTTGAAGGATATCCGCGACCGCATCGCCGAGTACGAGTCGATCCTCAACTCCGACAAGAAGCTGCGCAAGGTCATCGTCAGCGAACTCGAAGAAATCAAGAAGCAGTACGGCGACGCCCGCCGCACCCAGATCGTCGACGAAAGCTCCGAGCTCACCCTCGAAGACCTGATTGCGGACGAGCAGGTTGCCGTCACGGTTTCGCACAGCGGCTATCTGAAGCGCACACCGATCTCCACCTACCGCTCGCAGCGGCGCGGCGGGACCGGGCGCAAGGGCATGTCCACGCGCGACGAAGATTTCGTCGAGCACCTGTACATGGCCTCGACGCACGACTACATCCTGATCTTCACCAACACCGGTCGCGTGTACTGGCTAAAGGTGTACGAGATACCCGACATCGCCGCCGCGGGCAAGGGCAAGCACGTCAACAGCCTCGTCTCCATGCAGCCGGGCGAACAGCCGCGCGCGATGCTGGCCGTGCGCAACCTCGAAGAAGCCGATCGCTACATCTTCTTCGCCACGCGCAGCGGCACTGTGAAGAAGACGCCGCTGGTCGATTTCTCCAACGTCATGTCGCGCGGAATCATCGCCATCAACCTCGACAAGGGCGACGAACTCGTTACCGCCGAAATCACCAGCGGCGACGACATCGTCTTCCTCGCCTCGCACGATGGTCAGGCCATCCGCTTCGAAGAGAAATACGACGAAGGCGGAGCAGGCGTTCGTCCCATGGGGCGCAACGCTGGCGGCGTCCGCGGCATGAACCTTGACAAGGGCGACTACATCGTCGGTATGGCGGTTACGCCCAAGGGCATCGAGCAATCGGTTGCCGAAGCCAAGGCCAACGGCCGCGCTGCGAAGAAGAACGGCAAGAACGGCGAAGCCGAGGCTCCGAAGATTCCCAACATGATCCTCTCCGTCACCGAAAACGGCTACGGCAAGCGGACCAACGTTGACGAATACCGTCTGCAATCGCGCGGCGGCAAAGGCGTCATCAACATCAAGACCACCGAACGCAACGGCAAGGTCGTCGGCATCATGCTGGTCAGCGAAGACACCGAAGCCATGCTGATCTCGCACTACGGCAAGATCATCCGCACGGGCACCGACCAGATCCGCCAGTGCGGCCGCTCAGCCCAGGGCGTCCGCCTCCTCCAACTCGAAGCCGGAGACAAGGTCGCCGCTGCCGTCGTGATACCGGAAGAAGAAAAGCCGGAAGAGGAGAACGGAAGTCTGATTCAGTAATGCACGAAGGGCACGGCCGTAGCCGTGCCCTCCTACTACTGAGGCTCTTGAAAGC
>JAEYQK010000082.1 GCA_023410055.1 Acidobacteriota bacterium
GGTCACATCTGGAACAAGTGCTGATCAACTTCGCTGCGAATTCAAGAGATGCGATGCCAACTGGCGGCAAGTTCACAATCGCAACCTCGGTAGTAACGACTGCCAGCAGAACGAATGCCCTCGCTCCGGGGCGGTACGTGAGAGTTGCAGTATCCGACACTGGATACGGGATGGACGCACGAACGCTGTCGCGAGTGTTTGACCCGTTCTTCACGACAAAAGGAATCGGGAAGGGAACTGGCCTCGGGCTCTCGACCGTTCACGGCATAGTCCGCCAAAACGAGGGCGACGTAAGGGCTGAGAGCATGCTTGGGAAAGGCACCACCTTTACCGTCTATCTGCCTTACAAAGAGGGACATGTAGAGGGCGAGGATGGCGACGAGCACAATACTATTGAACCCAAGTTCTCCGGAAACGTGCTCATCGTTGACGACGACGACCAGATACGTGAGGGCGTCTCCGAGTACCTGCGAAGAATCGGTTTCGATGTATACACCGCTGGTGATGGCGCGGACGCTCTTAGGCTGGCCTCTCGTGAGCAAATCGACGTTCTCATAACGGACGTTGTGATGCCAGGAATGAGTGGCGTCGAACTGTTTCAAATTCTGTCTTCGAGCAATCCAAGGCTGAAGGTCATTTTTGTGTCTGGTCATGCTGAGCGCGTGATTGACTATGGGGCTACGAAGCTGAGCGGACCGCTCCTGAAGAAACCATTCAAGTTTCATGACCTGCAGAAAACGATCCAAGCAATTCTGAACTCAGCGAGGAACCCGCTTAGCAACACACGTGGGAGCCTCAGCGGGACAAGGGTGGACGCAGGCACGCATCAGCTCTGAAAAGCCGGGCAGATAGCGGAGAGCTACCATCCCACAAAGTGATATCTTCTGGGGCGCTGCGGAAAGAGCTTGATCAGCGCAATGCCTGCGATGAAGCCACCGACATGTGCCCAAACGGCTACTCCGCCTGCGGGTTGAGAGCCGACGGCTATTGCGGTTGCCGTTCCACTTAGAAACTGCAGAATGAACCAATACCCCAGAACCAGCCATGCCGGGAGCCGAACAAAGAATATAAAGAGAAAAGGTACCCACGTGGTAACGCGAGCAGAAGGGTACAAAATCAGGTAGGCACCCATTATTCCGGCTATTGCTCCGCTGGCGCCTACGCCGGGAATCGCTGACGTGGGATTCAGCATCACGTGCAGAGAGGTCCCGATCACCCCTGCGGCAAGGTAAAGCAATAGATAATAGAAGTGCCCCAGGTAGTCCTCAACGTTGTCGCCGAATATCCAAAGAAACAACATATTGGCAATCAAATGCAGCCAGCTTGCGTGGAGAAACATCGAGGTGAAAACGGGAACCAGCGCCGTTTGCATCGTCACCGGGAACAGTACGCCCTGAATTGAAACGTGATGCGCGCCAGTAAGGAGCGCCGTGATCTTCAGCGGTATAAAACCGAACGTAAACATCAATTGGTCGCGCTGAACGGCCGGAAACGTCAATTCGAACAAGAACACCGCGACATTCACCGCTATGAGTAGATAGGTGATGAATGGAGTTGCGAATCTGGGAGCATCGTCGCGGATAGGTATCATGTCTGGCTGTTAAACTTGGCGTGAGTGTTTCGTTCACGCACTCTAACAGAACTATCACAAAACAGAATAGAGGGAAATGAACGGACTATTGGTCGTTGATAAACCGAGCGGCATGACGTCGCATGATGTGGTGAACCGAGTACGTCGTATCACCAACGAGCGATCGGTGGGGCATATCGGGACGCTGGATCCGATGGCCACAGGTGTGCTGCCACTGGTTCTCGGAAAGCTGACACGGCTCGCGCAGTTCTATACCGGGTCAGACAAGACGTACGAGGGGGAAATTCGGCTTGGATTTGCGACTGACACGTACGACGCAGAGGGTGAGACATGCGGACCCGTTTGCAGCACAGTTAAAGTATCACTTGAAGACATAGGTGCCGTGGCTCGAGAGTTCACCGGGAGAATCAATCAATTACCACCGCCGTTTTCGGCTAAAAAGATAGCTGGCGTGGCAGCATACAAGTTGGCCCGAAACAAGAAGGACGTCAACCTCGACCCTGTCGAGATCGACATCCGGCGCTTTGACATCTATTCAGTCAATGAGGATCGCGTGGCATTCGGAGCCGACGTTTCGTCGGGAACCTATATCCGATCGCTCGCACATGACATGGGGAAACGGTTGGGATTAGGGGCGCACCTCTCCTCGTTGCGTAGGACGAAGGCGGGCGAGTTCGGTGTTGCGGATGCGCATTCGTTGGAAGAATTGGAAGCGGCTGTGAAAGCCGGGAACCTGGAGTCGCTCCTCGTTCACCCGCGGCGACTGTTACCTGACATGCCTTGCGTTACGGCAACTGAAGAAACGGCGGCCATGATTCGCAATGGCAGAGCAGTGAACCTACCGGAGATGTCCCGCGCCAGGCAGGTGAAAGTGTTCAGAGGACAGAGAGAGCTGGTCGCCATCGCGACTCGAATCGCGGGGACGTTGTTCCATCCGAAGGTGGTATTCGCTGCCGAATAGAAGCTGGCCTGCCGCAGAAGTCATTCTAAGCCATAGAACAATAGTGACTTACCAGGAATACGCAGAGGCCTGTGGATAGCATGTGGATAACATTTCGAATGTCCGATAACAGATATTATGTAAACCGTGGTGCGGATGAGGAAATCTGTTGATTGTGGATTTCTGTCCTTCTTCTGAGGCCGGGACTGTGGTCTATACCGGCAGAACCAGTTCCCTTTGAAGGTCGTAGGCGAATCGGTCAAGGATGGCCGTGCGCTCTGGTGTAGCCTCAAGGATTTCGGACTTGGCCTGGAATACCTGACGTCCATCCTTCTCGGTCAGTACGCCTATCGCCTCTCCCATGCGCCAGCCGGGAGATCCGATCATCTTGAGCCCCGTGGGGCTTGATTCGAACAACGCGATGCAACTATCCCGCACGACTCCGATGGCCCTTGGAAATCGCTCGAAAGTCTGCAGTTCGAATCCTGCAGTATACAAACGCTGAAGTTGTTCGGAAGAATTCATAGTTCCAAAAGGCGGTACCTAGTCCGGCCAAGCCTCACATTTTGTAGCGTCCCAGGTCTTCGTCGTTCAGACCCTCAAGCCACTTCCGGAGTTCCTCGGCTGAAACGCGATCGGATACGGCGCTGGCCTGCTTGGAGGTCTTGAGAACCTCATCTTCGACGTAGATAGGACAATCGACCCTCAATGCAAGCGCTAGAGCGTCGGATGGACGCGAGTCGACGCTGATGACGTTTCCCTGCCGCTCGAGCCAGATCACGGCGAAGAAGGTGTCGTCCTTCAGTTCGCTTACAACGACCTTGTGTACCTGAGCGTCGAGACCGGTAAGGACATTCTTGATGAGGTCGTGGGTCATCGGTCGCGGAGTCGTGACCTTCTCGATTTCAAGGGCAATCGCGTTCGCCTCGTAGATTCCCACCCAGATCGGCAAGACCGTGTCACTGCTGACGTCCTTCAGCACGACGATGGGCATGTTGGTGACCGGGTCCATCATCAAGCCTCGAATCTTCATTTCGACTTCCATCGGTCGACTCCCTGCCGATTACTCGGCCAACTCTCCTGCCAAACTGTTCGGATGCGTCACGCCAACCCTTACACCGACGTAGTCGCCGTGCTTAAGTTGGATAGCATCTGGCGCTGTGAAGTTTACAACCTTATTTTGCGTGCTGCGACCAATCCACTGTCTCCGCGCGTCATTCCGGCCTTCAACCATCACTTCAACTATCGCTCCGGCGTGTCGCCTGTTGTTCTCGGCCGAGATACTCTTCTGGCGTTCATTAAGAACGGCTAGCCTGCGCGCCTTCTCGTCGTCGGGAATGCTGTCCGGATACTTGATCGCGGGCGTGTTCGGCCTTGGCGAATACTTGAAGGAGAACATTGAGTCATACCGCACCGCGTCCAGCAGCGAAAGCGTTTCCTCGAACTCGGCTTCGGTCTCTCCTGGGAAACCCACAATGATATCCGTCGTAATGCTGATGTCGCGCTTGGCAGAGTGCATCCAGGAGATGCGCTCCAGGTATTCTTCGCGCGTATATTCGCGCTGCATGGCCGCTAGGACCCGTGTTGACCCGCTCTGAACCGGAAGATGGACATGATCACAGATGGTCGGAACGGCATCGATCGCCTCGACGATGTCTCTGGTAAAGTCGCGAGGGTGCGAGGTGGTGAAGCGAACGCGCTTGACGCCGGCAACCTCACCGATGCCAGCGAGCAATTCAGCAAATGACTTTTTTTCAGCTGGATCGCGGTAAGAGTTAACGTTTTGCCCCAATAGTTGAACATCCGTGTATCCCTCGTCTGCCATGCGGCGTGCTTCGGCCAGAACTGAATCGGAGGATCGGCTCCGTTCTTTCCCGCGAGTGTATGGGACGACACAGTAGGCGCAGAACTTATCGCATCCCTCAATGATCGTGATGTAGCCCCGGTGTGGATTGGAGCGGGCCGTGAACTCCGTGTCGAAGGTCTGGTCGGTCTGGCGATCGTCGAGTCCGGTGGCTCGCTTTCCTTCTTCGATTTGCACGAGCAGCGAACTGAGATTCCGGTAGGAGGCCGACCCGCAGACGAGATCCACGTGGGGAGCCCGGTCGAAGATGTGCTCCCCTTCCTGCTGAGCGACGCATCCGAGTACCCCGAACCTCTTGCCCTGCTTTTTGAACTTCCTGAAGTCTGCCAGGCGATGGAACACCTTCTGCTCGGCTTTGTCGCGTATGGAGCACGTATTGTACAGCACCAGGTCGGCGTCTTCGACGGATTCGACGCGGCGATAACCTTGCGAGATGAGGGTGCCGATAACCTTCTCGGAATCATGAAAGTTCATCTGACAGCCGAATGTCTCGATAAAAAACGTCTTTTCTGAACCCACAGCCATGCCTAACAAGTATAGACGATGACCTGAGATCAAGCCGCAGGCACGAAGTCTCTTGCATCGTTCTTGCATTCCCTGTCATCTGTGTTAGCTGTCCAGTATGACTTTCCTCCGCGGATTCACCTGAACGTTCCCACCCCAAACGCCCGTGCGTCGTTAACATCGCCTTACCATTTTTTAGAAAGAAGAACAGGTGAATCATGATTCGTCGTGCCGCGTCGATTGTTGTTGCCGTTATTGTCTTTGCCGTTCTGGTCCGCGCTGAGCCAACCGAACGGACATTCTCCTTTACGTATGCCTTCTCCGTTCGCAATCCGGAGCAGGGGAAACGATTGCGGGTGTGGTTTCCCGAGGCGACCTCAGATAAGTACCAGACGATGCGCGTTGTCTCTACCACTAGTGACCTGCCGTTAAGGCGGACAAAAGAGTCGAAGTACGGCAACGAAATGTTCTATGCCGAAACATCGGCGGCAGACAAAGCGGAGTACCGATTCGAGGTCGTGTACGAGGTCACTCGACGAGAGCGCTTGGGATCTGACGAGGTGAATGGACCCGGGTCCGCTCGCCTCAATCACGCTCAGTTGAAACGCTACACGGCGCCAGACAGGCTGGTTCCCACCGCGGGCAAGCCTGCGGAGATTGCCTCGAAACTCGTTCAGGGCAAAACATCCCAGGCCGACAAAGTGCGCGCAATCTACGACTATGTGTTCACCAGCATGCGATACGACAAGTCGGGCACCGGATGGGGACACGGCGATGCGCTGTGGGCGTGCGATTCGCATCGGGGCAATTGTACCGACTTCCATTCGCTATTCGCGTCGATGACTCGATCGCAAGGAGTCCCCACGCGATTCGAGATTGGTTTTCCTCTCCCGGACGACAAGCATGAATCCGAGATCGCCGGCTATCACTGCTGGGCAGATTTCTATTTGAACGGCAGAGGGTGGATTCCCGTCGATATCTCGGAGGCGTGGAAGCATCCGGAGAAGAAGGACTACTTCTTCGGCGCGCACGACGCCAACCGTATTCAGTTCAGCATGGGACGCGACTTAACCCTGAGTCCTCGGCAGGATGGTGCCCCGTTGAACTACTTCGTTTATCCCTACGCCGAGTCGGATGGCAAAGAGGTGCGGAACATACGAAACGACTTTTCCTTTCGCGATGTGCAGGGCGGGGCAAAGCAAGCAGTGGTCAGGTGAACGGTTGGTAGTTGGTGTTTCAAACGTGCTAGGCTCTTAACAGATCTCAGAAGGAGTATCGCGTGACGACACAAGCCGTTTCCCCCGAACTTCAATTCCCCATTGGCAAATTCACCATGCCCGCAGGCCCCCTTTCTGGTGCGGAACGCAAGCAGGCGATCGCGACAATCGCCGAACTCCCGGTCCGTGTTCGTGCGGCCGTTGCTGGACTGACGTCGGAGCAACTCGATACCACCTATCGCCCCGGTGGATGGACTGTACGGCAGGTGGTTCATCATCTCGCTGACAGTCATATGAATGCATTTGTTCGCTTCAAGCTGGCGCTGACGGAAGACGACCCAACCGTTAAGCCGTACGCGGAAGCAGCCTGGGCAGAAACAGTGGACGCCAAAACGAATGCGATTGATCCCTCTCTGCACATTATTGACGGTATGCACGAGCGATTGGCAGTCCTTCTGGAGAATATGACGGCTGAGGATTTTGCTCGAACGTTCCGACATCCCGAGCGCGGAGTCATGACTCTGGACACGACCGTGGTTATGTACGCCTGGCACTGCAAGCATCACGTGGCGCACATCACCGGCTTACGGCAGCGCATGGGCTGGTAAGCGGCATCTCACGGCGGGAGCATTTCGCTCCCGCATTACTGCTTGGACAGATTTCTCACCAGATCTACGAAGTACTTGTGAACGCGGGGATCTTGCGAGAGTTCCGGATGAAAGGTCGCGGCCATTGTCTTTCCTTGGCGAATAAGCACCGGATGCCCGTCGCGTTCGGCTAAGACCTCAGTTCCCTTCCCAACTTCTTCGATACGCGGCGCACGAATGTAGACCATTTCTAGTGGGCCGCCCGGCAGTTTGGTCATGCTCTCGATAATCGCACTATCAACCTGCCGTCCGTAGGCGTTGCGGCGGACCCTAATATCTAGAGCGCCGAGTCCCTGTTGCGGCGGATTCTCGACTTCTTTCGCGAGCAAGATACAGCCGGCGCAGGTGCCGAACGTCGGCTTTGTGTGGACGAAATCGCTCAGCTTCTGGAACCCGGCCTCACCGAGCAGTTTGATGAAAGTTGACGATTCGCCGCCCGGAATAACGAGGCCGTCCACTTTGTCTAGTTGTTCGGACTTCTTGACCAGCACGACTTCCGCACCGAGTTCTTCAAGCCTCTTACGGTGCGCTTCGAAATCGCCCTGGAGAGCCAACACACCAATTGTCATCTTTGGATTCCCTGTCACAGTATCACGATAAATCACGAGGCATTAGTCGCCAACCGGCACGCTGTTTCGAACGGGCCTAGTGCGCCAGTTGAACTTCCACGAGAGTATTCGAAGCGAGAAGCAGATCGCCACGGCCAACGCACTCGAGATAGCTTCAGGCATTCCGGCTCGGCACAGCAAAAAGTAAGTTCCTGCGCCGGCAAGAGCGGCAATCGCGTAGAACTGGCCGCGTTCGAAGATTCTCGGAACCGTTCCGCTTAGGACATCCCTCAATGAACCGCCGCCTACAGCGGTTACAACACCGAGCAATATGGATGGCAACGGCATCAGTCCCGCGTGGAGAGCACGCGTGGTGCCTGCTACCGAAAAGAACCCGATCACGGCGGCGTCAATGATAACGATCATCCTGTCGGCTCTTGTGCCGATTCTCGAACGGAAGGCGAGCGCAACAAATGCTCCAGCAAAGGCAATCAACTCGTAACGAATGTCGAGAAAGGCCAGCGGAGGACCCTTCTGGAGCACGACGTCGCGGACAATGCCTCCGCCCAGCGCAGACGTAAACGCGAGTCCGAGTACGCCGATGAAGTCGTATTTGTAACGGTTCTCGCGTATTGCGTCCACCGCGCCACCGAAGGCGCCAATGAATACACCGAGGAAGTCGAGAATCCAGAACAGGAGTCCCAGTCCACTTACAATCATCGAAACTCACATTAGTTGAGATAACGAAAAGCGCAGCCCGAAGCTGCGCCAATCTTGATACTCTTTTGCGCCGAAGGCGCGTCTGTATGAACGGCCAGTCCTACCAGCCGCGAGTCTGCAGCATGTCCTTTTCGGCAATCGCGGCGACGGCCAGGCCTTTCATCGCTCCGGGCACCTGTGCACTGACTTCGGCGACGATCTTAGGATCATTAAAGTGCGTCGTGGCGATCACGATCGCTTTGGCGCGCGCTTCGGCTTCGCCACGCTCCTTGGCGTTGCTCAGATCGAGCGGAGTAGTACCGTCCTTCATGAAAATGCCCGAGCCCACGAAGATGGCCTCAGCGCCGATCTGCATCATTAACGAGGCGTCGGCGGGAGTCGCGATGCCGCCGGCGGAGAAGTTCGGTACGGGCAACTTCCCTGTCTTTGCGACCATGCGAATAAGTTCGTAGGGTGCCTGGTGGTTCTTGGCTGCCGAGTAAAGCTCTTCTTCGCTCATGACCGTCAATGCGCGCATCTCGCCGACGATCTGGCGCATGTGCTTGACGGCGTGAACGACGTCGCCGGTGCCTGCTTCGCCCTTGGTGCGGACCATGGCTGCGCCCTCGGCGATGCGGCGGAGCGCCTCGCCCAGATTCCGCGCGCCGCAGACAAACGGTGTCTTGAAAGCGTGCTTATCGACGTGATGGGTCTCGTCGGCCGGCGTAAGGACTTCGGACTCGTCGATGTAGTCGACGCCAAGTTCCTGAAGCACTTGCGCCTCGGCGAAGTGGCCGATGCGGCACTTGGCCATGACCGGAATCGAGGTCACGTCCATGATCTCCCTGATAATCTTGGGGTTGGCCATACGGGCGACTCCGCCCTCGGCCCGCAACATGGCAGGAACCTTCTCGAGCGCCATTACGGCGACAGCTCCTGCTTTCTCAGCAACATCGGCCTGCGCAGCGCTCATCACGTCCATGATGACGCCGCCCTTCAACATCTCTGCCAATCCAATCTTCAGGCGCAGGCCCGTTCCGTTGTTCTCGGACATAACTCTTCCTCGTTTCTACTGTGCGCCTTCGCGCGTCAACATACTGCTCGAACACCCTATTTTACAGCATGATAGCGGAGCGCGTGCGGAGCGACGAACTTGAAGAATTACTGAGCAACATTCGTTTTGTTTATGAGTGCATCTCACCGGCGAGGAGTTCGTTGTGCTCAGTTGTTGGCTTACGACATGAACCGACTCTGCTTGATCTGGGGATTGCTTTTTTTGGTTGTATCGCACCACGACACAGGCAACGCACCACCGAATTCCTCCAACTTACATAATGTCCCTTGTGAATTCAGGAGGTCCGCTATGCTGAAACCACGGTCTTTGAAGTACACCTTCATCCTGCTGGCGATAACACTGCTCTCGGTGATCGGCATCTCTCAAGCACCTCCTTCACCCACCGCTGCTCAATGGAAGTCTGTCGAAACCGCTATGGCTCGCCCCGGCAAATTACAGCCGGACGGCACCTACAAGTTCTCCATGCCGCGCAAAGACCTCAAAGTCACGGTGGACGGAACGCCCATTGCGCCCGGCTTGGCCCTTGGGTCCTGGATCGCTTTCAGTGGCACGGGCGATCATGCAATGGCAATGGGCGATCTCGTGCTGACTGAGGACGAAGTCGGCCCCGTCATGCTCAAACTTCAACAGGAAGGACTAGAACAGACCGCGCTGCACAATCATCTGCTGCATGAGACCCCTCGAATCATGTATATGCACATCGAGGGGCATGGAGATCCGGCGAAGCTGGCTACGTCAATTCACGCTGCGCTAGCCCTCACCAAAACTCCGCCCCCGGACGCCACTCCGGCCCCGCAGTCATTTGGTCTCGATACTGCGCAGATTGAAAGCGCCTTAGGACACAAAGGCGCAGTGAACGGCGGAGTCTTCCAGGTCGCCGTGCCGCGAACAGAAAAGATCACCGACAACAGCATGCCTGTACCGACTTCAATGGGTACCGCCACCAGCCTCAACTTCCAACCGACCGGTAGCGGCAAGGCTGCCATCGCTGGCGACTTCGTCCTGCTCCCCGACGAAGTCAATCCGGTCATCAAGACCCTTCGCGAAAACGGAATTCAGGTCACCGCGATCCACAGCCATATACTTCACGACCAGCCCCGTTTGATCTTCATGCATTTCTGGGCAAATGATGACGCCGTGAAGTTGGCCCGAGGGCTTCGATCCGCCCTCGACCGGACTAAGTCGGCACCGCCACAGAGTCCGCCCAAGTAGCCGCACAACATGTCAAGACCCACTCTGAATAGAGATGCCTGTAACTCACTCAATCTCTGCGACATGCCGCGTTGAGCCCCCTGTCGGGTTTTCGGTCACACTCTGATACCCTAAAAGTAGAGTTCGCAGAAACCGATTGTTGCGCTGTTTGGCAACTCCCTGCGGAAGCAGCATGCCTGAACGCCATCCTGTCATCCGCCGCCGGTTTTCAATCGCCCGATGACCCGATCACCAGATGGCCCGATAAAACAATCAGTCAGTGACTGAAGCTAAAGCCTTTGTTTCATCAGTCGTACAGACAATCAGGGGGAGGGGCCCCTACAATCTGACGCGCCGCAATCGCAACGAATTCGTAATTACCGAAACCGAACTGAAGCTCATCGCCGCCGCCGCGATAATCGGACTCAACAGCACGCCGAAGAACGGATACAGCACGCCCGCCGCAATCGGCACTCCGAGAGAGTTATAAACAAATGCAAAGAACAGATTCTGCCGAATGTTGCGCATAGTAGCTTCGCTCAAATGCCGCGCGCGCACGATGCCGCTCAGATCGCCCTTGAGCAGGGTCACCCCGCCGCTCTCCATCGCGATATCGGTACCCGTACCCATCGCGATGCCGACATCGGCTTGAGCCAACGCTGGAGCGTCATTAACTCCGTCGCCAGCCATCGCCACAACGCGACCCTGTGACTGAAGGCGTTTTACAATTTCGGATTTGTGCTCCGGCAGCACCTCAGCCGAGAACTCCTCAATGCCAAGCTTCCGTGCGACCGCTTCCGCCGTGGTTCGACTATCGCCCGTAAGCATGACGACGTGAATACCGTCAGCCTTGAGATCCTGGATCGCATTCGGAGTAGATGCCTTGATCGGATCGGCAACGCCCAGTAATCCCGCGGGCTTGCCGTCAATCGCAACGAACATGACGGTCTGCCCTTCACGTCGTAGCGTATCGGCTCGCGATACAAGGTCGCGTAGGGACGGGGCTGTGCCCCGTCCATTTACTTCGCCCAGCAACTGCTCGTTTCCGACCGCGACTTCCCTGCCATCCACTTGCCCGACCACACCACGCCCGGTGATCGACTGAAATCCCGCTTGCGAACTCAGCTGAATCCCGCGCTCTTCTGCACCTTTCACGATCGCGGCCGCCAATGGATGCTCGCTCCCACGTTCCAGGCTCGCAGCCAATCGCAACAACTCATCTTCGGGTTTGTCACTCCGAGCGGAGCGAGGAATCCCTGTCGCTACCACATCACCCGCCAACACCACGCTCACCAACTTCGGCTTACCTTCCGTCAACGTCCCGGTCTTATCGACCACCAACGTATCGACCTTGCGCAGAATCTCCAGCGCCTCGGCATTGCGAATCAGCACTCCCGCATGCGCGCCTCGCCCAGTTCCGACCATGATCGCCATCGGCGTCGCCAAGCCCAGTGCACACGGACAAGCTATGATCAGCACCGCGACCGCATTCACCAGCGCATACGCCAACCTTGGCTGCGGCCCAACCAACGCCCACACAACAAACGTGATCACCGCCGCAGCAATCACCGTCGGCACAAAGAACGCCGAAACGCGATCCGCAATCCGCTGTATCGGCGCACGACTGCGTTGCGCTTCGCTCACCATCTTGACGATTTGTGACAGGAGAGTCTCCGCGCCGACACGCTCCGCGCGCATGATGAACGTTCCAGTCCCGTTCACCGTCGCTCCGATCGCGCGACTTCCCTTCTGCTTCTCCACCGGAATCGACTCTCCCGTGATCATCGATTCATCAACGGAACTACCACCTTCTTCTACCGCGCCATCAACCGGAACCTTCTCGCCCGGACGCACACGCAACCGATCACCAACCTGCACCGTCTCCAGCGGGACATCCTGCTCGCTTCCATCCGCACGCACGACTCGCGCCATCTTCGGGCTGAGATCCAGCAACGATCGAATCGCACTGCTGGTCTGGCTCCGAGCACGCAATTCCAGCACCTGTCCCAGGAGGACCAGAGCCGTAATAGCCGCCGCAGCCTCGAAGTACACTTGCGCAACACGATGTTCGAGGAATGCCTCGGGCAATGCGTTCGGCCAGATTGTCGCAAAGACGCTGTACAGATATGCAACTCCAACGCCAATCCCGATCAGCGTGAACATGTTGGCACTGCGGTTCTTCACCGACGCCCACGCGCGCTGGAAGAACGGCCATCCCGCCCAGAGCACTACCGGAGTCGCCAGCGCGAACTGCACCCAAACCACAACCTTGCCCGACAACACGTGCCCTAGCGGCCCGAACATGTGCCCCATCGCCAGCACCAACAGCGGAACCGTGAGCACCACGCTCAACCAGAACCGTCGCGTCATGTCGCGCAGTTCCGGATTCTCTTCATCCTGCGCGGTAACCGTCCGCGGTTCCAGCGCCATTCCGCAGATCGGGCACGAACCCGGCCCCGACCGCACAATCTCCGGATGCATCGGGCAGACATATTCAGTCTTGCTCGCCGGCCTCAGCGAGAACTCCGGTTCCAGCGCCATGCCGCACGATGGACAAGGCACCGGTGCCTTCTCCCTCACCTCCGGGCACATTGGGCATACATACCAACGCTCTGTCGCCCCGCTCGCCTCCACCGCCGAACCCGGCTTCGCTTGGACTGTCATTCCGGAGTTGGCCGCCGCTGACGCGCCACCGATCTGCACCACCGGCGCGTTGTGATGTCCCATCCCCTTCGGCCCAGCCTTGAGCACGCCCTCAGGATCAGCCTTGAACTTCTGCTCACATCCCGGGCTGCAGAAGTAATACGCCCCACCCTCATGCTCCGCGTGTCCTCTCGCTTTTGCCGGATACACCGTCATTCCACAAACAGGGTCAATAACCGAAGCAACACTCGCGGCCGACTTTATTCCACCAAGTTGCACCATTCCCGAGGATGCTCTCGGCATCCCTTTCTGCCCAGCCTCGAGCACCCCTTCCGGATCAGCTTTGAACTTCTTCTCGCAATGCGGGCTGCAGAAGTAATACGTCTTCCCGCCGTGCTCCGCCGCGCCTGTGGCCTTCGCCGGATCGACCATCATGCCACAAACCGGATCCGTGACTTTCTCAACACCACTCATTTCCTTACACCCCAATCGACTAGCGCGAGTACTTAAACATTAGATTGAGCAGCTCTTCGTACATTGCGTTTGCCCGGTCCGCATCTCCGTCCCGAATCGCCGCGGTAGCACAATGGCGTAGATGGTTTCTCATCAACTCGCGCCCGAGACTACGGAGCGCCTCCTGAACTGCCGAAACCTGTACGAGAATGTCGGCACAGTATTTCTCCTCCCCGATCATCTTCTCGATCCCTCGAATCTGGCCGGAAATGCGTCGAATCCGCTTAAGATTCGAAGCCTTGATCATTGGTTCAACCGCCTTCGCGCGTCGTTGCAGACCTTCCTGTGAAATAGGCGACATCTCGCATACCCCCTACCGGTATACAACTAGCATACCCCGTACCGGTATGCAACTACCTCGATTGCTCCCTTGTCTGCGGCGTATTAGATTTAAGAGTGGCAATTAGAACTTCACCCGAGGTCTTTAATGACAGCTATCGACGTGGTATTCCCCTACGGCACTCCGCCCGGCGAACGCGAACTGCGCGCTTTGGACAATGTCTGGGAGGTATACGGCATCCGCCGCATCCAGTTGAACGAGAAGGAAAGTACGATCAGGATTGAGTACGACGCCACACGCATGAACGATGCGACGGTCGCTGCCCTGCTGCGACGCGCAGGAATCGATGTGCGAGAAAAGTTGTCACTCGTCTAGCTGTTGTGTTTTTCATCCGAAATGCAAAGGGGCGTTCA
The DNA here is from genome assembly GCA_023410055.1 of Acidobacteriota bacterium. Taxonomy (GTDB): domain Bacteria; phylum Acidobacteriota; class Terriglobia; order Terriglobales; family Acidobacteriaceae; genus JAEZPW01. The sequence goes on from JAEYQK010000082.1 coordinate 14,126, forward strand.
AGAAAATCTCCGCTCTGGCCGACCGAAGTTCTTCTCGAAGAACGCCCCTGTTGCGCGCCACTTCGTCTGTCCTACCTAATTGCATCCTCCATGCCAAACCCTAGCCTCACTAGAATCAACAACTTCCAGCCAGCGAGTAAAAAGTGGAAAGTAGGATTTGCCCGCTCCGAGAAAGAATTACCCAAACGAGCGGGGCCAAATGCATTCAGTATTGCAGGGGGTGGTCGAGTGACTTCAGCGCCGCCGTCGGGAAGATGTAGCCGCGCCACGTACGGTCATAGCGGAATCCCATCCGAAACATGAGCCACCGTCCCGGCTCTCCCGACTTGTTGACTACCACATAGGGCGGCCAAGCAATCTCAACGTGTGTCCGTCGCGCACTTCCAATCCGATACAGGTGGGGCAAGTGCTCTGACTTCCACGAAAGCTTTTGTTGCATTCCGCAGACGATCGAAGCTGCCATACGACGATCGCTACCCTGGTTCACGCAGCCCTGATCCGCCGGATCGTGAGGTCCCATGCTGAAAGCCGCCATCATCAATACGATAAGAAAGGCCAAAACTGAGATCCGAACGATATTCACCATTGCGACGCACCCGATGCGTGCAGAGTACGATGCCTCCCGCGTCGCGATAGTGGTTTGGAGTTTTGGGAGACTATCCCAGCCGCATGGACCACAGTAGTGCGGCCGTCGCAACAATCATGACGACCGTCGTGGTCCACGCAATGATGTTGAAGAAACGTGAGTTGACGTAGCGCCCCATCAATTCGTGTTTGTTGATCAGCAGCAGCATGAAGACGAGCACAAGCGGCAAGACGCATCCGTTTACAACTTGCGACAGAACCATCACCTTGATCAGCGGAAAATTAGGGATCAGGATAACCCCGACTCCGGACGCAATCAGGATGGTGTACAGCCAATAGAAGACGGGCGCTTCGCGGAACTTCTTGCCGACTCCCGACTCGAAACCCAGTCCTTCGCAGACCGTGTATGCAGTCGAGAGCGGCAGGATAGAAGCAGCGAAGATGGATGCATTCAGCAAACCCGCAGCGAAGAGAATATACGCATATTGCCCGGCAAGGGGTTTCAGAGCCTGTGCGGCAGCGGCAGCATCCGTGATGTTGTTATATCCATGTACGTACAGGGTCGCGGCACAAGCCACCACGATGAACCACGCCACGATGTCTGTGAAAATGCAGCCCGCAATTACATCGATTTTGGATGCCGAATACTCCTTGGCGCTGATCCCTTTCTCGACTACAGAAGACTGAAGATAGAACTGCATCCACGGCGCAATAGTCGTTCCAACCATCCCGATCGCCATGTAGAGGTAGCCGCTCTGCTTGAACATCGCTGCAGGCGGCGGTGTTACAGTGGCAACCATAGCATCCATCCATTGGGGGCGTGCCAGAACTCCGGCGATGATATAAGCAAAATAGAAGAACGATGCAACCAGGAATATCTTCTCGACGCTCTTGTAATTCCCTTTTACAACAAGAAACCAGACGAAAATGCCGCCGATCGGAACGCTGATGTACTTTGAAACGCCAAACAATTCCATGCCGCTGGCAATTCCGGCGAATTCGGCAACCACATTGCCAAAATTGGTCACAAGAATTGCCAACATCATGAAGAAAGTGATTCGAAATCCGTACTCTTCCCGGATAAGGTCGCTGAGGCCTTTACCTGTAACCGCGCCCATGCGCGAGCACATTTCCTGGACGACGATCAGGGCGACCGTCGTGGGAATCAGGGTCCACAGCAGCATGTGGCCAAACTGGGCCCCGGCAGCCGAATACGTAAATATTCCGCCGGTGTCGTTGTCCACATTCGCCGTGATGAATCCAGGGCCGACAACGGCCATGAACATCAGGATCCGGATTCTCCAGTTCTTCAGCCATCTCATTAGCGCACTTCGGATGCAACAATTTCTCCGAATACGTCTCGAATAGCCAGAATAACCGCCAACTTGAAATTGAGCCAAGCCGAAAACGTTCGATACGACGCTTTTTCACCCTCCCGAACGGCCAAGCAGATGTTCTGCGTGTCGCATCCAACTCGGGATGAGAAGACATATCCGATCATTACTGCTGCTTACCCTCGTGCTTGGTCCCAGCGCCCTTCTCGCCCAAAAGAATGAACTGGCGATTACCGCAGGTGGATACTTCCCTGCTGGCGCTAATACCAACTTGGGGATTTCCGGCGTGGTTGAAGGTAGCTTCGCCCACCGCATCTTTTCGGTTCCGACCGTGGGCATCTACGCCGAAATTCCAGTTGCCCGCACCTTCGACACCGGATTGAAATCGATCGGAGGAAACTACACTGGCACCTTCGTCACGCCCGGCCTCAAAGTGAAACTCGCCCCCAGTTTCTTCGCATCCCCATATTTTGTCGCAGGTGTCGGAATCGCCCACTTTGGCGCCAAGCTGGACACCGGTGCCACGACAGCCATACTTCAGCCGCGTACGATATCGGTGGTGGCCTCGACGTGAAGGTCTTCCCCTTCGTCAGTCTCCGGGGTGAGATTCGCAACTTCAATTCCGGAGGAGTTGGCTTTATCGTGCCCGGCGTGTCCGGGCGCCAAAACAACATCCTTGCAACGGGCGGAATCGTCCTGCGCTTCTAGGAAGTCACAACATGCGATCCCGTTCGGAATGTTAAAATCAAGTCAGTGAAGCCGAATATTCGCCTGTTGGCGCTCGACATCGACGGGACGCTGCTCAACCCACACTTTCAGATTTCTGCTGCCGATCTCGCAGCTCTGCACCGCGCTCACGACTGCGGCGTAGAAGTAGTTCTGGGTACTGGGCGTCGCCATCATTTTGCCATGCCGGTCGCTCAAGCTCTCGGCTTTGACGTCTGGCTGATCAGTTCAAATGGGGCAGTGACAAAGTCCACCCACGGCGAGTTGTTTCATCGCGACCTACTGCCAACCACTGTCGCCCGACAATTTGTTTCCCACATGACCTGCTTCCGGCCCAACTTGGTTCTGACTTTCGACGTCGAAGGACATGGTGCGCTCGTCATCGAAAGTACCGAAACGCTGAACGGCTCTATTCAGCGCTGGATGGAAAAGAACGCCGAGTTTATACAAACCGTCGTTCCTATTGAGGACTCGCTCCAAGCTGATCCCATTCAGGCGATGCTTTGCGGCTCGATCGCGCAAATGAAAAAGGCAGAACGGCATCTTGCGACCGCAGATTTCCTTTCCGAGATTACAGCCCTGAAAACTCAATACGACGCCCGCGATCTCTGTATTCTGGATTTTCTGACGAAAGACTGTTCGAAAGGACACGCCCTAAAGCGCTGGGCTGCACACCGCGGTTTTCGTCGCGAAGAAGTGATGGCCATTGGCGACAACTACAATGATTTAGAAATGCTTGAATTCGCTGGAATCCCGTTCATAATGGGCAATGCCAGTGACGACATCAAGTCCAACGGCTTTCGGGTGACGCTCGGAAATGATCAGAGCGGCGTTGCCGCAGCGTTGCAGGAAGTTGGAATTTAGCCATCTCAATTTGCTTTCCGAACTTTGAAAAAGGTAGTCCAATTCGCATTGCTCTTCGCGGCTGTTGCAGCTCCGTCTTTCATAAATGCCGCCGATCTTGCCATCCTTCAAAACGGTTTTGAAATTCGTCACGAACAACGCGAGAGCATCGGAACCAATACACGACTCTACCTCTCAGATGACCTCGCAGTCGGTTACGTTGATGTTCCAACAGATCAGATCGTACGCTACGAGCACGACAACTCGATAAAGCCGAAGCCAATCGCTTTAGAACGCCCCGATCCAAAACCAGCAACTGCCGACATCAAGGCTGTGGTCGATGAGGCCAGCAAAACGCACTCAATCGATCCGGATCTCATCAACAGCGTCATTCACGCCGAAAGCCGTTTCAATCCCCGTGCCGTATCGCCGAAAGGCGCTCAGGGACTCATGCAACTCATGCCCGGTACAGCATCGCAACTCGGGGTGAACGACGCTTTCGACCCACATGCCAACGTGAACGCGGGTACCCGCTACCTAAATGATCTTTTGCTTCGTTATAACGACGATATGGTGAAGGCTCTTGCTGCGTACAATGCCGGCCCACACCGCGTGGATAAGTACAAGGGCGTCCCTCCGTATCGCGAAACGCGAAGCTACGTGGCCAACATTATCCGTGATTTCAACCAGAAGAAACTCGCGCAGCAACAGGCCAAAGCCCAGCAGAAACCGCCCCTTGCCCCTGCCAAGAGATCTCTGGCTCAGAAACGCCAGCCTCAACGAACCTCGGCTCCGTCCCGCAAACAAGCTCCAGCCAGCACTGCGGGACAGTAGTACATCGTTCTAACTCGTTGACCCGAATGCCACTTCTAATTTAGCTTCTAATTTCGTTTAAAACTAAAGCCTCGACGGAACCGCCACATACATGAACAAAAAGCGCATCCTCTTGCTGCTGCTCGTAACCGCCATCTTGGGAGCGCTTATCTATTTGCAGTTCCGAACCTGGCAGAAATTCGACTGGCGGACCTTCGCGCATGTCACCAAAGACCTGAACTGGAAGCTCATCGCAGTAGCGGTCTTGATAATTTATGTGACCTACGTTTTGCGCGCTCTGCGATGGAAGATATTCCTACGCCCTGTATGCGACGCCGATTTCAAGAGTATGCTCGGACCGCAGTTTATTGGTTTCACCGGACTTGCTCTTCTCGGGCGACCCGGTGAACTCATTCGTCCATACCTCATCGCGAAGAAGGAAAACCTTACTTTCTCTTCACAGGTCGCGGTTTGGGCGGTCGAACGGATTTTCGACATTGGGGCGTTTGCGGTGCTCATGGCAATTGATGTATTTGCCTTTTCGGGCACGTTCTCAATCCCTGCGAACTTCTATGTCTCAGCACACCTCTGGAAGATCAACTTCTCTGTGAGATTCGTGGTACTCCTGATGATCTTCGGAGTCTTCTTGTTGGGAGCAGTGGCGTTTATGGCCTGGGCCGCCTACAAGATACGCTCCAACACGACGGGCGTAGCGAACTGGCTAGAAGGCAAAATCGCTGTCATTTCGAAAAACCTGGCCTCGGCTGTGTGTCACAAGGTTCGTGCATTCGGGGCTGGGTTGAACACAATCCACGACCGGCGAGCGTTCACTCAGCTGACTTTCGTGTCTCTTCTAATCTGGTTACTCATCGCGCTCGCATACTTCACCATTCTAAGTTGCTACCCAAAATCTATGCAGCCCCAAGATGTGCTTCTATTGATGGGTGCGAGTATGGTGGGATCGCTGCTCCAGCTACCTGCGGTAGGAGGTGGCTCACAACTCGCCACTATTGGCGTGATGTGGAAGGTCTTCTCGTTTCCGCAGGAACAAGCCGTCAGTGCCGGTATTATGCTCTGGCTGGTCACTTTTGTGACCTGCGTCCCGGTAGGCCTCATCTTCGCTCGTTTCGAGCATGTCTCCCTCCGCAAGGTCTCCGCAGAGACCCAGCACGAAGAACAAGGCGCAGAGGCTTTGGAGAATTAGCTCCATCCATCTTCGGTGTTGGGGAAATCGCCCGATCACTCGATGCCCCGATTCTTCCCCCTGTTACAATGAACTCGCAGTGCGACATACTGTTACCCTGGTGCGCCGATGAAATGTCCCTTTTGCGGATTTCTCAATGACAAGGTAGTAGATTCGCGGGAGAGCAAAGAGGCGGAGTCCATCCGCCGTCGACGCGAGTGTCTCGAGTGCGGCAAGCGCTACACCACCTACGAGCGCATCGACGAGATTCCATACATGGTCGTCAAGAAGGACGGACGCCGCGAGAAATTCGAACGCCAGAAAGTCCTCAATGGCCTGCTTCGCGCTTGTGAAAAGCGCCCCGTCTCGATGTCAAAGTTGGAAAACCTCGTTAACGAGACCGAGTCGTTCGTTATAGACTCCCCTGAGCGCGAGCGCAAAACCACCGAGATCGGCGAGTTCATCATGAACGAACTCAAAAAACTCGACAAAGTCGCTTACGTGCGCTTTGCCTCCGTTTACCTCGATTTCAAAGACGCCTCGGAGTTCCTCTCCGAACTGCAGGACCTGCTCAGGACCAAAGACGCTGGCAACTCCAAACAGAAGTCCGGGACTAAGGTGCCGGCCCAGTAACAGCAAACTTCTGCCACCATTCATTTTAGGTGCGTATCTAAGGTGAGTATATGGCCTATAAGATCACGCTCATACCAGGCGATGGAATCGGACCCGAGATAACAGCCGCAGTCGTTCGGGTCCTCGAAGCAACCGGGCTAAAGTTCGAGTGGGAGCGTTTCGAAGTCGGCGCAGAAGCCTTCGAACACACAGGCGAATACATTCCGCACGACCTCATCGACTCCTTCGAACGCACTCAAGTCGGCCTTAAAGGCCCCGTTACGACACCCATTGGCGGCGGGTTCCCCAGCATTAACGTCACCCTGCGGAAGAAGTTCGAGCTCTACGCGAACCTCCGCCCCATCCGCAATCTGCCGACTGTTCCGACGCGTTATCCCGACGTCGACCTCGTCATCGTCCGCGAGAACACTGAAGGTCTGTACTCGGGTATCGAACACGAAGTTGTGCCCGGCGTCGTCGAGAGCCTGAAGATCATTACCCGCAAAGCTTCAACCCGTATTGCCCGCTTCGCCTTCGAATACGCTCGCAAATACGGACGCAAGAAGATTCACTCGATCCACAAGGCCAACATCATGAAGATGTCCGACGGCCTCTTCATCAAGTGCTCCCGCGAAGTCTCGCGAGAATATCCCGAAATCACTTACGGCGAACACATCGTCGACAACACCTGCATGCAACTGGTGACAAATCCCTACCAGTACGACATGCTGCTCCTCGAGAACCTGTACGGCGACATCGTAAGCGACCTCTGCGCAGCATTCGTCGGCGGACTCGGCCTCGTTCCCGGCGCCAACATCGGCGACGGTTGCGCCATCTTCGAAGCCGTTCACGGTTCAGCCCCCGATATCGCCGGCAAGCATATCGCAAATCCCACGGCCCTAATGCGCTCCGCAAACATGATGCTGCGTCATTTGGGCGAGACGGCAATGGCCGACCGCGTCCGCGCTTCGATTCACGAGGTCTATCGCCAGAAGAAGCACCTGACACGCGATATGGGCGGCACTGCCAGCACCGAAGAATTCGCGGACGCCGTAATCGAAGTAATGCAGAGCGGTCATGAGCTTCCGAAAACCGCAAAGGTCGGATAACACCATGTGCGCACGACTGGCTTCTGCAACGTTCGCTATATTCTCCCTGTTCGCTTTGACAGCGTGCAATGGCAAGCCCACTACGCCTCAATCACCCCAGTCCACAGTCAAGCGGACCGTCGACATGACCACCGCTGCAAACGTGAGCGGAGTGGTAAAGTTCACTGGTACAGCCCCCAAACCCATGTCCGTCGACATGTCCGCCGATCCAGCCTGCAAAGGCCAGAATCTTGTTCAGCCAATAGCTGCCAAGAACGGCAATCTTGCCAACGTATTCGTCTACGTGAAGGATGGTCTTGGTTCTTCCGGATGGAACTACTCCGGTCCGCAGGTTGAAATCAAGCAGCAGGGCTGCAAATACGTCCCGCACGTGGTGGGAGTCATGACCGGACAGGAGGTCCGGATCGTCAACGCCGACGATACCATGCACAACATTCATCCCATGCCGCAGCACAACCACGAATGGAACGCTGCTCAAATGTCGCACGGCGAGCCGCTGGTGAAGAAGTTCGACACTCCCGAACTGATGATTCCCGTGAAGTGCAACCAGCATCCGTGGATGAAGATGTACGTCAATGTGGCCGACAGTCCATTCTTCGCCGTCACAGATGAAAATGGAAGATTCAACATCACTGGCCTGCCTCCCGGGACCTACACCATCGCCGCCATCCACGAGACTCTCGGGGAGCAAACTCAGCAGTTGACGATCGGCCCTAAAGAATCCAAGAGCCTGAGCTTTACCTTCTCTGCACAAAATAGCGAAGCCGCAGCTAAGTGACCTGCATCTAAGCAGTTCGGAAGGGGCAACACTCGTTGTTGTTCCTTCTGCTTTCATGCCGGGCGGCGTGGGGTCGCCCGGAGTATTCAATCGGGCCCGCTTGGATTGTGATCGCACAGCGTAGAGTCTTACATTTCCGGCGCGACACAGGAAGGAGGCAGTCCTGAACTCTCAAACAACCTCTCAGGGACCTGGTCCGACTCAGGCTCTGCGCGGGATGCAACTGACGCCCTACAACAAGAGCCTTCATTACTTCGCCATCTTTACCGCCTGCGCCACCTTTCTCCTCATCATCGCGGGAGCACTCGTAACCAGCAACGACGCCGGTTTGTCAGTTCCCGACTGGCCTACATCTTTCGGATCACTCTACCGCCTTCCTCGCATGGTTGGCGGCGTAAAGTTCGAACATAGCCATCGCATGATCGCCGAATTTATCGGCGTTCTGACCATCGTCATCGCGCTGTGGACCTGGCGCGCTGACCGCCGCCCATGGATGAAGCGCCTGGGTATTGCCGCTCTCGGGACTGTCATTGCCCAAGGTGTTCTCGGTGGAATCACCGTTCTGAACTTCCTACCGCCCGCTGTATCCACGGCTCACGCCGTTGTCGGTCAGACATTCTTCTGCATCGCAGTATGCATCGCGCTGTTCACCGGCCCTCGCTGGGTCGGAGAACAGCCGCGAACGGCTCCTGAGCTTCACCGACCTGCCTTACTGACCCTGTCTCTTTTGTCGATCGCCGTGATTTACGTGCAGCTGATTCTGGGAGGCATGTTCCGCCACAAGGGCATGGGATGGGAGCCACACTTGCTCAACGCTGCTCTGGTTACGTTCCTGCTTACCTGGACCTGTGTCCGGGCGCTTATGCGGTTTTCCGAAATCGAAGCGATCCGAAGGCCCGCAATCACCTTGCTTAGTCTTCTCATGCTTCAGCTATCTCTGGGCTTCTACGCTTTCATCGAGAAAGTCATGCTGGGACTCAACGCGGTGCAACCGACCGGATCACAAGTGCTAGCGACGGTTGCCCACACCGCAACTGGTGCCCTCGTACTCGCGACCAGCATCGTGCTCGCTATTCAGACTTGGCGACATGTTCCGGTCCTTGGTGAAGAACGCGTCCCTGCCCGGAACCAGAAGGCGGTCACAGCTTGAGTTCGGTATCCCAAACGATTCCCATTACCCGCAGCAGTGTTTCGATGCTGCTGCGGGATTACTCCGAACTTGTAAAGGCCCGAGTTACCACGCTGATCATGATGACCGTGTGGTCCGGCTTCTACTTCGGCGCAATTCGTTCCGGCGCGAGTTCCCTCTCCTGGACGCTTTTGAACGCCGTGCTCGGCGTCGGTCTCGTCTCAGCCGGCACCGCGGCCCTAAATGAAGTCTTGGAGCGCGATCTGGATGCCCGCATGAGGCGTACCGCCATCCGTCCCCTCGTCACCGGCCACATGAGCCTGAAGCACGGCCTCGCCGTAGGACTGCTCATGGTTGTAGGTGGAACTGAGTACTTGGCGTTTACCACTAATCTGCTCACAGCATTTCTCACCGTTGCTACCGCTGCCGTCTACCTCGGTGCATATACGCCTTTGAAGCGCGTGCATCCGCTGTGCACTTTCGTCGGAGCCTTCCCTGGGGCTATGCCTCCCGTTCTCGGATGGACGGCTATTCGTGGCCGTCTTGATTGGGAAGCCCTCATTCTGTTCGCCATTCTGTTCTTCTGGCAGTTCCCGCACTTCCACTCCATTGCATGGCTCTACCGCGAAGATTACGAACGCGCAGGGATTCGCATGCTGCCAGTCGTTGAGGAAGATGGTCGGGCCACGGCCCGAAGCATCATCGTGTACTCCTTAGCCTTGCTGATCACCAGCATCGCGCCCACGATGCTTCACATGTCAGGCAAGTTCTACGCACTATCGGCCGTGGTTCTTGGTCTCGCATTTCTAGTGACTGGCCTTCGACTCGCGTTCAGTGGAATGCCTCCAACTGTCGCACGATCCAAGAAGTTGGCGCGAGGCGTACTTCAGGCAAGCGTCTTCTATCTCCCCTTGCTATTCACGATCATGATGATCAACGCGAGCAGATAGTCCGAATACGTCTAATGACTGCACTTCATACAACACCGACACAATCCATCCAAGCCGTCGCGAACTCCGTCATTGAGGTGGACAACCTGCGGCACGCCTACGACGGGCGCACCGCCCTTGACGGCGTATCTTTCAATGTAGAGCGTGCCGAGATATTTGGACTTTTAGGCCCAAACGGCAGCGGCAAGACAACAATGTTCCGCATCCTTTCTACTCTGATGCTGCCGAGTTCAGGCCGCGCCCTCATTATGGGCCATGATGCCGCACGCGATCCCAACGGATTACGGCGCGAGATCGGCGTCGTATTCCAGGCCCCAAGCATCGACATCAAGCTTACTGCTTCCGAAAATCTGCGCCATGTAGGACACCTCTACGGACTCCGCGGCAAAGCCCTCGAGTCTCGCGTTAACGAAATGCTCTCGCGCGTAGGTCTATCTGATCGCGCCAACGACAAGGTCGAAACCTTCTCCGGCGGCATGCAGCGTCGGATTGAACTAGCCAAGGGGCTGCTTCACCGTCCGACCGTGCTTCTACTCGACGAACCGACCACTGGCCTTGATCCCGGAGCCCGCCGCGACCTCTGGCAGTATCTGGCGGTTCTGCGCAACGAAGAACAGGTCACCGTGATCGTTACCACTCACCTTATGGAAGAAGCGGAGCGCTGTGATCGCCTTGCTATTCTCAGCCACGGCAGACTCGTAGCTCTGGGCACATCCGCTGAACTTAAGCGCGAAATAGGTGGTGACGTCATCCTGCTCGAACCGCGCAACGAGGCCGCGGCACTTGCCGCCAAGATCTGCAATCGCTTCGAACTCGACGCGCAAGTCATCGACGGCAAGATTCGTCTCGAGCGAGAACAAGGCCACCGCTTCGTCACCGAAGTAATGGAGGCTTTTCCCGGCGAGATCGAGTCGATTTCCGTCAGTCGTCCGAATCTCGAAGACGTCTTCATTCGCCGCACCGGGCATCGTTTCTGGAGCGAGATGAACGAAGCCGAAGCGAACGGGGCAGCATCAGATAAGAAGCGCTTGAGGAAGAAATCTCACTGATGGCTACTCAGATTAAGAGTCGCACCCTGCAAGTTGTAGGCGCCCCCTCGGGCACCACCAATGGAGTAGTGCCGGCCCTCTCGCTTTGGTGGCGCGAGATTGTCCGCTTCTACCGTAACCGCAGCCGCGTCATCGGCGTCATCGCCTCGCCCCTGCTCTTCTGGATCGTCATCGGCTCAGGCTTCGGCTCGTCGTTCAGGTCAAATGCTCCTGGCGGACAGTCGCATTACCTCGAGTACTTCTTCCCCGGCGCCGTAACAATGATTGTCCTCTTTACTTCGATCTTCGCCATGATGTCCGTTATTGAAGACCGCAAGGAAGGATTCTTGTTGTCTGTATTGGTTGCTCCGGTTAGCCGCTCCGTCATCGTGATGGGGAAAGTTCTTGGTGGAAGCTCCCTGGCAGCCATTCAGGGCCTGGTCTTCCTCGCATTTACGCCATTTCTTAAGGGCGCACATCTCGGCATCGACAACATTGTCCCGATCATCCTTACCGTCTTCTTGATTTCCTTTTCATTGACTGCTCTAGGTTTCGCTATCGCGTGGCGCATGGACTCGACTCAGGGATTCCATGCCATCGTGAATCTGTTTCTGTTACCTCTCTGGATGCTATCGGGTGCCCTGTTCCCGCTCAGCGGCGCTTCCGGCTGGATCCGCGCGATCATGCAGATCAACCCTGTCACCTACGGTAACGAAGCCTTACGCCAGCTCATTTTCCCTGGTAGTCCATCTGTTCTGCCCGTCAGCATCTCGCTCCTCATCCTGGGTGCATTCTCGCTAGTCATGTTCGGTTCCGCATTTCTTGTGGCTAGTAGACGAAGCACCAAGCCCGCCGCATAGCTCCAACTATGTCATTGTCTCGAACGCACTCCCTCTGCTAAGGTTCGTGTAAGAATTCGGAGGCCATTATGCGTCGCTCTGCCGTGGTATTGATCTGCCTTATCGCTGTGATCGCTTCTGCTTACGCACAGGACCAGCCTAAGCCAGTTCCATCCATCAGTCCCATTGCGCGGTTGAGAGCCGCCAAGACCGCCTACATAAAGAACGGCGGCGGCAGCGATTTCCCGTTCAATCTGTTCCAATCCACCATGGAGGGTTGGGGGCGCGTGGTTCTCGTGGATGCTCCCGCCAAAGCAGATATCATCGTAGAAGTGTCGGCACCATTGGACGAATCGGGAGTCTCTGTTTCAAGCAGCACAAATTCCACAAATTCAATGGGTACGCAGACCGAGGGCTCTTCGAAGTCTTACAAGCAACTCTACGTTCAGCGAATAGTCGTTACCGTATTCGATGCTCGCACCAACGTAAGACTCTGGTCAGCTATCGAACGGCCTAAGTCGGCCATGAAACAGAGTGCCCGTGAGGAGAACATCGCGGCCGCCACTCAATCGCTCTTTGCGAAGTTCAAGCAGGTGATTGAGCCCACGCCCTCCGAAGCACCTGTGCAGTGATCGGGAACCTCTTGGGTTAGAATCGAAGCGTGACCGACTTCTCCGTCTTTCCAGTGCTGAACGCGTTCTTAAACGGCCTTAGCGCCGTGCTGATCGTCACCGGCATAGTCCTAATTCGAGCCAAACGGCGGAGCGCCCACAAAAGCGTTATGCTGGCCGCGTTCGTGACGTCTTCGCTCTTTCTGGCGTCCTATCTCTACTACCACGCTCACGTGGGATCCGTTCACTTCCGCGGTCAGGGCCTGCCTCGCCACGTTTACTTCAGCATTCTCGCGTCTCACACCCTGCTAGCTGCCGTCGTGGTACCTCTAATCCTTGTTACTCTCTTTCGCGCATTTCGTGGCAGGTTTGACCGCCATCGTCTCATCGCTAGGTGGACCTACCCTGTCTGGCTCTACGTGTCAGTTACCGGCGTAGTCATCTACCTGATGCTCTATAAGTTGTTTCCTCACTGACGCCGCGCCCCTCCTCCGTTGTATCCTTTTTTCAGCACAAGCTATGTCCTTTGATACAGTCCAACGGCGATTCACGATCGCTGCAACCGCAACGTCGCCTCGGCCGCAAAGGCCCATGCGTGGCCGTATTGTGTTGCTATGCCTGATTTGGATCGTTTCTATTTTTCCCTTCGTGCTGCTCCGTCGCGACACTTGGTTCGGACGCCCTCTTTCCGATCAACAGATCGGTGAGTATCTTCACGCCAACGAAAAGCCCCGCCAGATCGGATATGCTCTCGGCCAGATAGGCCAGCGCATGTCGCGTCGTGACACTTCTGTCTCGATATGGTATGCCGACCTGGTGCGCCTCTCATCGCACTCGCTGGAGGAAGTACGAGCGACCGATGCGCTCGTAATGGGAGAGAACGCCTCATTGCCCATGCTTCACAACGCACTTCTAGCCCAACTGGAAGATGCTTCAGCGACCGTGCGTTTCAATGCTGCCATTTCCCTTGCACGCGCAGCAGATAACAGCGGCCATCGCGAGATCGACTACCTGCTCGCCCAACCCAATCCACGCTCCGACCAGTTGCTGCCAGCGCTAACGGCCCTGCAGTACATAGGCGACGAATCTGATATCTCTGTGCTCGCGCGATATCAGGCCACCCCCGACGTCCCGGATCGAGTGCGCCAGCAAGCTGCAGCAAGCATCACCGCGATTAGATCCCGTAATCCGGAGTCCTCAGGAAACAAATAGGAAGGCGGCCTCGATTCGCCGCCTCCGCCGGAACAACACGTCCTTTATACGGGCACGTACTGCTCCAGCGCCCTTTCGAAGTCTTCCGGACTCAGCAGCTCTCCGTTGTTCATCCGCCGCAGCAAGTCGTCGATAATATGCTTCGCGTCGTCTTTCCGGAAGTTGCGGATGAACCCATCGTAGAAGTGCTCGCCCGAAAGCGCACGGTTGATCTCGTACTCCTTGTTGTGCTCGTTCAGTTCCGTGAAGTACACGACCTGGTACTTCCGGTTAAAGCTCGGCTCCCGATAGATTTCGAACATAACCTTATCCGATTCCATCATGGCTAATCTCCCGCCAGTTGTACTAGCTGGCCACCTTGCTCCGGCGTAGCCGCGCTGGACAGCGCAGCCATCTCGCGCCTCAATTCTTCTTCAAACCGCGCCAACCGTTCCTCAATCGACACCTTCTTCTGTGCATCATGAACCATGTCCTCGCGGTAGCGTTTCAGGAAATAGTGGATCGTCTCAATTCGTATCTTGATCGACCCCGTGGGCTTGTTCTCGTCAATATCTTTGAAGCAGAAATACGGCGTCCCTGAGTGCTCGACGATTTCCTCGATTGCCGTATAGATCGGCGCGTCGTGCCCGCACTTGAAGCTGGATAGTTCCAGCGCCACGAGGTTCGGATGCCGCGCCACATACTTCGCCGCCCACACCTTCCGCGTTGTGTTTTCCGAATAGGAATTCTTCCATGCATCCGACACATCCATCGGGTGCTTAATGATTCCGGCCCCGACTTCGTCCCCGAACAATTTCCATACAATGTCATCGTCAAGCGGCAGCGAATCCTGAGAGAACACAGGATAGCCCAGTTTCTGAAATTCCTCCGTAATCTCGTGGTTCAGTCCAGGGTCGTTGTGATAGGGCCTCGCCAGCAACACGATCCCGAGCCGCTGCTCGGCGACAAGTCGATCGAGCACCTCGCGCGCGGCCTTCCGTATCGACGACTCGAACTTCCGCATAGCCTCGAACCCAGCCTGAATGCCCCGATACGACTCCTCCTCGTTCAATCCCAGCAGATCCTTCCAATCCTCGTACATCTGCCGGTGCACGATCTTTTCGTCATGCAAACAGACCAGCGTGTCCTTGTAGATGACACCCTTCTCCGCGAAGAGATTACCTTCCTTCGTGAACGCCGCCTTCACCGACGCCGGCGTCGCCGTAACCGTCGGACACGCGCGACTTCCCTGCGTGTTCACCAGGAACGTCGGTAACGAATCGATCATCGGGAAGAAGATAATGTCCAACTGCTTCTTCGGATGTACCGCGTACAGCAGATTGTGAACATGCGGAATTCCTACCTTAGACGGGAAACATGGATCAATAGCTCCACGTTTCGCGCCCTCCTTGTATAACTGCTCGCTCGTGTACTCTGACCAAAAGATGTTGTCAGCCTTGACCCCCAGCGCCTCGAAGTACGCTGTAAAGAACGGTCCGCACGAGTACATGTTCAGAGCGCGAGGCATCCCGATCTTCAGTTCCGTCCTCTTCTTTAGCAACTCGGCCCGCTTCTTCTGGGCCGCTGTTATCTTCAGCTTCGGCTCTCCATCTGCAACTACCGCTGGTTCATAGCTCTTGAATGCGGCCTTCGCCGCAATTTCAACGAGATTTGGGTTCTCCTTCTTGATCGCGTCGATGCTGCCCTTAATCGTGCGCATCTCGTCGATATTCTCGACGGTTCCCTTTTCGCACGTCGCAATGATCAACCGTTGCGCCCCCACCTCAAGTGGCACCTTCGTCTTCACCGGCGGCTTGTAGGCCGCATTCGGCACAACGGTCTTTACGTCGATGAACGTGCGCAAGCACTTGTTCTTGCAGAAGTAGCAGCGTGTATCCTCGTTTCGGGTCGTCTTGTAGCTGATCGACGCTACCCCGTCCATGCCAATAAACGTCGTTTCCTTGCCGTTCTCCCACAGTCGCACAGCTTCGAAAGCACACCCAATGGCGCCAGCTTCTCCGCAATGCTGATGCACGACGACTTCTGCTTGAGTGTCCTTGCCCTTGAACCGCGACTCGATAAAGTCCACCTGCGTCTTAACCGCCGCCAAATTGTGCTGAGTACCGCCCTGCAGAATGAACTTGCTGCCCAACGCCGACAGATTCGGTATCTGAGAAACGTAAAGCCAGATATTCTTTGGCAAAACGTTGCACAGTCCCGCCATGATTTCTTCAGGCTTCCATCCCTGGCGTTGAAAATCGACGATGTCCGACTGCATGAAGACAGCGCAACCATAGCCGAACTGCGGGAACGATTTCGCGCCGAAAGCAATGTCGGCAAAGTTCTCAACCTTAAACCCAAACCCCTCGCACGTACTCTGCAGGAAGTAGCCGTTGCCCGCCGAGCATTGCGTGTTCAGTTTGAAATCCTTAACCCGCCCGTCTTTCAGAATAATGATCTTGATGTCCTGACCACCAACATCGCAGATCACGTCCGCATCCGGATAGAAGTGCAACGCCGATTGCGTATGTGCCACCGTTTCCACCAGCGCCACGTCAGCACCGACCGTGTCCTTCAGAACATCCTTCGCGTAACCCGTCGTACCAACTCCCAGAACCTTCAACGTCGCACCCTGGCTGGTTACCTGGGCATGGACCTTCGCCAGCACCTCCTGCGTGTCCTCGATCGGATTTCCCTTCGACAGCTGGTACGTTTTACACAGAACATTCCGATCCCTGTCGACTAGCACTGCCTTCGTTGAAGTTGACCCGCCGTCTATCCCTATGAATCCCTCAACGACTTGCCCCGGCGCGAATGTCGCCGGGACGAACTTCTTCTTGGCGTATCTCACGGCGAACGAACTCAACTCGTTTTCGTCCTTAACCAGTCCTACCCCGCCGCCTTTGTTGAGCTTCTCCTGCGCACGACCTTCGGTGATGTACCACTGCAATCCCTCGTAGCCGAGATAAACGCCTACCCCAGGATCCTCCTGCTTTCCGAACTCCACCGCGCCGATGCACGCAAAGTACTGTGCATTATCGGGCGTCTTGATCAGTTCCTGCGGATCAACTCCCTCCGGCAGCGGATAATTGCGCTCCGCCCATATTTTCGGGATATTGTGTTTCCAGCAATCCCGCATGCCCTTTATGTAGCAGTTCGGACCACCCAGCAGCAGCACGACTGGCCGCAGCGTATTGCCGCGCGTCAGTACCGAAAGGTTCTGCTGCACGATAGATTCGAACAGTGACGCCATCAATTCATCCGGCGGAACTCCCTGCTTCTGCAGCCCATTGATATCCGTCTCGGCGAATACGCCGCACTTCCCCGCCACAGGATGCAGCTTGATCCCGAAGTACCCCATCTCGCACAGCTTCTCGGCCGGAATGCGAACCTTCGCATTGATCTTGTCGATTACGGCGCCGGTACCTCCCGCGCACTTGTCGTTCATCGACGGCAGCTTCTTCTTCTTTCCGGTTTCGGGATCTTCTTTGAAGATGATGATCTTCGCGTCCTGCCCGCCCAACTCGATCACCGAGCCGCATTCGGGATAGAGTTTCTCGACCGCCAGCGAAACCGCGTTGACCTCCTGCACGAACTTCGCCCCGAGATGCTTAGCCATCCCGCTGCCGCCCGATCCGGTGATAAACACTCGAAAGTGTTCCTTCGGCGTATTCGGCAAATCCTCGGCGATGCCCTTCAGCATCTCCAGCGTCTTCTCTGGCTGCTTCGTGTCGTGCCGCTGGTAATCCTGCCAGATGATGTCATCAGTTTCGCCATCTATGACGACCACCTTCACGGTCGTCGACCCCACATCGACGCCCATCCACAATAGGTCGTAACGCTTGTTGCGATCACCCTTTTCGGTCAGTCCCGGCATTTGTTTCCCCAAAAGCCCGCCACGGATTTCACGGATTTGCGAGAATCAGGAACATGGACAGATATCCGTGAAAATCGTATTATCCGTGGCCAACTGGTCTTAGTGTGCTTCTGCCTGGTACGGCACCGTCGCGCCCATCTTCTGCGCGACATCGATCGCGAAGTTCGCCGCCGTCCCTATTACGCCCTTGTACTTCGGCACCTTGTACAGGCCGCTCCCCACCTCCGGATGCTGCGCCACATAGGCACGCAACTCATCCGCAGTCTTGCCAAGGTTCTTCAGTACGTCCGCAAACTCCAGCTTCGCTTTCGCCTTCGCTTCGCCGAGCGCCATCTGCACGCGGCTGTGCGCGTTGATCTCGCCTTCGCCGCTTGTCTCTATTGGTAGGAAAATCATGTCTTTGTAGTGCGCTACCACCGCCGACTGTGCTCCATCCGACTGCGTAGAAGGCATGCACCCGAACGGCTTCAGCGACAGCACCATGTGCGCGAGCTCCTTGTTGGAGTAGTAAATATTCTTCGCAACTTCCAAGTGCCCTTCGCCGCCCGCCGCGCGCGAGTTGTAGTACGGATGTCCGACCCGCTGCAGCTCATACTGATCGACAAGCTTGTGCGCTGTCCCGCCTAGCGCCTCAACGATCTTGTGGTATTCCCGCGCAAATACCATCTCAGCCAGCCGCATCTTGGCCAATCGCTGCCGGTAATTCCACTGTATCTTAGCCTGCTTATCCAGCCTCCACGCCGGAGGTGCAACCGCACCCTCCTCCAGGCCGCGGAAGTCGCGCATCTTTTGCACGACTTGATGGATCATGTACATGATCCACGTTCCAATCGGCTCCACCAACACCTGCGCGCCCTCACGATTCAGAAAAGCGAACATGTTGAAGTTGCCGTCGCCCTCCGTGGTTTGGGCCCAGAACTCGCCCGTGATCTTTACGATCGGCTTCACCTTTAGCCGATCCACCTTCACGGCCGCAAACTGGTCTCGAACATGGTGCAGGGCGTTCACGTACTCATCCGAGTACATCTGATCGAGGAACTTCCCCAAATACTCGACCATGCCCTTCATCGGCACGCGCCCCGCAACTTTGCCGAACGCAGCCTCCACGCTCCACGGCGACTTGTGCTTGATCACCTCGTGCAGATACTCAATTGACTGCTGAAGAACCGTATCCGTGTCGCCTGGGTTTACCTCGAACGCGCGCACCTGATGCGCCAATTCGTTCACGATGTCGCCCATATTCAATGCGTTGAGCAGGTTGAGAAAGAAATCCAGATTCATGTTCAGACCAGCTTCCGCCTCGGCCTGATTCAGTCCGCCACTCTGCTGAAACAGCAGCACGCGAAAGCCATCGAAGCCCGAATTGCGCAGCGCCAGCCTGTACTCCGATTCGTACATTCCGAACCGGCACGGTCCGCAGGCGCCCGCCGTCAGGAACACATACTTATTCAGGATGTCCTCTCTCGCCATCCCTGACGCCTCGAGTCCCTGCAGATACTGCACTAGGTTCCCAACCGTGAAGTAAGTGGGATTACATTGGCCGTTGTTCCCGTACTCCTTCCCGAGCTGAAACGCCTTCACATTCGGCGTCGGAATAACTTCGCACTTGTAGCCCAAGCCCTCGAAGGCACCATGAACAAGGCGCTCGTGCTTCCAGGTCAAGCCCCCAAACAAAAGCGTCGTATTGGCCCGCTCGGCCGCCGTAAACGGTCGCTCCACCGGCTTGTGAAAATGACCGGCTGCATGTTGATGCAGTCCAGCTTCGCGTTCCAGCCGCGCTCGCTCAGCTGCCACGCGTTCACGAATCACATCCTCAGGCGACTTAATTTGGATCAGTCTATTAGGAATTGAACTGGTGTCCTCTGCGATTCGCGGAAGGTCATGCAGACTTGAGCCCATTGATCCCCACCTCCATACGGCTAAAGGCGTCACACCGTCGTGTGACGCGTGTCACATGAGAATGTATTTTCTCCGCCGATGCCGCATGCTCGAACGTCTTTTGGTTGAATGGGGCTATTTAGGCCGTGACCGGTGCTCCCAAGATGTGAGTGGGGATAGCCACGCCTAAGTGAGCAGACGCTCAGGTTCACTCGACAGCTCCATCGCTTGGAGTTGAGCCCCGGCCTTCCCTTTTTGGCACGAGGAACAAAAATAATCTGCAAATCACATGCAGCTTGCTTGACACCTCTCGCAGTTCACCTCAACAATGTGGTCGTCTTTGTGGGGCTATCTAGGATCGACATCTGACCGGGACGACCACGGGGGAATGGTTGCACAACTCGGATCAACTGCATCGGGTTTCGCGCTAAGTTAATGCCGAGTTCTGTTTAGCCACCAGATGTGGCTGACATGGGCGAAGCTTTGTTCTTCCTCCGTCACGACCAGCCAAACATAGTTCAGCAACACATCTCACATAGTTCAGCAACACATCTCTTTATTTCTATCCGCTAGATCCTGACCACGATCACGTATCGCTGTTCACCTCTCACCCTCACGGTTCTTGGGCCATTTACGGAGCAAACAGAATGAGCAAGAATTTCGAATTACTTCGCCAAGCAGGTCGAGATCGCGAATTCATGGAGCCAGAATCGCGGCCGTTTCCGACAACGGCGGGACCTGTGATCCCAACTCA
>JAEYQK010000083.1 GCA_023410055.1 Acidobacteriota bacterium
TGGATCCTCGAGCAGTTCGACCGAGAGAACCTGACGACGGACAATGATCCGCCGATTGTGGCCGTGAACGCCAACAGCGGAAACCCGCATTTCGAGCCGAAGGCAGAACGCTCGGCACCCATACGCGAAGGCGACTTCGTGCTGCTGGATATCTGGGGACGCAAGAACCGTCCCGGCGCAGTCTATTACGACATCACCTGGACCGGCTTCGTCGGCAAGTCGCCCAGCGACAAGCAGCGCGAGGTATTCGAGATCGTGGCGGGAGCGCGCGATGCCGCCGTGAAGAAAGTCCAGGAAGCGATTGCCGCCGGATGCAAGATCGCCGGGTGGGAAGTCGACCAGGCCGCCCGCGCGCACATTCATGCCACTGGCTACGGCAACTATTTCGTCCATCGTACCGGGCACTCGATCGGCACCACCGTCCACGCCAACGGCGCCAACATGGACAACCTTGAGACGAAGGACGAGCGCGAGATCCTGCCGAACTCGTGCTTCTCGGTCGAGCCGGGGATTTATCTGCCGGAATTTGGTGTCCGCAGCGAAGTCGATGTGCTGGTTCGTAACGGATCGGCCGAGGTAACTGGTAAAATTCAGCGGGAGATCGTAATCATCTAAATGCCGCCAACTACGAAGACTAAAGTCGCCGCCCGAGAGGCAGCGTATCCCACTACCCCGATGTCGATCGTTGCCCTGATCGTCGGCTGGCTAGTCCCCGGCCTGGGACACATCATCCAGAAGCGCTGGATTCGCGGACTGCTGCTGATGATCTCAGTGTCGACGATGTTCTTGGTCGGATTGGCGATGCAGGGCAAGGTCTATTCGCCGAATACGGGCGACATTCTGGATATGCTCGGCTTCGTCGGCGATATCGGCGCGGGCGGCCTATACATCGTGACCAAGATGCTCGATGGCGGCCAAGGCGCAATCTACAAAGCCACAGCCGATTATGGAACGAAGTACATCGTGGTCGCTGGCCTGCTGAACGTGATGTGCGCGATTGACGCTTACCACATCGCCATCGGGAAGAAGGACGGCGCGGTCGAAGAGCCGAAGGAGACTGAGTAATGGTCATCGAACTATCACACTTCAGCGCCGTTTTGGTCTTCTCAGTCCTGGCATCGACGGTGTTCGCTATAACGCAGAAAACTACGACGAAAGATATGGTCAAGTACGGACTGCAGTGCTTCGCCTATTTTGTGGTCGGAGTGCTGGTGGCCGGCTGGGTGATGTACTTCCTGCGGCGGTAACTACCCTTCCCAGACAAACGCGTCGAACGCGCGGTTGACCTCGTAACCGAGCTTCTTGTAGACGCCCACTGCGCTGGCGTTCGCCTCGGTGACGGTGAGCGTCAGGAGCGAAAAGTCTCGGCTGGCCAGACTGGCTGAGGTCGCGTTGAGCATCGCTTCACCGATCCCGAACCCGCGATACTGCGGCACAAGGCAGACCTGGGTGACGTGTCCTACGTCCTCTTTTACCCGAGAACAGAGAATCGTACCGATGACCGCACCCGTGGCGCGGTGGACTGCTACGAAAGACGAGTTCGCGTCGAACGTGCCGCATCCGGGGAAACGGACAATGTTGTTCAGGAAACGGAGTGCGCCAGCAACGGAGCGGTACTGGTCGTTGATCTCGGCGTCTACATGGTCATGGTAGGCCGCGGTGATGACCGTCGCGACAGACTGGTAGTCAGCCTCGTTCCAGGCGCGCAGTTCGATCTCCGATGGCACCCGTCCGTTGCAGCCGACTTTAGGCGAGTTCAGCGGAAGCACCATGAAGAGGCGCGGGTGTTGCCGAAAGTGCTGGGTTAGGAATGGCTGCGAAACGGAGCCGGAATCGTGCGCCAGAAGCTGTGCTTCTACCCGATGGATGCCGGGAGACTGTTGAAGCGTCTCGATAACGTGTGCGAGAAGAGTGCTCTCGGTCTGGTTGATGTCGAGTCCCGCTGTGAGACGGCGATCTTCGGAGACGAACAAGTCCCCAATTACACCTTTGTTCCCTTCGTAAACGAAGAACGTATAACCAACGATGGAGCCTTTGACGGTAACGGCGTATCCGGGAAGGATTTTGGCGTCGACGTAACGAAGGATCATCTCAGCGGAGCTACGGTAGTCCCACGCAAGCAGCTGCGACCAGACGCCAATTTCCTCTTCAAGCAGGGGGCGGAGGTTCGAAGAGCTGAAGTGCCGCAGGTCGAGAACCTCCATCCGGTTCTCAATAGACTCGGGTTGGCGCCGCCACATGGCCATTGTGTTAGCTTAGCGCGAATTTCGAGGGACTGCTTGCCGCCCAACACGCAGGAAGCGAAGAAGTAACCCTTGAGGATGAGATGTCGGAATCTCACGCCAGACTTGACTATTTCGCAGCGCCGACAACACAGATGTCGAGGTCCTGTGACTCGAAGTGGCGTGGGCAGTCGACGGTGCGTCCCGGAATGAGGGCAGCGAGGGCGTCGGCTGATCTCTTGCGGATTACGACGATATGCTTCGAAGGAGGAATCTCGGCGCGATCGTACATTGCAATCGGGCGGTTCAGGTAGAAGTCTAAGCCATACTCGACTTCTCGGCGGATGCCGAATCCGGCGACTGGAAGAGACTGGTGCATCGCTTCGATCTCTTTCGCGACGGGGCGGGCAGATTGCGTGTTGTCAATCGCCGGCGACACGACCTTCAGGACAAAGCCAATACCGAGAATGACGGGAATGATAGTTACGAGTCGCAGGACCTTCGTCCCCCGCAAGAGGAGAAAGACGATGCTGATCAGCGCCACGAATCCTGTGAACACACATGCGACCAACAGAGCCTGCGAGTTCGGTTTGACACGGTAAACGATGTGGTAACTGAGGAGAGCAGCGGCCAGCAGAAGATTCGCCGCGATCACGTGGCCGAGCATCAGGACGAAGCTAGGGCGCTCTGAGTTTTCGTACTTGCGCGCCAACCATTCGACGGTGAGGAGCAGGAATCCGGGAACGGCGGGAAGAATGTATCCGGGAAGCTTCGAACCGGAGAACGAGAAAAAGATGACGGGAAGGACTCCCCAGAGGGCGAAGAACAGGGGGAAGTCTGCAGCGTGATTCTGAGCATCTTCTGCCTCGTCTGTATCAGCCCAAATCTGCCGAAAACCGGCAGACATGGAATACCCTTCGCGAATAACACTTACAAGACCGGTGATTGCCAGCACGGTCCAAGGGAGGAGCGCCAACAACACGATTGGGATGTAGTACCAGGACGGCTGATGGTGGCGGTAGAGATTCGATCCGTAGCGCGCCAGATTGTGCTCGAGAATGAAGGTACGGAAGAACTCGGGTATACGGGCCTGCATGGCCACGTACCAGGGCAGCGAGACAAGCAAAAACAGAAAGATACCGCGGGGCCATAGTGTCCGGAGGATCAGGCGCGGCTTGCGGCGAATTAGCGCGAAGGGGACAATGATCAGTGCCGCTAGAAATGGCGCGACGGGACCTTTGGCGAGGGTCCCGAGTCCGAGCAAGACGTAGAAGAGGGCTAACCAACGTCGCCGGTCGGTCTGGAACCAAGTCAGCCATGACAGCATGGCAAGGGTCAACAACGAGGCCAGCGGCATGTCAGTTGAAGCCGCGTGACCGAAGCCGATGAAAGCCGTGCAGGATGCCACCATCAAAGCAGCATCAAGCTGAAGTCCTGGACGAAAGCGGCGCACGAAGAAATAGAACGCGAGCACGACAGCGGTCGCATTGAGTGCGTTCGGCAAGCGCGCTGCCCAGTCGCTCACGCCGAAGACACTGTAAGAGAGCATGGCTTCCCAGTAGAACAGTACCGGCTTCTCCAGCCATGGCGTGCC
Organism: Acidobacteriota bacterium; assembly: GCA_023410055.1. Taxonomy (GTDB): domain Bacteria; phylum Acidobacteriota; class Terriglobia; order Terriglobales; family Acidobacteriaceae; genus JAEZPW01. The sequence continues at coordinate 3,817 of JAEYQK010000083.1, forward strand.
GTTCAGCACGGGAACTATCCAGTCGTGCCGTTGAAGCATTTCGCGCGCGATCTGCGCGTATCTAGGCTCGTCGGCGCCGACCAAGCCGAAGCTGCCCAAACCGTAGAAGAAGAGGAACGCGCAGAGACCAGCGATGACTACAAGTTCGCGCCAAATGGCGGTGGCAAACGCGCGGTCATGCGTACCTTGCTTCTCTGTGGCTGTGCTCATTTGCTTCAGTGTAGCAGGTGGGCGGGATCAACCCGCGGTCTCGCGTGTTCGGTCACTGCGAACAGCTCTCATAAACGCGTATAGGCTGATCAGAGACCAAACGACCTCGAGCACGATGAAACCGGCCTGCATGCGCGGCCAAAAAGCGTAGAAACCAAGAATGGCGGATCCAATGCCGTTGAGTAGGTTATATGCGGGCTTGCGAGCATCGATCCAGTGAAGCTGATGTCCGGTGTACGCCAGAAGAATGAGCAGTGCTCCGCTTAATTGAAAGAGCTGGTGTCCCAATGAAAGTTGCATTCCTTGTCATCCCTTTTGAACTGTGAAGCTGTCTGCTCAGCTACAGTTTCCCTCGCGCAACGGTCGGCGCGAGTTCGGGGATGCAGGCGGGTGTTTCTCAGCAGCTCATTTCAGGAGGCACTGTGAGTGTTCTGAAACAGGCGCTTCAAGCAGGTAGCTTCCAGCGATTCGCTAGCTGTTAACTATGCAATTTGCTGATTGTACCTCGAACGGCGTGGGGAGACGAGATCTCAATTCGCAATTGTGCGAGAACGCGTTCCGAGGCAACGGATAGGGGACCGTCAACTCCGCAACCACTGGCGCAGGCATGGCCGCCACCGCCAAAATGCTCGGCGACTTTCGCGACATTGACGCGCCCCTTGCTGCGCATGCTCACGCGCCAGTGTTTGCGATCGGCCAGTTCGCGGAAGAAAGCAGCAACTTCGACGCCTTCGATTCCGATGGCCCAGTTAGCAAGGCCTTCGCAATCTTCGTCAATGGCGCCGCAGCGCTCCATGTCACGGCGGGTCACATACATCCACGTGAGATTTCCGTCGCGGTGCAGCGTGGAAAGTGCCGCTCCCAGCAAACGCATTTTCGACGTGGGATTAGAGAAATAAACCTGCTGAGCGATTTTGACCGGATCGGCTCCAGCACGGACAAGTTCCTGGGCGAGAGCGAAGGTGTTCGCGTTCGTGCCGTGATAGGCGAAAGAACCTGTGTCCGTCAAAACGGCCGTGTAGAGACAAGTGGCTATTTCAGGCGAGATGCGAACGCCGGCTTCTCTCGCCAGGCGAAAAACCATCTCAGCAGTGGCGCAGGCATTCGGATCAATCCAGTTGATGTGCCCGAAGGGCTGCCCGCTCAAGTGATGATCGATGTTGATCAGAAAACGCCCATCAAGGCCACGCAGCGCAGTGCGCTGAACACTGTCACATTCGAGGATGATGGCTGTCTGATAGTTGTCGGAGACGGAGGGAGACTGCAGAACCATGTCCGCAAATGGCAGTCTGCGATACACGTGAGGAACACCGTCGCGCAGGACGACATCGGCCTTCTTGCCCATCTTACGCAATACTTGTGAACAGGCGAGAACGGAGCCGATTGCGTCCCCATCGGGGCGCGCATGAGAGGTCAACACAAGCCGGTCGACACTCTGTATGTGCTGTAGAACGTCCCTCAACATTGCCTGTTCACTCGGGAACACTACCCCCGGTCCTCTCATTTCCTCCGTTTTTCGATCCGCTGCAACAACTCGTCAACGCGGCCGCCGGTCTGCTCGGTGCGATCCAGCTGGAAAAGCAACTCGGGAGCTTGCCTCAATTGCAGCCGCTCTGTCAACTCGCGTCGAATGTAACCGGTCGCGGCCTTCAGACCTTCCATTGTCTCTTCCGCTTCTTCCTCGCTGCCTTCTACGGAAATGAACACCCGCGCCGAACGACTATCCTGCGCAAGCTGCACCTCGGTCACGCTGGCCAGCCCGATCCGTGGATCAGCCAGTTCTCCCTCGATCATCGTAGCGATTTCTTCTTTCAATGCCTCGCCTACACGCGCGCGATGATACTTAGCTCCCCGATGCTCCATATCCCTACTTTTTCCCGGAATTTATTCGAACTGCATATACTAACGCTTTCCGGCTAAACGTATTCCAAAAACGTATCGGTAATTTCAGCACCGTTGTTGTTGGCGATCTTCGTCGCCTCGCGCTCCACGTTTCCCATCAGACCGGCAAGGTAGTCGCGCGAATCGGAAATGCTCACCACACCTATCGTTGCCCTCTGCCAAAGATCGTTAGCGTCGAGTTCAGCAACAGCTACGTTGTAATGGGCCCTGAGACGGTCTTTAATACTGCGCACGACCTGTCGCTTGTCTTTCAGCGAATGCGCTGCCTCGATTCGCAGCTCGATTGTCAGGAATGAAATTGCCATTTTAGTGTCTGCCGCGAGTTAACGTTCAAGGAAAGGTTTGATTTGGGTAATCGAGTTTTCTGCTGCATAGAAAAGTGGTCAGCAGCTCTGAAGCTACTGACCACGCTTGTGATCTGCTGTTGCTGTTAAGCGCCCATCTCGGCCGCGACCTTCTCTGTCTGGAACGCCTCGATGATGTCCCCGGCCTTAATGTCGCCGTAACCGGCGATACCAATGCCGCACTCCATCCCGTTACGAACTTCGCTGGCATCATCTTTGAAGCGGCGCAGCGAACCGACCTTGCCCCGGTAAACAACAACGTTGTCTCGCAGCAGACGAACGTCGGAATCGCGTTTGATGTGGCCGTCCTGCACGTAGCAACCGGCGATGGTGCCGATCTTCGGGATACGAAAAGTCTCGCGGACTTCCGCGCGCCCGAGATAGGTTTCTTTGAACACCGGTTCGAGCAGGCCAAGCATCGCGCGTTTGATCTCGTCCTGCAACTCGTAAATGATCGAGTGCAAGCGGATGTCGACCTTTTCTTGCTCCGCCAGCTCCTGCGCCTTGCGCTCTGGTCTCACGTTAAAGCCGATGATGATGGCGTTCGACGCTGACGCCAGCAGCACGTCCGTTTCGGTGATAGCTCCAACACCGGTGTGAATAACGTTGATGCGAACCTTCTCGTTCGAGAGCTTCGTAAGCAGGTCCGTAAGCACTTCGACGGAGCCTTGCACGTCGCCCTTCAGAATGATCGGCAGTTCCTTTGTGCCGGCATTCTTGATCTGCTCGGCCAGCGTTTCGAGGGAGACGCGTGAACTCTTTGCCAGCTGTGCCTCGCGTGCCTTCTGTTCGCGATACTCGGAAATGCCACGCGCCTTATCGCGATCGGCAACGACGACAAACTGATCGCCCGCCTGCGGCAGACCTTCCAAGCCGATGATCTCAACCGGCGTTGAAGGCGCCGCGTCCTCAAGCTGCTTGCTGCGATCGTCAAACATCGCGCGGACTTTGCCGAATACGTTGCCGACGACGAAGTTATCACCAGCCTTGAGTGTGCCGTTCTGCACGAGCACGGTGGCGACTGGGCCGCGTCCGCGATCGAGCTTTGCTTCGAGGACGACGCCGCTGGCCTGACGGTCAGGGTTCGCCTTGAGTTCCTGCAGATCGGCGACGAGGCAAATCATCTCCATAAGGAGGTTAAGGTTTGTACCGGCTTTGGCCGAAACATCCACGAATACCGTGCTACCGCCCCAATCTTCCGGCATCAGACCGCGATCGGCGAGTTGCTTCTTAACGCGATCTGGCAGGGCGTCTGCTTTATCGATCTTATTGACGGCAACGATGATCGGGACCTTCGCCGCGTGCGCGTGGTCGATGGCTTCGATGGTCTGCGGCATCACGCCATCGTCGGCTGCGACCACCAGGACAACGATGTCGGTCGACTTGGCACCGCGCGAACGCATACGGGTGAATGCTTCGTGACCCGGCGTGTCGAGGAAGACAATCTCGCGTCCGAATGCCGGTGAATTCGGGTCAGAAATGCGGACCTTGTAGGCACCGATGTGCTGTGTGATGCCGCCGGCTTCTCCACCAGCGACATCGGTCTTGCGTATCGAGTCGAGCAGCGTGGTTTTGCCGTGGTCGACGTGACCCATGATTGTGACGACCGGCGGGCGAACCTGCAGGTTCTCGGCCTCGGTTGCGGCGGACGTGCCGTCGGTCACGGCATCTTTCGCGGCCTGTTCTTCGAAGGTAATGACGTTGGTAGCCGCACCGAACTGTTTAGCCATTTCGCTGGCAAGTTCGGAATCGAGCGTCTGGTTGATCGTGGCGAAAACGCCCTTTGCAAGCAAGCGGGCGATGACGTCCTTGGCGCGGACACCGAGCATTTCAGCGAGATCCTTTACGCTAATGCCTTCGGTAATCGTGATCTCACGCGTGATGGGCAGTGGTTCGTTCGAAAGCGATACTCGCGGCGGAGGAACAAAGCCCTTCATCGGGCCTTCCTTCACGCCACGCGGAACATATCTTTGTCCGGGCCGACGGGACGGCGCTCCCGGGCGCGCTCCTGGGCGGCTTGGCCCTGGCGCTGTTCCCGGTGGCGGGGCTCCTGGCCCGACTCCCAACGGACGCGCGCCCATGGGCTGCTGACGCGTTGGATGCATCGGACGACGCTCGCCAGGTCGCATCGGTGGACGCGGTCCTCCCGGACCTCCGGGGCCAGACGGACGTGGGCGTTGGAATATCGGCTGACCCGGAACGGGACGTCCCGGTGCGGGCCTACCCTGTCCTTGCGCGCTCATCGGCGGCGGGGCGGGACGAGGTGGCGGAGCTTGATAAACCGGGCGAGGACCCGTCTGAGGCATGATCACGCGACGACCCTGCGGAACAAGCGGCTTCCCCTTCTCGGGCGCACCCGGGCGGGGTGGTGCCGGAGCTGCTGACTTCTGAGCAGCTGACGCGGGCTGTGCCGCTTCTTCCTTAGGAGTCTCGGATCGAGGAGTCTCGGCTTGCACTTCCGGTACAGGTGCAGGCTTCCCTTCGGTAGGCGCGGCTTCCGCCGGCGACGCTGCAACGACGGGGGCTGCCGGCTCTTCAACAGGCGGTACAGCGGCACGCTCCAAAACGGGTGCTTCTGGTGGAGCGGGTGCTTCAACCGGGGGTTCCGGAGCAACGACCTTCGGCGGAATGACTGCCGAGGGCTGGCGCGGCTGAGGAACAATAATACGCGGCGACTTCGGTTCTTCTTGAGGCGCCGCCGGGGGCGCAGGCGGAACCGGAACCGCTACCGGCTTGCTCGGAGGCACAGCAACGGGCTTAGTGCTCTTCGGCGGAACAGCAGTCACGGCGGGCGGAGCGGCAGCTTTCGCTGGCGCTGCGGGCGCAGGCTGTGCCGCCTGGGGGGCGTGAGCCTTCTCGAGGATTGCTTTCACCACGTCTCCAGGCTTGGAGATGTGGGAAAGATCTATCTTTGTCTGGATTTCGTCGGGACGAGAGTGACCGGACTTTGCAGGCTTGTCCGCGCCTGACTTCTCACCATGTCCCTTGAAATGAGCGCGAACCCTCTCGGCCTCGTCAACTTCAATAGAGCTCGAGTGGGTCTTCTTCTCGGTCACGCCGACGAGTGGAAGTACGTCAAGAATAGACCTACTCTTTACTTCCAGTTCTCTGGCCAGATCGTTGATTCGAATCTTTTGCTGCATCCGCCCCTTGTTTCCTCCGAATTGCCGCTAAGCGCTCATATCAACCCCTCACGGTTTCGGTGTGCTTTCGTAAATTACGTGATACTCGGTTCCCAGGCATTATTGCGGCCATGAAAACCAAAACTTATCATTTTTCCGGCGGAGCATCCTTCTCGTCCGGATGCTCGTCATGCGTGTGGACTTCAGCCTCATCGGCATGATCCGAGCCGTCGTTGTCTTCTACCGAGCACTGATCTGTCGGTGCCGGTTCGACAGTCACGTCGTCGTTAACAGCCTGCCCCACGGATTCAAGCTCCGGCGTTACAGTGGAGTCTTCGGTTTCGCCCAGTTCCTGCTCGGACTTTTCGACAGTGTCACTCGGGCTCTCGCCAGGCTCTCCTGGCGCTTCTTCGCCCGCGGCAGCCATTTCTAACGCTGAAAAGTAATTATTGACCGCATAGCTGATTTTTTCCACCGTCTTCGGACCGATGCCCGGAATCTCTTCGAGTTGCTCGGGGGTCATGTCCGCCAACGATTCAACGCTATTGATACCGGCTTCACGCAGCTTCTCGACGATGGTCTCGCCGAGATCGACGACGTTCTCCAAAGGCGTGACCTGCTGCGTCATCACAGCGGACATCTGCTGCTCGACTTCCTGACGCTTTTCCTCTTCGCTCTTGATATCAATCTTCCAGCCGAGCAATTTGGCGGCAAGCCGAACGTTTTGACCCTTCTTGCCGATGGCGAGCGAAAGCTGCGTGTCATCAACGATGACTTCGAGGTGCTTGCTCATGCTATCGACAACGGTGACGCGGCTTACCTTGGCAGGCTGCAAGGCTTTCTCCGCGAATGTAACAGCGTCTTCGTGCCACTCGATGATATCAATCTTCTCACCGCGGAGTTCGCGGATGATCGACTGGACACGCATGCCCTTCATGCCAACGCATGCGCCGACAGCATCAACGTCCTTGTCTCTAGAGTACACTGCGATCTTCGTGCGTTCGCCTGCTTCGCGGGCAATGGCTTTTATCTGGACCGTACCGTCATAGATTTCCGGAACTTCGGTCTGGAACAAGTGCGTAACCAGTTCTGGCACCGCACGTGAGACGATGACCTGCGGACCCTTCGAACCCTTCTCCACTCGTACGATGGCAACACGAACGCGCTCACCTACAGCAAAAGACTCGAGCCTCGATTGCTCTTTTTTCGGCATGCGAGCTTCGGCTTTGCCTATGTCATAAATTTGGTCAGTGGCCTCAATGCGCTTCAGCGTGGCATTAAGAATTTCGCCTACGCGTCCAATGTACTCGTTGTAAACGGTATCGCGCTCGGCCTCGCGGACCTTCTGGAACAAAACCTGCTTCGCAAGCTGTGCCGAGATGCGACCGAGGGGTTCCGTGCTGATCTGGCGACGAATCTGTCCGCCGACCTCAGCGTTCGGGTCCATCGTTTTGGCATCGTCGATGAGTATTTGTGCGTTCGGATCAAGAACTTCTTCCGGAGTCGCAACAATGTCCTTTACAACGAAAACGTTGATCTGGCCGGTTTCCCGATCAAGCTCCGCTTTCAGTTGCTCTTGCGTTTTGTACGACTTACGCGTGGCAACAACGATGGCGTCTTCGACCGCGCCGACCACGATCTTGGGATCGATGCCTTTCTCGCGGCTTAATGCGTCAATTACGTTGTACAGGTCGCTTGGCATTTCTCATTCCTTGCGTTAGGCGGCCGCCACGGCCGAATTCAATTCTTAGTTGCTGTTGATTCCGAAAACAGAACCACTAAAACTCAGGGACCAGATTGGCCTTTTCTACATTCGCCAATTCAATTTCAACTTTCTTGGCCGGATTCTTCTTCTTTGCCGGAATCTCAACCGTCACGCGTCCTTCGACGAGTCCCTCTAGCCTGCCTTCGAAGCTCTTTTGTCCTTCGATCGGCTCACGTGCCGTCAGGCGAACCAAGCTGCCACTGAAACGGGTGTAATCCGAAGGCTTGAGCAGTTTGCGATCCAGACCGGGGGATGAAACCTCCAGAGTGTAACTTGCACCCGGAATAACGTCTTCCACGTCTAGAATCGTACCTACTTCGCGGCTGACGTTGGCGCAGTCTTCGTGAGTGACGCCGGATTCCTTATCAATGGTAATCCTGAGCATCCGCGCCTTTCCCCCACCGTGAAGCTCGGCTTCAACGACTTCAAGACCGAGATCGGTCGCAACGCGCTCAGCAATTTCCCTGATTCTGTTTAGTTCAGCCGCCATGGTTCTTGCGCTCAAATAAAAAGTGGGCTCGCGCCCACCGGTCTACTCCGCCGATATGACACAAAACTCAGGGTTTCATTCTATGCTCCATCTCGGCAAAAGACAACCGTGGCCACTGCTGCGCGCACTGAGCGCGCCGTATAAAACCGCGATAATTTAGATGTCGCCGCGTTGCCCATAGTTTCACATTAGCAGAGTTGCTGCCTCTGCGCCTCTCAATAGTCGGAAATTTCCTGAGTTTCCGAAACGCCGTGTAGCTGTGATTCCTGTGCGCCGGAGACGGACGAGAATTGGACCTGGTTTCTACCAGCCGCTTTCGCGCGATACAGCGCTGCGTCGGCGGCGATCAGGAGGGCTTTGGGATCGTGTCCCCCTGTGCTGACCGTCACACCTATACTGATGGTGACGCGAGGAGTCGTTGACAGTTCTTCGACAGTTCGTCGCACTCGCTGCGACAAAGCTATGGCATCTCTCTGGTCAACGCCTGGGGCCACAAGCACGAATTCCTCGCCACCGTAACGCCCAACAGTGTCGTAAGGGCGAGTCGAACTCCTTATGCCATCCACGACTGCCTTTAAGACGGCATCCCCAGCGACATGACCAAAGGTATCGTTCACAGCCTTGAAATGATCCAGGTCCAGTATCATGACGCCGACGCTCCGATTCTCTCGTGACGCTCTGCATAGTTCGACATTCAGCTCTGACATTAAAGCCGCCCGATTCAATACGCCGGTCAGGCCATCGTGCCTGGCGCTGTATGCGAGCAATTCTTGAGCGATCAGCAACTCTCTTTTCAGTTCTTCCAGATCCGTCAACATGGTGTTGAACGCGTGTTCCAGCGTAGTAATCTCGTCGTTGCCCGTGATGTGTACACGGTGTGACAGATCACCGGTGGCGCTGACCAGGTCAGCCGTGGAACTCAGTCGAGCGACACGAGATAGGACGAGCTTTTGAAGCAAGTAAAATCCCGCCACATTCAACAGAAGGGCGGTGAGACTAATTTCGACGAGCATGATTGCTTGTGCAACACGCCCTTCGCGTGACAGATCCCGATGAAACTCGGACGACAACAGCAGACCAGAGCGACCATACAAATCGGGAATGCGAACCCATCCGGTGATTACGTCTTCCCCCCTGGGTTCGGTCCATTCCGTTGGACCATCACTCGCTAAGGCTCGGGACGTGCGGATGCCAGAGGTATTCGCTACAACAGCCGTCATGTGCAAGGCAAGAATGCACGCAAGGGCCTGAACTTCCCTGTCGTCGAACCAGCGGCCCATAACGAGGGTTCCACGCGAGGGCCCCGTGCCGTCGGTCCTCAGCACGGGGCGGATTGAGAGCATCATGGCACCCCCATTCAGCATCAGCACCCCGTTCCCGGACGGAGAAGCGCGACCTTCTAGGTACTGTATGGCGCTACTGACTTTGGCCAACTCGTCATTCCGACCACACACTGAGGGTGTCTCACCAAATTCCTGACACAGCCTTAATCTCCCGCGGATATCGAAAATCAGGAATACGCTAATGCCATATCGATTAAAGGACTGTGCAGATATCTCAGAATCTACGTACGCCCGATAACGGCCCTGCATGAATCGATAAGTACTGTTCCAAGTGGCATAGTCGCTAGTTGTAGCCTCTAGATGATCGAGTTGGTGACCGACTGCGTTTCGTACTCGGACCAGGTTAGCTAGAACGATCTTTTCTTCTACCCGCTCGAAGCTGCGAACAATCACGAAATATGACACGGCACACATTGCGGCCGAAATCGCCACAAAAGCGATGGCAAAGACGGTGCACATTTTTTGCTGTAGAGTCATTCTCCGGTTCGCACCTGACTCTACTTATCGGAAAAAGCTCCGTTCGCCCTTAGAGTGAATCCCAAATTCGCCTTGCTATTTGCCCATTCTGCCGCCGCACCCTACAATAAAGCTTCACCCCATTGGCAATACCAATCGAGAACAAGCGAAGATGATCCATTTCCCAGTCCCTGAAGCTTTAACTTTCGATGACGTTCTGCTGCAGCCTGCACTTTCTGATGTCGTTCCGGCTGCGGCAAACACACAAACACGGCTGACCCGAAATATCACGCTCAATATCCCGATCATGAGCGCCGCGATGGATACGGTAACCGAGTCGCGAATGGCCATTGCGATCGCACAACAGGGCGGAATGGGCATCGTTCACCGCAATTTGACAATCGAGCAGCAAGCGGGCGAAGTCGACAAGGTGAAGCGTTCAGAAAGCGGCATGATCGTCGATCCGATCACGATGTCGCCAGACGCGAAGATTTCAGACGCGCTCGAGGTCATGAAGCGGTATCGAATCTCCGGCGTTCCGATCACGAAGGGTAAGAAGCTGGTCGGAATTCTGACCAACCGTGACCTTCGGTTTGAGACCCGGACCGACATTCCAATCAGGAACGTGATGACCAAGGAGAATCTCATCACGGTTCCTGTGGGAACGACTCTGGAACAGGCTGAGCAGATTCTGCACAAGCACCGGGTTGAAAAGTTGCTGGTCGTAGATGACAGGTACGAGCTTAAGGGACTCATCACTGTTAAGGACATCCAGAAGAAACTGAAGTATCCGAGTGCGGCCAAGGATTCTCAGGGACGGTTGCGGGTAGCTGCGGCAATAGGTGCGACCGGCGATTTTCTGGAACGGGCACAGGAGTTGGTCAAAGCCAAGTGCGACCTGCTGGCCATAGATAGCGCCCATGGACATTCAACGAGGGTGCTAGAGGCAATCAGGACGGTCAAGTCGAAGTTGCCTGAAGTGGATCTGATCGCTGGGAACGTCGCTACCTTTGACGGTGCGTGTGCAGTTGCTACGGCAGGAGCTGACGCAATAAAAGTGGGCATCGGGCCGGGCTCGATCTGCACGACTCGAATCGTAACTGGAGTTGGCGTCCCGCAAATCACGGCAATTGCCGAAGCGGCAAGAGCTACTCGCGATGCCGGTATTCCAGTGGTAGCAGACGGTGGAATCAAATACTCGGGCGACGTGACGAAGGCATTAGCCGCAGGAGCCAACGTTGTGATGATTGGCTCGCTCTTCGCCGGAACGGACGAGAGCCCGGGCGAGACAATTCTGTATCAGGGCCGTACGTTCAAAGCCTATCGAGGAATGGGATCTCTATCCGCAATGGCTCAAGGCTCAAGCGAGCGATATTTCCAGAGTTCAAACGGTGAGGACAGATCCGGCCCCGAGGATGGCAACGGGAATCGCCTGAACAAGCTCGTACCTGAAGGTATCGAAGGGCGCGTTCCCTATCGCGGACCGCTGTCGATGATCATTCACCAGATGGTTGGCGGCTTGCGCAGCGGCATGGGTTACTGCGGGTGCAATAGCATCACGGAGCTTCACGAGAAAGCACGTTTCGTTCGCATCAGCAACGCTGGCTTGAAAGAGAGTCACGTTCACGACGTCATGATCACGCAGGAAGCTCCGAACTATCACGTGGAGTAGTTGCTGCGATTTCAGCATCAAGACGGCACGCCGAGCGCGTGCCGTTTTCATTTGGCACGTCGCAGGTTCAAACCCAGCGTGCTTGCGGAACATCTTGTGTGAGATGTCCCGAGCCACGGAAGTTTCCAGTTCTGTTCTGGGAGAACCCTCAGAATACGACCGTTTCGCATCCGTCTACGATGGATGGCTCGCCAAGGATTTCTGTAAGCGAGCATTCCCCGCGATCGAGAGACTCCTGTTATCGGGTATTCCAGCCGGCGGTCGCATTCTCGACTTGTGTTGTGGAACCGGGCAGATTGCACGCGAACTCAGCAGCAACGGTTACGACGTGATGGGAATCGACGCCTCACCGGAGATGATTCGGATTGCCCAAAGCAGCGTTTCTCAAGCTAAATTCATTTGTTGCGATGCGCGGGAGATCAAATTCCAAGCCGAATTTGATGCCACGGTCTCTGCGTTTAACAGTCTTGCGCATTTTGATGACCTCACCCGCATCTTCCGTCAGGTGAGGAAGGCTCTTCGGCCACGCGCTCCGTTCTTGTTCGACCTGAGTATGGAAGAAGCATACGTATCCAAATGGGTCGGTTCATTTGCGCTGGTGGCCGATCAACACGCCTGCATTGTTTCTCCGAGCTACGATTCTGCCTCGCGGATCGGGACAAACCTAGTAACCCTCTTTCAATTGCAATCGGGCACCTGGCAGCGGTCAGATTTCGAGATCAAGCAAAAGTGCCACACGATGGCGGTTCTTCGTTCAGCATTGCAGACGGCGGGTTACGATAATGTACAAACCTATGATGCCGAGCGCGATCTTGGAATTTCCGGCGAAGCAGGGCGAATGTTCTTCCTGTGCCGATGAATTGAGCCGGAAACTTGCCGCAGCACGGCTTCAAGACAGTTGACGATACGAGGTAGTAATCCCCTGCCATGCTGACAATTCTGTTGTTGACCATCTCCAACGTATTCATGACCTTCGCGTGGTACGGTCACCTGAAATACAAGAATGTTCCCATTTTCAAGGTAATCGTCATCAGTTGGGGCATCGCATTTTTCGAGTACTGTTTTCAGGTTCCAGCGAATCGGTTCGGTTACGGCAAGTTTAGCGCCGCGCAGTTGAAGATCATCCAGGAAGTAATCACGCTTTCCGTCTTCTCGGTGTTCTCCGTGCTATACCTGGGCGAGAAGATGCACTGGAAGTATGGTGTGGGATTTGGATTGATGGTCGCGGCAGTGTTCGTTGTTTTCCACGAATGGTGATGCACCGCTTGGATTGCATTCTCAGATGAGATAAGCTGAACGGCTTCGAGGTCTGGGTACCTTGAATTGGAAGCCGCAGGAGCGCAGCCAATGAAGCTTCTCGTGATCGGTGCTGGCATGATGGGATCGGCAGCCGCCTATGACATGGCGCGCTCGCCAGAAGTCGAGTCTGTGACGCTTGCAGATGCTGACATAGCGCGCGCCAAGGAAGCCGCAATCCGCGTTAACAAGCTGACGAAGTTTAAGAAGGTGAAGCCGGCGAAAGTTGACGCCAGTAAGGAATCGGCTGTTGCAAAGCTGATGCGTGGTCATGATGCGGCGCTCTCGGCAGTTCCCTATTTTCACAATCTCGGTTTATGTAAGGCGGCAATCAAGGCCGGATGCCATTTTGCTGATCTCGGGGGCAATAACAGCGTCGTTCGGCAAGAGCTGAAGCTCGATAAGCAAGCCCAGAAACGCGGAGTAGCTATCGCACCCGACTGTGGGCTGTCGCCCGGCATGGCGTCGATTCTCGGTGGCGAACTCGTGCGCCGCCTTGGCGGCAAGGCTGATGCGATTGAGATCTATGTTGGCGGTCTGCCATTGGAGCCCAAGCGGCCATTCAATTACCAGCTTGTTTTCTCAGTTGAGGGGCTAATCAACGAGTACGTCGAACCCGCCCAAATCTTGCGCAAGGGCAAGATCACGACAATTGAACCGCTCAGTGAACCGGAAACCTTCATCATGACTGGATTCCCGCCGCTCGACGCCTTCCACACCTCCGGCGGAACTTCCACCTTGCCAGAAACATTCCAGGGCAAGGTGGGCGAGTGCTTCGAAAAGACGCTGCGATACCAGGGACACTTCCCGATCATTCGAGCCCTTTACGATCTTGGGTTGTTCTCAAGCAAACCGGTTCGGGTTGGGAAAGAAAAGATCATTCCACGCGCACTGATGACCAAGATTTTTGAAAACAAGTTTGCCGGAAATGAACCGGATGTCACGATTCTGCGAGTTGAAGGACATCTGAAGGATCGTGATGCTGCGTTCACCGTAGTCGATCACTACGATCCGAAAACGAAGATGACCTCGATGATGCGAACCACTGCCTGGTCGGCAGCTGTTGTTGTGCAGATGCTCGCTTCCGGAGTCATGGCGAAGCGCGGCGCGATTCTGCAAGAGCTTGACGTCCCTGCCGACGTCTATATCGAGCAGATGAAGGATCGCGGAATCAATATCGAGTTCCACGAAAACTCGGATAAGGACGCAGAAGCAAGCGTCTTGCGTGCAGACGCGTAGCTCTCCCAATTTTCAGCTTGTTGCGTAATCGGATGCCGTTGTTGACTACGGTATTGACTTTCGCTTTTCTTTCGCTCACACTCTCCATATGGCAATTACCAGACGGCAGCGCCAGGTCTACGATTTCATCGCTGAATTCGTTTCCAAGAACGGCTATTCGCCTTCTTTTGAGGAGATCGGCGAAGGTCTCGGCCTGAATTCTTTGGCAACCGTCCACAAACATCTCTCGAACCTAGAGAAGAAGGGTTTGTTGAAGCGCGACTTCAACCGCTCGCGATCCATCGACATCGTTCCCCTCAAGGGACGAGTGAAACAGGCAACCATAGCAAACGATGCGCTTCCCCTGGTCGGACGAATTGCGGCTGGATCGCCGATAGAAGCCATCGCGAATCCCGAAACAATCTCGCTGGCGGATTTCAGCCGATCACGCGACGTCTTTGTGCTGGAAGTCCGCGGAGATTCCATGCGAGACGATCACATTGTGAATGGAGACTACGTCCTAATCGAGAAGACTCAAACGGCTCACAACGGAGAGATCGTGGTTGCGCTGGTAAACGGTTCCGATGCGACCTTGAAGCGGTTTTACAGGGAGGGAACTCAAGTTCGGCTGCAGCCGGCGAATTCGACCATGTCACCGATTATTGTTCCTGCAGATCAGGTCTCTATACAAGGACGTGTCATCGGCGTCCTGCGTAAGTACTAACCCCATCGCGGACCTTAACCCATGCTAAACAGGTCCGCCTAGTGCGAAAGAGCTAGAACCCTGATAGTCTCATTTCAACGCTGTTGACGGCCCCTCCTGAGAGTCATTCCCTAAAGACATGGCCGTTTCAGCCGATTCATACGGAAAGAAATGGAGTTATAGAAGTCCATGCGAATGGCTGCGAATCTTCCCAAGGTTGCCTACTTCTCAATGGAAATGGCACTGGATCCAGATATCCCAACGTACAGCGGAGGTTTGGGAGTGCTGGCCGGTGATACGTTGCGTTCTGCGGCGGATCTGGCTGTGCCTGTCACTGGTGTCACCCTTCTCCATCGAAAGGGATACTTCCGTCAACGTTTCGATGCGAACGGAAATCAGAGTGAGGAGCCGCAGTTCTGGAAGCCAGAGGAAGTGCTGCAGCCCGTGGATGGCAAGGTAACGGTCAGTATCGAAGGACGCAGGGTCGCAGTCAGAGCGTGGCGTTTCGTCGTCAAAGGCGTCAGCGGACACATTGTCCCGGTATACCTGCTTGATACCGATCTGCCGGAAAATGCACCCCAGGATCGTGCGCTGACAGACTACCTCTACGGCGGCGATACGCAATATCGGCTTTGTCAGGAAGTTGTACTTGGTATAGCTGGCGTGGCGTTCCTGCGCACGTTGGGCGAGGAAGAACGCATCGAAGCCTTTCACATGAATGAGGGGCACTCGGCATTGCTAACGCTTGCGCTTCTCGAACATCGACTGGAGCGGCAGTCGGGATGGCGCGTCGAAGAGAGCGACATCGAGTTCGTCAGATCCAGATGCATCTTCACGACGCATACGCCGGTTCCCGCGGGACACGACCAGTTCCCCCGCAGCATGGCGGAACAGGTTCTCGGCCCTGATAAAACGGCGCTGCTAGACGAGTCGAATTCCTGGCATGACGGCACCCTGAACATGACCCATCTTGCGCTGCACTTCTCTCGCTACATCAACGGCGTTGCGATGAGGCACGGAGAAGTATCTCGCGGCATGTTCCCGAATTATCCGATCAACGCGATCACCAATGGCGTTCACGCTTTAACTTGGACCTCGGACGCCTTCAGCGCTTTGTATGACAAATTCATCCCCGGATGGCGAGTCGACAACAACTACTTGCGGTATGCAATCAGCATTCCGTTCGACGACATCCGCCGCGCGCACGCCAGCGCAAAGGGCACATTGCTGGAAGAAGTTAAGAAGCAGACGGGTGTACAGTTGGATCCGAACATTCTGACGCTGGGCTTCGCCCGACGCGCTAGTACCTACAAGCGAGCCGACCTGCTGTTCCACAATCCCGAAAGGCTGAAGTGGATCGCGGCTAATGTCGGTCCGATTCAGGTGATCTATGGTGGCAAAGCTCACCCGCATGATGAGGGAGGCAAAGCGCTAATAAGACGTGTATTCGAGGCGTCAAAGTCGCTCGCCAGCGCTATTCGGGTGGTCTACGTCGAGAACTACGATTGGCATTGGGGCAAGCTGCTGACCGGCGGTGTGGATATTTGGCTGAACACTCCGATGCGTCCACAAGAAGCTTCGGGCACGAGCGGCATGAAAGCGGCGTTGAACGGTGTGCCCAGCTTCAGCGTGATTGACGGGTGGTGGATGGAAGGTCACATCGAGGGCGTTACCGGTTGGTCAGTTGGCAATGGCGAGATTACGGAAGATGCCGCATCCGAAGTCACCAGTCTTTATGACAAGCTGGAACGCACGATTCTGCCGATGTTCTATGGGCGCCCGTTCGCGTTTGCCAAGGTGATGCGGTCGGCAATCGCATTCAATGGTTCCTTCTTCAATACTCAACGGATGGTGATGCAGTACGTTGGGAACGCATACATGCAGAACACAGAAGCAACAGCTAAAGCGCAAGTGAAGTGACAGCGTGATCAGTCGCAAGAAATAAGCCCAGCAGCCCGCTGGGCTTATTCTTTTCTAGACTCTTTTCTGGATTATGCGAGTTGGCGGTCCAGGGCTTTCTCAATATTTTCCTTAGGAACATAACCAACAATCTGCTCCTGCACCTGACCGCCCTTGAAAATCAGCAAAGTTGGAATGCCGCGAATTCCGTAGCGCTGGGGAGTCGCCATGTTCTTGTCGACATCCATTTTGCCCACTTTCACTTTGCCGTCGTACTGCGCAGCTAGCTCATCAATCACGGGTGCCAGCGCACGGCAGGGGCCGCACCAGGCAGCCCAAAAGTCGACGATTACTGGCTCATCAGACTTCAATACAAGTTGGTCGAAAGTCGAGTCTGTCACCTCGAAAATGCTATTGCTTGCCATTATTCCTCCGGAAATTTCTTTGCGCCCTTAATCCAGCCCGCGGACTCACACGTATATGTCAACGGCTATCTGATGCTGGCATGTCTATCAACAATTCAGGAATATCGTAACACCCGTATAAGTCTCAGGACGGTAACCTGTCAGTCGACCTGTGGTGCTGCGTCCTATATGTACAGATTCCGCTCACCACAAAAAGAAGCGCCTCGGGCCAAATTCCCAAGGCGCTCCGGCAGCCCTCCCCCAGAACTGCCATTCGGACATGGCTATTCTGAGTAAATGTTCTTGGCCTCACAAGTCACCATCGTAATCGCAGCGTAACATTTGGTAACCCTTGAGCAGCCCTAAAGTACATTCGTTCTCTGCGATCTGAGCCCGCCCCTTAAAGAGCCTGGGCTGCCACGTACGCCGAGGACCATGCCCACTGGAAGTTGAAGCCGCCCAAGTGCCCAGTGACGTCCACCACCTCCCCAATGAAGAAAAGACCCGGTATCCGGCGGGCTTCCATGCTCTTGGCAGAAAGCTCATCGGTGTCTACGCCCCCCACCGTCACCTCTGCCTTGTCGAACCCCTCGGTTCCGGCCGGAGTCACTGCCCAGTGATGTAGTCTCTGTTCGAGTTCAGCTATCTCGTGGTTGGACCAAGTGGCCGGTCCGATGGCGTCAAGCCAGCGGTCTGCGAGACGATTTGGGAGCGCTTTGCGGAGTTCACTTCTTGCGGCATTCAGGTCACGGCGGGATTTCGGCTGTAGCAAGAGAGTGAACGGCGTACAATCAGGAACCAAATCGATTGAGATTGGGTCGCTTCCATTCCAATACGACGAGATTTGAAGTATCGAGGGGCCACTCAAGCCTCGATGCGTGAAGAGCATCTTCTCCTGAAAAGTGTTCCGTTTCCCATCGGACACAACCACCTCGGCAGAGACTCCAGCTAGATCGGAGTAGCGCTCAGAATCCTCAGGGCGGAAGGTGAGCGGCACCAAGCCGGGCTTGCATTCACGAATCTTGAGACCAAACTGCCGGGCCAGGTCGTACCCGAATCCGGTAGCTCCCATCTTCGGTATGGACAAACCTCCGGTCGCGACCACCAGTGCTGGTGCACGAAACTCGATGTCGCTCGTATGAATGCAGAAGCCATCAGGGCGTGAAACCTCGATTATGTTCGCGCCGGTAAGAATGGAGACCTTGGCTGCGCGGCACTCTTGCTCGAGCATCGAGAGGACTTCAAGCGATGAACCGTCACAGAATAGCTGTCCGTGTGCCTTCTCGTGATAGCGAATCCCATGCTTCTCGACCAAAGCGATAAAGTCCGACGGCGAGTAGCGCGCAAGGGCCGACTTGCAGAAATGGGGATTCGCAGAGATGAAGTTCTCGGGCCGGCAATGAATGTTGGTGAAGTTGCAGCGTCCGCCACCGGAAATCAGGATCTTCTTGCCGATGCGAGCTGCCCGCTCAAGGACCACGACACTACGCCCACGTTTCCCCGCTTCCGCGGCGCAGAAAAGCCCGGCAGCGCCGCCTCCAATGATGACCAAGTCGAAGTGCTTCTTCATAAGCATCGTTCAAAACATCATAGAAGGTTCGGCAAGAGAGCCAAGCGCCTTGTATGGCTTTGCCTACTGTGTTTCGGTTGTGACACAATGTGATTACCCCATGTCAGATTCAAACAATCCCAACCCAACCTCCACGACGCAGACCGAAGAGTCTTTCGGCGACGTCCTGTCCCAATACGAGAAAAGCAACGCCCGAAAGAAGGAAGAAGGACAGAAGGGCATCAATGCCACGGTGATCGCCGTGTCCGCTGAGTCTGTGTTTCTGGACATCGGCTATAAGACCGAAGGGATACTGCCAGTCAGTCTCTTTCAAAACAACCTTGAATTGCCAAAGGCCGGCGACAAGCTGCTGGTTAATGTGAAGGGGCGCGATCCCGAAGGCTATTACGCGCTCGCGCTGGGCAAGGTTGAACGACCGACGGACTGGACGGCTCTTGAGAGGGCGTTTGCCGAGAAGGAAACCGTTGCAGGAACGGTGACCGCAGTCGTGAAGGGAGGACTGAGTGTTGATGTCGGAGTGCGCGCTTTCATGCCGGCTTCGAGGACTGGCACTCGGGACGCGGCTCAGATGGAAAAGCTCGTGGGCGAAGAGATTCGCTGCCGAATCACGAAGCTTGACGTCACCGAAGAGGATGTTGTGGTTGACCGTCGCATCGTGCTAGAGGAAGAAGAACGTGCGACGAAAGCGCGAGTCTACCAGGAGCTTAAGGAAGGCTCGACTGTCAAAGGAACGGTCCGTAGCATCACCGATTATGGTGCGTTCATCGACATTGGTGGGGTCGACGGATTGCTGCACATTGCTGACATGTCGTGGAGCCGCGTGCAAAAGGCTTCCGACGTGCTCTCTGTTGGTCAACAAGTCGAAGTTCAGGTCCTTAAGTTCGATCCGGAAAAGCGCCGGATATCACTGGGGCTCAAACAACTTCAAGCGCATCCCTGGGAAGGTGTTTCCGAAAAGTACAAAGTGGGTGAGCGCGTTCGTGGCACGGTTTCTCGCGTGCAAGACTTCGGAGCCTTCGTTGAGTTGGAGCCCGGTGTCGAAGGCTTGATTCACGTTTCCGAAATGTCGTGGTCAGCCAAGAAGGTGCGGGCGAGCTCAGTTGTGAAACCGGGAGAGTCTGTCGAAGTCGTGATTCTTGGTGTGAGTCCCGATGAAAAGCGAATCTCGCTTGGACTGAAGCAAGCACTAGGAGATCCTTGGCTCGAGATCACGAAGAAGTTCCCTGCTGGATCCGTCGTTGAGGGTCAGATCACGAGCTTGATGAAGTTTGGCGCGTTCGTTCAGATTGCCGAAGGCGTCGAGGGCATGATCCACATCAGCGACATCACCGACGAGAGACGGCTTAATCACCCGCAGGACGTTCTTAAAGCTGGGCAGACCGTAGAGGCACAGGTGCTCGAGATCGACACAGAGCGTCGTCGGTTGCGGCTTGGCATGAAACAGCTGTTGCCAACCAGCCTCGAAGAGTACATCGGCGAGCATAAGGCTGGAGACGTTGTTACGGGACGCGTGACCAGCATTTCCGGCGAAGAAGCGCAGATTGAATTGGGTGAGGGCGTCTACGCTGCGTGCCGAATCACTGTAAAGGATCAGCCAGCGCAGGAGACCCCGAGTTCAGCGAAGGCCGATTTATCTTCCCTCGGTTCGATGTTGCAGGCGAGATGGAAAGGCGTGAGCTCTGGTCCAGCGAAGAGCGAACCTGTTCGCGAAGGCCAGATTTGCAGCGTGCGGATCGTTGCGCTTGATCCTGAGGAGAAAAAGATCACGCTGGAACTCGTATAGGAATCAAAGCTATCAATCACTCCAACTGATTCGTTGGCAGCCACACAGGCGCTATGCGATACTGGTTGGAGTTCAAGCCGGGATGGCGGAACTGGCAGACGCAGCGGACTCAAAATCCGCCGGTACTTGGTACCTTGGGGGTTCGATTCCCCCTCCCGGCACCAGCTTAATTCCTCAATTCCAAGCAACTTACAGACAGCAGCGGAAACGGTCGCTCTCGTTCTACTGTGCCTCGTAAGAGCGACTGTGCCCCAAAGTGTGTCCCAAACTCCCCAACCCGGAGCGATAGAATGGAGATGCTGGATTTCCAAGCCTATGAAGAACGGTCTTGAAGTAATAGAGAAGACAGAACGGAAAAGTCCCAACCATCCGTTCGCCAAAATTTGGAGACTACGCTGTCCGAAAGGGCATGAATTTGAGGCGAACAGTTGCGATGCACATGAACGCCGATGTCCTATCTGCGATCCGAACGCCGCTCCAAGCCACTGAAACTTTCATGCCGGGTGAATCATGAATATGCACGCGCAATTCAGAACTCGGGCACAAACAAAAACGGGCCGACTCCCTTCGATTGGGAATCGGCCCAAAGGCAACGAATGAATTGTCCAGTGGCTATGTCCGATTGAGTTCAGCAACGACTCGCAACCGGGTAGTATCGGCAGGGAGTGTTGATCTCTCGTTGGCCTCGGCAACGGCTTCCACAACGGCCTTGTGTTGCTTGACGTACTCCGCTGCCAGCAGTGCGTTGTTCTTGGCCTGTGCCGCTTGTATTGCCTCAGCGATTTCTATCTGCTCTGCAACATACTTCTCATGCCCCGCGTCCAACTGCGCTGCCTCAGCCTCAAGCTCGGCAACGATGTGCTCTGCGTCCTTGGGATCAACCTTCAGTTTCTTCCACCCCTCGCGCAGTCCCGCTTCGCTGATGTCCTGCCCTGTAATGGGGTCAAGGACTGCTTCGGGCTTTGCAGGTTCGGGCTTGGTTCGCCTGTCGGGATTCGGGTCATGGAATCGGCAGTAGGGGCCGTCGCTCAGTGGAACCGCGCGACAGCCCCCAACTGCACAGCGTCGTTCAGTTTCGTTCATGGTTAGAAGTCATCGAAGCCGGGCGTGCTGTCGAGTGAAACAGGCTGCCCGTGATTCATCCGATAGAACTGCTCCGTTACAAATGCGCGGGCCTCATCTAGCGACATCGAATGAATCTTCCGCTCCAGTGCCTCACGGTTATCGGGCTGCTGTACGATACGCGCGCTGCTGCGGTCAGACAGCCCCGTTCCGCCCGATGGCCGCTTGGGACGCACAAGAGCTTGCTTTTGGTTCAGGTCGGCAAACGCCCGCTCCAAGTTGTCGCGCGTGTACGTCAGGCGGTTGGCCTGCATGTACTTTTCAATCGCCGCTGCATTCTCAGGCGTAGGAACATAATCGTGCTTGTGGGCCACAATGAACTCTTGCGCCGCCTGCGCTTCAGCCGCCCGCTGCTGAAACGCCTTTAGAGCTTCGATGGTTTCGCGGAAGTCGGTTGGCTTCTGTCCTGTGACTTCCTCAAACATCTGCTCGAACCCCTCGGCATCATCTTCGGTCGGCTCATAATCAGCCTCGGGCTGTTGTGCTGCCTGCTGCGGCTTGGGAGCCGTTTTCGGTTGGGCCTGCTGAGTCTGTATCGCAAACTCATCATCAAGCAGGCCCACATTCTCGCTGATGTTTGGAACCTGGGACTGATTGACTTCGGCCTGCTGTTCTTCGTTGGCGGCTGGAATCACGCCACGGCCCATCGGAATGTTGATTGCGGGGCCGTTCATCGCAATTGGAGTGTGTTTGAATCCCGGCATAGTCGTACCTCTTAGAGTTGTAGAAAGTAGAAGGTGCGGGCAGTTGGGTCTATTGCGGCCCCGGTGTGATTGGACACACGGAACTCAATCTTCTTCACGCCACTGACGGCGATGCAGCGCCCCATGCCCTGAAGCTGCACGCCCGTATTGAGCGCCGTTTGGTCAGGCGCGAGAAACACAAGTACAGGACGCCCGACTTTGAAGCTCCTCGGTGCAGGCACCTGCACGTCAAGGGAAGAGTTCGCGGGGATGCTGGCGATGTCCACACTAATCTTTGTGAACGCCCCTGCTTCGACCGCAGGAGCAGTGGTCTTGGAGATTGCCATTGTTTGAACCTATCGGGAGAGACGGGCAGTCTATTCCTGCCCGTCCTCATCTAGCTGCTCAGCAAGAATCTGAGCAGCGTCGGGAAGATCGTTGCGGATTGCGCCGCGTAGCTGCCTCATGCGCTCACGCTGCTTCTGTTGGAGTCTGCGGCCCTCGACTTCGGGCCGTGCTTCGTAACCCTTCAGGCCGAACAACAGGCGCGTCAGGGCGGACAGCTTTGATTGCTGATCCGGCTCCAACTGATCCTGCTCGTTCCACGCTTTCAACACGCGGTCTGCCTCGCCAAGCAGCCGCACGTTGCGGAGCAGTTGAGCGTATCGCCTGCGAACCTCAACATTGAGGAACCGCTGCGTTTCGCCGGGGTACTGCTCCAGTTCGCGGCCCGTGAACAGGTCACGGTTTGATAGCTGCTCAATTGGCGTCTTGATGAACGGGCTCAACAGGTCTTTGAGCCTGTCGAACATGCCGCCTTTCGATCCGAGCACGTCAAGGTCAGCCGCCGGAATCCAACTGGAGAGCAGGTAGAACTCAGGCTCACCATTTGGCACGGTGCGTACTGGAATACCTGCGTTCTGCTTGATGAACTCGGCAAGGTACGCAGCGTCCTCACCGCGATAGGCTGCGGCCCGTTCTTCAAAGTCCTTGCCGCCAGCGATGCCCTTTGTCCTGACTGTGTTCACGAACTCGCTCAGGCGCAAGTACGGACGCGGATTGTCCACAAGCGCCCGAACCTGTAACGGTAGGTTGAAGCGTGTCCACGTGTAGAAGGGCATCACGCGCCGCATCACGCTCTGCTCGAACCTAGTCAGCCCGTTGGCGTAATCGAAGAGGTACTTCTTCACAGTCAGCGCCGCTTCCGTTGCACTCTTGCCGTTATCAAGCTCATGCAGGAACAGCGCCAGCCGTGAGTTCTCTTCGATGGTCTGCCCGAGCTTTTGCCCGGCCCCGACTGCCTTGCCCAAACCCGGTATGTCACGCGCCTCAAAATAAACGCGGCTCATGCCGGGCAGCGACTTGCGGAAGGTTTCGGCCTCAGCGAACGTCCCCGTACTGATGCCGAAGTCCTCAGCCATGCGTCGCAGCACATCTAGCGAATAGGTCTTGCCCGCAAGTGTCAATTCGCGCGCCGTCCCAAGCTGTACCTTGGCAGCGTCGAAATACCACTTCGGGTTATCAAGACCCGCAAGCCAGTTGTTCCAAACGTTGCCGACGAAGTTGCGGGTGTGATACGAGGGGAAGATGTGAAGCGTGAGTTGCTTCCACAAGTTCTGTACCGTATCGAAGCCCTTGAGGAACTTGTCCAGTCCCTCGGGCAACAGCGTCGTTTGGATCGTCTGCTCCAAGTGCGCGGCAACGTCGGGATCAAAGGCGAACCTATCGAGATAGCCTCTGAGCCTGTCCCAACGCGCATCGCTCGGCAGCCGCAGCGGTCGGAAATGTGACGGGGCCGCTGCTTTCGGCAGTGCGAGATTGGGATTGCCCGCTGTCTTAATCAGAATCTCAGCATCGGCAATCGCTTTCTCACCGCGTATGCGCCGCACAGCAGCGACGGCATAAGGATCATCAACAAACAGCTTGTTCGTCTGCGGCCCAAGGTCAGGAAACAACTTGCCCTCTTGCCACAGCCGATTGAGCGTTGCGATGTCTGCGGAGCCGCCCGCCTCGATGACAGCGCGAATGGCGGGATGCGACTCATCCAACTGTCGCGCCAACTGGAAAGCGTGCCGGGCATCGAACTCACGGCCCAAGCTGCGGAACTCGGGCAGTTCTGCGATGAGTTTCTTTGCCTCGGGTGTAGTCAGGTGAGTGAGGTAATCAACGGTCGCATCCTCAAGCCGTGTGGTACTCAGGCCGAACGACTGCTCCCGCACAAGGGCGTTCTCAAGCCGCTGCTTGAGAGACGTAGCTTGTTGGGCAATTTCCCTCTCTTCTGCGGCTGGCAGCTTTGACGCCAAGTCTGCGGCTGCGTCCTTGACCTGTGACTCAATAAGAGCGAACTCCCGCCCAACTTCGCCCTTTAGTCCGGGGAAGAGGTCAAGTTGAGGGGACTGCATAACGCGCTTGCTCTCGGCCTCGGTTGCGAACGGGAACGCTAACTGTGATTGCGTCTTGACCTCTACGCGCCGTGCGACCTCATTAAACACGTCCTGCTCGGGCAGGTTCAGCCGCTTGGCTATATCCGTTGCGACCTGTCGCGCCTCGTTCTCTTCAAGCAGGATGCGGTTCGCTGTGGCCTGCGCTTTCGTGAGTTCAAGGTCAATGAGACTGATTAGTTCTTTCTCTGCATCGCTGCGTAAGGCGGTCTTGCTGAACGCGCGGGCAAGTGGCTTAACCGCAGATTCGTACAGCCGTGCGGTCAGGTTAGGCGCGACGTGCTCAGCCGCGCCGATGCCGAACTTGCCAACGCCGCGAATGACCTTCCCGCCGACCTTTACGACCTTGCCGACTGGCACAAAGAGTAGAGGATCAAGCAGCAAGTCGCCCGCAAACCCCGCAATCTTGGTTCCCCAACTGTCGGGATTTGCACTGAAGTCTCGCTCAAGCACATCAGCAAAGCGGGCGTTCTCGCGCGTGCCTCGAATCCCCGCCTGAATCAAGTCCTCATTCGCTTCCTTTGTGAGCAAACCGAACAAGAACTGTTGCGGCGTGTTCAGCACATCAAAGGTTTTCTCAAGAAACGACGTGCCCGAGATGATGTCCTGATTGCGACGCGCGATATGACCCAACTCACGCAGCACGGCCTCGTTCCTGCTCTGCGGCAGTACCGCGCCTAGCTGCTGCAACTCTTGAAGAATTGCTTGATTGCGGTCTTGCGGCTGTGGGACAGCCGTGCCGGACATGGCCTCGGATGTGGCGACGCGAGGCTCATTGATCGGCTGTCCCACGCCGAACTGCTGAAGTTCCGTGAGAATCGCCTGTTCTCGCGGAGTAATTACTGTCGTTGCCATTGTTGCTTTAGCGATTCATGATGTTACCGAAACCGTGATACTCGCGGTACGGCTCAGGCTGCGGCTGTGGCGTAGTTGGCTTGTGCGACGGTACAAGCTGCGGCTCCGCAGCAGGCGCGGTCTGTGTTACAACATTGGGACTGAGCCCAAGTTGGTCGTACAGCGCGACAGCCTCTTGCGGAGTGATCTGATTGAGGTTCAGGCTGTATGCGATGGACTGCTTAAGTTGCGCCTCAGAAGCGCCGCTGCGTTTGAGGCTGTGCAACTGGCCCAACACGCCCATGAGATTTGCTGGCTGTTCGATGCCGTTGCGCTTCAACTGAGAAGCCAAGTCCATCAGTTCTTGCGCGCGCTTGTTCACCGCCTTGGTAATGTCATCCTGCGATTTGAACTGCCGTTTGCTCTGCGGTACGGTCTGCTCTGCTTGTACGAGTTGGTTCACTTCCGCGCGTGCCTGAGTCAGTGCCTCTTTCAGCGTCAGTTGCCGTTCCTGCTCCCGTCGCTGCGACTGGATGCGCGCGACCTCAAGCTGAGTGTCACGGTTAAGCTGTTCCGTGATTGCCTTTGCCTTCAGTTGAACGAGGTCATGAACTGAGGTTCCGGCGGGCACTACGACACTCTTGCCGTTGCCAAACGTGATCGTTTCGGGAGCGTTGGTGCTGGCCTTCGGAACCTTCACAAGCGCCCATGAGTCAGCCTTGCCGCTTGGATCGGGCAGCAACAGGTGATTGAAGTTGCCGTCCTGATTCATCCGCCGCAACTGCTCTGCCCGCAGCGCGTCATAGTCACCGCTCACGATGATGTCCGCGCCGTGCTGAACGAGCGTCTTGGCAAGCTCCCGGCCCTCGTTCATGTACTGCTCTTGTTTGTTCGCAGGCAGCAGTGCCAGCTTGCGCGACGCCGCCTCTAATTCAATCTGCAAATGAGCCGCCTGCAATTTCTTGATGTCCTCATCGGACATCGCACGCCGCTCATCAATCGCAACGCGCCTCTCTTCAAGTCCCACGCGCTGCCTGTCAAGTGCAAGCCGCTCATCCTCACGTCGCTGGCCTTGGATGAAAGCATCACGCTTGAGTTGGCGGTCTGCGAAGTTCTGTGGCCCTTCCAGACCCGCGCCAAACGCCTCTCCTGCATCATCAGCGGAGAGTCCGCTTGCCAGTCCCAGGATCGCGCCGCCTAGCAGTTGCCGGAACAATGACGGTTTCTGCGTTGCGGGCGTCACAATCGGATTCGTTGCCATTCGTTTTTATGCCTCAGCGATAAATGAACCTTGCAGCCGCCAGATGTGCAGCAGCTTCTTTAATCTGACCCTCTCGCCGTATGCGTCGCACCTTTGCGCGCGTTCGCTGTCGCTCAGGCCGTAATCCGGGTCAGCAGCCTTGAATATTTCTTCAAGCGAGTTGTGCTTGGGTGAGTTCTCAAGCACAAAGTCGCGTAAGAAGTGCAGGCGGTCTTTATCCGCCTTGCTCAGTTGTGTGTCAGTCATTGGACTTGTACCTTCTGATAAATCCCGTCCTGCTTTGTCAGGACGCCCGCTCCGATGCATTTCTTGAGGAAGTTCGACAGTGCTCCGCCTTTCTTGCCTGTTATGGCCTCTGCCTCACTGTGGCTGAATTGTGCGGGCAACCGCCTGAACAGTGATTCATGATCGGAGTTCCGCAATAGAGAATCGCCTGAGAGACGCCGATACCCGATTGGTTCGCCGTTCTCAAACACGCGCTCGACATACTGCGGGCCAAACTCGCCACGGAGCTTGATGTAATGCTTCACTATCAAGACATCATCACCGTCTCTGGCCTTGCGGTCTTTCGCAATCGCCATGCGCGCATCGGTTTGGTTGATGAAAGCGCGCGACCCGCTGGCCTCTTGCATCCACTCAAGGACGCTAGTCGAGGCAAGGTCGGGCAGCTTGAATTTCTTGTCCTCTTTTCGCAAATGGTGAATCAGCACGAAGGCTGTGCCGACCTCACGCGCCAGTGCTTGCAGTTCTCTGAGCAGTCGCACGGCATCAATGCCGTCGCCTTTCATCGCCTCGGGCCGGAACATCCGCAGCGAGTCAATGACGACCAAGATCGGACGCCAGTGGCGAACCTTCCACGCGAACCCATCGCCCGGCGACGGATCAATTCGCAGTAGCTCCGGCATCTGTGCCAGTCCTGCATGACGGAGCAGCGCATCACAGACCTTTTCCTTTTCGGCCCCGTTTTCGCAATCGAGCATCAGTGTCGGCCCCTGCTGCACGCGACAGCCGAGAAACGGCAGCCCGGCAGCAACGCGAATCACCATGTCGTAAAACAGCGGACTCTTGCCGATGCCTGATTCCCCGACTGCGATGTTCACCGAAGCGGCGGGAACCATGTCCTGCACCACGTCCTGATACTGCTTGGATTTTTCAATCTCACGCTTGAGGTCTTCATACGACCACAGCACGGGTTCGCACGTTGCGGCCTTGCTCTTATCCTCTGCTGCCGCCGTCTGCATTGATGTGCTCCCGATTTCTGAGTTGCGCGCGGATGATGTGCTGTGGCGTGCGAATAGTCATTCCCGCTGCGCGCCGCGTGCGGTTGATGATTTCTCTCAATTCCTTGAAGGCGTAAATTGTGTCGTGAACACTCGCCTGTGCGCCGTTCAGAAACTCACGTTCGGCCTCGCGTAGTTGTTCAATCGTTCCTTCAAAGATGAACTCGCAGTGACCGCTGCCATCGGGCAGCAAGCGGCATTCGATGTACGTCAGCCGTTTGCTCACGCGAAGGTAGGTCACGAAAGCAAGGTCGGTGACACTCACGTTCATTATTCGGTTACTCCTGAAATTGAATTTAAGAACTCCCAAACCTGCCGGAGTTCGTCAGCGCGCGGTTTCGCAGAGATGCGCTCAACAGCGTCCAAGGCAATCGAGGCCGTCACCGCATCGAACCGACGCGCGATGTGATTAGCAAGACTTCTGACTTCCTGAATGGTGGGTGTTGACAAGATCGTTTCTCGATGTGGGATGTTGCGAGAAACGGCCCCCTCGCAACGTGCGACGGGTGCGAGTTATTTATTTGGGTTGGTCGTTGCGCGATGGCAGATCACCGCCGTTCAGGCGGCGAAGTGCCTCAGCTATGGCTTGATAACGAGTGCGGCCCTCGCCGCAGAACTCAACAGCGACCGTGCCAAAGGGCAACTTCGACAGTTGTGCCAGCCAAGCCGCACAAGCCACGCGCTCGACAACATCATCTGACCAGTAACGACGGTTCCCACGTCCGGGCACCTTCTCGCCCGGCGGGACGACGCCCGCTTCAACGTAGCGCCAAAACGTCATCTCCGAGACGCTGATGCCCTGCTTGCTCAGGGCGTCGAGAATGTTCTTCAGACTCATCATCTCATCGTTAGTCACTCTGCAATTTCAGATCATAACCCTTCTGTCGCGCAGTCGAGGGGAACTTTGATTAGGCGTGATGGGTTTGGATCGCATCAGCATCACGCCCTCGTTGACACAAAGTTCCCCAACAAAGGTCAGAGCGAGGATTTAATAAACCGATGCGACCCTATTATCACGCCCAAACAAAGTTCCCCTCAGCGGAAGTTCTGATTAGGCCGTTGCTCTCGTTTCGGAGTCGTCCTCAGACTGCGGTTGGAAAGCGGGCTGCGACAAGTCAGCGGCACGACGGCTTGCGGTCAACTTCCGCAGCGCATCGCTAATATCGGAACTTGTGACGATAGCGTACCGCTCGAACACGCTTCGTGTTTTCCATCCGCCAATTTTCATAATGACGCCTTCAGCGACGCCCGCGCGCCGCAAGTTACGCGCCGCTGTCCGCCGCAGATCATGGAAAATGAGCCCCTGATACGTCAGGTTTGTGCGGTTCCATTCGCGCTTACACTCCGCACATTTGTAGTCCGACCCGACCTGAGCGGAGCAGACGGGGCAGAGCAGTTCTCCTAGTCCCGCAGCGCAACAGACGTTGCCCCAGGTCACGCGAAAGTCCCTCACGGGCGAACCGTCAGGGCGCGTGAATACAAACTTGTCAGGCGACTTGCCGACGCAGAGCGGAGTGAGCAGCGTTGCGACCGCCGGAGTCATCTCGACTTCCCGCCCGTCATCATTCTTTGTCGTGCCCGGTTCAAGCCGGATCGTTCGGCCCAAGAGGTCAACCTGCCTGACCTTCATGTTGAGCAGTTCCGACACTCGCCAGCCGTATGTATAACCGACCTCAAGCATCGCGCGGAGCCACAGACCGACCTTGCCACATGCCGCAGCAAGACGCGCATAATTCGTATCCTCAACAAACCCCGTGCGGACGTTGCGCTCGGCCAGTTTAGGAAAGACGGGTACGCGATGAACCTTGTTCGCCTGATACCCGAGCCGGAACATGCGCTTCAACGCTGCCAGTTCTCTATTGATTGTCGCGTTGGCCGCACCTTGCTGCTGCCTCTCATCAACGTACCTCTTGATAAATTCCGTGCTGACCTCAGAGGCGCGATAGTGCGCGAAAAAGGGTTTGAGATGCAGAGTCCATCGGGCCTCGACATCATCAAGCGACTTGCGCCCGTTGATTCGATAGTCCCGCAGAAAGTCGTCTGCCAACTCTCCGACCTTGGTGCGTTCAGCGCGCGTGCCCTCAAACGTTCCTGTTGCAATCTGCGCTAAGCGTCGCTGCAACAGCCGTTCTGCCTTACGCCTGTCCGACGTGTGTGCCGACTCGCGGAACCGCTTGCCATTTTTGAAATAGCGGAGATACCAAACCCCGCCGCGTTCATACAGCGAACCCGTCCCACGAGGACGCGCGTTCCGCTGCTGCTCTTGCTCTGCTTCGCACGTGCTCATAGCTATCGCTCCTACTGTTTTGCATCTTCAATCCAGCGGTCGAGGTCTTTCACGTCAAATAGAAACGGAGAGTCCGGCGTCCGCTGAATGAAAGGCAGTTCACCGCTGCGCGCCATCGCAAGGATTGTGTCTTTCGACAGGCCCAAATACTCCGCCGCCTGTCGTGTCCGCAGCAGCCGCCGGGCGCGCATGGTGAACGGCGCTACGGTTGAACTTGTGACCGTCTGCAACATCGCTACTGCTCTTCAGTTAAAGGTGAGTGAGGCAGGCGACAGATTGCCGCTGCTCTTTATCGAAGATCGCTTTAGCAAGTGGTACAACGCGATGTGAAGCATGTCCGGGCCCCCAACTCGCGCGTTGCCGTCTGCATCGCGCCAAAGGCCGGATTGAGCGGCCTGAATTAAGGAAGCCAGTTCTGCATCAGTGAAATCCTCAATACGCCTGACCGCCATAGCAAGGAACCTCACTGCCTTTTTGATTATCTCTATCCTATCACACGTCTGTTAGAGTTGTCCAGCTAAATCTCTGAACTTTCACCTAAGTTGTTGAAATTGCGGGAGAAATAGTTCTGGATTGTGACTTGACAGGCCGCAGCGCGAGAGGCGGAAAATGGGCCAGATCGGGCCTGTACACCACGTGGGATCAGTGGGTTAGAAACTATTCAGAGCTACGGTTTTTCATAATCTACAAAATTCCATATTCCTTCTGACCCCTCAATATTTGTTGTACCTAATGTACCTCATTGATTTTAAATAACTTACCTTAATAACCCTGTTTGTACCTCTTGTACCTGGGTACAACGAAGTACAGTCAGGTACAAAGGCGGTACAGCCGTTAAGTGCTTTAGAATGACCGAGGTACATTAGGTACAACATATTGAGAGGGTACCGTCGGTTGAGTCGCTATCGATCTTAAGTCCTTTGTTTGCAGCAAAGGTGGGCAAGTTAGGCGGTAAGTTGTTGGTATCTAAACACTTCAGCGCGAATAAAGACCCCACGCCTGCCCGACCGACCTCTGATTGACCTCTGACCGGGCCGACTGACCGCCACGGTCTTCAGCCATAATCAAGCCCCCGCACCTGCCCGATTGACCGCCGACCTGACTTTTGACCGACCGAGCGAACAAGTCCTCGTCCCGCAAAGTCCCCCTCGACGTTGGGGCACAGGACGGGCACAGGTATTTGTAAGTGCTTGATCCTCAGCGCGTTCTTCGCCCGCTGCGGATTGACCATCCGCAGTGGGAACCTGTGAGGAAGGTGGACGCCTTACCCGACCGACTGCGCCACACCTTGCCTCAGCCGACCCAACCTGTGTGTCCCGTTCGATCTGACCCGCCCTGCCCCTGTTCCGCTCTCGGGCTGTGCCGCTGGCCCGTCTGTTGGTTCGGCAACGGTGTGCCTTTGTTCTGGTTGGCCCGGATTGACCCGGCGCACGGCAGGAAAGGGGAGCCTATCGCGTTTAAACAATGGGGGTAGGAGAGCCCCGGCCCGATGGATCGTTCCGGCGATAGAGCCTAGTTCTGCGACAACCCCCGAGGTAAACTCCAAATATGGCCGCACAATACGAAACTTGGCTGCAAGAAGTTGGCTCGGCGCTGCGATCAATCAACATGCCAATGGAAGAGTGGCAGGACGCTTGGAAGTTCGATTTCCAACGGGAATATTCAATTGGCACGCCGCCGGGAGATGCCGCAGCCAAAGCAAATCGGTTCTGGTGGTTTCAGCAGAATAAGACGACGGGCCGCAACTGTCGCAACGCCGCGAATTGCTGGCTTCCTGACAAACACGCAGGAGAGTGTCAGCCCCTTTGATCGGTGTGCGAGTCGCGCGTTCTTCTTCAAGTCTTTTATTCCCACGGTAGCAAGAAAGTTCTTGTGCTTGACGTGAGGTTCATCCATGCTGAAAATCGAAATACCCGGACACCATGAAACCTCAAGTATTCGCATTCTTTTCCGGCGCTGGATTTCTTGACCTTGGGTTTGAACTCTCGGGTTACTCAATCGTCTTCGCCAACGAGTACCATGAACCATTCCTAAGGGGCTATAAACATTCCCGCAACGTGTTGGGAATCCCACAGCCCAAGTTCGGCTGGTCGAACGACTCCATCACTAGGTTTGTCGAGGACAAAACAGAACACAAGCGTCTGGCGAAAATGGTCGCGACAGCGAAAGCGACGGGTGAACTGGTGGGGTTTATCGGCGGGCCGCCGTGTCCTGACTTCTCTGTTGGTGGGAAGAATCGCGGTCGTCACGGCGAGAACGGTAAGCTGTCTGCTACATACGTTGACCTTATATGTGAGCAAAAGCCCGACTTCTTCCTTTTTGAGAATGTAAAGGGGCTTTGGCGAACGAAAAGGCACCGGGCATTCTTCGAAGAACTAAAGCGGAAGCTCCACGCGGCTGGATATCGAACGTCGGAGAAGCTGATTAACTGTCTCAACTTTGGGGTTCCGCAAGACCGCGAACGCATCATACTCGTTGGGTTCCGCGATGATTCCGACAATTTGTGTGACGAAATGGAGTTGGAACCCGAGGATTTCCCGTGGACTCGGTACGAGAAATATTCGCATGAATATTTAGCAGATGTGCCTTGGCCGTCTACAAAGAAGTTTCGCGAGGGCAGGGCAAGTCCTTTGCCGCCCGGCATCCCCGAAGAGCTTACGGTTGAACATTGGTTCCGCCGCAATGATGTGAAATCGCACCCGAATAGCAGGCACCAATTCCAGCCTCGTGCGGGCCTCGCGAGATTCAAAAGTGTGCCTGAGGGCGATGACAGTAAGAAATCATTTAAGCGCCTCCACAGGTGGCGCTATTCACCAACAGCTTGCTACGGGAACAACGAAGTACATCTCCATCCTTACGAGGCACGACGGATCACAGTGGCCGAAGCCCTCGCTGTTCAGAGCTTGCCGAAATCATTTGAGCTTCCGTCGGACATGAGCCTGTCGGATATGTTCAAAACAGTCGGGAACGGCGTGCCGTTCCTTGCTGCGAAGGCTCTAGCGAAATCAATTCTCGATTTCATTAAGGAACATCATGCGAGTGACGGCTTCAAGTTTGCTGACCGCGATAGCGCAGCTACCGAGAAATCGCGAGTACAGCTATATCAACCCTGCTAACAAGGGCCGCATTGAAATTCTCCGCGCCGACCCACCCGAAGGCCCGGTGTATTTTCGGCGCTACAACCCTTCTAAGGGCGAAACACCGAATCAAGCGAAAGAAGAGACTATTTCAGCGGGGGCCTTGCGAAGACTTGCAAACGCAATTCGCGAAGGCGTCCCTGTCAATTTTGATCGCGTCTTCGGAGCCAGTTATAACAATCGTTCCGTCCTCGAATCGCTGCTTGCACATACGCCACAGTTCTATTTCTGTTACCCAGGACGGATCGAAATCACCGAATCATTCCAGAGCATCGAAAAGGGGCACAAGCATCTACTGTGGGTTCCTAACGATCCGCACGCTCCGGGCATTTCTGCACAGCGGGAAGTAAACGTCACGATCTCAGAGATTCCTTCGGTCGAGGCGGTTTACGAGGCACTAGTGTTGCCGGAAATACCTGCTGAGGAAAAGAAAGAGCAGCTGCCGATAGAAGTGAGCCGGAGACACGCGCAGATTCAAATAGCGTTGGTAGAAATCGGCAAGCAACTCGGGTTCAGAACGTGGGTGGCCCAGAACGATAAGGGAATCGTCTACAAAGGGAAGAAACTTGGGGAGATGGACGGCGTAATCGTTCGGCTTGAAGACGAACGTCTCCTGACCGCCTATAACGAAGCAGTGCAGGCGGCATTGCTGATAGATGTCGTCTGGTTCAAGAACGGCAGGCTCATGCCAGCGGTAATTGAGATTGAACACACAACGGGCGTAACGAGCGGCTTAACTCGTATGCGGCGACTTCAGCTTGCCATGCCACCTTACCCAACCCGTTGGGTTATAGCGGCTCAGGATGAAGATCGAGACAAAGTGATCTCCGAGTGCAATCGTGAGCAGTTTCGTGATCTGAACGCGCAGTTTTTCCCATATTCTGCGATTGAAGAACTCTACTCGCTTTGTCAGCGCAGGCACGTCACCGGAGTGAGTGAAGCGTTCATTGATTCGTTCATGGAACGAACGCTGCAATTAAACTGAGGCTGGAGCAGGTTTTGGACAGCATCAGTAAAGAACGGCGGAGCGAAAACATGAGGCGTATTCGGAGCAAGGATACGTCGCCTGAGTTGACCGTCCGCCGAATAGTACATGCGCTCGGATTCAGATATCGTCTTCACGGCAAGCGACTCCCCGGTTGTCCGGACTTAGTATTCTCAAGCCGGAAGAAAGCCATCTTCGTTCATGGGTGTTTCTGGCATCAGCACAAGAACTGTATTGACGGCAGAGTGCCCAAGTCTCGAACTGAGTATTGGCAGGCGAAGCTAAGCGCCAACAAAGAACGCGACGTTCAAAACAGGAAGAAGCTGAAAGCGATGGGATGGTCGTCACTGATTATTTGGGAATGTCAGATGGCTGATGAAGATCGTGTGGCCGGAAAAGTTGAACAATTCTTGCAGCATTAGTCCGCATTGCTCAAAGCACTGTGCCCCATACTGTGTCCCATCCAATTCAAACAGGCCCGTTCAGACCCCGCCAGATTCGACAGGCACACAGTCGTAAGTGATTGATGTTCGGTTTTATAGACTATTAAAGGACTGCGCTGAGGTAAGCTGCGGGAACTCAAAATCCGCCGGTACTTGGTACCTTGGGGGTTCGATTCCCCCTCCCGGCACCAGCCTTATTGTCTTCCCTGTCGTAATGTGCGTCCTCCTTGTGTGCTGACGATTCTGGTAATCTGCGATCATGAGTCCCGAGAAGCGTGAACCTACTTACGTCTTCAGCGAAGAAGATGTTGCCAATAGAAGTGCGATTGCCCGCGAGTTCATCGAGACGCGGAAGGCGCTGAATGAGATTGTCGAGAGTGCGGACAATTACCTGGTCAAACGCTTCTACAACATCGACCACAATACATATCTGGAAGGTGCAATTCCCGC
The DNA here is from genome assembly GCA_023410055.1 of Acidobacteriota bacterium. Lineage (GTDB taxonomy): Bacteria > Acidobacteriota > Terriglobia > Terriglobales > Acidobacteriaceae > JAEZPW01. The sequence goes on from JAEYQK010000083.1 coordinate 38,917, forward strand.
GAAGTACAAAGAACTTATGGGACTCGTTGTTTCAGCTGGATTGCGCTGTGATGATTGCATCAAGTACCACATCATTCAGTCGTATCGGCTAGGCGCAAGCCGTCAGGAGCAGGAAGAGTCGCTAAACGTGGCCTTGGTAGTTGGTGGAAGTATTGTGATTCCTCATCTGCGACGAGCTTACGCGCTACTTGCTGAGCTCTATAGAGACTAGTTGCACAATTTCTGGTGCACCCCTCAGAACCGAGACTTGCTAGCCATGTCGCAATCAGCTCTGAATCCCCCCACCCCCTGTAGTTTCTGCATCACTGCTGATTCAAAGGACTTAACCAGCGTGTCTGACTGACTTCTCTGCATGATGGGGGCGATTGGCATCGGTCCATAACTGAGTGGCCACTATGGGCATAAGCAGAATCTGAGTGCCCCTTACTTTAAGAGTACCAGAATAAGCGCGTGGACCCGCCACGACGACCAGGCCCGATGGGCTTCGATAATTCAACGGCTTGCGTCTGTTTGCAGTGATTCTGGCTCTTGACATCGAAAACGGCAGGCCATAGCGGGGACTATCGCGCCGTGGCCTGCCCAAGGACCCGGGAACCCCAGTACTACTGAAGGGAGACGAGTACTTGAATGATTCCGGTTCCTGAATTCATCGATTGAAGCGCCTTGCCGACTACCGCTCCGATCATTCGATTACGGTCGGTGCCCCTCATGGCGTAGCCGGGGAGGGATGCCGTGACGAGTAGGTCACCGACCGCGATCGGACCGTTCTCGGCGCTAACCTTGCAGGGGACTACACCGACGACGGCCAGGGGGACTTCTTTCTTGAGGTTTTCCTCGTTGTCCATGTCATAGGGGGAAGCAATCACGCCAGGACGAGTGGAATAAACTCCAGCGACAAGGGTTGAATACGGTTGACCGGTGCGGGTGAGGCGGCGAGTGGCCGTTGTATCTATGACGAGCACGTCGCCCGCTTCGTAGGATTCTTTCCCCCCGGCAACGGCGAAGGATTCAGCGAAATCGGCGCCGCCTGTGGCATAACCGTTGTTCGCATAAACTCGTCCATTACCGTCCACTCGAAAACGCCTCACCCAATAGTCGCCAATCTTGATTCGCCCCAGCAGAATGTTGCCGCCAGCTATGTTGTCGAAGATGCCTGCGTATGCATTGGGACTATTGACTGTCACGTGCACGCCAGTTGTCGCTCCGGTGACACCGCTCTCGACCACATCGAGTGCAGTTCCATCTTCGCTGTCGGCAACTGCTGAAACTCCGATGCCACCTGAGACGCTGGAGGGCGAATGCCCGGCGACGGTGCCGGAGACACTCACATTGCCGGTTACGGTGTGGGGTCCGGAGGATAGCACGCCCGAGACGGACACGGTCTTGCTGAAAATCTGGTCTCCTGCGAATACGTTAGTAGCTGCGCCAGTGCTCGCATATCGGGCGTCGGTGAACGCGGTGTTCAGGCCGATAATCGGAGCCGACTGGCTTCCGCCGATCACTATTCCATCCGCAGCAATGAGTGCTGGTTGCGCGTTTTGTGGTGCCGCACTTGTAAGGCTGGTACCGTCGGGAAACAGAATGCCGTTCCCGACGCCGTGGAGTTTGAGGCTGCCCGTAACATCGTGCGTTCCGCTCGCTATTGCTCCGTTGACGATCACGTTGTTTGTGAACGTCTGGTCGGCAGTGAAGGTGTTGGCTGCTGCCAGGCCTGCATAGCGCTTATCAGTGAACTGGGTGTCAAGCGAGACAGTGGGAGATCCGGTGCTGCCTCCTCCGAGAATGCCCGTTCCAGCCGTTACTCCGGTCAACACTGGAGCTCCGGTCTTCAGCAGAGAGCCGTCCGGGAACATAATTCCATTGCCGGTGCCGTTGATCTTGAGATTGCCATTTACTTCCATCTTCTGAGCCGGCGTAAAGACGCCGACGCCGAAATTGCCGGCGCTGGTAAGGGACAACGAGGTACCCAGGTTGAGGATGGTGCCATCGGCCTGATGTGCCTGCTGCTTAATGCGCCATGACCCGTCGTAGTTGAACTCCATCACCGTGTGGTTGACGGTTGCGATATCCGAACTCGTGGCGACGTAATTGTTGTTAGCGGCACTTTTCTTCACGGCTATGCCGATGAACTGGGTGCCAGATTGGAGCGAACCGATTCTGAAGGACCACGGAACGTTGCCGATCCTCACCATCTGGCCGGAGTTGCCGACGATGTCGAGCAGGCTTTCGGGATTGGCGGTGCCGATTCCGATTTTTCCGCCCGTGTCGACGATCGTTGAGTTGGAGAGGGTGCTGGCGTCCAAAAACTTGGGCAGATAGTTGGGCACCCAAACAGGCGTAGTCGTAGCTGCCGGAGTTGCTCCGATGCTGAACGTTCTTGCGGAAGACGTTAGGAGGGTGCCGGACGTGGTCTGGGTAGCTGGTGTGGAGGTTGCCAGGACGAACGCCGAAAGAGGCTTTCCTCCGAGCGTTTCCGCGTCGCCAGCTTTTGCGGCGTACGGCACGGTGGCGAGGAGTATCCGTTCCTGTTCAGGAAGTCCCTCGGGTTGGATACCCAACCACTTTGCCTCGCCGGAGGTGAAGAGGCTCAGCGGAACGCCACCGTTGTGATTCGCGCCGAGGGAGACAGTGAACCGGCCCTGTGCGTCAGCATCCACGTTCTGCACTTCCAGCCAAAGTGGCGCGCCGCCCTGTTGATCTTTGTACAGCGAAAAGGTGACACCGACGACACCTGCGTCTGTGCGGTTCTGAAGGGTGCCGCTGAATCGGACAATATTAGGCAATGCCGATGTAGTATCGGTCTGGGCGTGCGCCTGCCAAACGAATACAGCGACCACAACCGACAGCAAAATCGCGATACTGCGGTACCTAACCATAGCTGCTCCAAAGTGTGTGTCAACGGCTGCTCTAGGCATAACTTGCGCAATTGCAGCTTTCACCAGGAAATTGAAATCGGTTCGAAAATCGATTTGGCGTTCTGATTTTGGAAAAAACGATCTGATTACCTACGTACAGTGCCTATTTGGACGATCCTTGTGGGGCGGCGCTGTTACGAAAGCAGAACAAGCCAGCATACGGGTGAGTAAGTGATTGGAGGACCAAGCGTCTGCCGTAGGTACGGCGCGCGGCATCCTGCCGCCGGAGAACTCCCAACAGTGTCTTCCTCTGTACCCACCGGACTCTCTCCGCGCGCACATCTCCTGTTATCCTGAACTATCAATTTCGCAAGGATCATCGCCCGTTGCCTCCGATCATCAACGCACAAAAAATCAGCAAGACCTTCGGCGCCGTGCCGCTCTTCCGTGAAATCTCGTTCACCGTTTCCGAAGGCGACCGCATCGGACTGATCGGTCCCAACGGCTCAGGCAAGTCCACCCTGATGCGAATCCTCGCCGGCGAGATCGAACCCGATACCGGAGACGTTGCCAGGCGTAAGCTCACCAGACTCGCCTACGTGGAGCAACAATCCGAATTCCCTGCCGAAGCGACTGTCCGCTCTGTTATCGAGGCCGCGCTGATCCGCGCCGCCGTCTCCGAAGATGAGCGCGAAGGCAAACTCGTCGAATCACTCGGTCGTGCCGGCTTCGAAGATTTCGGCCAGCTCGCCTCCTCACTATCGGGAGGCTGGAAGAAACGCCTCGCCATCGTCGAAGCGCTCGTGCAGGATCCGCAAGTCCTCCTGCTGGACGAGCCGACCAACCATCTCGACCTCACCGCAATCGAGTGGCTCGAACAACTCCTGCAAGCCTCGTCGTTCGCTTGCGTCGTCGTAAGCCACGACCGCTACTTCCTCGAAAACGTTTCCCATCAGACTGCCGAACTCAACCGCGCCTACCCTGACGGACTGCTGCTCGTTGACGGTACCTACAGCATCTTTCTCGAGAAGAAGGCCGAGTTCCTCCACGCTCAAGCCAAGCATCAGGACGCGCTCGAAAACCGCGTGCGCCAGGAGATTGCCTGGCTTCGTCGCGGTGCAAAGGCTCGCACACGGAAATCCAAAGCAAGAATCGACAAAGCCGCCGAGCTCATAGCCGAGCTCGGCGACCTGAATGCTCGTACACGAACCGCCACCGCCGACATCGACTTCTCCGCTACGGACCGAAAAACTAAACGTCTGATTGAACTCAATCAACTCCGCTACGAGATCGGCGACCGTACCCTGTTCCACGATCTCAATTTCCTCATCACCGCCGGCAAGCGTATCGGACTCGTCGGCCCTAACGGCAGCGGGAAAACAACTTTGCTCCGTCTGCTTCGTGGCGACCTCGCGCCCTCTTCAGGGGAAATCAAGCAGGCCGAGTTCTTGCGCGTCGTCCACTTCGACCAGAACCGAACGCTTGATCCCGAGCTCACGCTGCGCCGTACTCTCGCCCCTGGCAGCGACAGCGTCATATACCAGGACCGCGTCATTCACGTCGCGAGCTGGGCTTCGCGGTTTCTTTTCACCGGCGAACAATTGAACCAGCCCGTAAGCCGGCTCTCGGGTGGCGAGCGCGCCCGCGTCCTGATCGCCCAGTTGATGCTTCAGCCCGCAGACGTCCTCCTGC
>JAEYQK010000065.1 GCA_023410055.1 Acidobacteriota bacterium
TTGCGAAAAGCGAGAAGCTGTTTTTCCTTCCCGATCAGCACTTGGGACGAAATACCGGCTATGCCATGGGAATCCCGCTGAGCGAGATGGTTGTCTGGGATCCTTACATGCCGATGGGCGGCCAGACGGCTGACAAGCTGCGGGCGGCGAAGGTGATTCTGTGGAAGGGCCATTGCTCGGTGCACCAGCGATTTCTGCCTGAACACGTGGACAAGGTTCGCGCGAAGAATCCTGGTATCCAGGTTATCGTGCATCCCGAGTGCCGCTGGGAAGTTTGCCAGAAGGCCGACGGTATTGGTTCGACCGACAGATTGATCAAGTACGTGAAGGAATCCCCGGCGGGAACGCCGTTCGCAGTTGGGACCGAGATTCATCTGGTTAACCGCATGAGTAAGCAGTTCGCGGCAGAGGGAAAGAAGGTCATCACACTAGACGATTCCGGGTGTCTCTGCACGACCATGTACCGCATTTCCCCGCAGCACCTTTGCTGGGCGCTGGAGAACCTCGTCGAAGGCAATGTCGTGAACCGGATCACGGTATCCGACGAGGTGAAGCAGTGGGCGCGCGTTGCTCTTGATAGAATGCTGCAGATTTCATAATCGATGGTTGGTGTTTGAAGAGTGCAAATGGTCAATCACCAAATCACAAGTCCCAAATGAGGCCGATGGATAGAACTTTCACACTCGATGAAGCGCAGATGCTGCTGCCCTTATTGGAGTCGCTGTTGAAGCAGGCCATGGGCGGCCGTGAAAAGCTAGAGGGACTAGAGGAAGAGTCGAATCTGCTGGCGACTCAGATCATGCTGAACGGCGGGATGAGGGTGGACTTACCCGCAGCCCAAGCGCGCAAAGAAGAGAAGGAGCGCGTGCTGCAGCAAGTGAAAGACGCACTGGCTGAAATTGATTCTATCGGGGTTCAGGTGAAGGACATCGAAATCGGACTCCTGGACTTTCCGTGCATCGTTGATGGCGAGACGATTCTTCTATGCTGGAAGGTGGGCGAGCAGAGAATCGCACACTGGCACAGCACGACCGAAGGCTATCAAGGCCGCAAGCCGATAGACGATCGCATCTCGGGCAAAGGCGGACGAAGCCAGTAACTCCCGTCCATGTTCTCGATTCTCATCTCCTCACCTCCGCTGATGTTTCGACTACCTCTCCTCCCTGCGCATTTTCAGTTTGATATCAAGTTGCGGAACATTCATACGAGTTGGCTGCTATCATTGAAGAATAGTGAGAGGCTGTTCCCCAGTGACATATTTCCGTCCCAAGGCGCTTGTTCGCGCTATTTCGCTTTCCATTTTTCTAGTTGGTTCGATCGCTCTTGTTGGCTGTGGTCGCGGTGGCAAGATGATCGGGAAAGACTATGTCTACGTCTCGGCGCCGCAGGTCAATCTTCGTGACCGGCTTTCGGCCGTTTACACAAAGGTTGGCACTGTGAAGAACGGTGAACGAGTCCAGATTCTGGAGAAGAGCAAGCGGTTCTACCGAGTTCGAACGAATAGCGGGGCTGAGGGTTGGATCGAAGTCCGTTATCTTGTGCCACAGGACATTTTTGATGGCTTCGAAAAGCTGAGAGGCGATAACGCGAACGCCGTGCCACAAGCGCACGGAGCAGCCAGAGCAGACCTCAACATACACCTTACTCCCGAGCGTAATGGCGAACACCTCTACCAGATGAAAGAGGGTGAGAAGGTTGAGGTGTTGAAGCGCGCGATCACGGAGAAAGAGAGTACCGCTCCGCCAAAGACAATCAAATCAGCAACGCTGAAGGACACTTCCCAGAAGGAACCCGAGGCACCACCGAAGGTCTATGAAGACTGGTTGCTGATCAAGGATACTCAGCAACATGTCGGCTGGGTTTTGGCAAGGATGGTCGATATTGACGTTCCATTCGATATCGCGCAGTACGCCGAGGGCCAACGTATTGTGGCGACCTTCCCGCTGAATTATGTTCAAGATAATGATCCTGCAACAGGACAGACCAAAAGTGTGCCGCAGTACCTGATGCTGACGACGGAACCGAAGGACGGATTGCCGTACGACTTCAACCATATCCGAGTGTTTTCCTGGAACCAGAAGCGTCATAGGTATGAGACTGCCTACCGGGAACGCGATCTTTTTGGCGTTTTTCCCGTTACGGTAGCCCATGAAGTCTTCGATAAGGAAGGCGACTTGCCGACGTTCACTATCACCCTCAAAGAAGTGAGCGGCAACTCCATTCAGCGGAAATATAAGATGAATGGCCCCATCGTCCGCCGGGTCATGAGCCCCGCCGAAGAACAAGCCGACAAAGCCGATCGCGCTCAGAGAGCAGCACAGCGCAGGGCAGAGCGCGTAGAGCGTCGGAAATCCAAGTCACATTGAAGTGGAAGCACATTTAGTTCCTAACCTGCTGTTGTGACATGACTCGCCATGCTCGGCGACGCGAATAAATCTGCTTGCTAGAGAACATCCAGAGTAGGCATCAGAACGCCCTTTCGACGAATCATACTGCCAAAATGTGTGGTCCGGGCGCGGGGTGAGTGATGGCAGAAAAGGTAAAGCGTCTCAACCTGGAACGGGATTATAAGAAGTACTTGTACTACATCGACGGGAACGGAAATGTGTGCCAGAAACCGAAGTCGGGCGGAGGCGAGGCGCAACTGCTGGTGAAAGATGCTGTTCAGCGTGATAACAACTACTTGTATTTCATTGACAAAGAGGGCGATGTCTCGCGCTCTCCGCGCGGATCCAAGAATAAACAAGCAGCTTAAATGAATTCAGATACGGCCTGGAATATGTACGTCTTCCGGGACGGTCGCAGGACTTTTTCCGGAGCTACTCTGGCGAGAGATCTCGCTGGAGCCATCCTTTCCTTGTTCGAGCCAACCGCCTCAAGGCTCCAGGATCGGTTGATTGATGTCCTGCTGCGTGCAGGCGAGTTCGAGTGCGCTCTTGCTGACGCAAAACTCCCGGCATCACGCGACGTCGCCCAGATAACTGACGCACTGGCCGAAGCGCTGGTCGGCGGCAATGGCTTGAACGTTACCAGCGAAGAGTTGCTGCGGAAGATCCCCCAAAACATCTCGGCAGAGATGAGAGTTTCTCCGCCAGAAGGGTTTGCCTACTACGCACTCCACCCGCTCGACTACGCAGATATGACGACGGAAATGCGATTGAGTTCAGGTACCGTGTGCGTTGTTGGCATTCGCAGTATTGGCGTGACGCTCAGCGCAATCGTAGCAGCGGCATTCCGGCTGCGTGGCATCCGTACCATTCGCTTCAACGTTCGTCCCACCGGCCATCCTTATAATCGCACGATGGAGTTGAGCGCCGAGCAGCGCCGGCTGGTTTCCAACGGTTGTTCTGAGGGAGGCGAGTTCGTGGTTGTCGACGAAGGCCCCGGTATGAGCGGATCGTCATTTCTCTCTGTTGGGGAGGCGCTTGAAGAGGCCGGAGCTCCGGTCGAGAAGATTACCTTTCTATGCAGTCGGACACCTGATCCGGACGGTTTGCGTTCGTCTAATGGAGGTGAGCGGTGGCGCCGCTTCCGCGCATGCTACTCGCGGCGAAATTGGCGGTTGCCGAGTGGGGCGCAGTTCTACATCGGCGGAGGCGAGTGGCGAAGCGTGTTGGGAAACGATGGCGAGCTACCAGCTACATGGACCCAGATGGAGCGTCTTAAGTTCTTGTCGGAAGATCGCAGGCTGTTTCTGAAGTTCGAGGGCTTCGGGCAATATGGCTCTGCTGTCGTTGAGCGTGCCAATCGAATAGCCTCGGCTGGCTTCGGGCCGATGCCGCTGGACTCAACGCAGGGATTCGCCTTCTATGAGACTGTCTCGGGTACTCCGGCTACAAAGCGCCAACTGAGTCGGGATGACATAGATCGCATCGCTGCGTACTGTGCGTTCAGGACCACTGCGTTTCGGTGCGAAGGAATAGAGAGTACAGATCTTCTCGAAACAATGGTGCAATTCAACATTGCTCAGGAATTCGGTGCGGAAGGGGTGATTCCGGAAGGCAGCCTGGGGTCACGGTATCCAGTTCTGGTGGACGGCAGGATGAGCCCGCACGAGTGGATCGTCGCCCCAGATGGGAAGCTAATAAAAACGGATAACGCAAGTCACGGCGACGATCATTTCTTTCCGGGGCCTACCGATATTGCGTGGGACTTGGCTGGTACGATGGTTGAGTGGAACATGGACGAGCAGGCTTCGGACCTTCTGATTTCGGAATACCAGCGCCTGTCGGGTGATAACCCGAGGGAGCGAATCGGGAGCTTCCTGCTCGCGTATTCCGTTTTCCGTCTTGCATACTGCAAAATGGCAGCTGCGGCGCTTGGGGGGACTGCGGAAGAAGATATCTTGATGAGAGCTTATAGGTACTATCGGGCTGCCGCCCGCTCCCGGTTAGGCCGAGAGATGGACCCAATGCCGGCCTAGTAATAAGTTCTGCTGATGCTAGTGATTTTTCAGATTTTGGAATGCTTGAATCTGATACCTACCAAATTCCATAATGCTCGTCGGGAACGTTTCCGTTAAACCACTGAAACACAGCAGCTTACGGGAATGTTACTTTGGTATGCGAGTTGCTCTTAGATAAGCGTCTGACGGGCAGTCTAACTTGGGTGGTTGCTCGTCGTCAGATGAGGTTCGTCTACCTCAATTTTGAATGAATACTTGATGCCTGCCGAAACCGGCAGGCTTTTTTTGCTCTCTCGGCGAACAAACTGTCCAGCCAATTCTTCAGTATGGTGCCGTCATTCCTGTATACGGAATTCCATATCTCAGGTAAACAACGGAAAGTGACTGGCGGCCGCCATGAAGAAGAGCATGGGAAAAGAGAGCCAGAAATTCGTGCGTGAGGCGAGAAATGTCAAACGTGTGAAACTCGCGGCTTTATCCGGCAAACGGGTACCATCCGCGGCGTGCTGGGCGTTCCACTGAATCATTCGTTTTTGCATGCGCCAGATCAGACCCCAAACGTTGAACATCATGAACCAGCCGAGTCCGCCACCGATGCCAATGCATAGCAGGCGATTACTCTCCCAGCCATGGGAGTTGAGGCGAACGTAGCCGTAAGAAGCAGCAATCATCACGGCCGCCGTGATAATTCCCAGCACCGGGCCCTTATGCAGAAACTGGCTCGGGGACATCAGTACGCCCATGTAGATGATGAACGCTACGGTCCAGATCACGAAAAAGCTCCAAATAGCTCTTCCAGGACTTGCGTCGGCGTTGCGCGCATCTGGCACGACGATCTTCATCCAATACCAGATACCTACGAAAACCGTCACGACAGAAGCCCAGCGAAACCAGAAGAACGCTCGCGACATCAGAGCGGGAAACACTTTGGCGCGTGTGCCGGGGTCGAGTTCCGCAAACGCCGGCGTGCTAACAAGATTGAAAAAATAGAGCAGCCCAACCCAGGTGATGCCTGCGACGAAGTGAATCCACCGAAGCGCGATCAGAAGATCGAGAACAGAGTCGCTGGGGAAAGCAAAAAAATAACTAGCCGGAGCAAGCACAAAAGCAGAAGAGTGCATTCTTCCTCCTGAAGATCGATGCCAGGCGAGACTAACGCCCAAGAAACCGAGATGCGGAGGTCTGAGTAGAAGACTCAGGATTGTATATCACTGAGGTACTTGCTCATCTACGAGTTGAAAAGTCCGTTCGCAAAGCCTATCGTATGTAAATCGGTTTGGCGATAGCCTTCCGCGTCAGGCCCCCCGGGTAAAAGAGCAAGAGCCGCGATTTAAGATGGCATTTTGCATGGAAATACTGAAAGACGAAGGAGCCCATCTGACAGCTCCACAGACAAGGAGATCGGCAGTGGAAAACAAGCCGGCACAAAACATCCAAGACTCTTTTCTGAACACCGCCCGAAAGGACAAAGCGACCATAACGCTGTATTTGCTCAGCGGAGTAAAGCTGACGGGACGAATTCGCTCATTTGATAAGTATTCGGTCGTTCTGGAAACGAACAATCAGGAGCAACTGATTTTCAAACACGCGATTTCGACTGTCGTGATGGCGAAACCGCATGCGCAAGAGCGTTCGTATACGACTGACAGGCAGGGAAGCGTTGAGGCGAGGCCCGTTGCCAGCGCAAGCTCGGCAAGTGCAGGACCGCCGGTCGCAGGCCCAGCTACTCCGTCCACAACGGAGGGGTGAGCATTCCCAGGGCGCGTGGTCCACTCCCGTTCGAACCTGATTGGGAATCAGTGTCTTCGTCACGGAAATCGAGTCCAACGAAATCAGTGGGGTCAGGCACAAGACCTGAGCGCGCGTTCCTCGTGGGCATCGACTATCGGGGACGAGTGTCTTCGCCAAGCGTGGATGATGAAGAAGGGCCGCGGCGTCCTCAGAAAGGCCTCACAGTTGGCGCACGTGCCGCCCGAAATTCCGCGCTGTCAGGGTCAGCCGGGGCCAAGGCGGCGCGGGTGCCGCAGTTCAGCGCTGAAGAGTCGCTCGCCGAACTTCACGAACTCGCCGGCAGCGCCGGTGCCGAAGTCGTCGGTGAGTTCCTTCAGAATCGTGATCGTCCCGATCCGGCTACGCTGATCGGACGCGGCAAACTCAGCGAGATTTCCGGCGCCGCCGCATCGGCAGAAGCCGACTTGATCATCTTTGATCACGACCTTACTCCTTCGCAGCAGCGCAACGTCGAGAATGAAGTCAGTGCTCGTGTTATCGACCGAACGCAGTTGATCTTGGATATCTTCGCGCGCCATGCACGCACGCGCGAAGGTCAGCTTCAGGTGGAACTGGCGCAGCTCAAGTATCTGATGCCGAGACTCGCTGGCCGTGGCAAAGAGATGTCGCAACTAGGCGGTGGCATAGGTACGCGCGGGCCGGGCGAAACGCAACTTGAGACAGATCGCCGCAAGATATTTCGGCGTGTGCGCGCCCTCGAAGAACAAATCGAGAATGTGCGACGGATACGCGCACAACAGCGCCAGCGGCGCGAGTCGGTTCCGGTGGCGACCGTTGCGCTTGTGGGATACACGAATGCGGGGAAATCTACGACCTTCAATGCGCTGACCAAGGCCGGCGTGCTTGAGTCGGGCAAAATGTTCGCCACTCTTGACCCGACTATCCGAGGCGTTATTCTGCCATCCAAGCGCAAAGTCTTGTTATCGGATACGGTCGGTTTCATCCGCAGCCTTCCACATTCGCTGGTTTCTGCTTTCAGGGCGACACTCGAAGAGGTGCAGCGTGCAGCGATAGTGCTTCATCTATCGGACGCGAGTAGCCCGATTTCCGACGAACAGGATGCGCAGGTTGAACAAGTGCTGAATGAACTTGATGCAGCCAGCAAACCGCGCATTCATGTGATCAACAAGATCGATCTGCTCTCGCCGGTTGAGCGCAGTAGTCTGGTTGACGACGAAACGACGGTTCACATATCTGCGAAGACCGGCAAGGGTCTCGGTGCGCTGCTCGAAGCAATCGACCGGATGCTTTCTGAAGATGCATTGAGTCGAGTACGACTACGCGTCCCACAGAGCGAAGGAAAGATACTGTCGCAACTCGAAGCACGAGCGCGCATCTACGGCCGTGAATATCGCGACGGTATGGTTGAGATCGATGCGCAAGCTCCCGAATCTTTGCTCAGGAAAATGAAGAAGTTTGTCGTCGAGTAGGACTCTCCTCAATCGAGTTTTCTCTAATCTTTCTGGCCTGACGTTTGCATAGGGATACAGTGGTGAGGCGCGCGCTACTGATGATCGTTTTATCACTTGCGCAGAATTTAAATGGGCCCGCGATCAAGAAGCGGTGACCTTTCTTGACCGAGAGCCCATTCGATCCTGAATTGGATCGGAGGTGATAGGTTTATGGTATTCCTATTACCCATAAAGTCAAGTGCGCAAATGACAAATTGTACTCGGGACTTACCAGCAGAGAGTGGATGACAGCTGGTGGCTGTAAGTTATACTATGGACACGAGATGCAACGCGCGCACGTCGGTGCCTCAAATTGATAAGTACGAACTGAGATGTTACGGGCCCAAGTAGTTTCCCGCTCGGTTCTTCACCTTTTTTGAGATGGATGAAATCCTCAAGCAACTAGGCGAATTACTGATAGGATCGGTTCCGACGATAGTCTTGCTCACTATCGTTTTCGTCGCGTACCGGTTTCTTGTTCATGCTCCACTGGAAAAGGTGCTATCAGAAAGGCACGACAAGAGTGAAGGCGCCCTGGAGAAAGCTCGCGCTGACATAGCGGCCGCCGAAGCCAGGACCGCCGAATACGAGAAGGCCTTGAGGGACGCGCGCTTGCAGCTATTCAAGGCACAGGAGTCCCGTCGGCAAGCGGCCGTAGACGCCAAAAATGCCATCCTTTCGCAGGCTCGCAACGCGGCCGACACGAAAATTCGTGATGCTAAGGCTGCCTTGGAGAAGGAAGTTGCTGGGTCCAAGCTGAATTTGCAGGCAGAAGGTGAGCGCCTGGCGTCCGAGGTCATCCAATCCATCTTCAAGCAGGTCGGAGCAGCAGAGGCTCCCTCGATTGGGGGCCAACGTTGAAACGTCGGATTCAGTACTTGTTCTTGTTGATGGCGATGGTTTCGTCCTTGCTTGTGTTCGCGCAGGAGCACCCACCGACCCCCGCAGAGCCTCCCGCGAAGCATCAGCAACAGGCACAGCCCTCGCAGCCCGAAGGTTCTCAGGGGCAGTTCGGGGCTGAACTTGCGAAAACGTCAAATCAAGCCGCTGGCCAGCACGAGGGCGGGGAAGAGAAGGGCGAGGGCGCCGAATTCAAAGAGTCAGCATCCGTGAAGTGGGTCGCGAAAGTGACGGGGCTCAGCACTCATTCGGCATACCTACTTAGTATTGTTCTTAACTTCGCGATTTTGGCCGGTTTGATCGTAATGATCTCGAAATCGAAGCTGCCGGCCATGTTTCGTACCCGTACTGATACGATTCAGCGGGGCATAAAAGAAGCGCAGAAAGCCAGCGAAGACGCGAACCGCCGGCTGGCGGATATAGAAACCCGGCTCGCAAAACTGGACGCGGAAGTCGCCGAGATGCGTGTTAGCGCCGATGCTGAATCCGCTGCCGAAGAAGAGCGTATCAAGCAAGCCGCTGAGTTGGAAACGAAGAAGATCGTTGAAAACGCGGAAGCTGAGATTGGGGCTGCTGCGAAAGTTGCGCGAAGAGAGCTGAAGGCCTTTGCTGCGGACCTAGCCGTGTCTCTTGCCGAGAAACGTATTCACGTCGATCGCGAGACGGATAGTGCTCTCGTGAACAATTTCGTAGCGCAACTGAACAGCCCCGCTAAGGACGGACGGTAATGGCCCTGGTCACAAGCCGGTACGCGCGCGCATTTGCTGACGTAGTAGTAGACCTGAAGCTGGATGTTGCAAAGGTCCGCGAAGAGCTGAACTCGCTCGTGCAGACCATTCATGCTAGCGAGGATCTGCGCCGTGTCTGGGAAAGCCCTGCGATTGGGCAGGAGCAGAAGTTGGCGGTGCTTGATGCCATCTCTAGGAAGATGGGGCTGGTCACGGCCGTGCGCAACTTTGTCGCTGTTCTTATCGATCATGGCCGCGTGCCGATGTTGGAGCAGATAGCCCGGCAGTTCGAGACGGAGTTGAATCAGAGGCTCGGTCTTACGGACGCTGAGGTTGTCAGTTCGCGTGAACTGACTGCCGCCGAGAAGTCGGCGCTGGAGCAACAAATAGCGATTCTGACCGGCAAGCGTGTCCAAGCTCGGTACGGTACCAATCAAGAACTTCTGGGTGGCGCACTCATAAAGATCGGCAGCACGATCTACGACGGATCGGTTCGCGGCCAGCTACGCAGAATCAGGGAACAGCTGACGGCGGAATAAAGTCAGCGACGCCAACTTTAGAGATCGGAATCCAGTAGGGTTCCAGTTACAACTGGGAACTGAGAACAATGGCTCAGATAAAAGCAGACGAAATCACCAAACTGATTCGGGACCAGATTGAGAACTACGAATCCCGGATTGCAGTCGATGAAGTTGGAACAGTCATGTCGCTGGGCGACGGTATTGCCCGCGTGTATGGCCTCGACAAGGTCATGGCCGGCGAACTGATCGAGTTCCCGCATGGCGTTGCCGGAATTGCCATGAACCTGGAAGAAGACCAGGTCGGCGCAGTGCTTTTGGGCGACTACACCGAGATCAAGGAAGGCGACACGGTGAAGCGCACGGGCCGAATCATGAGCGTGCCGGTCGGTGATGCTCTAATCGGTCGCGTGGTGGACGCTCTGGGCCAGCCCATCGACGACAAAGGTCCGATCACAGCGACACAGTACAACCCGGTCGAGCGAATTGCTCCCGGAGTCATTGATCGTCAAGGCGTTCGCGAACCGATGGCGACTGGTATTAAAGCTATCGACTCGATGATCCCGATTGGCCGCGGACAGCGCGAATTGATCATCGGCGACCGCCAGACCGGCAAGACGGCCGTCATCCTCGATACGATCATTAACAGCAAGGGTAAGGACCTGATCTGTATCTACTGCGGCATCGGCCAGAAGCGTTCCACGATTGCGCAGGTCGTCAAAACCCTGACCGACCACGGCGCGATGGATTACACGATTGTGGTCTCGGCATCGGCCTCCGAGCCGGCTCCGATGCAGTACATCGCTCCTTACGCAGCTTGCGCTATGGGCGAGTACTTCCGAGACAGTAAGCGCCACGCGGTTACGTTCTACGACGATCTTTCGAAGCACGCCGCAGCCTATCGCGAAATTTCGCTGTTGCTGCGCCGTCCACCGGGACGCGAGGCGTATCCGGGCGATGTGTTTTATCTCCACTCACGTCTGCTGGAGCGCGCAGCGAAGCTGAGCGACAAGAATGGCGGTGGATCGCTGACTTCGCTCCCCGTAATTGAAACTCAGGCGGGCGACGTTTCGGCGTACATTCCGACGAACGTTATCTCGATCACCGATGGTCAGATTTATTTGGAAACGGACTTGTTCAACTCCGGCGTTCGACCGGCCGTGAACGTTGGCCTCTCCGTGAGCCGCGTCGGTGGCGCTGCTCAAATCAAAGCCATGCGTCAAGTGGCCGGTTCGCTCAAACTCGAACTTGCTCAGTTCCGTGAGTTGGCGGCATTCGCGCAGTTCGGCAGCGACCTCGACAAAGCGACGCAGAACCAGCTCAATCGCGGTCAGCGTCTAGTCCAAATCCTCAAGCAGGACCAATTTCAGCCGCTGCCGTTCAGCAAACAGATTTTGATTATCTTTGCGGGGACGAGCGGAGCACTTGACGATATACCAGTGGAACAGTGCCGAGAGTTTGAGCAGTCACTATACCAATACGTGGAAACCTCGAATCCAGGATTACTGAAGCAGATCGAAGACAAGAAGATCCTGGATGACGCAATGAAATCCGAGATGGCGAAGGTCATCGGCGAAGCGAAAGAGCGCTTCGTAGGCGAAAAAGCGGTGGCAGCAGCGAAGTAAGCGAACCCAATGGCGAACGCACTCGATATTCGACGGCGTATTCGCAGCGTCAAGAGCACGCTGCAGATCACGAAGGCCATGAAAATGGTCTCGGCGGCGAAGTTGCGCCGGGCGCAAGAGCGTGCGCTCTCGGCGCGGCCTTATGAGCAAATGCTGACCAACGTGCTGAAGTCGTTGGTGAAGCGCACGGAACTGTTCGATCCAGAGACGGGCGAACCACGCCATCCATTGCTGGCGCAACGCGAAGAGAAGAACATTCTGCTTATCGTTATCACCGGCGATAAAGGCCTGTCGGGCGCATTCAACACGAACATCAACAAGGCTGTCCTTCAGCTTTTGGATCGCCGTCCCGATCAGAATATCGACATCGTTTGTGTGGGCCGCAAAGGCCGTGATTTTCTGAAGCGCCGATTCCCATCCGGAAACGCCGGACAAGAACGTGCCGGCAGAATTCAGATTGTCGACGAGCGCGTCAATATTCTCGGCAAGATCAGCTTTGCGGACGCGAACGAAATTGCTGAGAACGTTATTTCCCGATTCACCGCCGGCGAGGTGGATTCTGTATATCTGGTCTTCAACGAGTTCAAATCGGTTATCTCGCAGCGCCTTGTGCTCGATGTGGTCCTGCCTATCAGGGAAATTGGTGTTCACGACGTGGCTACTCTTCTGGAGCAGAGTGCCGAAGAACGCGAACGGCAGGCGCTTACGGCGGAATCGGCTGGCATTCAGGCGCAAGGGATCGAGACTGGAGAGATTGACCGCCAGGCCGCTGAGTTTGGCGCTGCTCAGGTCGATTACATATACGAGCAGTCTCCAGATGAGCTGTTTAGGGTTCTGCTGCCAAAGTACGTCAGTGCAGAGATCTATCGCTCAATGATCGAATCCTGGGCCGCCTTTAACGCCGCTCAGATGACGGCGATGGAGGCCGCTAGTTCGAACGCGAGCGATATGATCGATCGCTTGACTCTGGCTATGAACCGCGTGCGCCAAGCCAAGATCACGAAAGAAATCATCGAGATTGTTAGTGGTGCAGCAGCAGCACAGTAATTAGGAAACGGATTTTTCTTATGGCTGAAAACATCGGACATGTGATTCAGATAGCTGGCCCAGCGGTGGACGTACAGTTTGCCGAAGGCTGCCTTCCTCCTATTTATCAAGCTTTGCGCGTTACGAGCGACGGTTTCGACGTGCCCGCGCCGATCAACGTCATCCTTGAAGTCGAACAGCACCTCGGCGAAGGTCGTGTGCGGTGCGTCGCGATGGAACCAACGGATGGCATGGTCCGCGGCATGAAAGTGATCGATCAGGGTGGCCCAATCAGTGTGCCCGTAGGGCACGGGACCCTCGGTCGCGTGATGAATGTCATCGGCCAGCCCGTCGACCTACTCGGTCCGATTGCCAGCGACAAGAGGCTTCCGATTCACCGCCAGGCTCCCGCTTTTGACGAGCAGTCGACCACGGCCGAAATGTTCGAGACCGGAGTGAAGGTCATTGACCTTATTCAGCCGTTCCTGAAAGGCGGCAAGATCGGCCTGTTTGGCGGCGCTGGCGTGGGCAAGACCGTCGTCATCATGGAACTCATCAACAACGTGGCCAAGAACCACGGCGGATACTCCGTTTTCGCAGGCGTTGGTGAGCGTACCCGTGAGGGCAACGATCTCTGGGTCGAGATGACCGAGTCGGGCGTCATCAAGCCGGGCGATTCGAAGAACTCGAAGGCTGCACTGATCTACGGACAGATGACCGAGCCGCCAGGAGCGCGTCTTCGCGTTGCTTTGACCGGTCTGACCGTCGCCGAGTACTTCCGCGACGAAGAAGGTTCTGACACGCTGCTCTTCATCGACAACATCTTCCGTTTTACGCAGGCCGGATCAGAAGTATCGGCGCTACTGGGACGCATGCCCAGCGCTGTGGGATACCAGCCGAACCTCGCGACCGAGATGGGCGAACTCCAGGAACGCATCACGTCCACGAAAAAGGGTTCCGTGACGTCGGTGCAGGCGATTTACGTGCCTGCTGACGACTTGACCGACCCGGCTCCGGCGACCACCTTCGCTCACCTCGACGCAACGACGGTGTTGAACCGCGCACTGACCGAAATCGGAATTTATCCTGCAGTCGATCCGTTGGCTTCCACGTCTCGAATTCTTGACCCGCACATCGTGGGCAAGGAACACTATGAAGTCGCGCAGGGCGTAAAGCAGATATTGCAGCGTTACAAAGACTTGCAGGACATCATCGCCATTCTGGGTATCGACGAACTGAGCGAAGACGACAAACTGACCGTCGCCCGCGCCCGCAAGATCCAGAAGTTCCTCTCGCAGCCGTTCCACGTTGCCGAGCAGTTCACTGGATTCCAGGGACGCTACGTAAAGATCGCCGACACGGTGAAGGGTTTCCGCGAGATCATCGAAGGCAAGCACGACGATATTCCGGAGCAGGCGTTCTACATGGTCGGCACTATCGAGGAAGTTCTCGAGAAGGCCGGCAAGCTGAAGGGCGCTGCAGTAGCATAAGGATGCGGCTCTCTAATGGCAGATACTTTTGAACTTGAAATCGTCACTCCTGAACGGCTCGTCATAAAAGACGTGGCCAGGGAAGTACAGGTGCCTGGCAAGAGCGGGTACCTGGGTATCCTGCCCGGTCACGCACCGCTGATCAGCGAATTGGCCGTTGGCGAGATTGTTTACAAGGACGGCTCAAACGGTGTGCATCGTCTCGCGTGCGCATGGGGATTCGCCGAGGTGTTGCCTGAAAAGGTTACGATTCTGGCCGAAACCGCCGAGCGCGCCGAACAGATTGACGTAGCGCGTGCTACCGAGGCTCGTGACCGTGCTGAGAGACTACTTGCCAGCGCCGAGCCGGACATCGATTACGACCGAGCTCTTAACGCCGTCCAACGTGCACAAGTGAGGCTGGACGTTGCAGCCGGCAAGTAGATAGCCAGATAATTCAGTTCTGTTGGATCAGCCCTCGTTCATACGGGGGCTGATTACTGTCTGAGGGACTTCCTCGATGACCGCCCCTGAACTCGACAACCTCCGCGTGGTGCTCGTCGCTTCCCGCAATCCGCTAAACATCGGTGCGGCGGCGCGTGCCATGAGCAACTTCGGATTCTCCCGGTTGCGAGTGGTCAACCCGTACGACATTGCGTTTCGGGAAGCACAGTCGGCGGTTGGAGCAGCGGACCTGCTTGCAAGTGCTGAGGAGTGCAAATCCGTTGCCGATGCCGTTGCCGACTGTACCCTCATTGTTGGCACAACGGCTGGACGCGACCGGGAACTCCAGCACAGTCTCAGAACTCTCGCCGAGGCAGCCCCGGTTATCCGAGCGGAACTTGCGCACCGGCCTGTCGCGTTGCTCTTTGGGTCCGAAAAGCGTGGCCTTTCCAACGTCGACATGAGTCACTGCCATTGGCTGCTGCACATCCCCACTCGTGACGTTCATCTCTCCATGAACTTGGGTCAGGCGGTTGCGATTTGCCTGTATGAGCTTGTGCGACATGCCACACCGATCGTGCGGGAAGAGACTTCCCCTGCGGCGACAGCAGCTGAGCTGGATCGTCTCACGTCGGTTTTACTGGAATCCCTGCACGAGAGCGGCTACTCGAATACCAATGCAGGTGCTGCAACGGAAGAAAAAACCAGAAGAATGATTCGCCGCCTGAATCTTTCGTCTCGAGATGGCGAAACCCTGCTCGGCATGATGCGCCAGATTCTTTGGAAGTTGAAACGACAGTAGCTCTCAGCGGAACGAGTTCTTCATCGTTGCCCTAACGGGCGGCAGCGCCAGCCGAATGATTGAAGAGGCGGCCACGAACCTGACTTCGCGTTTCTTGTCCCGCAGCAGGGGCATGAGGCTGGCGACAGGGGCAGTCGATTGAGCGTTCCCCAACGCCTGCGCAGCCGCGGCACGCACGGCCCAATTCCGGTCGCGCAATGCCTTCTCAAGGATTTCGATTGCTCTGTTGCTTTCATCGCCTGCCAGCGACTGTGCCGAGGTCACGCGTGCCGGAGCGGAGTGATCTTCAATGATCTGCCGCGCGACCGTCACGCCGACACCAGCGTAGGGCGCGACCAGCATGGTCGCAGCTTGACTTACGCCCAGGAATACGAGATTGGTTGGGCTGACTTGCTTTGCCCAATCCAGACCCGATCCGATCAAGCTGCCTGAGACGTGACGCTCGCCTGTTAATACCTCAATCAGAACGTCACGCCCGCTCGGATCACCTAGTTGCGCCAGTGCGCGAGCAGCGGCAAAAACCACTTCCGGTGACTCGTCAGACAGCAATGGCTTGAGCTTCGTGATTGACGATTGTGCGTTCATCTCTGCAAGGCAGTTGATGGCCTGTGCACGCACTTCCGGATCCTTGTCGGAGAGTCCGTTCTCAATGATGCTTATGGCCTGATTGTTCCCGACGAGACTGAATGCAGCTAGTGCATCACGCCGTTCAGGGGCCTTCTTCGAAGACGCCGCTTTGCTCAGCATGTCCCATGCGGATGTTTGTGCCAAAGCGACTTGCTGCGGCGAAAACTCCACGATGAGTTTCTGTTGAGGCGCGGCTTGCGCCATCGCCAACGCGGCTCGAAACACGACGGCAAGCGCGATCAAAAGTCGGTATGGCGGGCGCAATCGAGACACGTAAAACCGTTCGCAGGAGAGCGTTTCTTACTTGGAGGTATGAACGGAGATTGCAGTTGGCTCTCTACGCGCCAACGCTGCTGCTCTGCGTTCCATCAGCACCAAGTCGCGCCACTTGCCTTTCCGCACCCGAGCCGCTCGCGCGTTCCCACAACTCTGAAGCCCGCACTTCGTGTGTAGCTCGATGCTGGGCGGTCCCTAAGTTGATGATTGTATTGTGCCGATTCGCAATTCTGCTGGCGTGAGCTGTGCGGCAACGGGGCCAGCTCTGCTACACTTCTTCGTTTCACCTCTGTGAGGTTGGAGATGGAGATCAAGCGAGTAGGCGTCATAGGTGCTGGCACGATGGGTAACGGTATTGCCCACGTGTTTGCCAAGGCTGAGTACCAGGTCATTTTGCGCGATGTCGATCAGCGCTTTCTAGAGCGCGGCATGAAGACGATCGCCCAGAATATGGAGCGCGAGGTTGCGAAGGAGAAGCTTACGGCCGAGGCGCGGGATTCCGCTCTGGCGCGGATCGAGGTTGTTCTCCCGCTAGAGCGGCTAGCTGAATGCGATTTCGTCGTAGAGGCCGCAACAGAGAAATACGACCTGAAGGCAGAACTTTTTCGCGACTTGGATCGTATTTGTAAGCCAGAGGTCATTTTGTCTTCAAATACATCCTCGATCTCGATCACGAAGCTCGCGGCATGCACGAAGAGACCCGATAGGGTTATCGGAATGCACTTCTTCAATCCCGTGCCGATGATGAAGTTGGTTGAGGTGATTCGTGGTCTTGCGACATCGCAGGACACATATGACGCGGTTTCGCATCTTGCAGAGAAGCTTGGCAAGACTCCGGTCGCCGTCAATGACGCTCCCGGTTTCGTGTCGAACCGCGTACTGATGCCCATGTTAAACGAGGCTATGTACGCCGTTATGGAAGGAGTTGCGACTCCGGAAGCGGTGGACGAGATATTCAGGCTGGGCATGGCGCATCCGATGGGACCACTCACTTTGGCGGACTTTATCGGACTCGATGTCTGTCTGGACATCATGAGGGTGCTACACAACGGACTCGGAGATCCGAAGTACCGTCCTTGCCCATTACTGGTTAAAATGGTTGATGCAGGGTGGTTGGGCCGAAAATCGGGTCGTGGGTTCTACAGTTATTCGTAAATGGGGCGTGCGATGCTGAAACGTATTCTTCTGCCGATTATGTTGTTGGCGCTGCTTACCAGTTGTACAGCCTATGCGGCTCCTACGCAGACGGTTCCTGACGTTTTTGTCACCGGCTTCCGCATGGACGCCTATCCCCCATTGGCGAGGCAGGCTAGCATCGAAGGCGATGTTACGGCTGTGCTTCATCTGAGCGGCGACGGAAACGTATCGGCGATCACCGACGTCAATGGTCCCGACCTGCTGCGCGGCGAAGTCGACGTGATTAAGACGTGGCAGTTTCTTGTCCCTGACCACAAGGCGCGGCAGCTCGCTGTTGTTTTGCGCTATTCACTGAAGGGCGAACCGCGCAAAGACGCATCAACATTCATCAAGGCCTCGCTTCCTTACCTCATCGAGATAACTACCAATCCTTCTCCCGACGCCATCGGCGTCCATAGAGGGAAGAGAACTCCGGATATCCCGAAGGCGAATACCTGCTACAGGTGCGGCTAAACGATCAGCTGTTGAGGTAACCCCACTTGAGTTCTGCAAAAAGCACCACCATCGTGGCCTGGACGCTCGGGCTCATTCTGGCTGCGCTCACTGGCTGGCTCCAGATCATGTTTCGCGATCTGCATCTTGCGTTGCTGGCTGCCATGGCTTTCGCGCTGACGTTATCGCTTATTCATCCCGATCGACCGTGGATATGGGGATTGCTGATCGGCCTTGCGCCTGCCGCTGCTGAGTTCTACCGCCTTTATCGCGGAGAGCCAGTTCAGCGGGGCACCGTGGAAGTTGCTTTCGGGGCGGTTTTGCCGGCCTTTGTCGGCGCGCTCGGGGGCTATGCCATGCGCATCATGGTCAAGTGTGTCTTTGAGAAGTCGCCGCAAGAAGACGTTCGTCCCGTTTCGAAGCCCTAGTGTTTCGTCTGTGTTTGCATGCCTTTTGTTTCAGTTAATCAACTAGTTACTCCCGCTGGAGGTGAGTTGCAGCTATCCTGCGAACATGGCGGTGAGTCTCACGGTTCTTGGCAGCGGCAGCAAGGGAAACAGCGCACTCGTCTCAAGCTCCCGGACCAGGATTCTGGTTGACGCCGGTTTTTCCTGTCGCGAGATTTGTCGTCGCCTGAAGGCCATCAGCACCGAGCCCGACTCACTAAACGCGATCGTCATCACCCACGAACACAGCGATCACGTAAACGGCCTATTTGTCCTAGCCAGAAAGCTGCAAGTTCCGGTCTTCATGACCGCCGCGACTCATCATGCCTGGTGGCGTGTTACACGCGACCGCTACGATGGCGAGCGGCTGGAGAAACTCGAGACGTTTTCAGCCGGGCGTGGCTTTCAGATCGGCGACATCGAGGTGATGCCGTTTACGATTCCGCACGACGCCGTCGATCCAGTGGGATTCACGTTCAAGGTCGAAGGTGTCAAGCTGGGCATCGTCACGGATCTTGGTTATCTGCCGGAGAACGTCAAGCATTACGTTCAGGGCTGTGATGGTCTGATGATCGAATCGAATCACGATCTTGAAATGCTGCGCACCGGGCCGTACCCGTGGTCGGTGAAGCAGCGCGTATTGAGCAAGAAGGGACATCTGTCGAACGAAGCTCTCGCGGAATTCTTTTCCGCGGACTATGATGGAAGCGCGGCATATATCGTACTGGCGCATCTTTCGGAGCAGAATAATCATCCGGAAGTAGCAAGGAACGCGGCTGAGCGCGCGCTGGGCGCCCGGTCGGATCTGTTACGGAATCGTCTGATGCTTGCGTCGCAGAACGAACCTCTAGGGTGCGTTCAGCTCTAGCTAACGGCATTTGAAAGGCTGGCCTGAGTGGCGAATGTCACCCATCACGCGTTCGTAACCGGTTTCAAGCCGATCGACGTATTGATGACCAAGTGCACTGACAAGGTAGTTGGCGACATTCTGGCGGGATGGCGCTATGACATTTCCGGAATCACGCCGGATATGCGTGGCGACTACGAGGCGCATTTCACTGAGTGCGAACGATGCCGCAGCCGACGCATCATGCATCGTGTCGTTGACTTTGCCTTAATTGTCCTGGCATCGATCTCCGCATTTGTTTTCCTGCTGGCCTTTGGTGTGATCCATCACTTCGCTCCGCGGCACACGCTGATTCTCGAAATCGCCGCCGGAGCAGGCTTCCTGTTCTCGCTGCTGCTGTGGTTGATCGTTGCCGTAGCAACTCCGGCGCCACTGCTGATGGTTGACGCAGCTCTGCTCGGTGCACGCCGCGTCCACGACAAACTGCCACCCGAAATCCGTGAACGCATTCCCGAAGAGCTGAGAGAGAAGATTTCAGGACCGGTATAAGCTCCGAAGTCACGGACTGTGTTCTAAGCGGGGAAACATCCCCTTGTCAGTATCAGCAATGTCCCCGGTTCATTGTGTCAGGGATGTGCCCGGTCCGTTCCACCCCCCCGCCCCCTTGCTCTGTGGGAAGCCAAGTCTTTGAATAAACAAGACTTACAATTTCAGCCTTCTCGAGGCTAAAACGTAAACTACTGATTAGCAGGTACTTATGCGTTTAGGTTACCAAGGTAACCATTCAACGCATATCTACATTCATTTTAGCAATTTGACAGGGGTGAATCCGACAGAGTCACAGGAGTTGAAAGCTACTTTGAATCAGCAGGTTAGGAGCAAATGTAGGAAGAAAGACAGTTGACATCTCTAGCGTCGCCTACATTGAAGCGAATTGCAGAGGGCCGGACTGGCGAACTAAGCGTGGGTTGGTTGAGAAATCATCTATGCGAGGAGATGCGGGCGGGACGCCCCCATGACAGCCGCCGGGACGGCAGCGCTCCGCTCAGTGAGCAAATTTTCAAAGTACGCTACTCCGCGATAGGTTAACGAATGGCGATTTTCGTTAGGTATCGTTCCCGTAACGTTGTCGTCTCTTCCCCCTAAGGGCGGCGGGTCGGCCACTTCCACTCTCAGTGCGTCGTTTGGTGGCTCAATTGTAGATGTGCCGGTACAGTCTAGAAACTTCACCAGTCCTTACATCCACCCGGTACGCCATCGCAAAGCCTCTAGCGGGCGGCGGGTCGTCAAAGTGGCCGTTAAGAGTCACCGTTAGTTGATGAGAATTCATCCATCGCTTTACGCGCAAATACGAGTGCCCCGCTCCGACGTAGTCGTCAGCGTCATGGTATTTCGCGAGGATTAGTTCGGCTAGGTCAGTTTCTTTCAAAGTCAGTGGGTCATAGACGTAAGCCGATGCTCCATTACTGCCGAAGTTGTCATTAACGAAAAACAAGCGGCTGTTCGGTGACCATCCGACATCCACGCTGCGCTCGTAGTGTTTTACTTCCTTACGGTCTTTCGTTCCTATTCTTTCAATCGAGAGCGTTCTCGGTTGCGAGTAGTCGGGACATTCAAAAATTAGCGTCCACACCTTGTTAGGCGACACCATACGGGTCACCGATCCAGAAGGAAGCGTGTAAATCTTCGGGGCGGCCGTTTTCGACTGCGCCCCTCCGAGCGGAGCCGACTGCGAAATCATCATGTGCTGCGCATACGCAGGTGCGATGAGCAGAAGCAACGTCAGACCGCAGTGAATCGCTATTTTCATCGGCATTATCTTACGGCAGAGAAGCATTGTTGACGATATCAGCCATCTATCCACCTATTGAGCAACTCCAAGGCAATCGTCCGAGCAGAACACCCTAATCCGTCACCAAACCACCAATTAGGTCGGTGATCTTGTCGACGCGGTGTTCCATGCACCAGCTTTCAAGGGCGTCGACGATCTTCTCGGTCGCGCATGGATCCCAGTAGCTGGCGGTTCCGACTTCGACCGCGGCGGCTCCGGCAAGCATGAACTCGATGACGTCTTCGGCTGTGGTGATGCCGCCCATGCCGATCACAGGAATGTCGACGGCGTGCGCGGCTTCGTAGACCATGCGCAGCGCGATCGGCTTGATGGCTGGTCCGGAGAGCCCGGCGGTAATGTTCGAGATTCGGGGCTTTCGCGTTTCCGAATCGATGGCCATTGCCAGGAAAGTATTGACTAGCGAGATGGCGTCAGCTCCGGCGTCCTGCGCCGCACGGGCCATCGCAGGGATGCTGGTGACGTTGGGCGAAAGCTTGACGATTAGGGGGCGCTTGGCTGCGTTCTTCGCGGCTGAGACGACTTCCTGCAGCAGCACGGGATCGGAGCCGAAAGCGATTCCGCCGCGCTTCACGTTCGGGCAGGAAACGTTCAGTTCGTAGGCGGAAATGCCTTCGCCTTCGTTCAAAATGCGGATGGTGGTCTCGTAGTCCTCGCGCGTGTAGCCGAAGACGTTAGCGATAACGAGTACGTTCTGCTTCCGTAACGAGGGGAGCTTGTCTTCAATGAAGGCTCGTGCCCCGATATTCTGGAGACCGATGGCGTTAAGCATGCCGGCGGCGGTCTCAAACAGTCGCGGTGGCGGATTGCCCGGCATTGGCTCATGCGACAGACCCTTGACGACAATGCCGCCCAGTCGGTCTAGCGAGACAATGTCCTCGAACTCGATGCCGTAGCCGAACGTACCGCTGGCGGTGATGATCGGGTTCTTGAACGTGAGTCCGGCAAAGGACACCGTAAGGTCCGGCCGGTTTCCCCGGCGCATCGTGGGCGGATGGATATTCTTCATCTTCCCAACAGTTTACGACACCGGCGGGGTCCAGCCGAACAGCAGAATTGGGCCAATGGTCAGGAATCAGTACACGCCCAAACGGTTGAAGAAGTCGGCATAAAGCATGTCGGTTTCCTGGATATGTTTGGCTATCCAGTCCCTGATGAACTCCATCAGATCGATCGTGATCATCGCGTTTCCGGCAATGAATTGCTTCTGAAAGTCCGAAATCTTCGCGATCAACTCCGCGTGCTGCTTTCTGTGTTCGGACAGGTCAGGGTAGTTGTGACCCGCAAGAAGCTCCTCTTCATCCGCGAAGTGAGTTTTAGTGTAGTCGATAAGTTCGGCCAGACAGCGGCCAAGCACATCGCGACCGCGTCCGGCACGTATGGCATCATGCAAGTTCTGTGCGAGTGTAAACAGCTTCTTATGTTGCTTGTCGAGTATGCTCACGCTGACGCTGTATTCAGGCTTCCAATCGAATGTCGCCATCGGATTCTCTCTCCGACAGAGGAATCGGCAGAAATTGCTTCTGGCTTCACATGATCACAATAGAACAAAACTTCCGTTGGCGCCGACTATCGAGACCAGATGCGCGCCGGTACAGGTTCCGCTAACAACGATGATGTTTGCACCGTCGGAAGAAGTGCCGGCAAAGAACACGACTCCGCCACACGAAACGAATGTCGAAATCAGCAGGATCGCGAGAAGAGCGTGCATGCGCGGGGAATTCATGGCAGCCACTCAATGGATATTGTATCTCTAGTTCAGAAGCTCACGCCACGACATGATAGGCTCCCGCAAGCGTAAACTTCCATTTCTGCTCTCATTTCCGTTACAGTTATCTCTTATGCTTGACTTAGCTTTTGTACGCGATCATCTGGAACTCGTAGAAGAGAAGTTGTGCCAGCGTGGCGCCAATCCTGCCGAGATTCTGAAGGATTTCAAGGAAATCGACGGGCGCCGTCGTCAGGCCATAACGCAGGCCGAAACGCTTAAGGCCGAGCGCAATAAAGCCACCGAGCGTATTGCTCAACTCAAGAAGGCGAAGCAGGACGCCACCGCCGAGATCGAACAGAATAAGTCCCTGCGCTCGAAGATCGAAGAGCTGGAGAAGGAAGCCGAGTCTGAAGACGCTGCCCTCTGGCAGATCATGCGGACCATCCCGAACCTGCCTTATGACAGCG
Organism: Acidobacteriota bacterium; assembly: GCA_023410055.1. GTDB lineage: Bacteria > Acidobacteriota > Terriglobia > Terriglobales > Acidobacteriaceae > JAEZPW01. The sequence goes on from JAEYQK010000065.1 coordinate 23,012, forward strand.
TTCCCGTCGGCAGGGACGAGCACGATAACAAGGTCGTGCGCACCTGGGGCGAGCCTCCGAAACTCGACTTCACGCCCAAGCCGCATTGGGAACTCGGCGAGGGGCTCGGTGTTCTCGATCTGGAACGCGCGGCAAAGCTTTCAGGAGCCCGGTTCGCCGTTTATTGGGACATGGGTGCCAGGCTCGAGCGTGCGCTGGCGAATTTCATGCTCGACCTGCACACGGGTCAGCAGGGGTATACGGAAGTCCTGCCGCCTTACATGGTCAATGCAGATTCCATGTACGGTACGGGGCAGTTGCCGAAATTCGAGCAGGACCTGTTCAAAGTCCCCACGAATCGTTTTCAGCCTGACCCACATCATGTTCCGGTTGTTGGAGAGCTGGTCATAGCATTAGGGCAGAACGGGGTATTCACAGTGAAGGAAGTGCGAGGATGGGACGTCGTAATCGAGCTCATGACTTCGCCATACGTGATGACAGTACCTCGTGGAGCGTTGTCTTATGCTTCCGACCTCTATCTGATCCCTACGGCCGAGGTCCCGGTTACGAATTTGTATCGTGACGAGACGCTTGACGGCACGAAGCTGCCGATCTCGCTGACGGCGTATACGCCCTGTTTCCGCAGCGAAGCCGGTTCCTACGGCAAGGACGTGCGCGGGATCATCCGCCAGCATCAGTTCCAGAAGGTCGAGTTGGTGAAGTTCGCCAAGCCAGAAGAATCCGAAGCCGAGCACGAAAAGCTCACCCGCGATGCCGAAGAAGTGCTTCAGAAACTCGGGCTTCACTACCGCACGGTACTGCTTTGCACGGGAGACATGGGTTTCTCATCGGCCAAGACTTATGATCTGGAAGTCTGGTTGCCGGGCCAGCAGCTTTATCGCGAGATATCGTCGTGCTCGAACTTCGATTCCTTCCAGGCGCGACGTGCCAACATCCGCTATCGTCCGGAAGGGAAGAACAAGACTGAGTACGTGCACACCATCAACGGCAGCGGTCTGGCCGTGGGGCGCACGTGGGTGGCGATAGTAGAGAACTACCAGCAGGCTGACGGTAGTGTAATCGTTCCTGAAGTGCTGCGGCCTTATATGGGAGGCGTGGAGAGGATCACTCCGCGCAAGTAAGCGTTATAAGGAACAGCAAAAGATTGTTGGTCCTAGTAGAAATCGTCGATAATTGAACTATGTCGAAGCTATGGCAGACAATTCGCGGCTACATCTGGTGGACGCACCCGCGTGGCAATATGCATTACGACGTGATGGTCACACTGATACTGGCGTTCATCTTCCTTACGCCCCGCTGGATATTTAACGACAAGCCCACGGAGAGAGTGCCGCATCAAAGCGGGGTGATGGTTTCTCCGGACGGAGGCGATCTTATTTATCAGATTGAAGCCTCGGCGGTCAGCAGCAGCGACGATGCCACTGTTCGTCAACAACTGCTGCAGGTGATAGAACCGATCTCCGGCGAGACGGCGATCACCAAGTACGAGAAGATGATTGATAATCACGGGCAGGTGAAGGGGTACAAAGTCTGGGTTCAGAAACCGTACCGTTGATCGAATTACAGAAAGAGACGAATGAAACGCAAACTTCTTGTAGTCGCCGTCTTGCTGGCATGTACGTTCGCACTGGCCCAGGGTAAGGGCAGCGGCAATGCCGCATTGGAAAAAGTACTCACCCAAATGGACACTGCGGCTGCGGGGTTCAGAACTGCACAAGCCACATTTGCCTGGGATCAGTACACCAAGGTCGTTGACGAGCACGATTTCCAGAAGGGCACGATCTACTTCCGTCGGACCCAGAAAGAAACGCAGATGGCCGCTGACGTCAGGGAACATAACGGCCAGCCTGACAAGAAGTACATCCTGTACACCGACAGTTCAATTCAGGTATTCCAGCCCAATATCGATCAGATCACGAAGTACAGCGTAGGCAAGAACAAGTCGGAAGTAGAGAGCTTCCTTGTCCTGGGATTTGGCGGTCGGGGGCATGATCTCGCGAAATCATTTGACGTGAAGTTCGCGGGCAATGATAAGGTCGACGGCGTAGAGACGGCCAAACTTGAATTGACCCCAAAGGCGGCAAGCGTTCGCAACAATTTCAACCGCATCATCCTCTGGGTTGATCCGGCGCATGGTGTTTCGATTCAGCAGCAGTTCTTTTCACCCTCCGGTGATTACCGACTCACCAAGTACACCAACATAAAGATCAACGAGAAGATATCGGACGAAGCATTCAGGATTAAGAAAGGTCCGAACACAAAGGTAGTTACACCGTAGTTGGCGGGCGGTTACCGGAACAGGCCAACAAAGGTATACTTCAAGCAACAGAATCCGGCGGATGAGCGTCTAAACTTGTTCACGCCGATCATTGTGGGTGAGGTAAATGGCCAAAGTTCTGACGATTCCGGTTATTCCTGATCCGAGCCGCCGTAAGAGGTCGCGGGCGTCCGACAAACGCTATGTTGACGGTCAGAAGATTCTGGTTCAAGCCATGCGATACCTGGTTCAGGCCGATCCGCAAACGAATCGCGAAGCTATCGAACTGCTCTCCGAACACTTCCGCAATAACTTTCGGATGAGTGATACGCCAATGAGCGAGTAAATCTTTCACACGCCCCGCCATTTCAATCAGGAACTCCGTAAGGCGAACATCCTATATTACTGGGTTTAGGTGGTTTATCTGTTTTCGCTTCTCCCTCGTGATGGCAAGCAGAGTGCACATAAAGGTGCGGCGGGAGAAGAGCCAATGGACGGACACCGCCGCACATCTTACAATGTGATTACCCGCCTTTATGCTAGAGCCGATTTTCTATGACCCGCAGCGCCGCAGATGGAAACGTTTGCGCCGCCTATTTCAAGCTTTCGGAGTGGCAACCACCATTCTGGTTGTCTACTTTGTGGTAATGATGCTGCGGCAAGTCGGCTTGCCGAATCTGTTGCTGACCGCTCCAAAGCACCAGTACAAAGCTCTAAAGGAAAAAGAACGCCGTCGGGCCAAGCCACGGCAAGTAGCGCTTCGAAATGGAGGTCAGGCGCCTTCCCAGGTCGTTCTCAACTCGGGCGAAGGCATCAGGGCAGCATTCTACGTAAAGTGGGACAAAGCCAGCTTCTCGTCATTGAGAGAATACGTCCACCAAATCGACCTGCTCTATCCCGAGTGGTTACACGTCCTCTCTTCTGAAGGTCGGCTTCAGGCTGTTACGGAAGACAACGTCTTGTACGACGTCGTGCAGGGAAACCGTGTTAACCCGCCCGACGACAAGGTAATGCGGTTGTTGAAGGACGAAAACGCCGATACGGAAGTTTTCCCCCTGGTCAACAACTACGATCCGGTTAAGGGTGTCTGGCTGGAAAACATAGGCGATGTGCTCAACAATGAGCAGTCGAGGAACAACTTCCGGTCACAGATCGCGACTTTTCTCGGTTCCGATAAATACAAGGGCATCACGCTCGATTTCGAGGAGATCCCCGAGAAGGCCCAGGCGAATTACTCGAAGCTGATTGCCGAACTTGCGCATGATCTGCACTCGCGAGGCATGAAGTTGTACGTCTCCGTGCCGACTCGCAACAACGACTTCGATTACAGGTTCTTTGCGGAACAGTCCGACGGCGTCATTCTGATGAACTATGACGAGCATTTTCCGGCGGGCCAGCCAGGTCCGGTTGCGTCGCAGGATTGGTTCGCGAAGAACATTTCCGACGCGCTGAAGGTGATACCGGCGAATAAGCTGATCGTTGCCATTGCGAACTATGGTTACGATTGGTCCTCAGACGTGAAGACCAAGAAACGGTTAGGCGTAATAAACCGTAGCGTTCAGGAGGCATGGCTGAACGCGTGGGAATCGGACGCTGAACCAGTTTTTGATTCGTCCAGCCTAAATCCACACTTTGCGTTTCTAGACTCGAACGTTCGCCATGAGATCTGGTTTACCGATGCCGCTACGGCATTCAATCAGATGCGCGCGGCCCAGCAGCTTGGAATAAACACGTTCGCCTTGTGGCGCCTGGGTTCGGAAGATCGTTCACTTTGGAACATCTGGGATACTCCTCAAACCGCCAATCCGCAGGAGAAGCTTGCACAAGTTCCTCCCGGCCAGGATGTTGACCTGGAAGGCGAAGGCGAGATTCTGCGAATCGGCAGCCGTCCGGTGACTGGTTCGAGAAATGTAGATGTGGACGCGTCCACTGGCCTGATTACCGACGAAAAATTCTGGGATTTGCCCCTTCCATATCAGCTGAACCAGTATGGGGCCGCCGAGAAGCAGATCGCGCTTACGTTCGATGACGGTCCAGATCCGAAATATACGCCGCAGGTGCTCGACGCCCTTAGGGCTGCAAATGCCAAGGCCGCGTTTTTCATCATTGGGAGCGAAGCGGAGAAGTTCCCTGGTCTTGTGAGCCGCATCTATCGCGAGGGCCACGAAATCGGGAATCACACATGGTCGCACCCGGACATCAGCAACGTTCGCTCGCGCTACATGGAAGTTGAGTTGAACCTGACAGAGAGGTTCTTCGCCAGCCAGATCGGCGTGAAGCCTCTGCTGTTCAGGGCCCCGTACTCCATTGACCAAGAGCCTGATACGGCCGACGAAGTCAGGCCTCTGGAACTTAGCGAGGCACTCGGGTACATTACGGTTGGCGATAAGATCGATCCCGACGATTGGCGCGACAATCCACGTCAAACCGCCGAGGAGATAGCCGAGGATGTGTTTCGCCAGCTTGGGAAGGGCAACATCGTTCTGCTTCACGATGGTGGCGGCAACCGCGCCGAAACCGTCAGAGCCATTCCGCTTATCGTAAACGGACTTCGTGCTCGCGGATATGAGATTGTTCCCGTATCCCAACTGATCGGCAAGTCCTATGCCGAGGTGATGCCGCCGCTCAATTCGAGCGAACGCTGGAGCGCCGGTTTCACTCGTCTCGGGTTCTGGGCTTACGGCGCGTTCTACGGAGCTATCGTCTTTATCTTCTTCATCGGCGACGTGCTGATGAGCCTGAGGCTGCTGCTGGTCGGCGTATTCGCCATTTACGACCGCATACGTGGTCCGAAGCTCGATCCGGAGCTGGCCAAGGATTACTGCCCTGCCGTTGCGGTGCTCGTTCCCGCCTACAACGAAGACAAGGTGATTGTGCGGACGGTGAAGTCCGTGCTGAACTCAAATTATCCGAACTTCCGCGTCATCGTGATCGACGATGGCTCCAGCGACGGCACATACGAGGTGACGCGGCAAGCATTTGCCGCCGAGATCGCCGATGGTAAAGTCACAGTGCTGACGAAGGCGAACGCAGGCAAGGCTGCCGCATTGAACTATGCCCTGGAGTATGTAACGGAAGAGATTTTCGTCGGTATTGATGCGGACACCGTAATCGCCCCGAGCGCTATCTCGCATCTTGTTCCCAATTTTGCTGACCCCCAGATCGGAGCTATCGCAGGCAATGCCAAAGTCGGCAATCGGGTGAATCTCTGGACCCGCTGGCAGGCTCTGGAGTACATCACAAGCCAGAACTTCGAACGCCGCGCTCTCGACGTTTTCGGTGCTGTTACGGTCGTCCCGGGCGCGATTGGCGCATGGCGCACGGAAGCCGTACGCGTAGAGGGTGGCTATCACACAGATACCGTCGCTGAGGACGCTGATCTCACAATGCGTCTGCTCCGCCGTGGTTATCGCGTTGAATACGACGATCGTGCATTGGCGTTCACGGAAGCTCCCACGACTGCGAACGGCCTGATGCGGCAGCGCTTCCGCTGGTCATTTGGCATCATGCAGTCTGCATGGAAGCACCGTGCGACGTTTTTGCGAAAAGGTGTTCTCGGATTCGTATCGCTGCCCAACATCTTGATCTTCCAGATCATGCTGCCTCTGGTATCGCCTTTCATCGACCTGTTGTTCCTGTTCGGTGTCCTTGACTACGCCCAGGACAGGTATTTCCATCCTGAGACGGCGAATCCGGCCAACCTGCTGAAACTTGCAGTATTCTTCCTGACCTTCCTCGTGATCGATTTCGTAGCTTCGGCCATCGCTTTTGCGCTGGAGCGCCGTAGTAACGATCGACGCGAGAATGGCTGGTTGCTGGCACACGTCTGGCTGCAGCGCTTTGCGTATCGACAGGTATTCTCAATCGTGCTCGTCAAAACGCTGAAGCGGGCCCTCGAAGGCCGGCGCTTCGGCTGGGACAAGCTTGAGCGGACTGCGACCGTTCTGTATTCGAGAACCGAAGAAGAGGTCGTCACGGGGGCGAAGAAGTAGGACGGTGGGTTGATTCTGCTTCGCTCCAATCGCATTATTAGGTATAGATGAACCGGCCCAAAGTTGTTTCACAGCGGGATCATGCCCCGCGTATCGAAATACCTCGTCCCGTATCCCCTGTGAGTCCCGGCGAGAAGCACCGAACTCACATTCTCACCTTCATCGTGATCATAACTAACGTTGCAGGCAATGTTCTGCTGAGCCGCGGCATGCATGACACGTACGTGTTGTCCTGGTCGCCGCTGCCGATGCTGCGCGCGATCTTGAACCCTTGGGTCATAGCGGGCGTGATTGTACTGACGGGGTGGATGATCACCAATCTCGCGCTGCTCAGCTTGGCCGATCTCAGCTACGTACTCCCGGTTACGGCCAGCGCCTACATTCTGATTGCGATTCTCGGACACTTCGTCTTGAACGAGCGGATTTCGTTACTGCGCTGGGCTGGTATCGCGGTTATCACCGGTGGTGTGATGCTGGTGGGTAAAACGCCATCGCGTACCACTCCCGAGCACCATCACGCCGAGGTGCCTGAATGAAGTGGGCTCTTGTCGGGGCGATTATTGCCTGCAATACCTTCGGTGACGTCCTCAATACCGCGGGTATGAAGCGGTACGGCGAGGTTGACGATCTCCGCCCGCGCGCCCTCCTCCGAATGGCTTGGGACATCCTCCACAATCCGCTCGTTCTCGGAGGTCTGGCCTGTTTGGCAGGATCGTTCTTTGCTCTGCTGGGACTGCTTTCCATTACGAATGTCAGTTTTGCGGTTCCGGCGACCGCAGCCGGATACGTGTTCGAAACGCTCTTAGCCAAGTATGTACTGAAGGAAGATGTTCACTGGCGCCGCTGGGCAGGAGCTCTTCTCGTTGCATGCGGAGTTCTGATGCTGTCACTCTAGGCTGGAAAATCACCGAGGACGGGCTTCCGCCTCCTTGTCCCGTCAATCCCAGCAGAACAAGCCCAGCGGCTACCATCAGCGTGGCAAGGATTTTTCCGGCCAGTACCCGCCCTGTGAATACCTCACACAGCCATTCTGGCTTCAAACGCGTCAGCAGGTAGGCGCCCAGGAAGATGATCACGTATCGCACGGCCGTGATCGCATCCACCAGCGCAGGGTTTGTCAGGCTGATTGCATAGTAGGTCAAAAACGATCCCACGCCCGCCATAAACCGATTTACGAGGTACCAGAACCGGCTGCTTGGCTCGGCGTGCTCCGACTCGGTGAGTATCTGCTGGCGCCAATCTGGATGAATCAGCAGTGCTATCGCTCCGGCGAACGTTCCCACCGTAAAGATCACGTATCCGCTGACGAAATCCGTGTTGTCATAAACGACTTTCTCAAGCACGTTTACCCACCCGAACAGTACGGAGGCCGCCAAGACTTCGACGAGCATCTTGCGCCCCGGTATTCGCTCGGCAAAGAACATGACGAAGCCGCCCGCCACCAGCAGCACGAACGAGAGCAGATCGTATCCGCCTAATTGTTTTTTCAACAGTGGGATTCCGATTAGGGCTGTGGCGACGGGCGAGAATCCGCCCATGACCGCCAAAGTCTGAGAAGCCTCGCCGGTTTTGAGAGCCGCGTAATAGAAGTACACTGCTACGAGTTGCAGCGCCCCCGTGAAGAAGGCCAGCGCTGCCACCCATATCGCAGGCATGCTGAATCCAAATGGGATGAGGATGAGTCCAAATACACTGATAGCCCCCAACCAGAAAACGTACGAAATCAGGTTCGTTGTCTCTGGCTGTTTGAGCAGGACTTTGTCCCAGACGAGTGAAATGCCGATAAGACTATGCGCGATTAGCGCGACGAGCACGCCATTATTTGCAAACGGGACGATATGCAACAGCGTACGCATCGTGGAGTGTCTTGAAATCTGAGGCAGACCATTCGCTTTCTGTTGCATATACTCGACGATCATGTAGGGACTGTGCATCCGGTATTGTAGAAGCGACAAAAATGGTAAAATCGCCCGTTTGCCTGCGGAGCATGGTAAGCAGTTCAGGAGTGACCTCCTGCACCCGAATTAAAGCGCGAGGATAGTATGGCAACCTTGGTCCAGAACGAAGTACCGGTAAGCGCGGAGCGCCACCAGGTACCCGCCTTCAAGAACGAACCACCGACAGATTTCACGAAACCAGAAAACCAGCAGGCCATCAAGGCTGCAATCGAGAAGGTGCGGGCTGAGTTAGGCCGCGAGTACCCACTCGTCATTGGCGGCAAGCCGGTCACGACCAAGGACAAGATCAAATCCATCAATCCCGCGAGCCCGTCGCAAGTCGTGGGTGTGTTCCAGAAGGCCGGAGCCGAAGAGGTTGAGCCCGCGATGGAAGCCGCTCAGAAGGCGTTCGTCAGTTGGAGCCGCGTCCCCATGGAAGAGCGCGCGGCGTTCATATTCCGTGTCGCTGACCTGATCCGTAAGCGCAAGCACGAGTTTTCCGCCTGGATGATTTTTGAAGTCGGGAAGAACTGGCCCGAGGCCGACATGGACACGGCCGAAGCCATCGACTTCTGCGAATACTATGCGCACCAGGCTTTACGCCTCGCAAAAGCCGATGCAGACGTGCAACTTCCGGGCGAACGTGACATGCTGCGCTACATCCCGCTCGGCGTCGGCATTGTGATTCCGCCGTGGAACTTCCCCGGCGCCATCATGTGCGGGATGACGGTGGCGTCAATTGTGGCAGGGAACACGGTCATCCTGAAGCCGTCGTCTGACTCCCCGGCCATCTGCCGCTTCTTCTTCGACTTGCTGCGCGAAGCCGGTATGCCCGATGGCGTCGTGAACTTCTGCCCCGGCGCCGGAGCGACGTTTGGTGACGCGCTGGTCTCGCATCCGAAGACCCGCTACATCGCCTTCACCGGATCGCGTGAGGTCGGTCTTCGCATAAACAAAGTTGCCGCCGATGTTGCCCCCGGCCAGATATGGATCAAGCGCACTATCCTCGAGATGGGGGGCAAGGACGCCATCATCGTCGAGGACGATGCCGACATCGAGAGCGCCGTCGAAGGCGTTGCCGTTTCGGCATTCGGCTTCCAGGGACAGAAGTGTTCCGCCTGCTCGCGGCTGATCTTGAACGAGAAGATCTATGACACCTTTATCGAGAAACTCAAAGCCCGCGTTGAGAAGATCACCTCTGGCGATCCGACCGAGAACTACCCGGCAGGCCCGGTGGTCAATGAAGGCGCGATGAAGTCGATCCTCAGCTACATCGAGCATGGGAAGAAAGACGGGCGTCTGATCACCGGTGGCAAGCGCGTCGAGGGCAAGGACGGCTTCTACTTGCAGCCGACCGTGATCGCCGATATCCCGGCCGGCTCCAAGCTTGAGCAGGAAGAGATATTTGGGCCTGTACTATCCATTATCAAGGTCAAGGACTTCGACGAAGCCCTGAAGGTGGCGAACGATACGGAGTTCGGTCTCACCGGCGCGATCTATAGCCGTGACGAAGCTAAACTCCAGCGCGCCATGGAAGAGTTCCACGTCGGCAATCTCTACCTGAACCGCAAGTGCACGGGCGCGATTGTCGGAGCACACCCGTTTGGCGGCTTCAACATGTCGGGGACAGACTCAAAGGCCGGTGGCCCGGACTACTTGCTGCTGTTCACGCAATCCAAGTCCATCGCCCGAAAGTTGTGACCTTAGCGCCGCCGTCTCCGCGGCTGGAACGTGGGTGACTCGCCCGCGCTTCTTCAAACTTAGCCATCAGGCGCGGGCTAATCCCCGCGCCTTAATCATTACCTCGTATGGCGACGTTTTTACTAACTCGACATTTGACTTTTGGGTAAACGGTGGCTGAGAATACCGAAAGCCTTAGGTCGTAAGGCTAAGTGGGTTAGGGCCCAAAAGCCGGTATTCGCAAGGCAGCTGAACGCACCTGGGGGCGTAAGGGACGTATGTCGAAAATCCTCTGCGTAGATGACGAGCCTCACGTTGTCACACTGAAGTGTGCAATCTTGGAAGCCGCAGGTCACACCGTCACGGCCGCGACCTCTGCCCATGAGGCCATCGACAAGCTTACCAACAACGATTATGACGCCGTCGTCACTGACTGGCGCTTAGGGGACGATAGCGGGCGCGTTGTCGTGCAGGCTGCCAAGTCCCACTCCACTATGCCTGTCGTTGTTGTCTCCGGCTATGTAGCCGAGGCGTTTCAGGCCGCTGAACCGCTTGCCGACCTATACCTTGAAAAGCCGGTGAACCCGGAAGAGCTCGTTACCATCGTGAACGAGCTTCTGAAGACCAGCGAGCGATCAGCCTAAGGCTGGAGCGCCGTCTTGGCAGCCTCATTATGGGTGTCTCGCCCCCACTACTGCTTTAGTCCTTAGTTCTCCTTTACAATTCAGCCGTGGACATCTTCATAAGTGACATGGAAGCTCGCGTCCTCGGCTCTCTGATGGAGAAGGACATAACCACCCCCGATTACTATCCTTTGTCCCTAAATGCGCTGGTCAACGCGTGTAATCAGAAGAACAACCGCGAGCCGGTGATGAACTTGGATGAGGAGACGGTTCGTGAGGCCTTGCAGCGCCTTCAGGAGCATCGTCTGGCCGGTCCGGCCAGGGGTGCCGATAGCCGCGTGACGAAGTACGAACATCGCATTCAGGAAGTATTCAACTTCACACGAGCTGAGACAGCGGTGATCTGTGTTCTTCTACTGCGCGGTCCGCAGACGCCCGGAGAGCTTCGTGGCCGAACCGAGCGCCTGTTCCGCTTCGAGGAACTCTCAGATGTCCAAAGCACTCTGCAGCGACTGATGCAGCGCGATCCTGCGTTGGTCAAGGCTCTGCCTCGGCAGCCCGGTAGGAAGGAGATCCGCTACGCGCATCTGTTGTCGGGAGACAAAGAGGAATGGCAGAACGTGGCTTCTTCCCCAGTCCAAGCTGTGGTCGCTGAGTCGCCTGACGGCAGCCGTTTGGCCTTATTGGAACAGCAGGTGAGGGAACTACAGAGGGAGATCGCAGAGTTGAGACAGCAGATGGCGGACTTCAAGAAGCAATTTGAATAAGAAAAGCCGGCGCGAAAACGCCGGCTTTCGGGAAAACTCAGCTATTAGGCCCTTGGAATAGCGCTAGCACCAATCGTCGTGGGAAGTGGCGCCCCAGCCGTTGCTGCTGCCGCCTCGGCCAGTATCCTGTGATGAATCGTGAATAGAGCCAACTCTAGTCGATCCGAGACGCCGATCTTGTCGTACACGTTGCGCAGGTAGTTCTTGATTACCTGTTCAGTGGTACCGAGCTGCGTCGCGATTTCCTTGTTCTTGTACCCCTGAACGATCAGCGCCACAATGCGTAGTTCTTTTGGCGTCAGTCGGTCCCGCACGCGTGCGCCAACCAAGTCGTTATCTGACAGTTCCTTGGACACGGATTCTATCTGTGCCCATGTGTGGCCGCTGGCGATCTTACGAACGCAGTCGACCAGGGAAGTGCCAGCAACGCTGCGATACACCACTCCGTGAGCGCCCATGTTCAGGTACTTTTGAGACTCGTCCCCGTTCTCGGCGATTACCAGCAGGCGCGTTTTCGCCTGTGTTGCCGCTTCAAGTACGGGAGTCAAGTCAGCCACGAAGTTGGACGAGCATATCAGCAAGGCAGCGCGGAACTTGTCCAGCGCCATCAGCATCTGTTCCGGCGTCTGCGCCTGTGCGACTACGCGCAGATCGTCTTCGACGGCAAGTACTTTCGCCATTCCTGCACGGAAGATCGCCTGGTTATCAGCGAGAATAATTTTTAGCATATGACGCCTGCTAGTTCCTTACGAAGTGATACTTATCGATAATGCAAGCCACACCGCAGTTTTCGCCTTCGCTTTCGGGCTTATCCACTCGCACGACTCGTCCCTGACACTTGATACGGACATCGTGTTCGGCCGCTGCCGCTTCCGCAGGCAGAGTGATCTCGAAATCGACCTTCGATCCGATTTGCCAAGCCGTGTTTGCACGCAGGTAAACACCTGCGGAACTGACATTGCCTGTAACCGTCTCCACTTCTTCGGCCGATTCAGCTTCATGAATCTTGATCGGCAATTCCAGAGGAAATCTCTTTCCTGTTCGTGACTCAGCCACAGAGCCTCCTTAGCGCTCTACTTACGGGGCCGGGGGAGCAGAGTACCTGCTTGGGGCTTTATACCACGGAATCAACCATCCGCATAGTAAGTAGAACCACCGAGCTAAGCCCCTGATCAGCTTCTAGGAACGGTCAAACACATATTAGGACGAAATTAAGGGAGGTAAAAGGCAGAAATATCGGGTGGGAAACCGCTTCGGAAGGGGGCAATTGCGGCTAAATAACCAAGGGCATCCCGCATCTGCCCAACACAAACGCGAGACTCCAGACTCGGTACCTCGACTCAGTGTCTCGTGAACATCCCGGCAAAGCCGTATCCCACGACAAGTCCGATCAGTCCCACTACTCCCGAGGCCGGCCAGACGTACTCGCGGGCATTTTTCTTGACGTCCAGTTTTTCGCGCATCTGCGTGCGCAGTTCGGAAACCGAGTTGTGGATTTGGCGCCGCTGTTCGGCCGCTCTCAGTTCAAGAATATCGGTTGGCATCGTGGAGCCAATCTGTGTTGTTGTGCTCATACCTGTTGCCTCGCTTCAGTCTGCAGCCACATCTGATCCTGCTTCAGTACTCGGATGGTCCGCTCGGGCATCACGCCGCGGGTTCTGAGCTCTCGAAGCGCAAACGTGGCACAGATTACACCCACAAGGGCGTAGACAACACCTACGATCACGAACGAGAAAAAGTAGGCAAACCGGTTCGGGTAAAACGCTGCTGCGACGATCGAAATCAAGGCCGCGGTGAACACGAACCAAGCCGTCGCGGCGAAGACGAGTCCGATCGCGATTAGCGGTATAGCCGTCTTCCACGCAGACACCTTGTCCTTCATCTCGGACTTCAGCATCTCGATTCGCGTCTGCGCGAATTCTTTAACCTCATCCTTGATTTCTGACAGCACTCCGGCGACGCTTCTCTCACCGTTAATCATAGCGATTCGACCTCCAGGCCCTTAGAATCATTCCCAAAAAGAAGCATGAAGCACCGACTACGCCGATGAACTGCAGGGGGTACTCGTGCGCGTAGTACTGAGCTCGCGTCTGCGCCAGTCTGGCTTTCTGCTTGGCTGTTTCTTTGAATTCTCCAGCAGTACCAGCAGCGCTCTCCTGCGTCCTTCCTCGGATAACTGCGAAGCGCTCTCGCATCTCAGCCACTCGCCGCGGCAGTTCGCGAGCCTTGTTGACCGCCCGGCCAACCACAGAGCCGACTGTCTCTGCTGTCTCGCGAAGACGCGGAGAAGGTTCTCCGGGGATCTCTCCCAACGGACGCTTGTCAGGATACTGGCGCTCCAGCAGTCGATCCGTTCTGTTGGGCATCACTCGCTGCGCGCGCGCGGGTCGGTGCTGGATATCCTCCGGCGCAACAAAAGGGCTCGCTTCTTCTTTCTCGGCATTGTTCAATGGAACAACAGGCTCCGACGACATAGGCGCCCCCACTTTAATTGAGATGTAGGGGACTCACGGAGCGTTTGAAGGGTTAGGGGCGAATCGAGGGAAGCGGGTCGGCGAAGCGGAAGAAGAGAGAAGGAGATTGCACACACCTCTCCTTCTCCCAAGACTAACTAGAAGGCTCCTCCTCCGCCGCCGCCGAAGCCGCCACCAGAGAACCCACCTCCGCCGCCTCCACCAAATCCGGAGCCGGTTGAGCTGGATCTCGGAGCAGAAACCATGACGCTGTGCATGTCACTCGACATGCTGTGCATGCTATTGGTGAAGAAGATGGGACTCCAGCCATATGGTCCATATCCAGTAGGCGAGTAGTACCACGACGGCGGGTCGCGAACGATGTCCTTGAAGGCCTGCGCCCATCGGTGTTCAACACCCAGCGACATCGCATAGGGCAGATACTTCTCAAACGTATCCGGCGGCATTCGCTTCAGCCGATCAGCATCTACCCGGTTCATAAACTCCTGAAACCCGAGTATCTGAATTCTCGTTCGCTGCCCAAGGATGCTCTTGGCGGTCATCTGCCAACCAAACAGCAGAATGATGATTGCCGCAGCAGCGATCGAAATAACTGCCATGAGTGGTGATAGAAAGAAATCAGCCGTGTGCGTGGCTTGCAGCAGTATGAACGGCAATCCAATCAGGATAGCGGCTCCAACCACGTACCCCTTAGCCGAGTCCGGATCGACCGTGTACATGCTCTTGTTCTTGAGTCCCGCAATGATGTCGTGCTTGATGACCGGTATCGCGGTATAGAAATGGTTCTTCAAACTAGACAGTCGGCACGTCTGCGAACCACCCTCGAACATGTGCTCCATAAGCACGCGCTCGTGCGAGGCCAAATCGTTCCACTGCTCGCGCCCTTTTAATAGGTGGAACAGATAATCCTTATTGCTGAAGATGAGGTGCTTCTCTTGCGTCTCTTCGATCTTGAGATACCCACGTACCGCCAGGTCAACCACCGTCGACGTTATGTCCCTCGGATCGATGCTGTCATCAACAAGGGTTCCGACCTCGGCCGGTGTCATACCTTTCGGCGGTTCGTACATCGGAGCAACCGACATGCCTACCTTCGGATCTCTTCCCTTGTACCACCACAAAACAAACATCACGATCAGCGCGAACACCGGCAGGAACACAATCGAATTGCTGCGCAGGAACCAGCCTATTCGCGTAGGCAAACTGGGCTGTTTCAGTATCCCCTTGGGTAGATAGACGTCGGCAGTTAGTCCTCCCCGCATCGGCAAAGGATTCGTGGTCTCGAAGAAAACATCGGATCCTTTTACATCCGCCGTAGCTTCCTGATCGCGAGAACCATAGACGCCGGTAAATGCCTGCGCTCTCAGACTCCCCGCCGCTGCCGCCGGGAAAGCCACCACCGCCGACGCGCGATCAATGGGCACAGGCCAGTCGTTTCCCGTGACGTTCCAGTAAAACTCATCGTGATCGTCGAAATACCGTACAGCATTCGGCGATTCGTACGTGATCCGTACGGTCTTCGTCGAGTCCGTTGCGCCCGGCACGTAGACTTTCAGGTGCAGGTACGGCCCCTTGCGCGACTTTTCGAACTTAAGTGAATTCCCATCACTGTCCGTCACGCCGCGCACGTTCAGGAAGAGCGAGTAGTTCGTTCCGTTCGGCCCGGGATATTCAATCGGTATGTCACGATAAATCCCGTGGTATTCTCCCAGGAAGACGCACGTAATCTCTTCCGTAATCGACGCCTTCCCATCCGTGCCGATCGAGGCATTCATGTTGAAATTGGCAATGCGCCAATCTCGTGCAAATGCCGGCACCGAGACAACGATCACCAAAAGAATGAGGACGCGACTGATGACGCGTCCCCAAATACCAGCGAGCGACAGCTCACGCTTCTGCATAGATTTAGAACTTCACGGCAACGTTCTCGCGGTCGGCCGGCGTATCCACGTTGAAGAACTGCTTTTGCTGGAAGCCGAACATTCCGGCGAGAATATTCGTCGGGAAAGACAGCAACTTCGTGTTGTAGTCGCGAACCACGGCGTTGTAATAACGGCGCGCGTTCTGGATGGCGTCTTCTACCTCTCGCAATGAGCCTTGAAGGGAAGTGAACTGTTCCGAGGCCTGCAACTGAGGGTAGTTCTCTGCCACCGCGAACAGGCTCTTGAGGGCCATCGTTAGTTGACCTTCGGCTGCGCCCTTTTCTGCTGGCGTTGAGGCCTGCATGGCCATCGAGCGGAACTTCGCGATGTCCTCGAACGTGCTCTTTTCGTGCGCCGCGTATCCCTTCACCGTTTCCACAAGGTTCGGAATCAAGTCGTGGCGACGCTTCAGTTGAACGTCAATATCGGACCACGACCCGTCGGCCCGAACACGCAATTGCACCAGGCCGTTGTACATCGCGATCAGAAAAGCAATGATCACGACGGCAACGACGATCAGAATAATCAGGACCATTCAGCCTCCCCCTGCGCCTTCGTCCGGCCAAAACCGGTTTTTTAGTGCTTCTGCGGAAAGTAACATACCAACCAGACTCGTGCAATCGAAAGCGAAAGAGGGCGAGTGGAGTGCTAGCAAGGAGCGGCCACATCCCTGACCGCTGCTCTGGCGACATCCCGCCACGGCAGCGGCGGTACTAGAACGCTTGCGATCCCTCGGGCAGGGGATCGAAACCCATCTGAGATAGGTCGGCAGCGAGCTGCGAAGGAGACGAGAACTTGATCGCCGTCAGCCCGGCGGCGCGCGCGCCTTCTACGTTTACGGCGAGGTCGTCAATGAAGAGAGCTTGTTGAGGTTCCACGCCCAATTGTTTCAAACAGAGTTGGAAGATGGCGGCGCCGGGCTTAACGAGTCCGATTTCGGCGGAGAAGATCGTGGCGTCAAAGGACTTCAGCCATGCGAGATGCTTGCGGGCGTAAACGGCGAAATCGAGGGGCGCGTTGGATAGGAGGGCAATCTTGTATCCAGCTTCTTGAAGGCTCTTCACCCAATTGAGCATGGACTGATCGAGACAGGTCCACATCTCGACGTCCCACGCTCGAAGGTTGGTGATGATTTCGTCGGTGAGCTGCGCTCCGGTGCCACGACCCATGTTTTGCCAGAATTCTTGGCTGGAGCAGACTCCTTCGTCATAGGCGTCACGATACGTTGCGAATGCATTCCAGAACTGCTGTTCGTTCCACCCGAAGACGCCGCAGAAGCGTTCTATCGCGGCGAAACTGGGCGAGTAGGCTAGAACGCGGCCATAGTCGAGAATGATGGCGCGGAATTGTCGGGGAATGCTCTGTTCTGAAGTGGCCTGAGCAGTGGTCGAACTCATGGTTTCAGTGTAGCAGGGAGGAAACAGAACCTCTCATCTACTGTGAGAGCGCACCAATCCTAGTAATTTTGAAAGCTCCATTCTCTCGAACAAAGATGAAGTAGAACGGGTAGAGGGAGCTGAAAACCACCGGAGTTCCCTTGGGCGCGCCGTAATAGTGCTCATCATCGGACACGGAGCAGCGGGTCGGATAAGCACCATCTTTGACTCCATTTTCCTGTTTCATTATTTCGATGTGTGACTTGATGCTCTCATCATCGACTGGGTGCGATCTCATGTGCTCGCGAAGCAGCAAAGTAATCTCAAGTATCTCCTGTCGCAGCGCGCGGAACTCTTCGGCCGAAGATATCCTCAACTTGCCGGACCCCGATTCTTTCAATACACGGCTCAGTCTCGGCTTCGCTGCTATTGCATCTTCGATTTCCTTCGGGACAAGGTTCCATGCGTCTGTAGTCTCGTTGACGTTGCTGGAGGACCATATATGCTCGCCCATCCGAAACGCGAACTCAAAGAACGAGTCTCCGAGCTGTTTTACCGAGTTACAGTCGAGCTGGGAACGAAGGTCGTCAGTGATTTCAAAATCTAGATCTTCGTCAGCAAGTGGGAAGACCGATTGGCATTGGGAAGACAGGAATTGATCTCGTACCGAATCCAGACTGTCGGCTCGTAAAAACTCGGAAAAGAAGCGTCTGCTCAGTTCTTCGACGGCTTTTTTGTCCGATTCGGAGCACGCCGTCTCGGAAACAGTCTGAGCATTTGCCCAAGTCAGGGACAAGAGCACCAAACTCACTGTAAACAGTCGCATTGATCTCACAACCTTGCTCCGGAGAACCGATAATAGCGCGAGTTCATTCGTAGGCAAAGGATTGTTGTTCGCAGACGGACTGACGTTATGAGACATAGTTTTCGAGGTCATTTTTCCCTTGCCTCTGCTGACGCGAATTGTGAAACTGCGATGTTAGGTGTCTTGACCGAATTATGGGCAGAATTCATGTACTTCCGGAGCATGTTGCCAACCAGATCGCCGCGGGCGAGGTGGTGGAGCGTCCGGCGTCGGTGGTGAAGGAACTGCTTGAAAACGCGCTGGATGCGGGCGCGACGCGGATTCGGGTCAACGTCGAGGGCGGCGGGCGGAAGCTGCTTCAGATCATCGACAACGGCTGTGGCATGGTGCGGGACGACGCGATGCTGGCGTTTGAGCGCCATGCGACCTCGAAGCTGACGAAGGCCGACGATCTGCTGAATGTCAGCACCCTGGGGTTCCGGGGCGAGGCGCTGCCGTCGATTGCGTCGGTGTCGCGGCTCAGGTTGGAGACCAGGGCGGCGGACGAGGCGGCGGGCACGGTGATCGAGATTGCCGGTGGCAAGTTGCTGACGGTCGAAGAGGCCGGGCTGCCAACGGGAACGTCGATCACGATTCGCGATCTGTTCTTCAATGTCCCGGCGCGGAAGAAATTCCTGAAAGCTGAGTCGACTGAGCTGTCGCACATTGCGTCGCTGGTGACGCACTATGCGCTCGCGCATCCGGATAAGCACTTTGAGCTGCACAACACTGTGAATGCCATGCTGGTGGCGCCTCCGGTGAAAAACCACTCGGAGCGCATTTACCAGGTGTTTGGGCGCGAGACGCTGGACCAGTTGATACCGCTGGCGGCGGAGACTCCGCTGGAGCGGACGGGGCTGCCGCAGCCTCCTCCGTGGGTAAAGGCGAAGCTTGATGCCGAGCGGGCCAAGCATGGCGAAGATGAGCTGACGGTGGCGGAAGAGGCGGCGGAGAATCCGGGCGTGCTCAGGGCGTACGGGTTCGTCTCGAAGCCGGAGATTCAGAAGCTGAATCGGAACTCGATCTTCATCTTCGTGAATGGGCGGCTGATCCGCGACCGGCTGATTCTGCATGCTTTGACAGAGGCCTACAGAAATATTATTCCGCCGACGGTCTTTCCGGTGGTGCTGCTGTTTCTGGAGATGCCGTTCCATGAAGTTGACGTGAATGTGCATCCGTCGAAGACCGAGGTGCGGTTCAGGCAGCAAACGACGGTGCACGATTTTGTGCGTGAGTCGGTGAGGGCATGCTTGATGAAGGCACGTCCGGTACCGCAGTTTGCAGCGGAGATTCATGCGTCGCCGACGGCTGCTCCGGGATTGACGCCGGGTGCGCGGATGTCGCAGCAGATCGAAGATATGGCGGCGAAGGCGGGCGTGATCGGGGATCTGGGAATCACGCAGGCGGATGCTCCACCCACCCTTTTGCTGCGCGAAAGGATGGGGCACCCGATCAACGAGAGATTGGGATTCACCGGGGAGCCGATCATGGTTGAGGCGAATGCGGCGATTCCGGTGGCGAGGTTTGCGCCTCAGACATTTGGGGGAGGTCAACCGAGGCCGCTTGATGGTGCGGACGGCATTGTCACCCCGCTCAAGCCAGAAACAGGCTTGAACGGGGCACCCACTCCCCAGGTTAGCTCCGCGAACCTGGGGCACCACGAAGATGGAGATACTCCCGTTTTGGCGACGCTGAAGCCGCTGGGGCAGGTGCGGGATTCGTTCATCCTGGCGGTGAATGACGAAGGGCTGTGGATCATTGATCAGCATGTGGCGCATGAGCGGGTGCTGTTCGAGAAGGTACTGAAGCAGAGGGCGATCGAGCGGGTTGAGAGTCAACGGATGCTGATGCCGCTGGTGATCGAGCTTACTCCGGCACAGCATGCGGTTTTTGCCGAGATTTGCGATGAGTTGCAGCGGAACGGATTTGAAGTCGAGCCGTTTGGTGTTAGGACGATTGCGGTGAAGACTGCTCCGGCGGGAGTGGATACGGCTGAGGTCGAAAAGCTGCTACACGAATTGCTGGATCAGTTTGAGCACGAGCGGCAGGCGATGAATCTGGATACGGTGCGGCGGGAGATTGCGGCGTCTATCGCGTGTCATGCGGCGATTAAGATCAATACGCAACTGACGCCGGATAAGATGGAATGGCTGATCCGCGAGCTGGCAAAGACGGATTGTCCGATGAGTTGTCCGCACGGCCGACCGGTCGTGTTACGTTATTCTGTTAAGGACATTCAGAAAGCGTTTAAAAGAATCTGAAACAAGTACCTAGTACCGAGTACCCAGTACCTAGTTGTTTGGGCGATCGGAACTAGCAACTAGGTACTAGGTACTCGTGACTCTTCATGACTGAGCAGGAATTACAACAACTACGCCTCAAGAAGTGGCGCCTGGATGGCGTGCCGATTCGCACGCTGGAAGATGCGCGCGAATTCATCGACTCAGTCGGATTCTGCCTGATGTATCCCCTGAGACAGCCGGTACTCGTGCCGACGTTTATCGGCGCGTATGTCGGCGAGGACAGCAATCTGCCGACATGGAAGACTGCTTTTGCCGATCCGAGGGCAAAGGATGCGACGGAGCTGATGGTTCGGCTGCTGCGCGAGAAGTCGGCGTATGAGGCGAACCTGTTCGGTGAGACGAATTTCCTGGTGTCAGCCTCGGTGTTTCCGTATTTCTATGGATTGGTAGGCGACAGGAATCCTAAGCAGATGCCGAAGCCGGGGCGGCGGAATGAATATACGCCGCTGGCGCTGGCGGTGTTTGAGGCGATCCAGAAGCATGGGGCACAGACGAAGAATCAGCTGCAGGAGCGGCTGGGAGGAGCGCTGAGTCCGGCGGCACTGGATCGGGCGCTGAACGAATTGTGGTCGCGGCTGCGGATCACGCGCGTGGATTATGTGCCGGAAGAGGGCGCGTACTGGGACGCGCTGTACCGGTGGTCGCCGGAGCCGGTGCATGACGGCATACAGATGTCGATTCCGGAGGCGCTGACCGCGCTGCTGTCGAAGTACATCGATTGTGTTGTGGCGGCAGAGCAGACCGAGATTGGTGATTTCTTTTCCAATTTCGTGCCGCGTTCGAAGGTGAACGAAGCGGTCAACGCGCTGTTGTCAGCGCGGGCGGTGCAATTTTCGAATGTGGATAATCGATCCATGCTGCAGGCTCCTGCGCCAAAACAGACGCCGGCGGATCGTGCGAGAAAACAGCCGATTGCGAGACGGCCGGGGCGGCAGATCATCAAGAAGACGCCATGAACGATACTCAACGAAGACTGACGATTGCCATAGATGGTCCGGCTGGGGCGGGGAAGAGCACGATTGCCTCGGCACTGGCCAAGCGGCTGGGATACACGAATCTTGAGACGGGTGCCATGTATCGTGCGCTGGGGTTGAAGGCGCTGGAACACGGGGTGTCGCTTGATGACGAAGAGGCGCTGCACCAGTTGGCTCTGAGGTCGACGATCGAGCTGGATCCGACGCCAAACGGCAACAGGGTGCTGCTGGATGGGCGCGAGATCACGGAGGCGATTCGTACGCAGGAAGTGTCGGAGGCGGCATCGAGGGTGAGCGTACATCCGAAGGTGCGCGTGTGGATGGTGGATCGTCAGCGGGAAATGGGCGCGGGCGGCGGCGTTGTGATGGAAGGCCGCGATATTGGGACAAAGGTGTTTCCGAACGCTGAGGTGAAGATTTTTCTGGATGCCAATCCGGATGTGAGGGCGCAGCGGCGGGTAGTTCAAAACGTTGAGAAACTCGGGGCGTCGAAACCGGCGGACGAGATTGCCAAGGAGATGCGGCAGCGGGACCAGAGAGATAGCACGCGCGCGGCATCGCCGCTGGTGGCGGCGGTCGACGCAGTGAGGATCGATTCCAGCGGATTGACGATTGAGCAGGTGATCGAGCGGGCAATGGAAGTGGTCAGGGAACGATTGCAGAAGGCGGCGGGAACGGCGCATTAAGCTCGTTTTGGGGATGCGAATCCCGTGGTGGCCATAGGGATTCCTCGCTTCGCTCGGAATGACAATTAGTAATGTGCGGAACGAATAAGAAAAGCCTCCGAATAGATCGGAGGCTTTCGTATTAATTGAGAGGTCAAGTCGGATATCAGCTTGCTTTGCGGATGGTGACGTCACCGTGCTGCGAGTTGATTTCGATCTTGGGACCGCCACTACCAACCTGGCCGGAGGTGTTGCTGTCGCCCCGTTGTGAGTTGGTGGTGAAGCTGTAATCGGAATGAATCTGGCCCTTTTCGGCCTTCGCTTCGATCTGGAAGCTCGCCTTGGAGGGGAGTGTCAGTTCGACTGAACCGTTGCGGTTATCGATCGAGATCTCGCCGAACTTGTCAGCCGGGCGCACTTGGACGCTCGCGTTAGAGTTCTTTACCTCGATGCTGCCGTTGACGTTCTCCAGTTCGATATCTTTCGAGCGGGTGGCAATCTTGACTGGGCCGCCAATCGCATCAGCCCGGAGACTGTCGCTCTGCATGTGAACGTTGCCATCGAGCTTGGCGAACTGCAAATCAGTGCGAGAGCTCTTGAAGTAGACCGACTTTGCGATTTTCGAGACGTTCAGGTCGCCGAAGAAATCTCCGGTGAGGCGCAGATTGCCGCCGATTTCAGACACATTGATGTCATCCAGGCGACCATCAGCCGTGACATCACCGCTGATTTTGACGGCGTTAAAATCGCCGTGGCGCAGGGAGACGTCGGCTGAACCGGTCACGTCCTGGACAGTCACATCACCGTGCGAGTTCGTGATCTTCACGTTGCCATCGCGGTTCTGAACCACGACATCACCGTTTGAGGTATCGATTGTGACCGCACCCTTCTTCGGTACGAAGATGACCAAATCGCTGCCTACGGGCTTGTTGTCGTTGTTTGCGTTGACCGTGATCTCGTTGCCCAACGTCGTCAGAAGAACCTGCGAATTCTGATTCAGTTGGTCGGCGTCAGTTTGCGACTCGGAACGGACTTTCTTGGCGACATCGATCTTGATCTTGTTCTGATCCCATGCGGAGACCTGCACATTGCCGCGGCGGGACGTAATCTTCAAGCTTGCGCCAGCCGGGAAGTCCTGCTCGATTGCCTGCGAGTAGGAATAGTCCTGGCCGAACCAGTTATTGAAGTTACCGCCATTCCAACCGTCGACAAATCCCTGGCGGAAGTGCTCCGCGGCAGAGAAACTCAGCCCGAAGAGGATGATGAAGATGACAAGTACAACGCCACCAGCACCCACTCCGCGGAATTGAGTTCCGCTGTTGCGAGACACGAAATATTCCACCAGCTTGATCAAACCGTACAGAATCAACAGCAGTGGCCACCAGTTTGCAAACCAGTGGAGCATACTCGCCCAAGACAGCATCCGAAGGTTCGCCAACAGGAACAGACTACCGATCACTATCAGTACAATCGGGCCAGCAAACGAGCGCTGTTTCGTCTGTTTAGGTACGTATGGGGCGGCAGTAGTATTAGTGTCAGGCATTGGGCACCCCCTGGTT
>JAEYQK010000046.1 GCA_023410055.1 Acidobacteriota bacterium
GTTCTTCAGATCCCGCCGAGGTTGAATATGTTCAGGCGGTGGCTTCGCTACTGCTCGCTGGACCCGCTGACATGCGCCTGTATTCCTCTCCCGCTTCAAAGGGCATGAGAACGACAAGCGTGTAGATTCCCAGAGCCGTTCCAAAAGGCGGACTTAACAAGTTCCAGAACGCCATTACGAGGGCAAGTGTCCTTCCCCATGGACGCAGCTTCTGCAGTCCCCATCCGGTGATAAAGCTGACAATCGCGTGGACACCAAAGACCAGTGCCAATATAACGAAGATTCCCGGAACGAATATTCGGGCCTCGGGGTCTACGGTTTCACCGGTAGCTCTCAAAATGGCCGGAAGTGCCCCGGAAAGCGCAACCATGACGACGGTCGGAATCAGAAAGAATACGCCAATGACGTACCAGAAGACCGCAACCAACTGGACGTGACCGGCAACGCGAGTCCTGGCAGCGACAGCAGCACGCGCTCCAATGATGTTTGTTCCACACCGGGCACAGACTGTCTCCTCGCTGCTAATCGGCGAACCGCAACTGTTACAGTACATGAAGCCTCCATTGGTGATCGACGCACTTATACATCATTGTCTACGTAAAGAGACTAATGGAAGTTCCACGAAATCAGGAACGGCTTCTCTTCAAGTTTCAGCCACATTTGGTATGATGGATTTGCAACCGAGTAGTGCCGCGCGCGGAGAGGTGCGTGAGTGGTTGAAACGAGCCGCCTCGAAAGCGGCCATACCTTTACGGGTATCGGGGGTTCAAATCCCTCCCTCTCCGCCATCTTATCTTCCTAATTGTTCCCTTTGAAAACCAGTTCAGTTTTCAACATCTCCACCGCTCTCTCCAGGGCGCGATCACGCCCCGCGCGAATGTCAGCGATTGTAGGCGGTACGGACACATCCGGCACGATTCCGACTCCGTTGAAAAGCTGTCCGTCAGGGTAATAGTCGTCCTTCGAGCCGATGAGGCACATTCCGCCACCGGGGAGTTGGAAGACCATGGGATTGCTAAGGCTGCCACCTGTGGGTTCGCCGACGATGGTGCCGCGCTTCATGGTTCGGATCCCGGTCACAAAGTGCTCTGCGGAGGAGTACGTCGTGCCGCTCGTCAGCACGATTACTGGGCCGGTGTAGTGAACTGCAGAGTTGAACTGTTGTTTTCCGTAGGTACTCCGTTTCCAGCCGGGCATCTGGCGCCACGAGCGCACCGCGGCGACGTAATCGCGTGACCGCCAATTCAATCCGGCGAAGGGCTGGTCTCCTAGTATGGCTAGCACGGCCGACATGTTCTCATCCCTGCCTCCGCCGTTGAGCCGAATATCGATGATAAGGCCGCTCGCCTTGGCGACAGTCGCAATGTTAGCGCGCAGTGTTCTGGCTGCAGCGTCGTCGGTAAACTCCTGTATGCGGAGATAGGCTATGTTGCCCGGTAGCATCTTGAACTCGGAGGGAATGGGCGTTTCGGGGAAATATCCGCCACGATTCGTGCGGCGCCGCGCGATGGACGAAATCATGCCGCCATCCGCCAGTCGGAACGAGAGATTTAGCGGAGTGTCGAGCGGTCCGCGGAGGAGCTCGATGCCATAGATCCATCCGCTGCGATCCTGCGGCGCAAAGCCGAACACGTACGGCTCGACTTCCGCTTTCGCGAAGTCGAGGACCGGACGACCATCAATTGATACAAGCTCAACGCCCGGGACAATACCTTTTGCAGCTAGCGTTTTGTCTTCGACCTCCGTGACAATGACCTTTCCTTCCACGAGTCGGGTAGTTATCGGCGCAACGGCGTAGAGGCGGTCGTTCAGCTCGCTGGGAGCAACGAGGCGAGTGTGTCCGTCGCGCAAGATCGCCACGAAGCGTGTCAGCACGCGGTAATACTCTTCGGTGGTTTTCGCTTCGCGCACTTGCGAAAGGAACGCCATGTATTCTGCGTCCCAATCGACATTGATGCGCCCAAAGAACGGGAAATTGAAGCGAGCTTCCGACCAGATCTTAGAAAGGCCCGCCACCTTCTCCTCCTCGCTGAGCACTGGCTTGAAAGGAGTGGCGAGGGCGGGACTGTCCTTCCACAACGCCTCTTCCCTCTGGAGACGTGCTACGAGCGCCTTGAATTCGGGGCGACTGCGCAAGCCAGCGAATTCCGGTCCGTTAGCCACTTTGTCGCTGAGAGGCAGCGCCTCAAGGTCGGCGGCGTACTTCAGGGTGGTCATCGCTTTATCGGGATTTCCCCCGAGCGCTTCGTACCGCGCACGATCGTAGACAGTCTCCGGCCAATTCGGAACCGTGGTGATCTCTACATCGCTCGCTAGCTTCTCCAGGACAGCAGCCGCCTCGGCGAAAGCATGCCTGTCGGCCAGCGCCTGGGCGCACGCGACTTGCTGAGAAAGGCGTTCAGCCGGCGTTTCGGCCCACACGGGAACAAATAGAGCGCAAGCCGAGACGAACGCAATCAAACACCTCATTGGACCTCCTCATTTACCTAGAAAGTTCACACCGGTCTGTAAATTGGCGGAATCACGATGATGCGATTCATTCTCTTCCGAGATCGCAAGGCGAACTTGCGCCCCGAGCATGGATGCCTCGAAAAGACATCCATACTTCACAATGGACTAGCCCATCGTTGTTCATTCCTGCTTGTCTGTACGGTGCGCCTAAAGAAAAGTTCCGTGATGTGTGCCGAATGATAGGAGAAAAGTCGTCACGACAAGCTTAGTGCGGAGGATTGAGAATGCGGAACGTGTCAGTGGACGGCTTGGTCGCGCCGCACTCCTGAATGAAGGGTGCGGCGCTCCCAGTGGTGACTAGTTTGTTGCCGCAGAGGAGGCGAATTTCTTGCGCCGCTCGGCGAGCTCGCTGGCGATCTCGATGTTCTTCTCGCGAGACAGCGGATAGAAGATCAGAGAAATTGCAACGGCCAAGAAGAAGAGGCCTGCGTAGACGCTTCCCGTCATCACAATGCCGTGCTGCGCGCTTAACGACTGTACGTCAGCCTGGGATGCGAAGCCGTAGGCATCCAGCAGCCATCCGGCGACAGCGCCGCCGAGGGCCAGACCTGCCCACAACGCAAAGACCACGCCGGAAGTGACTGTAGCGGTAGCGCGACGTCCGGTCTTCCACTCACCGAAGTCGGCAACATCGCCCATCATTGCCCACAGGATCGGGCCCGATAGTCCATAAGCGAATTGGCGGAGCGCTTCCGTGGCAATGATGACGTAGGTGGCATGCGGCGGAATTATGTAGAGAGCCGCACAAAGCAGGCCCGTCACAGCCATGCTGCCGATAAAGAGTGTCCGCTTGCCAACGCGTCTGGATACGGCAGTGGAGAGGGTAACACCTATCAGCAGTGACGCTAGGCCAAAACCGTTGAACCAAGCAAAGAGGTTCGCATGGCCGGCGACGTATCTGAAATAGGGCAGCATGACATTGCCACGCACAACGATGGCAGCGAAGTAGAACATCGTCGCCAGGAACAGAATGATCCAGGGCCGGTTGGTAAAGAGGTCCGAGAGGTCCTGCCCGAGCGAACTCTTCTGTTTCGGATCGGGCTGGATGCGTTCTTTCGTCGAGAAGAAGGCAATGACGAAGAACAGGATGCTCAGAAGCAACAGTGAGCCCATGGTGAGCTGATAACCACGAGCATCGTTTCCACGGCCGAGGAACCCAACCAGAGGAACAGCGAGGGCCGATATGATGAAGCCAGCCGTGTTAGCGGCGAAATTGCGGTATGAAGCGATGCTGGTGCGCTCGTCGGGGTCCTCAGTCATAACGGCCGTCAGCGAAGCGTAAGGCACGTTGTTGACGGTGTAGACCACACGCAACAGAGCGTAGGTGACCCAAGCATAGATGATCTTTGCGCCCGGGCCAATGTTCGGAGTCGTAAATGTCAGGACGCCGATGACGCCGAAAGGCACAGCCGTCCAGATTAGCCAAGGACGGAACTTGCCCATTTTGCTCGTCGTCCGGTCGGCGATAACGCCCATGACGGGGTTCAAGCAAGCGACGGCCAGTCCCACGACAAGGAAGAGATTCCCTGCCTGAAATGCTGTCAGACCGAACGTGTGGGTGTAGAAATCCAGTTGCAGGGCAAGCATTGCCTGGAAAATAAAGTTTGCAGCCAAATCACCAAGGCTGTAGCCGACCTTTTCTTTTATCGAGAGCTTCTGAGTAAATTCAGCCATATTGGCGTCACATCCATTCGTTGAAGTTGTTCACTTCCAACACTTCGGTCTGTCGGTCACGGCTCCACGCTCCGGCACACACGAGCTGTGTGGCGATGTCTAAACGCGGCTCAGCGACCATGGTATTTGAGCCGAACTATATCCAGCGACATGACTGCGGTCAAGGAAATTAGTAACGGACAAGGGCGATGAGTTGTGGTGACTGCGCGAGTCCCTCTGCCGTCCCTACGGGACTCTTGAATCTGCGACGCACGACCGGGGGCTTACGCCCCCGGCTAGTTAACTAACGCCGCTTCGCGGCTTAGAGCGAGAATGGATAATCCAGTTAGAAGACCCGCTTTCCTCGCACTTCCCTTTCCGCTTGCACGACGCTATCCAGAGTCCCTAAATCGCGCCAGTAGTATCCGTCAGCGCGGAAGCCTTGAATGCGTTCGCCGTTCGCCGCAAGACGCATGTAGGTGGGGATGATGGAGAAGACGCCGTCTTCTTCAATCATGTTCAGCAGTCGCGGCGATATCACGTGGATGCCGGCGAAGGCGAGCGATTCGGGGTTGTCACACGGGCGCGCCATCTCTGGCTGGTGGTCGCGGCCGGCTTTCCGTCCGCAGAGTTGCAGGCTGGGATCGAAGAGCAGATAGCGGGAGCTTTCGCGCTTCTGGACCGCGAGGGTAGCGAGTGCACGGCTGGCGCGATGAACGCGGATCATCTGGTCGAGATCGATGGTACTGATGACGTCGACGTTGTGAAGAATGAAGGGTTCGTCGCCATCTGAGTTCTGGAAGAAGTAGGCGGCTTTCTTCAGTCCTCCGCCGGTGTCGAGCAAGATCTTCTCGCGCGAGAGGGTGATGCGCATGCCGAAGTAGAAATGCGAGACCAGGTAGTCGGAGATCATGTCGGCGAAGTGGTGTACGTTGATGATGACCTCGCCTATGCCGAAAGACTTCAAGCGCGCCAGTGTTATCTCAAGGAGCGTCTTGCCTGCGACTTCGACCAGCGCCTTCGGGCGATCGTTCGTCACTGGACGCAGGCGGGTTCCCAGTCCTGCCGCAAGAACCATGGCCTTCATCGAACGTTCTTCTCCTGAGCTAGTTTCTCAAGCTGCGTGTGCCGCAGGACAACTTCAACGCCATCAACCTGGCGCAGATGCTTTGCTAGCTGTTCGGCAAGATAGACCGAGCGATGCTGACCGCCGGTGCATCCGAACGAGACCATCAGGCTGTTGAATCGGCGCGCCTGATAAGTCTTCACGCTGGTATTCACCAGCGCAAGCACGTTGGCGAGGTAATGATGCACGCTTTCCTGATGGTCGAGATAGTCGGCTACCGGTGCGTCTCTGCCGGTCAACTGTTTGAAACGCTCTTCGCGTCCGGGATTGGGAAGGCTGCGGGCGTCGAAGACGAAGCCGCCACCGTTGCCGCTTTCGTCCTGGGGAGGTCCTCCGCGATGGAACGAGAAGCTTGAGACACGCACAGTCAAGGTGGCGGGCTTCTTGACCGCTGATTCTTCCTGCTGGTGCTCGGCGAGGCGGAGCAACTTTTCAGAACCGAGCATGTCGCGGAAAGCCTGCATCAAGGCCGGAACCGCAATGGGTAGCTCGGCGTTGTGCAGCAGCCAGCGTATGTTCCTCAGCGCGTAAGGGACGCTTTGCAGGAAGTGGGGCTTGCGCTCGTAGAATCCGCGAAAACCGTAGGCGCCCATGGCCTGCATGATGCGTACGTAGACGTAGGCATAGAAGTAGCGAATGAAGGCAGCGCGATCGAGGTCGATCATGCCACTAACGACGTCAAGGTAATGATCGAGCAGTTGCTGGCGCAGCTCAGGCGGAAGGTCGGCCTTGCCGTCGTAGAGCAGCGAGGCGATGTCGTATTGTAGCGGTCCGCGACGGCCACCTTGGTAATCGAGAAACCAGGGGTTGCCATTGCGCAGCATCACGTTGCGCGACTGGAAATCGCGATAGAGGAAGTAATCTTGACCGGCGCTGACAAGGAATTCCGTGAGCCGAGTGAAATCGTCTTCGAGCGCCTGTTCGTTGAAGGCAACGCCAGAGAAACGAAGAAAGTAATACTTGAAGTAGTTCAGGTCCCAGGCGATCGACTGTCGATCGAAGCTGTCGCGTGGGTAGCAGTAGCTGTAGTCCAGATCGCGTCCAGCGATGATCTGGAAGCGCGGCAACTCGGAGATCACCTTGCGATATGCGTCCACTACTTCCGGATCAATCTGAGGTCCCTGGCGATGTTTGGAAAGAAATTCGAACAGCGTTTCGTCGCCGAGGTCTTCTTCGAGATAAGCGCCGTGGGGCAGATCATCGGCGTAGATTTCGGGTACGTTCAATCCGTAGCGGCGGAAGTGGCGGGAGAACTCCAGAAAGGCGGCGTTCTCTTCGGGCGCATCGTAGAGCACGCCGACGGCGCTTTGTCCCGCTGCGGCCAGACGGACAAGCCTGCGCCCTGAGCCACCGAGTTCTCCTTGCAGGGGACGAACCCGCTCGGGTGCGGCGTGGAAATACTTTTCAAACAGCTGTTGCAGAATGGTTATCGACATTTTGAGAAGTCAGGCCGAGACGACTGAACGACTCAAAGATAACATCCGGGGAGCGTTCGGACGAGAGACTCACGGTGGCTCGACTGGCGGGAGAATCAGACATTGTGCGGTGTCCAGCTGCTATGCGAGACTGGTTGTGCTCGCGAATGCACGGGCTCCCTCGCCGGGGTGGCGAAACTGGCAGACGCACCGGACTTAAAATCCGGAGGGCAGAAATGCTCGTACGGGTTCGATTCCCGTCCCCGGCACCATACCGAACATGACTAGCTCTGATCAGGACTGATCTTCAACGAAGCGTGTAGACCCGCTCGGTGACGATTGAATTCGCTCCCAATTCCTACTTGCCGGAAGCGGCTTCTTGCGGCGGATACTCGCTTCCGCTAAGCAGTCTTACTGCGGTCCCGAGTACGCGCTCTACCCAGTTCCTTGGCAGGGGCTTGTAGAGGACCATGTCGGCCCCCATTTCGGCGACTTCTTTTGAGGTCACTGTTCGGTCCAGGAGGGCGACTATGATGATCCGGCTATCAGGGCTCTCGGAGCGCAGCAACTGCGCAACTTCCACAAAGTCGGGCCAATTCGAGTCAATGATGATGATGTGTGGATTCGGAACGGGTAACTGGGCTGGGGTACCCTTCCAAACCTGCGTTACTCCCATATCTTGAAGGACTTGCTGCGCACTCCAGACGATGTCTGCATCGGGAGAAAAAAGGAAGGCCGACATGGTCGACTCGCGACCGAAGGCGTCAATGCGTTCGCGATCATGGCTGGTTGTGCGCAGGAACTCGAATCCGTAGCGGCTGCCACTCTTGTTCCGTACGACTGCCTGGATATCCATGGGCCTGTCGAAGTCGGGCAAGTTGAAGATCAGTCTGACTTCCTCGCCTACGGCGAGAACGATGGGAAGCGTCACACAAGCACCACGAATGCCTATGTCGCGGCATAATCCCCTTACCACCTTGGCAGCTTTGACAATTACCTCAATGGGCGGCTGAGTCCGATATCTGTGACAAATGCGATTTTCTGGAAAAAGCGGGTTCCTGGGCATACCGTTCGAGACCGAGACTCCCTCCCATGGACGAGCACACGTGCCAGTGCCAAGAACGCTCTCTGGCGAATCAACGTTCTACAGCTTTGTTCTCGTTGCCTGTGTTTGTCAACTTTAGTGCGTGGGCCCAACATACACTTTTGTAACCACGGCGTCACTCATCGATTGGCTCGGGGCTTCTGAAATTCCTATTTTGGGCCGGAGTATAAATTATTGGGTTTTCTTAGGTGACCTTTTTGGGGCCGGATCGTCTTACGGTTGTTAGGGGCAGCGTAGGGTAGTATCTTTTGCTCAAAATCGGTAGATTTGCTTTACTCTCAATCAGTTAGATCGATGTCAAGACGCGTTTTGGCAGGCAAAGGGTGGATAATTTCGTTGTTTCAGGGGCAAAAGTGAACTAGAATATCAGTTCCCAAGGCCGGGATTACGTCTCAGTAGAGCTTGACCTCGGAATGTGGTTCGCAAAGTCCTGTAGCTGAATCGTATTTCTGATGAATCCTGTTTCTGTAGGGGCTAATCAAACTAAGGCCACCCAATAAGTTAAGAATATAAGACTACAAACGAGGTAGACGAACACGACATGGCAAGGCGACGTGGCAATCCCAATTGGGGCAAACCCGAGCCTATCGGCCCGGTAACCCCGACGATCACTGAGTTCGAACAAGTGGTTCGTGAGTTCAAACTGCAACCTGATCAGTACTTGCGTTCGACCCGGCTGCGTGAATGGGCGCGACGTAACAAGAATTCAAAGTACATCCCTGAGCCACTTCTGGAGGCTTGGGGGTTTGAAATTGAATCGACGCTCTAGACCGTTTTCTTGAAAGCCGAAGGCCGCCCGTTGAGGCGGCCTTTTCCTTTAGCAGCCCGTTTTACATCACCTACCCAGCAGTCCCCTGGTGGGCGCCTCGGGCTTCGGCGCCGGAAAAGAGTTTTCTCAAACAGCGCCAGACAAACCTTATCGCCAACACGACCATGACGACCAAGACGGCGACGATAGCTGCGGTTGCATAAGGATGCTGAGTGGCAAACCATGTCAGGAACACAGCGGCAATGTCTTCGATGAGGCTGAGTCCTATGTTGGAGGCAGGTTCCGGCGAAGGTGTGACGAGAGCGCGTGCGGCGGTTTTCCCTCCGTGAGCAGCTAGTGCGACCAGTCCACCCAGAGCGGCGGCCGCTCCCTGCTGTAGCGGCGAGAGCTGGGCAGTGGCGCCGTAGGCTAGTAA
>JAEYQK010000109.1 GCA_023410055.1 Acidobacteriota bacterium
GATGGAGATAGGCTCGATGCTAGATATTGGCGCCGGTCCGGGGACGTCGATGTGGGCCGCCAGCGAGTTCTTCCCATCTGTTCAGCGATTCACGTTGATTGAGCGAGACCGCGAGCTTGCCGAACTAGGCCGCAGCCTTGCGGGCTACAGCTCAAACGAAGCTGTTCGCGGCGCACGCTGGGAGCATCGGGATATCACTGACCCGATCGAGTTTGAACCGCACGATCTCGTGTTGCTGTCGTATGTGATCGGAGAACTAAGCAGCGCGGCGGCTGAGAGAGTGTTACGTGCGGCATGGTTGAAGACGGCCAAAATGCTGATCGTGATCGAGCCCGGCACGCCGCGCAATTTCGCGCGGCTCGCAGTAGCACGTTCATTGTTGATCGATGTCGGCGGATATCCCGCCGCTCCGTGTCCTCATGCGGCGCAGTGTCCGATGGCAGCGGCGGGGGACTGGTGTCACTTTTCGGAGCGCCTCCAACGAACGGCCGAGCACCGCCGCGCAAAAGGTGGGGCGTTGGGCTACGAAGATGAGAAGTTCTCTTATTTCGCGGTCGGGAAGACTGCCGTCGAGCACGCCCAGGCTAGGATCGTGCGCCATCCGATGAAACACAAAGGGCATGTCCAGATGACGCTCTGTACTCCGGATGGAATACAGCGTCAGACTGTCTCGAAGTCCCAGAAAGAAGCGTATCGAGAGGCGCGTGACGCCGAGTGGGGGGACGCTTGGGGCTGGCGCACGGAGAAGTAGCGCGATTCGCGCGAGAGTACCTTTTTCCTGTCGGAGCAACCAGGTACCAACATTTACATCTCTCTAGTAGAGCGAGTTGCGCCACTTCCGGAGCTGCCTATGCACAACTGCCTCCAGAAGGACTCGCATAAGAACGGCGAAACAATTGTCGAGTACGTTCTGATGCTGGCACTTATCTACTTGATCGCGATGTTCGCCGACTCAACGGTGGGAGAACGCGCAAGCACAGTATTCGGCCAGGTCAGCAACTCGTTTTTTGGTCTTGTTCGCTAGTCCCTTCTCTCTTTCGAGCACCGCCATCTCTGGCGGAAGGCAATTTACTGCCTGATCGTCAAGACCAGAACCATCAGTGCCGTAAGGAACAAAAACGGGATCACTTCGCCAATCGCAACAGAGTTCATCTCAGCAAACTCAATCCAGCAATATTGTCTTCGTGATCTACGATACAGGTGCTCCGCTGCGAGTTGATTGCGAGAGGGAGCTAAGAATTCGGCTGCGCGGAAGCAGCTTGATCGAGTATGCGCGACTTCTCAACCGCAACTGCTGTCGCGTTAACTGATTGAATCTTCTGCACGATTGGATGACGTGCGCGCCTCGAAGTACGGAAATCCATATGCCCTACGTAGGAATGTATGAAAAAGCGTAAGGAATTCCCGCGCCATGCTTGTAAGCTGTTGAATCTGCAAGGCTTTATAGGTTTGTTTCTGGCCAGCAGAATGCATTGTGTATTTGCCTCGAGTGTAATTTCCCAGGAGGACAGATGCACATCTCTACCTTATTCCGAAAGTGCTGGGGCGCTGTGATCCTTGCATTGCTTCTGGCCAGCTTGCCGATTGTGGGCCAAGAGCGATTCGGTGGCGTGTCCGGAACGGTGAAAGATCCGACCGGCGCGCTGATAGCAGACGCTTCGGTGAAGATTCTGAACACCGAAACAAATCGTGTTCGAACAACCAAGACCAGAGCCGACGGGACGTTTATGGTTCTAGACATCGATCCCGGTCGCTACACGGTAACAGTCGAAAAAGAGGGTTTTAGCAAGTATGAGGGCGGCAACGTCCTGGTGCTTCTCGGAAAAAATTCCAACCTCGACGTATCCCTGAAGGTTGGCTCCGCAACCGAAGTCGTTGAGGTTTCCGCAGCTGCACAGGCTATTGACGTCAGCAGCACGACTGTCGCACACAACGTCACAGCCGAAGAAATCGCTCACCTGCCCAAGGGACGCAATTTTCAGGAAATCGCGATTTTCTCGCCCTCAGTCAACACAGGTGCGATCGAAGGCGGATACCAGATCAATGGCGCCAGTTCTGCCGAGAACTCGTATTACATCGACGGCGTCGCTACCAACAGCGTAATCGACGGTTCCGCACGCCAGAACGCGACGTTTGATTACGTCCAGGAAGTTCAGGTGAAGACCACCGGGCTTGATGCCGAGTACGGTGGAGCGTTGGGCGGTGTGGTTAGCGCCATCACGAAGTCGGGCGGGAATGCCTTCCACGGTGACGTTCACTACTACTACTACGGCAATCTACTGAATGCTGGACCCGGTAAGCGACTCGAGGTCGATCCCGACCCTGCAGCCAATACCGTTCCTGCGGTGCAGTACATTCAGGACAGCGTCTTCAAAAACGACAATCACGAGTTCGGCGGCACCTTCGGTGGC
The DNA here is from genome assembly GCA_023410055.1 of Acidobacteriota bacterium. Lineage (GTDB taxonomy): Bacteria > Acidobacteriota > Terriglobia > Terriglobales > Acidobacteriaceae > JAEZPW01. Next base: position 2,412 of record JAEYQK010000109.1, read on the forward strand.
CCCATCGTGAAGGATAAACTCTGGTTCTTCACCGCGGCGTCTCCCCGCTGGCAGCGTCGAAGCTCCGATTATCAGTTTACCGACGGCCCCGGCACCATGAACCAGAAGTCGAACTTCATGAACTGGTTCAACAAGCTGTCTTGGGACCCCACCAGCCGCATTCACACCAACTTCACTTACCTCTACACCCCGACGTATGCGACCGGGGGCCTGTACGCCTACGATGGCTTTGCTGCCAACGCGAGCACAAACACAACTGAGAACGCGGCCATCTCCGGCATGCGCGGCTATGCGCAGGCAGAGAACAGCCTAACTGGGCAAGTCGATATCACCCTGACCAACTCTTCGTTGCTGAGCATCAAGGGTGGCCGGTACTACCTGAACTACAAGGAAAACGGGATTCCCGCCACGGAACGGTGGATTTGGTCGGGCTCCTCGACAATGTTCCCCGAGGCTCCGCAGCATCCGGATGGTTACGCTACCCCCTCCTCGGCGAGGATCTACCATGACAAGACGACCCGCGCGTACGTGCAGGCCGACTTCAGTCAAATTGTCAAATTCGGCGGTCAGCACAACTTCAAGTTCGGCGCCGGTACCTTCAAGAACGTCAATAACGTCTATAACGATTGGTTCGGTAAAGACGGTCGTGTCACCATCTACTGGGACCAGGGTTATGACCAGTTCGGCGACGGCTCCAACTTGCGCGGTCAGTACGGTTTCTACACGCTGGAGTGGGGCGGCACGATCGGGAACGTAGGTTCCAGCATCACCCATATCTACCTTCAGGATTCGTGGAAACCTTTCAAACGCTTGACCATTAATCCTGGGGTTCGCTTAGAAAAGGAACTGATTCCGGCCTTCGCCAACCCGGCCACCTATGATCAATACTTGGCGCATCCTGTTGCGGCACAGTTCGGATTCGGGGACAAGATTGCTCCTCGTATCGGCGCCAGCTTGGACCTCCTTGGAAACGGCAAGATCAAGATATCCGGCGGCTGGGCCCGTTTCTTTGACTGGACGAAGTACGACCTGATGCGTGGCAGCTTCGGTGGCGACGTCTGGCACATGTACTATCGGACCCTTGATTCGGCTGACCAGGCATTCTTGGACAGCATCAACTACGACAACATGCCCGGTACCAACATCCGTCGCAATTCTTCAGGCGCGACGGTTCCGTTCCGCAACCGCCGCGTCTCCTACATCGAGGATGTTGACAAGAACATCAAGCCGATGAGCCAGGACGTGCTCAACGCTGGCGTGGAATGGGAGATCCATAGGGACCTGGTCTTCACTGGCCGTTACATACGCACGAAACTCAACAGGACTATTGAAGACCTTGGCGCGCTCGACGCCAACGGCGACGAGGCATACGTGATCGGTAATCCTGGAGAAGGTGCAAACGTTATTGCTCCTGCTTCGGGTGCCACATGTACGGTCGTCGTCGGCGAAAGTTGCGCAGTAAAAATGCCGCCGCCCAAGCGCGTTTACGACGCCATGGAACTTTCCATCGCGCGGCGCTTTGGTAGAGGCATTTTGTTTAACGCTGGTTATGTCTATAGCCGGTTGTGGGGCAACTATTCCGGCATCCAGAGCACCGACGAAATCCGCCCGCCGGGAGTCGGTAACTTTGCGGGCAACCAGGCCTTTGTCGGACAATCGTATCGTCCTGCCGGCAACGCGAACCGTTACTACGATCTCGACGAGGCCTTCTACGATGCCCACGGACACACCGGCGTCTACGGCCTCCTTCCGACGGACCGCCCACACGTGTTCAAGTTCTACGGTGCGAAGCAGTTCAAGTTCGGCACCGAGATCGGAACGTTCTTCCGCGTGATGAGCGGAACACCGGTTACCACTCAGGTGGTCAGCCTTAACCAGATTCCGCTGTACGTAGAGGGCCGCGGTGATCTGGGCCGCACGCCTGTGGTTAGCCAGACGGACCTTCAGGTTGCACACGAATTGAAGCTCGGTAAGAGTGAATCCAAGAAGCTCCGTCTCGAGTTCAACATGATGAACCTCTTCAATCAGAAGACGGCCCAGTTCGTTTGGGACCGCTACAACCGGGAAGATTATTCCGATTCGACCGGTATTAACCTGTCCCACACCAACTTGGACAACGGCTTCGATTGGAAGGCCATGGTTGCGGCCAACGAAGCCGCGACCCCTGGCAAGACTATTGATCCGCGCTACGGTAAGCAGGCGATGTTTAGCCCTGGCTTCCAAGGTCGCTTTGCAGTGAAGTTCATCTTCTAGAAAGAAATTTAGAAATATCGAACTGAATCGTTTTGGGGAGCCGAAAGGCTCCCCGGTTTTTTGTGCAAGATGACCGAGGTCAGCATAACCTCGTTATCTAAGTTGACCCTAGCAGCAAACGGGGCCTAACATTGTCTCGCCCGTATTTCTAAGGGGATTTGTCATTGATCGGCCTGGAGATCTCTCATTATCGCGTCCTGAGCAAGATCGGGAGCGGTGGTATGGGACTCGTCTACGAGGCCGAGGACACGCGACTGGGGCGGCGTGTCGCCTTGAAGTTTCTTCCTGAACATCTTTGTAGTGACGATCGCGCTTCGGGGCGGTTCCAGCGTGAGGCACAGGCTGCTTCGTCGCTGAATCACCCGAACATCTGTACGATCTACGATATTGGTCAGTGGGGCGAACAGCCGTTTATCTCGATGGAGTTGCTTGAAGGCGAGAGCCTGAAGGAGCGCATCGAAGAGGGGCCTGTACCATTCAAGGAGTTGCTGGACATTGCCTTGCAGGTGTGCGATGCGCTTGAGGCCGCGCACGACGGGGGAATCGTCCATCGCGATATCAAGCCCGGAAACATTTTCCTGACCACGCGCGGGCAGGTTAAGATCCTCGATTTCGGACTGGCCAAACTGGCGCCTTCGGAGACGGCATTGCTGGGGACCACGGCTCTCGCGGGCGGTGACGGGCGGCCATCCGACGAGACGCAGAGTCTCACGGCAGGCGGCGTTGTGCCGGGGACTGCATTCTATATGTCACCGGAGCAGGCGCGCGGCGAGGCGGTTGACGCGCGGTCTGACATCTTTTCGCTTGGGACAGTCCTCTACGAGGCGGCGACTGGCAAGAAACCGTTCGCGAAAGAGACTTCGGCAAAGACGCTGGCAGACGTGATGGAACGTAGGCCGGTGTCGCCGCAGAAGATCAACCGACTGTTACCGCGCGAGTTCGAGATTGTCATCGGTAAGGCGCTGGAGAAGAAGCGCGAGAACCGTTACCAGAACATTCACGAGCTCCGTGCCGACCTGCAGAAGCTGAAGGAGGCGTCGGATTCTGACAATGTAGTGATCGCTAAGCCGCGGTCGGTTTCGCTGACTGCCCGGGCATCGAGCGTCTTTCGTCACACGGATCCTTCGACCTATTATGTGCTCTTTGGGATGGGGGGCTTCTTCCTCACGATCTTCATCGTTCTGACGATTTGGTGGGCACACAACTTGCGGCAGCTTCGGGCGGGTCCGCTGAAGAATAACGCGCTTGCCGTGCTGCCCTTTCAGAATGCGAGCGGTGACAAGAATGCTGATTTCCTGAAGGTCGCACTGGCCGACGAACTCACCAACATTTTGACGTACACGCCTTCGCTAGAGGTGCGGCCTGTTCCGACCAAGCTGAAAGATGTCGACGCTGAGCAGGCAGGACACGAGTTGAAGGTGGCGTACGTGGTGACGGGGCACTACCTGCGTGAGGGCGGAAACCTCGTGATCACGCTGGAGACCATCGACGTCAAGACTGATCGGATGCTCTGGCAGACGACGATTAGGGTGCCGGCACATGATTCGATTCAGTTGCAGACCCAACTGGAGGGACAGGTCAGGCAAGGCCTGCTGCCGGTGCTGGGGGCCGCTGCGGGTTCAATGGAAACGGCGACGAAACCGAAAAATCCCGAGGCATACGACCTGTATCTTCGCGCTGCCGCGGTGGCGCATGATCCGTTGCCCAACAAGCATGCGATCACGATGCTGGAGCACTCGGTTGCGCTTGATTCTACTTATGCGCCAGCATGGGACGCCCTTGGCTTCCGCTACTACTACGACTCGCAGTATTCGACTGGTGGCGAAATTGTGTTCGATCGCGCAGCGCAGGCATACGAAAAGGCGCTGACGCTCGATCCGAATTACATTACGGCGTACGCACATCTGGCGAGGAGTCACGCCGAGCGCGGCAGCATCGATCAGGCCTATCTAGAGGCGGAGCAATTGCTCAAGATGAGGCCGGACAGCTCGCAGTCGCATTTCACGATGGCATACGTGCTGCGCTACGCCGGGCTGCTGGGTGAGGCAGGCCAGGAGTGTGATACGGCCTTGTCGCTGGATCCCGGGAACTATGGGCTGCGTTCGTGTGCATTTGCGTTCTTCGAACAAGGAAAGACGCAACGCGCAATTGACTATCTGTCGCTTGACGCGGGTTCGGACTGGTACAGAAACGTTTTGCCGGCGGTGCTACTACGTCAAGGCACGCTAGATCAGGCGCGCGAGGCTTCGAGGCAGATGACCAACAATCAGGTTTGGTTCGGCAATCTGCTTCAGGCGTGCGTGGGCGTACGCCCTGCGGCAGATTTGCCGGACATGGTTGGCGATTCAGCTGTCGCATTGCTATCGCAGCGCGACCCGGAATTCAGGTACTACCAGGGATCGATCCTTGCCTACTGTGGGCAGTCGAATACAGCCACGCAACTGATCAAGAGCGCTATCGATCAGAACTACTGCGCTTCGGCCGCGCTCGACTATGATCCCATGCTGCAGAAGCTGCGCTTGTCGGCCGACTTTACCGACTTGCGCAAAGCGTCGCTCGATTGCCAAAGAAGGTTCTTGACGGTCAAGAATCAGGCAAGGCAGTAAGAGGCAGTACCTGGTATCGAGTACCTAGTTGCTAGTTGTTGAGCGATCTTCATGCACTTCTAGAAGTGCTCATCTAGTACATCCAGCTCTGAGGGCCGTATTCTGCGGGCAGCCTTCTCCCAGGCGCTTGTTTGCCAGTTGTCCTTTGCGTTTTCGGGCGGGAACCACGATGGTATGTCGAGCAGGAGATATCGCGCGAGGGCGTTTACGTAGGGCTCATAGAGATGCCGTAGTTCGGCAAGGTGAGCCTCGGCGGCTTCCGTAAACCGGAAGCGGGCACCGGATTGAGCCAGCGTGTCGCAGAGGCGAACGAAGTCGCCGTGGGTCAGGCGGTCGGGGACCACAGGTTCGGGTTTCGTCAGCAGAACTTGCGTAAGGTCGACGACGGCGTGGCGCGCCATGGCGAACGTTAACTGAGCCTGGCGTGTGGGGATGCCGTCGATTCCGACGATGATCAGAGCACAAACGTCGGCGATGGTCGTGAGTGCCGCGAGCCAGGATTCGTTGTCGTGCTGGGAGCGATAGAGTGCTAGCAGCGGGAAAGAGATGTGGCTTTCCAGGATGGAGGCAGACCAGTGGTCCCACTCGCGCAAAAGGGAGACGACCTCGCTCGGTTCAGGATTCTCGAAGTAGCGGCGCATGAATTCAACGGCGCTGGAGGGCGAGCCGCAACGCGCATCCAGAAGGGAAATCGCCGTCTCGCGATTCGAGAATGCGGTATAAACCACAGGGATATAGCCGATGACCAGCGCCAGGAAACCGAATCCGGTGGCTGCTTCCACAACCGCCAGAATGCGAGATGCGAGCGTGGTCGGCATGACGTCGCCGAGACCTAGCGTCGTGAACGTCGTCCCGCTGAAATAGAGATCCAGCCAGAAGTCGTGGTGCATTGCGGGGAGCTGCGCGTGGAGCTGCGATCCGTACGCCCACTGCGCGAGAGCGAAACCGAACGTCATTCCGACAGCCCAGATGCCCAGAAGCAAGATCAGCGACAGCGGTCCATAGAAGCCGAAAAACGATGATCGGCGCTTGCGCGATTTGATAAGGTGCTGCGCGGTCCAGCGCCAGGTCTTCCAGGAGATGCGGTAGTAGGCCCGGGTCAGGCGGAACTTTCGCGTCACACGACGCGGAAGGATGATGGTCTCGAAGGCGTCGAAGAGGACGATAGCGATGAGAGCGAAGCCGAGCGTGCCGACAAAGACGTGCATTGCTGGGATTCGATGCTTGGGAGCAAGTAAAGCTTCACCCCGCTCAAGCCAAATCGGACTTGAACGGGGCAGCACGTCATGATACTAGTTCTGCGGCCAGGTTCGAAGTTGAGAGAGGCGGTTCACCCCCGCTCTCCGCAGCGCGAGCAGGACAGCAGTGACGACTGCCGCCGCCATAGTTCCCGCAACGAGTATGATCATGAACGTTCGCCCGTACTGGGCGAGCATTCCCACCTTGAGCATCACCACTCCGATTACGGCGCAGATCAGCGCCATAAAGACAATAGCCGTGAAGGGATACCGACAGCGTTCCCGCATATACACCTCCGGGATGAGCACTGTTACCAGAGCTCGAAGTCAGATTGGCCCTAACGGGGTAGACAACGACTGGCGACGGATTGTTCCTGCCCGGTGTATCATTCCCCAATGATTCGCAAGCTTGCTTTGATACTGAGCATCGCTCTCTCCTTGTCTGCCTACGGGCAGTACGCTGCAGCCAATCCGGAATGGATTGAGCCGACTGAGCCGTTTCGCATCGTCGGCAATCTTTACTACGTCGGAGCTTCGGGGGTGTCCTCGTTTGCGATCGCGACACCTGACGGCATCATCCTGCTGGATACTGGCTGTCGCGAAACCGTTCCGCAGATCGAATCAAATCTCAAGAAGCTTGGTCTTCGACTTGAGGATGTTCGGTTGCTGCTGATGAGTCATGCGCACTACGATCACATTGGAGGAATGGCCGATATCAAGGCGCGGACGAAAGCGCGTCTTCTGGCGAGCCCCGCAGAGAAGCCGCTAATGGAGCGCGGAGGGAAAGGTGATTTTGCATACGGCGATTCGGTGCCCTTTCCGCCGGTCTCCCCCGATGCGCTCCTCGAAGACGGCAAGGACGTCAGCTTCGGTGGCGTTACACTAACGCCGCACTTCACGCCCGGCCACACGAAGGGGTGCACAACGTGGACGACAACGATCAAGGACGGCGGGAAGTCCTTTAACGTGGTGTTTGCATGTAGCCTGACAGCGCCAGGCTACAAGCTGGTAGATAATCCGCAGTACCCCAACATCATTGCTGATTTTGAGGCGACGTTCGCGAAGTTGCGATCGTTGCCGTGCGACATCTTTGTTGAGGGGCACGGCTGGAATTTCGGGCTGCAGGAGAAGGCGAAAGCAATCGCCAGTGGCACCGCCCAGAATCCGTTTGTGGACCCCAACGGGTACCGCGCCTATATCGACAAGGGACAGGCCACGATACGGAAGCAGGTAGCAGAACAGAAGACACAGAAGTAGCCGTCGACAGAAGTGTATTTCGTTGTGAAAAGCGAGGGGGCCCGAGGCTCTTGCAGAGCCATAAAGCATGGGCAGCCGAAGCTGCCCAGAGTGAGGAGAGCGGTTCGCGTCTGCGTGGACGCGAATCTGCTACATGAGATCTATTCAGTCGGCGGCGGAGTCGGCGTCTGCTGCTGAGGAGGAGCGTTGCGGCGCTGACGCATGTCCCGCATGTTCTTCATCTGCTGCTGTTGTTCAGGTGTAAGGATTGACATAACCTGCTGGTGCGTGGATTTGCGCAGTTCTTTGATCTTCGCCTGCTTCTGCTCAGGGGTAAGGGTTGTGTCCTGTTTCACTGCCTGGACCTGCTGCTGCTGGGCAGCCATGAGCGGCTGGATTTTGGCCTTTTGATCCTCGGTCAAGTTCAGCCTTGAGCTCAGCATGGCAAACCCATTCCCGCCACCGGCACCGTGCATACCGTGTCCACGATTACCTGTGCCAGGCTTAGGAAGCTTTGCAACCTGTTCGGGAGTGAGAAGTGGTTCGATCTTGGCGCGAGTCGCCTGGCGTATCTCTTGTACTTTGGCCCTGAGTTGCGGATGGGTCAGACTTGTGTCGCTGCGCAACGCCTTGATCTGCTGGGCTTCGTCCTGAAGGATGGGCCTGATCTGAGCCTTCTGATTGTCAGTTAAGTTCAACTGCTGCGCCATATGCTGCAGGCGCATCGCGGGATCGCCACCCATCTGTCCCCTTGCTGCCGGCGGATTCTGGGGCGTTGGGGTAGTTGCGTCCTGGGCAAACGCCAGCGTCACGGCCAGCAGTGCGACTACAAGGGCCGAAAATGATTTCTGGACTGCATTGCTTCGCATAAGATCCTCCAAGCCTCGACGGTATTAACCCAAGATGCAAGAAAAGTTGCCGGGGAAACTGCGTAGAGCACTCCGGTCCCGAGATGTGGTTCAATAAGCGTTTAGGTGAAATTCTCCGAGGCATCATGCGCAGATTCATCGGTGTGCTACTGGGTTTTCTTTCGATGGCGGCTATAGCTGCTGCTGCTCCACAGCGGAGTGCTGCGAAGCCAGCAACACAGGCTCCGCTCGTCGCTGTTCACGTATCGGGAAGCGAGCGTTTCAAGGAAGCTGATATTGTCGCGGCCACCGGGTTGGCTGTAGGTTCCACGCTCGGGCCGACCGAGTTTCAGGAAGCGGCGAATAGGCTCGTGGCCAGCGGCGCTTTCGAAAGTGTCGAGTACAAGTTCGCCCCGGCGGGCACGGGATACAACGTGACCTTCAAGGTGAGCGACAATATCGATTTCATGCCGGTGAGCTATGACAATTTCGTCTGGTTCACCGAAACGGAGCTGAACGATGCTGTTCGGAAACGCGTGCCGCTGTTCATGGGCGCCGTCTCTTCTGGCGGCGAGATGCTCGATCAAGTGACGGCGGCGTTGCAGGAGTTTATCGCCGAACGTGGCTTGAGCGGACAAATCAAGTTCATGCAGAGTGCAAAACTCGGTGGGTCGATAGAGGGTGGAATTTTTTCGATCGAGGGCCCCACGATTCACGTAAAAGAAGTGCGATTCCCCGGGGCAGGTGATACGGAATTGCCCGCTCTTCAGAACGTGGCAAAGCAATTGACTGCCGCCTCGTATCGCAATTCGATTGCGAGTGAATTTGCCGAGCTGAACCTGCGGCCCATTTATCGCGAACGAGGATACCTCAAGGCTCAGTTCGGATCGCCGCAAGTTGAGCTGCTGGACAAGAATCCGCAGGACCCCGTCATTGAACTAAGTATTCCCGTCAAACCAAACCTCCAATACAAGGTTAGTCAAGTCGATTGGAAGGGGATCAAAGCTCTTCCGGGGAATGCCATCCTTAGAGTAGTGAAACTTCGTCCTGAGATGATTGCGAATGCGCTTCAATTGGACAAAGACGTCGAGGCGGTCATCGCTCTATACGGAACGAAGGGCTATCTGAGGACGTCGGTGAATCCGAGTGAAGTCTTCGATGACGAAAAGAGCACCGTTGCATTCTCTATGCAATTGACCGAGGGCGACGTCTACCACATGGGACAGATCGACGTTACGGGGCTGAGCAAGCAGAACAACGCAATTCTGCGTGAGGCCTGGAAGCTGCGCGAAGGTGAGCCCTACGACACGAGCTACGTGAGCGAATACATGAAGAACATCCGGCCGATGCTGACGCCCAACGTGAGCGTACAGGTCGAAAAACAAATCAACGACACGAGTCACACGGTGGACATAGACATGCAGTTCAAGTATCACGCAGACAAGGTAATCCGCGAGTGAGGAACTGAGCAGTCCACACCCGCTCAAGCCACGCACGGGCCTGAACGGGGCACCGATTCGACTGCTAGTTTGCTGTGACCGGATTCAGAACGCGGTCAAACGCTTCGTCGGCCGAGAGGCCGTTCTCCATGAAATGCAGAACGCCCTTGAGTCTGTAAAGATCACGCTGGGAGAAATACGTGTTTCCGTTCTTCTTGACGGGCTTGATGATGCCTTGCTGAATGTACTCGGGCAGTGCGGACTCTTGCAGGTTTAACTTGGCGGCGAAGTGCTGGGCGAGCATGAATTCCGACATTTACTAGAACCTCCGTGATACAGGTCTGGCCTAAATTCAACGAACAAAAAAATCAGCGTTGGTGTTAATACACCAACGCTGCTATGAAAACTCTCAAAAGAGAGACCTTCTGTTGCGATAGAACTTGTCTTCCGCTACGCTTCAACTTTTACCACCCCCGCCTCACTGCTTTGAGCAATTACGGGCTCAAGCTGCGAGAGAACGTTCTTGATATCGATTAAGTGGTTGTTGAATATCTCCTTCGTCACTTCCAGCAGACGAAAGATGGCGGGATCCTTTACGGAATAGAAAACGTTATTGCCGCTCTTCCTGGCGGCCACAATGTCCCGAGTGCGCAGAACCGAGAGCTGTTGCGAAAGCGTGCTCTGTTCGACTCCGAGGCGGGTGCAGAGCTCGTTGACACCGGTTTCGCCGTGGCGCAAGTTATCCAGAATCTTTATGCGCAGGGGATGGGCGAGGGCCTTAAAGAACTCCGCTCGGAATTGGCACAGTTCAGGCATGTCTACATTCAAATAATCACATATTCAGAAGCTCTGGTCAATGGCCATTTTGAATATTTGAAATTGTGAATATTGCAGAGAAGTGAACAGACGCGGAAACCGTTTTGCAATGAATCACATCCGAACGGCTTTAGGAGAGGGTCGTGGAGCGATACGCTTCTATTTCTCGTGATGAACTCAGGGGCAAGATGGTGGACCGCGAAGAGAACTTTACGCTGATAGAGGTCCTGCCCAAACCGGATTACGAACAAGCTCACCTGCCGCAATCAATCAACATACCATTGGACGACATCAGCCTGATGGTACCCAGGCTCATACCGAATCTGTACGAGGACTTGGTCGTGTATTGCTCCGGCCCCGATTCGGATTTGTCGCAGAAGGCGGCCGAGTTGCTCGTGTCGCTCGGCTACAAGGACGTAAAGCACTATCCCGGAGGCAAGGCAGACTGGACTGATGCGGGGATGCCAGTAGAGACAGATCACAGGCAAGGGGCAGCGTAAAGAAGGCAGTACCCAGTATCGAGTACCTAGTACCGAGTCATTTTCCGCCATCAGGTACTGGCAACCAGGTACTCGGTACTGGGTACTCGCTTCTTATCTTCCGTGCTCTTCCAGGTACTTCTCAACTTCAAGCGCCGCCATGCAGCCGGTTCCGGCGGCGGTGATGGCCTGGCGATAACGGCGGTCCTGCACGTCACCACAGGCGAAAACGCCGGGTATGCCGGTGAAGACGTAATCGCGGGTCTTGAGGTAGCCGTCTTCGTCCATGTCGAGAACGCCGACGAACGGTTTGGTGTTCGGGATGTGGCCGATGCCCAGGAACATGGCGCTGGTGGGGAAGACGTGCGTGTGGCCGGTCTTGACGTTGCGAAGCTTGAGCCCGGTTACTTCCTTCTTTTCTACGTCGTAGACTTCGTCGACAACCGTGTTGGTGATGAAGTGGATCTTATCGTGAGCCTTGGCGCGGTCGAGCATGATCTTTGACGCCCGGAACTCTTCGCGACGATGAATCAGCGTGACCTTGCTGGCAAAGCGCGTAAGGAACAATGCTTCTTCCATGGCGGAATCGCCGCCCCCGATGACGACGATTTCTTTGCCGCTGAAGAAGAATCCGTCACACGTCGCACAGGACGAGACGCCATGGCCGATTAGCGCTTGTTCGCTTGGCAGTCCGAGCCAGCGCGCAGAGGCTCCGCTGGCGATGATCAACGTGCGCGTGCGGATTTCCTTGCCATCAACGGTCAGCGTGAACGGATGTGCGCCGAGCTGTGCTCTAGTCACAACGCCGGTCAAGGTCTCTGCACCGAATTTTTCTGCCTGTTTGCGGATGTTGTCTACCAACTCAGGGCCGTAAATGCCTTCGGGGAAGCCGGGAAAGTTCTCGACCAGAGTGGTTAGCGAGAGTTGTCCGCCGGGTTCGTGGCCTTGGAGCACGAGCGGCTTCAGGTTGGCGCGGGCGCAATAAAGGGCAGCAGTAAGGCCGGAACAACCCGACCCGATGATCACAACATTACGAATGTCTTCCATATTCTCCGGTCTACCTGCTCTTTCGATTCGTATGACTCTATTTAGTTTCAAAGCTGGATGGTGAATGACGCTAGTTATTGCTTAGGGCCAGCCGATTGCTTCTTCGTGCCGCTCGTGGCGGCCACCCTCGCCAGATCGGCGGGGACGGTCTGCTGGACGCGCAACAATGCCCGGTAGCGCGCGAGAACGTCTGAGCCAGAGCGGAACAGTGGTTCGTACTTGCTCTGATCTGCGGCGGGGCATCGCGCTAGCACGAGCGACGATTTTCCGTTGCGCTCAACACGTATGCGATCGACGGGGGTATTGGCTGCGAGCACTTGCGCCGGGGTTCCCGTCGTAAGGCTGTCTTGCAGCGAGACCTGCAGAACCCCGTGGCTCAGATCGCGAGCACGGAACACCAGCGTCTCGGTCATACCCTTCTCGTCGACGCTGAACGAATACTGCGCGTTGTTGAAATTGCCGTTGGTGATTTCGCGGCGGATGCGAACCCAACTGGACACAGTCGGTTTTTCTGGGCCACCGGGATTTGTTTCGTCCGCAGCCTGTGTAACAGTCGAGCGTCCGCGAGAAACCTCGAAGTCTGTTGCGAAGACAGCCTTCACAGGCAAGGTGGCCAGAGCCGCCACCATCTCTTTCTGGTCGGCCTCGGGGGGCGTGCAAACGTTCAGATAGTTGACGCGAACCTGAGGCTGATTCGCGGCGGGCTGCTCCTGCGCGAAAGCGGCAAGCGCTAGACATCCGACTGCGACGGTGACTGCCAATTTTGTGCGCACGACGAGATTGTACAAAGGCAGGGGGAGCGTGAACAGGGGAAATGGTGACGAAACTAGCTACCGGCCTCCGCTTGCAGTATTCGGTGACTCTCCACTCCAATGACCCTCTTCACCAACTGCATCGCTTCCCGCGGGAACTTGCTGCCGCTGGTTTCTTTGGTGAGCAGAATTCCGCTGACGCCCTGGCGAACGGCGAGGGCAAGATCGCTGAGTTCGGCGCGGTTGGGTACGCCGGTGTCGGCGAAGATCTGGAGGAACTGCGTGGCGACGAGCACGGGCTTTGCAGCGGCGCGACAGGCACGAACGATGTCTTCCTGCATTGCGGGCAGCCGTTCCGGTGCGACGGCGACGCCGAGATCGCCGCGTGCGACCAACAGTCCGTCGGAGTTCGCGAGAAGCGCGTCCAAGCGTTCGAATGACTTAGCGGTCTCGATCTTGACCATGATTTTCGGAGCGCGGTCGGCAAAGAGCTCGTGCAGTTGCGCACGCGCTTGTTCGATCTGCTGGACCGAGATAACGAAGGACAGGAGCACCCAGTCCGGCGCAAATGACGTTTCGCGATACTTACGGAGCAGGTCGATATCAGGCTGTGTCAGTGGGTGAAACATCAGGTCGGAGTCAGGCAGTACGACGTTGTTGTTCGTCCAGATCGCCTCGGTTGCGGTCTCCACGACAGCACTTGCTTCGGAATCCGAAACGCCGGTGACCTTCAGCGCGATGTTACCATCGCGAATGAGAACGCGATTGCCCGGCTTGATTTCGCCCATGTAGCGCGCGAGCCCGGGAATCGGGATTTCTGGAATTTGGGTGCCGCATCCTTCCCCATCGGGGAGGGTGCGCGGCGACGAAATCTGCGCCGCAGTGCTGATGCGAACCATCTGGCCGACACTCAGCTGCAACTCGGTCACGAGTACCCCGACGCGCGGACGCTCCGATGGCAGGTCGATGTAGACGGTTCCGCGCCGGTTCATCTGCTTGCGCAGACGGTCGACGATCGCGAACTGGCCGAAGTGGTCCTGCTTGCGATAGCCGAATGGCTGACGAAAGTCGGCATCGAATTCGAGGGCCGCAGCAATTTCGGATTCGTTGCTGAGTGTCGGTCCGAGGCTGACGACAAGGCAGGTTTCGGGCGTGAGGTTGTGCACGGAACAGGATATCAGTACCTAGTACTCAGTACTCAGTTTAGAAGCCAGTTGACTGTTCACTTATTGCATATACAGGGCACCACCGCGGATCAACAAACGGGAACTCTGGCACAATGTTCTTCGTAGCTAATCACTGGAGGCGTGTACATGGTCGCATTCTTGCTCTGGGTGATACTGCTAATCGTATGCTGGCCTGCGGCGATACTGGCGCTAGTACTCTATCCAATTGTCTGGCTGTTGTTGCTGCCGTTTCGCATCGTCGGCATCGCGGTGGACGGAGTCTTGCAGCTGATCTGGGCGATCTTCACGTTTCCTGCGCGCCTGCTGCGGTCTCCGGGACACGTGTAATCAGCTCATCTCTTTCAAATCAGGGCTGACGATGAGCTCCGCTTCCGTGACCAGTTGCACGTCTTGCACGCGCAATCCCGGCGCGATTTCTTCGAGCAGAAGTCCGGCTGGGGTCACCTTGATGTAGGCCATCTCCGTCACGATCGTATCGACGACTTTCATGCCGGTCAGTGGCAGCGTGCACTTCTTCAGGATCTTCGGACGGCCGTCCTTATTCGTGTGTTCCATGGCAACGATGACGCGACGCGCTCCGGCGACGAGATCCATTGCCCCGCCCATTCCTTTGACCATCTTGCCGGGGATCATCCAGTTTGCGAGATTACCTTCCTCGTCGACCTCCATCGCGCCGAGAACGCTCAGGTCGATGTGGCCGCCGCGAATCATGGCGAACGATTCGGCGCTGGAGAAGAACGCGGTTCCGGGAATCTCGGTGACGGTCTCTTTGCCGGCGTTGATCAGATCGGGATCTTCCTGGCCATCGAGAGGATAAGGTCCCACGCCGAGCATGCCGTTTTCGCTCTGCAGCACGACTTCGACGCCCTTTGGAACCATGTTGGCGATCAGTGTAGGCATGCCGATGCCGAGGTTGACATAGAAGCCATCTTGCAGTTCCTGAGCGCAACGGCTCACGATCCGCTCGCGCTTTACTGGATCAACGATGAGTTTGCCGGTCTTGCTGACTACGCTGCTCATAGAAAAGTTCTCAGTTAGTGCGAAGTACCGAGTACCTAGTACCTAGTTTGTGAAGTTAGGCTTTTCGATGGCCCGATGGCCCGATGGCCCGATGGCCCGATGGCCCGATCACCCGATTACGCAATCACCCGATTTTCCTGGTTGTTCTGCGCTCGATACGCTTTTCGTACTTTTGTCCTTGGAAGATGCGCTTTACGAAAATGCTTGGGACGTGGATGCGATCGGGATCGAGCTGCCCGACTTCGACCAACTCTTCGACTTCGGCGATTGTGACCTTCGCGGCCGTTGCGATCATCGGGTTGAAGTTGCGGGCGGTCTTGCGAAAGACGAGGTTGCCCCACTTGTCTCCCTTCCATGCCTTCACCAAAGCGAAGTCGCCGCGGATCCAGCGCTCCATAACGTACTTGCGGCCGTCAAACTCGCGGACCTCTTTGCCTTCGGCCACGATGGTGCCAACGCCAGTCGGAGTAAAGAACGCTGGGATACCAGCGCCGCCGGCGCGAATGCGTTCGGCAAACGTGCCCTGCGGAACAAGTTCGAGGTCGAGTTCTCCGCTGAGCACCATCTGTTCGAAAAGGGCGTTTTCGCCGACGTAGCTGCCGATGTGCTTCTTGACCTGGCGATTCTTCAGCAGCACGCCCAGGCCGAAATCGTCCACACCGGCGTTGTTGCTGACGGTGGTCAGGTTCTTCAGACCCTTGCGAGCGAGCGCCTTAATGAGGTTCTCGGGTATGCCGCAGAGGCCGAAGCCTCCGACAAGAATGGTTGCGCCATCCTGCATATCGAAGATCGCCGAATCGGCATCGGGGAAGACTTTGTTCATAACTCGGGCTGCTCCCGGACAGTACAGAGATGCTGAAAAGCGGGGAAAGGATAGTACTCAGTACTCGGTACTCAGTACTCAGAATTCGCTTCTCAGTTATCAGTCATGTCGAAGTGAAAAGGGAAGTTACTGAGTACCGAGTACTGGGTACTGAGTACTGCCTTAGTAACGTGGCGATGTGACGTGCGTCATAGCCGGGCAGCAGCTCGGGATGTGATAACAACCAGTTCTTTTCATGAGGATGTTTCAGGGCCAGAAGGAGCACAGTGCTTAGGCAATTCTTCATCGCACTTTCGGAAAGCAAGAGTATTCGTGCCATAGCAGAACGGTCACCGATGGGCCGCCGTGCGTCACAGCGTTTCGTAGCCGGGACGACGATGGACGACATCATGGCGGCGTCGAGGGCCATGAACGACGCGGGCATCGCGGTCACAATGGACGTTCTGGGCGAGAATGTTACGAATGCCGAAGAAGCGCGCGAGAGCGTGGGCGAGTACCACAAGATGTTGGACGAGATTGCGGCGCGAAAGCTGAACGCGAACGTCAGCGTGAAACTCACGCACGTCGGTTTCGACATCGACCGGAACATGTGCCGCGACCTGGTGTGCGGGCTCGTTCGCCACGCGGCCGATTTGAAGAACTTCGTTCGTATCGATATGGAAGGCTCGCCGTACACGCAGGCGACGCTCGATCTCGTGAAGCAGCTACACAGCTCCGTGCGGCCGGCCGATGCCGTAGGTGTGGTGGTCCAAGCGTATCTGTATCGAAGCGAGAAAGACGTGCAGGACCTGTGCTCGCAAGGAATCCGCATTCGGTTATGCAAAGGCGCCTATCGCGAACCGGCCGAAATCGCTTTCCCGAAAAAGCGTGATGTCGACGCGAACTACCTCAAACTGGCGAAAATGCTCCTCCAGAGCGGCCTATATCACGGCATCGCTACGCACGACGAGCGGATCATCGAGGAAGTGATCGGTTTTGCCGGAAAGAACAAGATTCCGCCCGAAGCGTTTGAGTTCCAGATGCTCTATGGGATTCGTCGCGACTTGCAGCAGCAGATCGTTCGCGAAGGCTGGCGCATGAGGGTCTACATCCCGTTTGGCACCGAGTGGTATCCGTATTTTATGCGGCGCCTTGCAGAACGGCCCGCGAACGCACTGTTTATCGCGAAGAATATGTTTCGAGAATAAAGAACCGGGTCATCTGGTGATTGGCCGAGTTTTCTGTTCACTTCCTGCTGCGGTCATGCCAGAATTCACGAGCTATGGCAGAAAGCCTTGTTGAGCGAGCGTTTAGCGTCACGAGTCTGGATGTGGAGCGCCTTCTTTCAGATTGGCGATGGCTCTGTCCTGATCCTGTTTCGCTCGTTGCCCGCAATGTATTCGGCGATTTGTTCTTGCGTAATACGGACGGCAGGATTCTATGGTTGCAGGTGGCAATTGGGGAGTTATCCGAGGTTGCAGCTTCGGAATGTGAGTTTCGTGAATTGCTGAAGCTTAAGCATGCAGAGTGGCTTGCCCAGGCCGACGCCCAATGCGCTGCTGAACGAGGGCTGGTGCCGACCGACGGGCAGTGCATAGGCTTCAAAATCCCAGCCATGTTTGCGGAGAGCGCGTCTGCCCCCAGCAATCCGTACATCGCTGATTTGTACGAGTACGTCTCATTTCTCGGGCACCTGCACAAACAACTGAGCAACTGTCGTGATGGTACGAAAATCAAGATCCAAGTAGTTGACTGATTCTGCGACTCTTACGAAACCTTCGATCGGCCGTACGGGCCTTTCAGAATTTCCCCCTTTTCACCCAGCGCTGCCGTGCCGGGCTAAATTCGAGCGCCCTTCGGGGCTGAAGGTTTTCGGCTTTCCCTGAGTTGCCGGATCTCCAGTACGAGTTCGTGATACTCCGGAGACGGCGGCGCTCGACGTACTTCTCAACTCGCACTGATCCCTTGCTTCTCTGTATTTTTGCTACCATACTCCGCGTGGGGAACGGGGTGAATACGACTGCTCCGCAGGCGTTTGCTGCTCTTGTAGGCCGGGCGGACGACGACCGCATTGATCTTCTCAGTGCAGCTCTGCTAATCGCCCGGGCCGAGTACCCGGAGCTGAAGGTTGAGCCGTACGTGCAGCGGGTAGAAGCGCTGGCGCGGCGTGTGCTGGTGCAGGTTCCGGATTTCGGTGATCCTAACGAGTCTGTTTCTGCGCTGAATCGCGTGCTGTTCGAAGAAGAGGGTTTCCGCGGCAATCGCGAGGACTACTACGATCCGCGCAATTCTTTTCTGAACGACGTCATCGACCGCAAGCTGGGGATTCCCATCACCCTTTCGGTCGTTTACATGGAAGTTGCGAAACGCGTCGGACTGCCGCTGTTCGGAGTTGGGCTGCCCGGGCATTTTCTGCTCAAGCACTACGACCCCGAGGGGCGGCAAGTCCTTATTGATCCTTACAGCCGTGGAGCGATCATCAGTGCCGGCGAGTGTCAGGCCAAGCTGGACGAAATCTATGAAGGCCGACTGGACCTTCGTCCGGAGTTTCTCGTCGCCGTTGGTAAACGGCAGATACTCACGCGGATGCTCAACAACCTGAAGAACATCTATGCCTCTTCGCGCAGCTTCCGGAAGGCTCTGCCAATCGTCGACATGATCCTTGCCATCTATCCGCGATCGCCAGAAGACGTGAAACAGCGGGCCATGCTCCGTTATACGCTGAACGACTGGCGCGGAGCCGTAGACGATCTTGAGGATTATCTGAAGATGTCACCCGATGCGTCTGACGTCGATGAAATCAGAGAGACAGTGCTGACGATCAGAAGAGGAATGGCGAGGCTGAACTAATCGGGTGATCGGGTGATCGAGAACCCAATATCTTATCTGGCCATCGGGTCATCGGGCCAACGATGAGCGGATGATCGAAAACACAATTATCGGGTCATTGGATGGCGGATGATGGGATGAGCGGATGATCTGGTTTGCGAGGACGAGACGTCCTCGCAACAGCCGGCGAGACGCCGGCGCTCCAAGTGCTTGGCTGGTTCTTCAATGGCGCGATGGCTCGATCACCCGATGGCTCGATTGTTTTACTGGTCGTTGTCGCTCGAGCCTGAGTCGTTGGGGTGGGACGGGCCCAGGTTGAGCTGGGTCATGCCGCGCATGATGTTGCGTTCGCTCTCGCTGAAGTCATTCTGGAATCGCGGCGACTCAAGCATTCTCTGCTGCTGGTCGGGCGGGAACGCACGAAGATTACGGAACCCTTGCACCATCGCTTTCCGGCGATCCTCGGGAAGTCCCTGGAACTGTTGGAAAAGTCCACGCGCACGGTCTCGCTCCTGAGGAGTCAGGCGGTCAAATCGGTCCATGCGCTGCAACATGCGTTGCTGCTGGTTTGGCGGCAAGTTATTGAAGCGTTGCAGCCGATTCATCAGACGCTGTTGCATGTCGGGCGGAAGCTTGCGGAATTGCGAGTCGCTCTGAAGAGCCCTCTGTTGTTCCTGTGGACTCATGTTGGAGTGGTTGCGAAGCCAGTCTCCGCCACGCCGGTCGGAATCATTCCTGCCGGAGTTCTGATTGCCGTTCTGGTTCCCTTGTCCGCCGCCCCAGCGGCCAAATCCGCGAGGGCCGTTCTGTTCTTGTCGCGGCTGAGGACGCGGTGGTGGCCCGTTGCGTCGTTGCGCCAATGCCGGCGTCAGAGCCACGGCGGCAAATGCAAGCAACAGCGTCAAAGTGCATCTAGGGGCCAACACGATCATCACCTCTGCCAAACCAACAGTTCAAATCCAATTACGGATTCGCCGTAGCGTCTCCGCTGTCATTATCATCGTCATCCAGCATGTCGAAGTTTGCAAGCAAATCGTGATTCTTGTCGAGATTCTGCAGATCGGCGACAGCCGTTCCCGGCGGCGCATCGACGATCACGACGTTCTTGCTTGCGACGTCAGATGAAGCAGTCTTCTGCCCGAGACGCAATCCGACTACCGTCGCTCCAATAGCCATCAATCCGGCCAAACTGAACGCCAGTGCAGGCTTACGGAACCAGACGAGCCAGCCAGCATTGGTCGACTTTGCGGCTTCTTCGCGCAGGCGAGCTTGCAGCCTGGTATCAAAATACTGAGACGGTTCCGGCGTCTGCCACTCGTCGAGGAGCGACATTGTCTGAACCAGTGACGCGAGTTTTTCAGCGCAGGCGTTGCACGTTTGCAGATGCTGCTCGGTCTTGGCGTCCGCCCCAATGCCGGAGGCCAGGTCCAGCAACCGATCGCCCATATCCTTGCAGTTCATAACAGCCTCTTTATCTACCAAAACCCAGAATTCAAATAAAAGACTTCAGTTTTTCACGCAATGTCTCGTATGCACGAAACAATAACGACTTAGTGGCCGACTCACTCAGTTTAAGGACCTCCGAGATCTGACGGTAGTCCATCCCCTGGTACTTATGCATCGTTACCGCCAATCGTTGGCGCTCGGGCAGTGCCATGACGTGTTGCCGGATGGCGGCCATTCGTTCGCGCCGGAGAAGCTTCTGTTCCGCGTTGAGCGACCCGTCTGCCACGTCAACGGTTAGTCCAGTGTCGTCGTCCGGTTCGTCTATGCTGACCTGGTTTTCAGGACGCTCGTGTTTCGTGTCTCGCGCGTGATTGACCGACAGGTTCGTGGCGATCCGGTAGAGCCAAGTTGTAAACTTCGCGTCCGGCGAATAGTTTGCTCGTGACCGATATACGCGCAGGAAAACCTCTTGGGCAAGTTCTTCTGCCACGGCCGAATTGTGCGACATTCGATACATAAAGCTCACGAGCGGACGTCGATATTTCTGCACCAGATAGTCGAATGCGGAGTCGTCACCCGCGGCGACGCGCATCATGACGTGCGCATCGTCCTGGGCGTCCACGACAGACGGAGGTATGTCTCCTGCCTTGGTGGCAGCAACGACGGCCGAACTTGAGCCTCGTAGCATTCCGGAGTCTAGTGCCAGACTGCTCACATTGGAGCTAACCCGCTTGTCAGTAGAAAGTTGCGGAGGATCAGCAGGTTGCCCAGCTTCATCCTGGGAGTCCGGCCTGAAGGGGAATCCGCCTGCGGCGAACTGCAAATCGTCGTTCAGATTGGTATTCTCCGGTGCCATTGGCCTCCACATCCGGCGAGCACAGGTAAGTTGCCGCAACGGCGGCGAGGGACTGGAGCTATTCTACTATTCGGCAACGTTGGCCATCTGCTAAAATCAGTTTGTCTCTACGTGGGCGCTTAACTCAGCGGTAGAGTGCCATCTTCACACGGTGGAAGTCACTGGTTCGAATCCAGTAGCGCCCACCATTCGCTACAGGGAATGGTAACGATCGAGGTCCTTCGACTCCCTGCGGTCGCTCAGGATTTCGCCAGCGGGCCTAGACGCCCGCTAACGGCTCAAGTTCGAATCCAGTACGCCCACCATTGTTGTCTTCTTTCCGCACAGCCACTTACGAGTGACTGATTTCGTTTGGGAGTGCAATCCAGCGCGGGAAAGGCCTGTTTAGCGAGACCTACCCCGGCACTCCACATGCATCCTACCTTTCAAGTCCCATCCATCTGGAGCATTTTGCGATGAAGACACCCCGCGCCCTATTTGTCTCCCTTGTTGTTGTCGTTATGTCCTTGCTCGCTGCGGCACAGGACGTGAACACGGACTACAATCACCAGATTCCGTTCAACCAGTACCACACCTATTCCTGGATGCGGATACAAACGGATAACCCGCTTTGGGAACCGCGAATTCAGCAGGCCGTCGACCAGGAACTCCAGTCCAAGGGGTGGCGCCGGGTAGATTCCGGTGGCCAGGTTTCACTCTCAGCTGTCGGTGCGGTAAAGAACGAGAAGCAATACCAGACCTTCTACAACAATATGGGCGGCTGGGGTTGGGGCTGGGGTGGATTCGGTGATCAGGCGACCACGACCGTGCAGAACGAAAGGATCGGGACGCTGGTTGTTGATATGTACGACACCAACAGCAAGCAACTGATTTGGCGTGGCGTCGCCAGTGACACGCTCTCAGAAAAAGCGGAAAAGAACGAAGACAAGCTGCAGAAGACGGCCGACAAGATGTTTAAGGACTTTCCTCCGAAAGAGGGAGGGAAGTAACTCCAGGTTGCGCAGTCTATTTATCCGACATTGGTCGCTTCAACCTTGAAGGGCGTTTCGCCGGACGATGGCTCGAACGAGTCACGCTGGAGGAAGAAGTCCAGATTGCCCCGTGTGACGAGGTGCGGCGCAAGCGTCACCTGCGGGGGACACTCGCCCTCTACGAGATGCTGATGTAATAGACGGAAAGCCGTGCGGCCCTGAGTCATGGGACGCTGCTGGATTGTTGCCGTGACCACCCCGGACCTGAGTTCGGGAATCAGCTCGGAAAATAGGTCAGTTGTGATGATCGATAATTTGCCGATCATCCCAGCATTGCGTGCTGCACTCAGAACCGGGATGGAGGCTTCCGTCGTGACGTAAATGCCGGCAAGATCGGGTTTACGACGGAAAAGAGCACGGCATTTCTCGTACGCCTCGCTCTCAATGTCGTTGTCTTCGATAGCAGGTTCAACCGCAACTTCCGGATAGAAGTCTTCGATCGCTTTGCAGAAGCCCTGGAACTTCTCGGCATGTTCGGTAATCGCGAGCGAACTGACCGTGGCGGAGACCGTTCCTTTGCCACGCAAAAGCCTTCCCATCAGATCGCCGGCAAGCGAACCGCTGGCCATGGTGTCGATTGAGACAACGGCGATCCGGTTACTTGCCGGCGCGTCGGTCACGACACAAACCACTGGAATCTTGGCCTCGCGCGCGCGGTTGATCCACGGAGTAACAAGCGAAGGGCGGCTTGGAAAAGCGATGATGCCATCGACGTTGGCGGCGAGAGCCTGCTGGAACGCCGTAGCATCGTCTCCCAGTTGAGGGTAGGTACGAAACTCAAGTTCTACGTTTCGAAGTCCAGCCGAGCTTGACTCGTCCAATATGCCGTTTCGCACTTCGTCCCAAAACGAAGTGGTTCCCTTCAGGGTATTAACGGAAATCCTTATTCTGCGTTTTTGTGATAGATACCTGGCAGCGAGATTCGGGTGATAGCCGAGTGCCTTGGCGGCCTGCAGAACCTTGGCCCTGGTGGCGGCGTTGACCTCGGGGTGATCGTGGAGAGCGCGGTGCACCGTCCCGATTGAGATCCCAAGCGATTCCGCTATGTCCAGAAGCGTGGTCTTCTTATTTGTCATCGGAGTGTCCGATGGAGTACCAAGCAGTTTACCGCGCAACAGCACTCTTGTGAACAACGGGCGTGAAATAGTAACTGGGTTCCGGCTGACCCTTACTGCATGGGAGTAAGCCGTTCGCCTGATTTCAACCGAAGTCTTGGGGCAGCAGAATAGCAGTGGTCCATCTGGAAGGTGCTTTCTGCCGAGGCCCTCTTTTCAACGCTCTCAAAAATATGTCCTTGGGATTGGCCTAGTCCTGTGCGTATGGATGGCGCTTGGGTGTGTGGAGATTTCGGTCGTACCAACGGCATCTATGCAGCCGACGATTCAGATAGGGGACCACATACTGGTCTCCAAACTGCTGAATGCGCCTCGGTTTCCAGGTACCCCATGGCACTTGCCTCGGTTGGCCCGCATCTCTCGCGGGCAAGTCGTCTCCTTCCGCTCTCCACGGCAGAGTGAAGACGTCTTTGTGAAGCGTGTTGTGGCTCTTGCGGGCGACACTGTCGAAATCCACGACGGCTTCCTCTACGTTAATGGCCAGATGACTCGGGAACGCTATGCGACCGAATGCAGAGGAACCCGAGAGATGCGACGTTTCCGAGTGCCTGAAGCAAGCCTCTATGTGATGGGTGATAACCGAGACAACTCCGAAGATAGCCGCACGTGGGGGCCAATCCGAGCCGATAGCGTCGTCGGCGAACCTCTGGCCGTAGTCTGGTCGATCCGGTCGCGTTCCTCTGACTGGTTCGACGATCACAACGTATTCCGCCAGCGAATCTACCTTTCTGCCGCCCTGCACCTGGTCGCCGCTACCAGATGGTCGCGCACAGGTTTGCTGCTCTAGGTTGCCTGTGAGCACCCGGTTTTGAGCGCACAACGCATGCAGCTTGTGGCCAGCAAATGCCGGCAGAACTCCGCATGGCACGTTCACACGGCATCCAAAATAGAGTCGCCACTCCGCAATTCAGGAAAGAAAAGGGAGAAGAGATATGCGTCTATTCACGGCTGCCATTGTGGCAGTGATGAGCGTTGGTTTGGCAGTTGGTTGTTCGCACCAAAAAGCAAATACCCTGGCAATGAAGGACAAGGTGGAGCAGTCACTCAACCAGAATGGTCTTGGGAAGGTAAAAGTCGACGAAGACAGAGATAAAGGCGTCGTCACGTTGAAAGGCGACGTGCAGTCTGCCGCCGAGAAGCTGCGGGCGGAGCAGCTCGCCCAACAAGCAGCTCCCGGTCGAATAATCGCGAATGAACTGGCCGTTCGTCCGTCTGGTATGGAGGATACGGCGAAGAAGGTGGATTCAAATACCGACGACGCCATAGAAGATCACTTCAAGGCGATGATTGCCGCAAACAAGTGGGAGAACCAGCACATCCGTTCCGATGCGAAGAACGGAGTTCTCACATTGAAGGGAGATGTTGATACGCCAGCGCAGCGCAGTGAGGTGGAGAAATCTGCGGCGTCCATACCGGGAGTACATCAGGTCGTGAACGAACTGACCGTAAAGGGCAACAAGTCCAACGCCAAAGCAAACAAGACCCAATAGTTCCTCCGGTCCTTAGTAGGAGGCCGCGCTAAATCGCGGCCTCCCTCACTACTTTTTGTCGGCCAGTTCGATAAAGATCACGCAGTTAGTTACTACTCCAGCAGCAGCGAGGTCGGTATTTGCATTCGTGCAGGGACGGGCTGTGCACCGTCTTCTATCTGGGGCACCCCCTCCCCACCCTGTTTCCGTATCACTGATGATTTAAAGGAGTTAGCTATCGTGTCTGACTGATTCAGACTGCTGACTTGACTGTTGCGAGAGCAAAAAGCGGACGCAAGTGCGCCCGCCAAGCAAATTCGTAACTTTAGTATGACACAAGAGCCAGACCAAACCCGACAAGAATGCTGGTTCTGCACTCAGTTGAGCGGCAATGACTTACGAGGCTTCCCTGGGTTTCGAGGCCTTGACACGCTCGGACAGCGCACCTTGCCTACGCCCCCGCAGCCTGTTCCTTACTGAACTTGCGGGTCAGTTCGACGGCGTTGAGCATGCGCATGGTGGCGTTCATTGCGGCAACGAGCTGGTCTGAGTGTACGGCGCGAGTCGTGAACAGACGGCCATCCGTGCGCCAGGTGATTACGGCTTCGGTAAGCGCGCCGCTGGTGCCTTTGCGCGAGATGCCGATGCGATAGTCGATCAGTTCAGGGATGTCGCTGTAGACCGTTCGCAGCGCGTTTATGAACGAGTCGTACTGTCCGTCTCCCTCGCCTCGAGCGGTGATGATCTCATCATTGCGCGCCAGCAGGAGCGTGGCACGGGGGGACGTTCCCTTGCGCATTGTGAAGTGATAATCGCGCAGAACAAGGCCGTCCTCTTTTGTGTTCAAAATGTCATGCAGCAGAAGGATGATGTCAGCCTGTGTGACTGTCACTTTCTGGTCGCCCAGTTCTTTAACCTTCGCGAGCAATGCGCGCTGCTGGTCAGGCGTAATCTCGATACCTAGTTCTTTGCAGTTGCGCTCGATCGACGCAAGTCCGGCGGTTTTGCCGAGATCATAACTGCGCTTGCGTCCGAAGCGTGCGGGATCGAGGCGGTTCTGGTAGAGCTTGCCTTTCTTGTCGCCGTCCGCGTGAACGCCGCAGCCTTGGATGGCGCTCATGCGCCCAACGACTGGCGCGTTCGATGCGGCTTCGACGCCGCTGATGCCGCCTACCAGGTCGGTCAATTTGCCCAGCGCCTTCTCGTTGACGGCGCAGTTCATGTTGTAAAGATCGCGTGCTGCGACGACCAGCGTGGCCAGATTGGTGTTGCCGGCGCGCTCGCCGAGGCCGTTCATCGCGACGTGAATACGATCAACGCCGGCTCGCAGCGCACAAAGCGCGTTGGGTACGGCAAGGCCGTAGTCATTGTGTCCGTGGAAATCGAACAGAATGCTGAAGCGGCTACGCATCCGGCAGATGTAAGTGTCAGTCTGTTCCGGGCTCAGAACGCCGAGCGTATCGCACAACATGACGCGCTTCACACCCATCTTTGCCAGGCCGCCGGTTACTTCCATCACGTAATCGGGCGAGTCGGCCATGCCCTGGGACCAGTCTTCGAGATACACGTTTACGGTCACGCCTTTCTCGTGGGCGTAAGCGACAGTGCGCTCGATATCCTGAAGATGCTGTTTGACCGTCTTCTTCAATTGGACACGGCAGTGGTGTTCGGAACCCTTAGCCAGCAGGTTCATGACCGTGCCGCCGTTGGCCGTGATCCAATCGACGGAACTGGTACCGTCGACGAAACCGAGGATCTCTACTTTGTCTACGCAGTCGTTCGCGCGGGCCCAGGCGGTGATTCGCCGGAGAGCGTCCGCCTCGCCGACGGAAATCTTGGCCGAAGCGACTTCAACGGCGTCCACGCCGGACTTGAGCAGGGCTTCGGCTATGACTAGTTTTTCGTCGGCTGTGTAATTGACACCGGGGGTCTGCTCGCCGTCGCGCAGGCTGGTGTCCATGATCTGAAAACTTCTCACTAGGTGCCCCTCTTCGGCCGCGTACAGCAATAATCAGGATACCTGAGCAACCCATGTAGGCGATTTCAAAATACCGATAACAACTACCAAAAAATGAAGTCCGGCCACAGCGAGTGCCACAAATCGGAAAACATAAAGGAGTTTGGTAAAGCGCTTTATTTCTTGCCAAAGGTGGCGACTTGGGTAAAACTCAGAATGACAGCCCGTAGGGGGCATCCATCAAAGTCGGGTTCCAAATGGGCTTTGCCGCACATAAGCCAATCTGAGCCGACCGGTTATCCGTGAGTGGCTGAAACAGGGTTACTTCGCCCGTGCACGTACTGAGAGAGCGTGGCCGGGAACAGAGGTGCAACGTGCAACTACACGCAATCGATATCGCGATCATCGTCGCGTACCTGATCACGTCCGTTCTGGTCGGTTATTGGGTTTCGCATCGCGCTTCTCGGGATATCAAGGCGTACTTTCTAGGCGGCAACTCTATGCCTTGGTACGTTCTTGGTATTTCGAACGCTTCGGGCATGTTTGATATCAGCGGCACCATGTTGCTGGTGTACTGGATGTTCGTATATGGCCTGAAGAGCGTGTGGATACCGTGGCTCTGGCCGACGTTCAACCAGATCTTCCTGATGGTGTTCCTGTCGAAATGGCTGCGCCGCTCCAATGCAATGACCGGAGCGGAATGGATACAGACTCGATTTGGAAAAGGGCTGGGCGCTCAGCTATCGCACATCATTGTCGTGATTTATGCGTTCGTCAGCATCATTGGATTCTTCACTTACGGATTTAAGGGAATAGGCAAGTTCGCCCAGCAGTTCCTGCAAGACGCGGTGCCGTGGCACTTATCGGCCAACCAGTACGCGCTGATCCTGATCGCCATCACGACGATTTACGTGATCAAGGGCGGCATGTTCAGTGTGGTGATCACGGAAGTGATTCAGTTCTGCATACTCTCGATTGCATCGTTCGCGGTCGGAATCATCGCGATGGCGAAGGTTGCGCCTGACACGCTGCACCGTTTCACTCCAGCGGGTTGGGAAAACATCTTCTGGTCGTCGCACATCGGAGCTGGAGCTTCTCAGCTGAACTGGTCCACGCTCATGCCGGCCGCAAACGGCAAGATTGCGCAAGACGGTTACGGCCTGTTCGGAATCTTCGTAATGATGCTGCTGTTCAAGGGCGTGTTCATCAGCGCGG
Organism: Acidobacteriota bacterium; assembly: GCA_023410055.1. Classification (GTDB taxonomy): domain Bacteria; phylum Acidobacteriota; class Terriglobia; order Terriglobales; family Acidobacteriaceae; genus JAEZPW01. The sequence continues at coordinate 30,053 of JAEYQK010000109.1, forward strand.
CAGGTCCGGCGCCCAACTACGACATGCAGCGCATTCTGTCTTCCAAGAATCCGCGCGAAGCTTCGATGATGAGCAGCTGGGTCAACGTCGTGCTGACTTTCCCCCGCTATTTCCTGATCACCGGCTTGACCGTTCTCGCAGTCGTATTCTTCAATGACCAAATTCGTACTCAGGGCACCATGGACTTTGAGATGGTGCTGCCGATGGCGCTCCAAAGGTTCGTTCCCACTGGCTTGCTCGGCTTCCTGATCGCCGGCTTGCTGGCCGCATTCATGTCGAACTTCGCCGCCACCGTCAACGCTGCCCCTCCTTACTTCGTGAACGATATCTACAAGCGCTATATCAACTCCAACGCAAGCCCCAAGACGTATGTGCGGTTGAGCTATCTGGCATCGCTGGGTGTCGTGATTATCGGCGTTGGCGTTGGTTGGTTTGTGGGCAACGTGAACGATGCCGTGATGTGGATCGTCTCCGGTCTATGGGGCGGCTACACGGCTTCGAACGTTTTGAAGTGGTATTGGTGGCGCTTCAACGGATACGGCTATTTTTGGGGCATGGTAGCGGGTATTGGTTCCTCGATTACCGCCGTACTGCTTTCTCAGCTGAAGGTCATTAACTTCGATCCGGTCAAGGCGCATGGGCTTAACCCGGACGTCGCGATTGTGTTCCCGATCGTGTTTCTTCTAGGACTAGTGGGCTGCATCGCGGGGACGCTGCTCACGAAGCCGGAAGATGACGAAGTTCTCATCAGCTTCTACAAGCGTGTGAAGCCTTGGGGCTTCTGGGGACCGGTGTTGAAAAAGATCCAGGCCCAGGACCCGTCGTTTCAGCCGAACAAGGACTTTTTCAAGGACATGTTCAATGTCGTGATCGGCGTGATCTGGCAGGTCACACTCGTTGCGCTGCCGATCTACATCGTTATCAAGCGATTCAGCTACGCGCTGATCGCGTTCGTGGTGGTTGCGGTCACGTCGTTGATTCTGAAGTTGACGTGGTACAACCCGCTACGCGCCGAAGAGCAGGCAATGGCTGAGGCCGAAGAGGCAACGGCCGTTCCGGCGGCGGCGAACTGAGTAACTCGCAATGGCACGACCATTGGGAAGTAATCGCGGCACATTTTGATGCGCACCAGTGGCGCAGTGAGGCAATTGATGAGGCGAGTACTGATTGTTGGTGTTGTGCTGTGCGGTGTCGCATTTGCTCTGGGGCAGCAGCCAAGTCCGGCAATCAAGCTGGATCAAGTTGGTTATCTCAGTTCGGCGAAGAAGATCGCGGTCGTTACGTCGTCGGCGCAGACGTTCGAGGTCAAACAGGTTTCGGACGGTAAGACCGTGTTCAAAGGAACGCTCTCAGCGGCGACGAAGGATGCCGATACGGGAGATACGGTGCAGTCGGCGGACTTCAGCAAATTGCGTGCTTCGGGCAGCTATTACCTGGATGTGCTCGGTGTTGGCCGCAGCTGGCAGTTCTCGATCGGCCCCGACGTATTCGCGCGTCCTTATTACCTCGCGATGCGATCTTTTTACGGGCAGCGCTGCGGGACGGCTGTTGATCTTGGATCGGAATTTCCGGGGTACAAGTATCCGGCGTGCCACGTGAAAGGCGCGTTCCATAAGTCGTCAGGGAAGGAAGGCGACTATGAGGATGCTGGTGGATGGCATGACGCCGGCGACTACGGGAGATACATACCGAGTTCTTCTGTAACTGTCGCGGTGTTGATGCTGGCGCAGGACCTTTACGGTGACAAGACGAACAAGATCGCACTGAAGATTCCCGAGAGCGGGAACGGGACGCCCGATCTGCTGAACGAGACGCGCTGGAATCTTGAATGGATGTTCAAGATGCAGGACACCGATGGCGGCGTCTGGCAGAAGCAGACCAGTACCGGCTTTGCCGGCTTCATCATGCCGCAGGACGACAAGGCGGCGAGCGAAATAATCGGAACGGGAAGCGATCCCTACAAGGGAACTTGCGCAACAGCAGATCTCGCCGCTGTCGGCGCGATGGCTGCGCGTGCATACAAGCCCTACGACGCGGCTTTTGCGGCGAAGAGTCTTGATGTCGCGCGAAAAGCTTGGAAGTGGGCGCTGGCACATCCGAATGAGACATTCACGAAGAACCCGACTGGAGTCTCCACTGGAATGTATCCGGATCCGCAGTGTGGAGACGAGATTCTCTGGGCAGCTGCTGAGCTGTGGCACACGACAGGAGAAATCGATTTCGACAGGTATTTCGCCGACAACTATTCGAAGTTCACCGACAAAATGCAGGCCCCTCCTCCTGAGAACTGGGCGGAGATGTCGCCGTTTGCCGCATGGGGTTACCTTCTCTCTGGCCGCAAAGGCGACGCCAAGGCTGCATCGGAAGTGCGAGGCATCGTGGTCAAAGCGGCGAACGATATTGTCGAACGGACGCGAACAAACGGATACCACACAAGCATGATCGCAAAAGATTACGTGTGGGGTTCGAACAGCGTGGCCGCGCAGTACGGCGTGCAATTGCTAATCACGAACAAGATTGCGCCGAATCCAGCTTACGTCGAGATCGCAGCGGAAAACCTGCACTACCTTCTTGGACGCAACGCGTTCTCAACGTCGTGGGTCACGCAGGTTGGCGATAACCCTTTCAGGCATCCGCACCACCGGCCCAGCCAGGCCGACGCCAATCCCGAGCCCTGGCCGGGACTGGTGTCTGGCGGACCGAACGCGCGGTGGCACAACGCCGAACTGAAGATTCATGAGAATACTCCGCCGGCAAAGCATTGGGCGGACAACTGGGAAGCCTATGCGGCGAATGAAGTCGCAATCAACTGGCAAGGCGTACTGGTGTTTCTGCTCGCGGGGCAGTTGAAGTAGACAATTCATTCTTTCTTACTGAAGCCTTTTTAGTGGGGAGTGATCGACCATGCAATTCGGGCACTTTGACGATGCTAATCGCGAATATGTAATTACCCAGCCGGACACTCCGCTGCCGTGGATTAATTACATCGGATGCGAAGAATACTTTGGCATTATTTCCAATACGGCTGGCGGATACTCGTTCTTTCGCGATGCAAGACTACGCCGCCTCACTCGCTATCGCTACAACAATGTGCCCTTCGATCTCGGTGGCCGCTACATCTATCTTCGCGACAACGATTCGAAGGAGTTCTGGTCTCCTTCGTGGCAGCCCACGCAGAACAAGCTTGAGAACTACGAATGCCGTCACGGTCTCGGATACACGATCATCGGCTCAAAGTATGCCGGCATTGAAGCCAGCACGCGATACTTTGTCCCGCTGGGCGAGAACCTTGAGGTCTGGCAGTTCACGGTAAAGAACACGCGCGACACGAAAGCGTCGATCTCGGCATTTTCGGCGATCGAATTTTGCCTGTGGGACGCGCAGGACGACAGCACGAACTTCCAGCGAAATTTCAACACGGGTCAGGTCGAGGTTGTCGACGACGTTATTTATCACAAGACGGAATATCGCGAGCGTCGCGATCACTTTGCCTACTTCGCGTGCTCGGTGAAACCCGCAGGCTTTGATACGCAGCGCGATACGTTCTTCGGCGCGTATCGTGGATGGGCAAACCCCGCCGCTGTCGAGCGTGGAGAATCATTTAACTCTGTCGCGCACGGTTGGGCGCCTTTCGGCTCTCATCACGTGAAACTCGATCTGGAGCCGGGCGAAACCAAGCAGATCATCTTCCTGCTCGGATATCACGAGAATCCGAAGGACCAGAAATTCGATCCGCCGAATTCGCAGGTCATCAACAAGAAGACCGTGAAGCCGGTGATCGCGAAGTATCTTGATGCGAAGAATGTAGAGGCTGCCTTCCAGAACTTGAAGGACTACTGGACGGACTTGCTCAGCATATGCAGGGTGGAAACGCCTGACGTTCACACCAACCGCATGGTGAATATCTGGAACCCGTACCAGTGCATGGCCACGTTCAATTTGTCGCGCTCGGCTTCATTCTATGAGTCGGGTATCGGCCGGGGACTCGGTTTCCGCGATTCCAATCAGGACTTGCTTGGGTTCGTGCACATGGTTCCTTCCCGCGCGCGCCAGCGCATTCTAGACCTTGCTGCGACGCAGTTGCCGACCGGTGGCGCTTATCATCAATACCAGCCGCTCACGAAACGTGGCAACGACGATATCGGCGGAAACTTCAACGACGATCCACACTGGCTCATCATCGGCGTGAGTGCATATATCAAGGAGACGGGCGACTGGAGCATTCTGGACGAGCTGGTTCCATATGACAACGAACCCGGGTCTGAGACTCCGCTTTACGAACATTTGGAGCGCAGCTTCCAGTACACGCTTGATCGGCTTGGACCGCATGGACTGCCGCTGATTGGGCGTGCTGACTGGAACGACTGCCTAAACCTGAATTGCTTCTCTGACACACCTGGTCAGTCTTTCCAGTGCACTACAAACAAGGATGGCAAGGTTGCCGAATCGGTCTTCATTGCAGGCCTGTTCGTATGGTCAGGTCAGGAACTCGCGGAGATCGCCTGTCATCAGGGCAGGGGTGACGAGGCGAGCAAGTACTGCGCGGAAGCCGCGAAGATGGAGGAAGTCATTCGAAAGCACGGCTGGGACGGCGAGTGGTTCATCCGTGCTTACGACGATTTCGGAGAGAAGGTCGGTTCGAAGGAGTGCAAGGAGGGCAAGATATTCATCGAGTCGCAGGGATTCTGCGTGCTTGCCGGTGTCGGTCTTAATAACGGTATGGCACAGAAGTCGATGAACTCCGTACGCAAGCACCTTGCGACCGAGCACGGCATCGTGCTGCAACAGCCGGCTTATTCTCACTACTATGTTCCATACGGCGAGATTTCCTCGTATCCCGAGGGATACAAAGAGAACGCAGGCATTTTCTGTCACAACAATCCGTGGGTGATCATCGCGGAGACGCGTCTTGGTAACGGCGATCAGGCGCACGATTACTACACGCGAATTTGCCCTTCGGCACGGGAGGGCATCAGCGATCTGCATCGCTGCGAGCCTTACGTTTACTCGCAAATGATCGCGGGCAAGGATGCTCCGACGCACGGTGAAGCCAAGAACTCGTGGCTGACGGGAACGGCGGCGTGGAACTACTATGCTATTGTGCAGTGGGTCCTGGGTATCCGCACGTCGCTGGATGGATTGCAGGTGGCGCCGGTTATCCCGACTTCGTGGAAGAGCTTCAAGGCGAGCCGCAAGTTCCGCGGTGTGACATACAACATTGAAGTCGAGCGTGCGGGGGACGGCAACAACGTCGAATTGACGGTTGACGGTAAGCCTGTCCTCGGCGACATCGTTCCACCTCCGACGGACGGAGAAAAAGAAGTAGTGGTCAAAGCAGTTTTGTCGTAGATTTCACAGCGAGGCGAATTGCAGGAGGGCAGCGTCGAAGGGCGCTGTCCTTCTTGTGTGGAGAGAAGTTTTCTCCCCGATGAGGAGACTATGAGATTAAGGCTATCGGCAGCGGCATTACTCGTATTGCTTGCGTTACTGGCGTTCTCTACTGCGGGCGCGCAGATCCGGACAATGACTTCGCCCGAAGTCGAGGCGAAGATAGACGCGCTCATATCGCGCATGACGCTCGAGGAGAAGGCTGGGCAATTGAACCAGTATTCCGGCGGAGAGGCGACGGGCCCAGCAACTGCTCGCGGGAATTATCAGGAGATGATCGAGCGTGGGCAGATTGGGAGCCTGTTCAACGTCACCGGCCCCAGGGAAGTGAACGCTCTTCAGCGAATCGCCGTCGAGAAGTCGCGGCTTAAGATTCCGCTTGTTTTTGGACTCGACGTGATCCACGGATATCGCACGACGTTTCCGATCCCGTTGGGAATGGCCGCTACCTGGGATCCGGCGATTGTGCAAAAGGCCGCGAGAACAGCTGCCGAGGAATCCACTGCGGACGGAGTTCGCTGGACATTCTCGCCGATGGTGGACATCGGACGTGATGCACGTTGGGGGCGAGTTGCCGAAGGGGCGGGCGAAGATCCTTACCTGGGTGCCGCGATGGCACGCGCCTATGTGCGCGGATATCAGGGCGAGCGTTTGACCGATCCAACGGCGATGGCAGCGTGTGCGAAACACTATGTCGGATACGGTGCGGCAGAAGGCGGACGTGACTACAACACGACCGAGATACCTGAACGCCTGTTGCGGCAGGTTTATTTGCCACCTTTCAAAGCGGCAGCGGACGAGGGCGCCGCGACTTTCATGAGCGCGTTCAATTCGCTCAACGAAGTGCCTGCCAGTGCGAACAGGTTCACGTTGACCCAAGTACTGCGTAACGAATGGCAGTACAAGGGAATGGTTGTGAGCGACTGGACTTCGATTGCTGAACTGGTCAACCACGGCGTCGCCAACGACGGCGCGACCGCAGCGCGCAAGGCGATCGAAGCCGGTGTCGATATGGACATGGAGAGCAATCTCTACGGACCGGAGCTGCCGAAATTGGTGAAGGCCGGGATCGTCTCTGAAGCAACGGTGAACGAGGCTGTGCGACGCGTGCTACGGTTCAAGTTCGCCTTGGGCCTATTCGATCACCCTTATGCAGACGAATCGAAGCAGACCGGCGGACCAATTCCGGCAGAACGTTTGCAGGCAACGCGCACGGCGGCGGAAGAGTCGTTCGTGTTGCTCAAGAACAATGCTGTGAACGGGAAACCGGTGCTTCCTCTCAGCGCAGGCAAGATCGCTGTCATTGGGCCACTTGCCGACAGCGCCGCAGACATGCTCGGATCGTGGTCCGCCAAAGGGCAAGTGGCTGAGGCCGTAACCCTGTGGGCGGCATTGCAGGAGCGAGCCAAGAACGGTGGCTTCACTGTGGCGTTTGCGAAGGGCACGGCTATCAACGATTCGGATGAGTCTGGGATCGAGGAAGCAGTGAAGGCGGCGCAGCAGAGTGACGTCGCCGTGATGGCGCTCGGAGAATCCGCTGACATGAACGGTGAGGCCGGGTCGCGTGCTTACATTGGCCTGCCGGGCAAACAACAGAAACTGCTGGAGGCGGTGGTTGCAACTGGAAAGCCGGTTGTGGCGGTCGTTTTCAGCGGACGTCCATTGGCGCTGGCTTGGATGGCGGACCATGTTCCGGCAATCATTGAGGCTTGGCATCCTGGCATTCAGGCCGGACCGGCACTGGTAAGAACGATCTTCGGAGACGTGAATCCATCGGGACGGTTGCCGATATCGTTCCCGCGTAGCGTTGGTCAGGAACCCGTTTACTATTCGGCGCTGCCGACGGGGCGTCCGGCACCAGCGTCCCTCGACCTCTCGCATCCGCCTGTGGGTGCCGGCGAGAAATACGTCTCGCGATATGTGGACGAGAAGAATAGCCCGTTGTTCCCGTTCGGACACGGATTGTCGTATACGACGTTTACCTACTCGGCTCCGACTGTCTCAGTGAAGACGGCGAGCGCGAAAGTGCTGAATGGTGGAGGAGCGTCGCCGATTATTATCACGGCAGACGTAAAAAACACAGGCGCTCGCGCGGGTGATGAGGTCGTACAGCTCTATATCCGGCTGCGCGGCACCAGCGTGTCGCGTCCGGTACGCGAGCTGAAGGGCTTCAAGCGGATTCAGCTGGCTCCGGGCGAGAGCAAGCGGGTCGAGTTCCAATTGAGTGCGGACGAACTTGCATTCTGGAACATCGACATGAAGCACGTCGTTGAGCCAGCCGCCGTTACGGTATGGGTTGCACCTGATTCAGCGCAGGGGCAACCGGTTGAGTTCACGATCAGCGACTAACGAGAAGTAGAGCAAAAAAGGGAAGGGCGGCGTCGAGGGCGCTGCCCCATCTTTCTTGTTCTGTGCCGTTCTCACTCCAAGCTCGGCGAGAACCCTATCGCAATCGGTAACGTAGAGTTCACCAGTTCGCTCCGTCCGCGTGTCTTGACTCATTCTTTCGCTGGATCGACCGACCACTCGCCGTGCCATTCTCTATGGACGGGATCAATATACTCCTTAAGCTTTGCGTAACCCGGAGAGTCGCTGGGGAGGATAGTCATGGTCATCCAGTATTCTTTTCGGTTCGGTGAGACCGAGTAGTACACGACACCTGGCCGCCGCGAGACATTCTTCACGTGCGGCCCGGCTGCATTCTGTTCCACTACGACTTGATAGGGCACAACTGCTCCACGTCGCAAGTACTGGCTCTCTGGCGGAATGCGCCCGGGGTCCGCCCAATAGAGTGCTGCCTTGACAAGTCGCTTGTCCCGAGCTGCATCATGGAGTGCCTCTGCGATTTCCACGTCCGTCGCGGGATATCTTCCATGATCGTAGGCCCAGAAGCCGACGCCGGACTCAACGGCATCAAGATATTGGCTGTCAGTTACCATTCCTTGATACGGCCCAATATGGAAAAGGGGAAAGAACGCAACGGCACACACAAGGAATGTAATAAAGAACAGCCATCCGCCATAGCTCCGCCTTTTGAATGCAAAGATAACCGGTCCTGAAGCTATCAGCCCTAAACAAAAAGGAATACAAGCAAACGTGAGATAAGGAAACTTGAAGTAGTACGCATCACTCCTAGTCATGCTCCACCAAGCCAGGTTCCTGATGGCCAGCGCGAAAAAGGGCAGACAGAAGAATACTCCACAGAAAACTGCACCTAGCACTCGAAGCGATTCACGTCTCTCTTTTTGCATTGAGCCTCTCTAGTCGATCTGGCAGTATCCAGCCTACTTCTGTCACGTCGAAGCTCGGAAGGATAGACGACCATGTGCGCGGGCATGTCCTCTACAACTCCCACTCGTCTTTCGCAGTTATACAGCACTGCATTGTTCGATAAATATCCCCTGGAGCCGAACAGAATTGTCAGTTTCGAATTGAAGATAGTACGTAAATGACTGAAAATTAAAGCGTTTCCATTGTAAACCAGCTTTGCTGGAGGATATATGTTAAAGAGCTTGTGGGTAGTCGCAGCACTGGCTGTCATGTTCTGTTGGGCGCGGCCGATGAATGCGGCAGCAGGTGATGTCCAGAAGCAGGCGGATGGAATTGTTCTGCAAGTTGGCGACTATTCGCTGAAGTTGCAGGTGATGGACGAGAACATCATCCGCGTGGCGTATGCAAAAGATCCGAGCTTCTTCACGCGGAAGACCATCGATGTGATTGCCGAGCCGAAGGGCGTCAAATGGGCGCTGTCGGAAACACCGCAGACGTTCACTCTGGCGACGGCAAAGGTAAAAGCTCGCGTTGATCGCAAGACCGGAGAGGTGAGTTTCTTCGACGTACTGGGCAAGCCGATCCTGGCCGAAGTTGCGAATGGCCGCACGATAGAGCCGGTCGAGGTTCAGGGTGAGCAGACGTTCCATGTTCGGCAGCAGTGGAAGGCCAATGCGGACGAATCGCTCTACGGTCTCGAAATGCATCAGCTCGGCATGCTCGACATCAAGGGCTATGACCTGGAGTTGTGGCAGCACAATACCAATATCGTTGTGCCGTTTCTGGTGTCGAGCCGTGGCTACGGAATCTACTGGCAGAACATTTCCATCACCCGATTTGGAGACCTGCGGCCGTTCGTGGCGATCCCCGCAGAATGCCTGTTCGACAAGAATGGGAAGGCGGGCGGTTTGACGCAGAGCCGCACGGATGGCGCGGAGCCTTCGACGACCGTCGCAAAGATCGACATTGATCATCCCCCGGCTGCTGCGGAAGACGGTTCGGATGCGAAGAAGCTTCCTGAGTTGCAGTGGGAAGGCTCGGTGCTCGCGCCTCAGACGGGCGATTATCAGTTCAGAACCTACAGCAACGGTGGCATCAAAGTGTGGATCGATGGCAAGCTGCTAATCGATCATTGGCGCCAGAACTGGCTTACCAACGAAGATCAGGTGAAGGTCCACCTTGAGGCGAACAAGAAGTATTCGATCAAGATCGACTGGGATACGGAGCAGGCATCGACCATTCAGTTGACATGGAAGACACCGTCGCCCGAGTCCAACAAGACGTCGCTATGGAGCGAAGTCGGCGATGGTATCGACTACTACTTTGTCTACGGCCCGAAGCTCGACGCAATCGTTGCCGGCATGAGAACTCTGACCGGGCGGGCGACGATGATGCCTCAATGGGCTTTTGGTTTGTGGCAATCTCGGCAACGTTACGAGACGCAAGACCAAAGCCTTAACGTGCTCAAGGAATTCCGGGCGCGCAAGATTCCCTTCGATAACATCGTCCAGGATTGGCAGTACTGGACGATCGACAAGTGGGGTTCGCACCAGTTCGACCCGCAGCGCTTCCCGAATCCTGATGTGTGGATCAAGGCGATTCATGACCTCAACGCGCACTTGATGATTTCGGTTTGGGGCAAGTTCTACCCTGGTACCGACAACTTCGAGGCGTTGAACAAGGCTGGCTATCTCTACCAAGCAAATCTTCAAGAAGGCATGAAGGATTGGCTTGGATACGTGCACACCGAATACGACGCGTTCAATCCCGGCGCACGCAAGATGTTCTGGGATCAGGTGAATGAGCGGCTGTTCAAGCGTGGCGTCGAGGCGTGGTGGATGGACGCGACCGAACCCGACATTACTCCCTCGCCGCCGACGATAGCGAACCAGAAAGCGCATTTCCCAAAAACGTATCTTGGAACATCCTCACGCGTTTTCAATGGCTACGGGTTGATGAACAGCGAAGGCGTGTACTTGGGGCAGCGCGGCGCCGCACCGAACCAGCGGGTATTCATCCTGACGCGCTCGGGTTACACGGGAGAGCAGCGCTACGGCACGGCATCGTGGTCGGGCGATATCACATCGACCTGGACGGCGATGGCGAAACAGATTCCGGCTGCCCTGGAATTCAGTATCGCCGGCGGACCTTACTGGACGCAGGACGTCGGTGGCTACGCTATGCCGCAGCGTTTTTCGGCTGCGAAGAACGCGGCCGACGATGAAGAGTGGTTTGAGTTGAACGCCCGCTGGTTCCAGTTCGGCACGTTCACGCCGCTGCTGCGCGTACACGGTGAGGGCCGTGTGCGCGAGATGTGGACGATGGGCGGTGACTCGCATCCGGCGTACAAGACCATTGTGAAGTTCGACAATCTGCGCTACCGCATGTTCCCGTACATCTATTCGCTGGCTGGTGCAGTCACCCAGGACGCAGGCACGTTCATGCGGCCACTGGTCATGGACTTCCCGGACGATGTGAGGGCACGAACTTTGACCGATGAGTACATGTTTGGCCCGGCGTTCCTCGTCGCTCCCGTGACCAAGTACCAGGTGCGCAGCCGCGAGGTGTATTTACCGACCGCAGCGACGTGGTACGACTTCTGGACAGGGAAGCCGGTGACGGCAGGGAAGAGCAGCGCATCGGCGCTAATCGATCAAATGCCGGTATTTGTTCGCGCCGGATCGATCGTCCCGTTTGGGCCTGATCGCCAGTACATCGCCGAAAAACAATCTGATCCGATCACGCTGTACGTTTACGCGGGCGCGAACGGCAGGTTCACACTCTACGAAGACGATGGCTTGACCTACAACTACGAGAAGGGCCAGTTCGCTCAGATCCCGATGCAGTGGGATGAGGAGACTCGTACGCTGACGATCGGCAAGCGCCAGGGCGAGTTCCCTGGGATGCTGCAATCGCGAGCGTTCCAGGTTGTTCTTGTGTCACCGGCGAAGGCGAACGGCTTCAGTTTCGATCCGAAGCCGATCCGGACGATTCAATACAAAGGTGATGCCTTGCAAGTAGCGCTGAAGTAGTTCCTGAATCGGCGAGGATGGGCGAAGAGGCCGCCCTGCAAAGCGGCCTCTTCTTTAGCTCCAACCACCAGATCGAACCAACTCGGACTACTGCGGCAGTACCAGCTTCTTTCGTGGATTTGCCTCGGACGCACTGGGCTGTGCGGGCGTGTTCTGCTGTTGAGTGCCGGACGACATTGCTGCCAGCTCAGACTTGCGGTATTTGGGCTCGCTGATGTATCCGCGGATGTGGTCTTTCGTGATGCTGTTGATCACCAGTTCGGCGGGCTGGCCGCCATCGGCGGTGTAGAACATAACCGGCTCGAAGAGGTTCACGTGCTTCTTGTCGAGATCGGCATCATCGACCATCAACTGCAAGTCGGCGTACTGGTGTTTCACGTTGGCCTTGCGCAGACGAACGCCCATCGGTCCGGTTCGCGCGTATTGCTTCGATTTTGAGATATCGAATTCGTAGTAATTGCGCTCGCCCTTCTTCTGAAGCACGACCAGTTCATCGTGAGTACGCGCTATTGATCCGGAAAGCTCTGTCCGGGCGCTCGCAAGGTCGCTGCGCGTGGACTCGATCTGTTTGCCCTGTTCGTCCAGTTGCGACTGGAACTTCTTCCATCGCGGGTCATCGGCCTTGCGCGTGGGACGGTGTAGCTTGACGCTCTGCTGGTGGATTCTGACTGTAGCCGCTGGTTTTGCTGGGCTGGTGGCCTGTGCTGACATTAACTGCTGAGGCTGGTTCAGCGAATTGATTTTGTCCGTTAAGGCAGAAAGGTCGCTTCGCGTTTGCTGTAAAGCTGCAGTAAGTTGCGCATTTTGTGCAGCATTCTGCTTAGCGACGTTTCTCTCATGCATCGAGTATCCGATTGCCAACACAACGGCAATCACGAGAAACGCCAAAGTCGCGCTGGAGCGCTTGATTGCTGGTCGCACTGATTCAGACATGAGTGCTTCACCCCCGCTCGGGCGAATGCAAGTCTCGTACCAAGATGTATGTCATTCATTTGTATGCGGAACTGCAAGGAATGTCATTCGGGAGAGAATGTCAGATTTTCTAGGGTGTGAAGTTGTTTCAGAGTTGCTGAATCGCTACGACGCCCGTATGAACGGCCGGGCTGTGCCGGTCCATGGAAGCACAGAGTGGTCTGAAGATAGCAGCAGCAACTTACAAGGCCGGAGAAGACGCGCTTGCCGAACGAAACTACCGTCGCAAAGGACTTGGGATTTCGGTCGTGCTGATTGCCTTTGTTGTGGCCGGACTGTGGTTGTACATCAGAGAGATCGAGCACTAGTCATCAGATCTAATCTTGAGATCTAATCTTGCGCCGTCGTCGCCTCAGAGGCGGTCGCGGCACCGACTGGCCAATTCACAACGAAAACTGACCCACGCCCGACGCGACTACGAGCGCGAATTGTGCCCCCGTGCGAATCGACGATCTGCTTAGTGACCCACAGCCCGAGCCCAGTGCCGATGTCGTCTTTTGTAGTGAAGAATGCTTCGAAGATCTTGTTCTGCTGCTCTGGCGTCATTCCGCAACCATGATCAGCGACGGTTAGTCGAATGGAGTTCTTCAGAGTACGCGAGGAGACACGAATGTCGATGCGTCCTCCTGACTTCTCCGCATCGATCGCATTGCCGAGAAGATTGGATATGACCTGCCGCACCTCGCTACGAGTGGCAAGCGCCATTCCCTCTCCGCGATAGCGCCGGATCAGGGTCAACCCCTTGCTTTTCAGCCGGTTCTCGTAGAGGACAACAATACCGTCGACAAGCTTGGGAATGCTAGCGGATTCACGGGCCTCAGTCGGCTTCGCGAAGGAGAGGGTTTGCCTCGTGACGTGAGCCGCCCGCGCGATCTCGAGCTGTGCTGCCTCGGCAAGCTGCTTCGCGTTCGCCAGATCGCCGGATGAGCCGATCAGATAGACAAGATTAGTGACCGCCTCCAGGGGATTGTTGATCTCGTGAGCGATAGCGGCCGCAAGCCGGCCGACGCTGGCAAGCTTTTCGGCGCGCAGCAATGCGGCTTCGCTCAGCTTGTCCTCTGTGATGTCTCGAAAGACGAGAATGACGCCGACCACGTTTCCCTGGTTCAGAATGGGAGCCGCGCTATCGTCCACTGGGATTTCTGTGCCATCTTTTCGAATGAGCACTGTGTGATTCGCAAGTCCCACGATGTGCCCGGCTGCAAGTACTTTATGCACCGGGTTATCGACGGGAGCACGCGTCTCTTCATTGACAATGTTAAATATCTCTTGCAGAAAGCGGCCACGCGCTTCTTCCTGTTTAAACTGAGTAGCCGCTTCGGCGACGGCATTCATGAACGTGACGCGACCATCCACGTCGGTCGCTATCAATGCATCTCCAATACTCCGCAAAGTTACGTCCAACCGGCGCCTCTCAATATCAAGGCGATTCTGTAGTTCGCCTGCGGAGCCGATGAGGACGGCAATTACGCTGCCAACGAGCGAGAAAGCGGTCAAACGGACCATGTGTTCAGGATCAGAGAGACGGAGTGAGAATGTCGGAGGGAGGGAAAACATGTTCAGAGCGACACTGCAAGCCACTGTGGCCAGTCCCGGTCCCGTCCCGCCAAAGACCGCTGCAACCACAATCGACAACGAAAAGAGGCTGAAGAATGGTGCTATCGAGATACTGCTGACGGTAGTTGTGAGGGCAAGAGCAAGAAACGGAAGCGCAACCGCGACTCCATATCGCTGCCAGGCGCTCCTGCGCGAAGCACCGGCGAACATCACACCGAGAAAATGCGACAGACTGGCCATCCCCTATCCTGAAAAGAGACTACCGGAGAACAAGACGAAGATGATAACTGGAGCTGTCAGCGAAGCTAGACGCTGAAAGCGGCAATCGTCACAACCGGCAGTGATTTCAATCACATCCGGGCTACGTCAGACCCAAATTTCACTCGTCTGTTCAATGTAATTTGATGCCATTCAGCTGTGATTTGTCCCCACTCGGCCTTTTTTTGCTCGCTCGTCTTCTCTGTGCGTTACCATCGCAACTTACAGAAACTACTCCGGATATCGGTGTATTCATAGCAAGCATTCTTAGCAAGCGAGGATTAATTTCGTGAGCACTCAGACAACTGCGCCGGAAGCGATCAAAACCGTCGCCAGCTCCGACTTCAAGGGGATCGATACTAAACCGAATTTCGCCGACAATATGAGGCCGGAGTTCAAGTTCCACCAGCCGGAAACGACTCATACCGGTTACAAGATTACGCCGGTTCAGAAGGGTCTGCCGAAGCAAACGAAGTCGCTTTGCCCCGAGTGCTCCCAGGTGATTGACGCCTTGATCTTCGAAGAAGACGGCCAAGTCTTCATGGAGAAGCGTTGCGCCGAGCACGGCGAGTTCCGCGACAAGATCTACTCCGACGTTAAGCTCTATCTGAAGATGGAAAAGTGGCACTTCGGCGACAACCGCGGACTGTCGAATCCGAACATTCCGGACGCGAAGAATTGTCCTGACCAGTGTGGCCTCTGCTCGATGCACCAGTCGCACACGGCGCTGGCGAACGTCGACTTAACCAACCGCTGCAACCTGACCTGCCCGGTCTGTTTCGCCAACGCGAACGCCGCCGGTACACTGTATGAGCCGAGCTTCGCCGAAATCCGCAAGATGCTGCAGGCGCTCCGCAACGAGCGTCCGGTAGCCTGCCGCGTGGTTCAGTTCTCGGGCGGCGAGCCGACGACGTACCCTCGCTGGTTCGACGTGCTCCGCTTGGCCAAAGAAATGGGCTTCTCGCACATTCAGGCCGCCACAAACGGCATCCTGATGAGCGACCTCGAGTTCGCGCAGAAGAGCGCCGAGGCCGGCTTGCAGACGTTATACCTCCAGCTTGACGGCGTGACCGACGATATCTACAAGAAAGTTCGTGGGGAATCGCTGCTCGACAAGAAGCTAAAGACCATCGAGAACTGCAAGAAGACTGGCATGAAGATCGTCTTCGTCCCGACCATTGTAAAGGGCGTCAACGATCACCAGATCGGCGACATCGTGAAGCTCGCTCTCGACAACATCGAAGTGATGAGCGGTATCAGCTTCCAGCCAGTCGCGTTCACCGGACGCATCAACCGCAACGAACTGCTCGAGAAGCGCTTCACGCAGGCTGACCTCGCGCACTGCGTTTCCGACCAGACCGGCCTGACGGACAAGTACAACGACTGGTTTCCGCTTGCTTGCGTGACGCCTTTCTCGAAGTTGCTGGGCGCGCTGCGCGGTGAAGAAGTTCCGACCATGAGCTGCCACCCGCACTGCTCGCTCGGCACCTACCTGTTCGTTGACCAGAACAGCCGCACCGCCATTCCCATCACGCGCTTCTTCGACGTGGGCAATGCGCTGCAAGACATGTATGAGCTCGCCGAAAAACGCGAGGGCGGCAGCATCTTCGGCAAGTTCGTCAACGAGAAGCTCGGACAATTCGGCGCCTTCAGTGCGCTGAAACGCCACTTCCACGAGGAATTCGCGCCTCCGGGACTGGGCTTCACCAAGTTCCTGCAGACGCTCCAGGGCTTCACCGACAAGTCCAAGGGCCGCAACGGCATGGACGGCGTGTACACCTATCGCACGCTGCTCGTCGCCGGTATGCACTTCATGGATCACTACAACTACGACGTCGAGCGCGTCCGCCGTTGCCTGATCCACTACGCCGCACCGAACGGCCAGATCTATCCTTTCTGCGCCTACAACTCCGGTCCGACCTTCCGCGAGCACATCGAGAAGAAGTACTCGATTCCGTTCGAGAAGCAGATCGACCTGATGCAGATCGAAGGCATCAAGGCGTAAGCGTTAGCTCAGTTTGGCAAGAGGCCGCCCTTTAGAATAGGCGGCCTTTTTGTGTCTGCAGTTTAGAGCCCCGATGCTGGGCGGTAGTTATCCAGAAATTCCTTGGCTTTCCTGCTTGCATCCTGATCGACCACGATTACCCAAACCGTACCGTTCTGCGGACTGTGGACCATCGTGATACTCACCTGGCGATGGTTGCCGGGGAACGGGAAGTAGTAACGAAAGGTGGTCCTCGCCTTCTTGTGGTTCACGAGCATCTCGAACTCTCCGCGGAATTCCTGCAAATCAGTGCACGGTGCGATCTCGGTGAAAAAGTTGCGGCCGATGACGTCGCGCTTAGGAATGCCAGAGAGACCGGATTCGTACTCGTTGTAGTTCAGTACTTTGCCGGTCCGGTCGAGCTGAAGAACGCCGAAGGGGACTTCATCGAGCAGCACTTCATCAAAGAAGCGGACATCGATGTTGCTGAAATAGTCGCGCTGATCCACTGCCAGTCCCGTTATTGAGATGCATGGCCGGTGAACCAGCCGTATTGGAGGCACATCGTATCATTCAGGTTTCCTATGGATTGACCCTGAGTTCCCGCCGAAACATAATCGATCAGTCCTGGTGTCGCAACCGTATAAGGTGCAAAATGAGCAACGAATCCGAGAAGAAGAACCGGCCGATTTCGTTCGAGAACGCTGGAAGGCGTGTCGATGAGGAGATCGAGAAGTTGATTACCTATCTGAACGACGAGGTGGTGCCTTCGGTTCGCAAGCACTCGACCAAGGGGATGCGAATCGCAGCCGACAAGCTGACTTGGCTCGCCGACTACATGGAGCAGAAACAGACTGCGGAAGACGAACAGAAGGATTCCTAGCCGATACCATGCATTTATTGGAAACCCAGGCCCCAAGCTCTCGTGTCTCAAACGTACTCTGGTCAATTGCTCTGATCACGCTGTGCCTTGCAGTTCTAACTGGCTGCGGCGAAAAGAAATCAGCCAAGGTGAAAGTGCCGCTGCCGCCCACGATCGAGCCTGAGTCGGGATCGAACGCCGAGAGACCTGCAGGCAAAAAGCCTTCAGCTGCGATCGGCGGTTACGACATTCCTAAGGACGCCAAGCCCATCTGGGTAGAAACGGGATTAGCGAGCTGGTATGGACCTCCGTACCACAACCGGCGCGGCGCAAACGGCGAGATTTTCGACACGAACCAGTTGACCGCCGCTCATCGCACTTTGCCGCTGAACTCGATCGCGCGAATAACAAACGTGAAAACCGGAAACTCGACGACAGTGCGGATAACCGACCGCGGCCCGTTCATCGAAGGGCGAGTCCTTGACCTTTCTCTGGCGGCCGCCAAGGAGGTAGATGTCTGGCGTGCTGGAGTCGCGAAGGTGAAGATCGAAGTTATGCGAGCGCCATCGCCGATTGATGATGGTGGCCGATGGTGCGTTCAGATCGGCGCCTTCACCGACAAGAAAGAAGCGACCAAGCTCAAAGAGAAGCTGATGCGGAAGTACCACACCGCACAGGTGCTCCAGTTCACCGGGCCGACCGGCGATTGGGTCAGGGTGCGTCCGCTAAACGACGACAAGTCACGCGCCGAAGAGCTGGCGCGGGACACGAAGGCGAGCGAAGGGGCGGTGTTCCTAGTCAGACTGGACTGACTCACTTTTTGATATGCAACTCGATACCGCCCACGTCAAAGACGCACTAATGCGATTACGTGCCGCACAGCCGCAAGTGTTTGGGGCTGATTCGCATCACTTCCAACTGAATCCATCACTGCCGGGAGAAGATGTTGTTAGGTTTGAGCGGGAACACGGCGTAGAACTGCCAAGCGACTATCGACAATTCATCACTAGTGTGGGTAATGGCGGTGCTGGGCCTTTCTACGGCATCTTCCCGTTGGGGAAGATGGATGACAACTTTGACCTTCGTACATGGCAAGAGGACGATGGCTTCATCGGTGTTCTTTCATCCCCGTTCTCACTTGCTAATCACTGGAACGAATTAACGGGGATGCCAGCTGACGACTTGGTTGATCAGGATGAGGCAGAGTACGAGGCGCAAATGGACGCGTTCGACAAATCATACTGGCGTTCATCGCTTATGAATGGCGCGATTCCAATCTGCCATGAGGGGTGTGCCTTGCGTGTTTGGCTCGTCGTATCAGGGCCAGAGTCGGGAAAGATATGGGAGGACAGGCGCAGCGGATATGCTGGAATTACCCGCATGACATTGGCCGATGGTTCTCCGGCAACATTCGCAAGTTGGTACGGTGAGTGGTTGAACAGCTGTCTCGCGAAGTGCGGAAAACGATAGCAACGCGTGATTACACCAAATGACTGTCGAGAACCCCTTGCCAGCTAAAGTCGATTCGGGTTTTCCTGCTTCAGGATTGTTCACTAGCAACTCCACGAGAAAGTAGCTACAACTGAGAACTGTCATGTCAGATTGTCTCTTCTGCAGCGTTATCGAAGGTAAGGTAAAGTCGCGCAAGGTCTACGAGGACGAAAGAGTGTTCGTTTTCGAGGACATCAAGCCGCAGGCGCCCACGCACGTGCTCATCGTTCCGAAGAAGCACATTCGGGGCCTGAAGGAAGCGCAGCCCGAAGACGCGGAGATCATCGGGTACATGCACCTCGTGGCGGCGCAGATCGCGCGTGAACGCGGCATCGAAGACGGGTACCGAACGGTGTTTAACGTTGGCCCGAACTCGGGACAATCCGTGTTCCACATCCACCTGCACCTCATCGGTGGACGCCACATGACGTGGCCGCCGGGGTAGCTCTAGGCGGCGATGATCTGTCCTCGGCGCCCGAACGACCTGCTCCAGACAGCTGCCAGCAACAGGAACTGTGGCGAGAGGCGAACATAGTTGTCCACGGACTCTTCGATATCGCGCCAGTTCTCCGGGCTTATCTTCCTTCCTGACGCACGGTGATCACGAACCGGCAGTCCCAGCGTCAGAGCCGACGCCCGCTTCGAGAGCTCATCCCGACTGCGCTTGAAAGCCGCGTCGGGCATCAGCCTCTTGCAGTCCATCCAGACAGAGGCCAAGTAGGCGGGGAACGGCGAGAGCACGCGGAACATACTGAGCACGTTGCGTGATCCGAGTGTGCGCCGAATGTCCGAGTAGATGAGCCAAGCGCGGAGTCCCGCGTCGCGCTCGGGGGGAACGTGCAGGGTCACTAGGCGGGAGATCGCAGAGGCCTGATTCCCATTCGAAACCCGTCCGCGCTGGCCGCCGGTGTAGCCGCGCTGCATGAGGCGGGTGAAAAGCGACATTCGAGCAAAGGCCCGCGTGAACGTCGCAACAATGGCGCCGAGTTGCTCAATGTCGTTGTAAGAAAACTTCTGGGAAGCGAGCACTCGCTCCTGGTCAGCGAACTTCCAGCCAGCACTGATTGCCAGCGAGCGGCAGAACTCCTCGATCGCCTTCGTGGAGGTCTGGAACTCCTTTGAGCGGACTACCGGCCCGAGGTCGCCCCACATAAGTTTCACGTACTCGGGAACCTCGGCTGTGACTTTGAAGACCGTCGGAACGAATGGCAGGTCGAAGCTGGCGCGGATATCGGCGAAAATCCGCTGAAGCTCAGGTGCACATTCATGCTCCTCGTGAATGTGGGTGAGAGGCATGAATCTGAGAGTCCGCGCAGGGGCGAGTAGTTGCCAGTGCTAGTTGGACCGCTGCGGTCCCAGTCTGGACGGGGCATAGCCCCGTCCCTACACAGGTGTCGTTCAGCCTTCGTCTTCGTCGTCAGCGGCGTGACGCCGAAGCAGGCTCGGAAGGTTCTGCGAGAAAGCGGAGCGCGGCAGAACCATGTCACAACCAGCTTCCTGTGCCTTAAGCTTCAGGTCGCCTTGCACGTGCGACAAGAAGCCGATGATGTTCGTCTGTTTCTTCAGCTTCGACTTGAGCTTGGAGACGAGGGTGATCGGCTTGATCGAATTGTTGTTCAAGTCAACGATGATCAGGGCAGGCTTCTGATCGCCATTCTGCCCAACCCGATCCATGATGTCCTGCTCGGTCTTTACGAACTCGACCTTGATGTTCAGCTTGCGCGAGATCTCCTGGATCTTGGCTAGGAAGAATAGATCGTCAATGAAGGCGTAAATCTTAGGCGCCGCGGACTCATCGCGTACTTTCAGGGGCTCGGGATCAGGCTGGAGGTATTGAGTCCCGGAGAACCCGCCGGCCCGGCCGCCGCGACCACGGCTCCTGCCGCCTTGATTACCGTTCTGGCCTTGGTTGCGGTAGCTGTGATCCATGGGCGCTGTGTAAATGCCGCCACCTTGCTGCCGTGCGGAGTTCTGCTGTTGATTCTTACCACGGTGGCCCGCAGGGCCAGCCTTCTTGCCGTGCTGCGGACGGCGTCCACGGCGGTTTCTGCCTCTTCCTCCCGGGCCGGACGGTCCGCCGCCCGAGGGATGGTTGGGTCCAGTGTTCATATGCTCTCTTTAGGTCTACTTGACCGCCTCTGCGGCGGGAAGTGTCGGTTTATCTCGTGCCGGCCAGTTGGCGATCATTTCTTATCGGTCGGCTATACCGCAATGTTCTGGGCGCAGAAGCGCGTCAGAGGCGGGCCGTGAAGTTCAATGACGAACACTTTCAAAAGCCCGGTGCGGCTATGGATCAGAAATCTTTAACTCGTCCGTTTAAAGCGCTCTGGAACTCATGCGCATGGAACGCCAGCACGGAGGCGTGCGGCCGTTGGGGGACAAGGTTGATGGTACCCGCGTTGGATAGATTCGCGCAAGTCCAAAAGAACGACCGCTCCAACAATCAGATGCAGTAGGAGCGGGAATGGAACACAAAAATGCAGTAACCCGTCGGCGCAGCCGATCTCGGTTCACTGCACCAGTTCTCTTGATTTGGCGCTCGTCGCCACCCGTGATTGGGGGATTCGCGACCTCAGGATTCGTTTTGCGGCTTGGACCCGATTGCGTCCCTGCTCCTTAGCGCTGAGGAGTGCGGCATCCGCTGACCTGAGCAAGCCGTCTTGGTCGAGGGCTCCTGTTTCGGCCGTTGTGGCGACTCCGAAGCTGATCGTCGCCGTAATCCGACTTCCAGCAATACTGAACGGGGTATCCGAGATCGCAGAGCGAAGGCGCTCCGCTATCCCCTGAGCGCCGGACATGGTGCAATCAGGCGCGACAATCATGAATTCCTCTCCGCTATAGCGCCCTAGCGAGTCGTAGGGACGAATCGCCCCGGTGATGCGGCGGGCGCTCTCGCGCAAGATTGCATCACAGGCGGCCTGACCGTGTTTCGCATTCGCGGCATAGAAAAAGTCCATATCGCCCAAGATCACGGCAAGACTGACGCCGTCGCGAGTGCTGCGCGCGAACTGAGCGCGCAGGTGGTCAAGAATGGCACGGCGGCCCCAAACGCCAGTGAGGGGGTCGTGGTCCAGTTCGGCATTCTGGTACTGGGCCAAACACCGCTGCAATTCCAGCAGGCGGAAGGCGATCTGTAGCCGTACGCTTAAGGTGACTGCATCCAGTGGCTTCGGGAGGTAATCGTCTACGCTATCGAACAACTCTGCCGCCGCATTGTGTTCCTGCGGAGACGAGAGGACGAGCAGATAGGGTGCAGACTCGCCCATAGCCGACCTTATCCGGCGGCACAACTCGAAGTCATCCGTCCCTGAGGGACAGGTGCCAACCAGCGCGATTTGTGGCGGGTCCGGTTGCTGTAGGAAATTGATAGCTTCGGCGGCATCCTTCGCAAACACGAGTTCATGGGCGGAGCTTTCGGCGAACCGCGACAGCAGGACTCTGGAAATGGGATCGGTATCTGCCACAAGTATTCTCATAGACTCACCGAACTGGATTATCGGCAGGCCGAGAGGAAACTTTAGGCAAGTAGCGATGGGAGGCCGCCGCGAGGAGAGGCCTCACGCGACTCTAGGGCTTGGCTTTGATTCGAGTCACGGTCGCTTCTACCTGAAAGGAGCTCCTGCTCTCTGGAACATCGAGAGCCGCAAGTAGGGTACTCTTGCCTAGTTCCAGGCGAAACTGATCCATCACTTGAATCCGTGGCGCCAACGGGTTCTGTGGGGAATCGCGTGGAGAAGCATTCACGAAGTCCAAATCAACCCTTAAAATAACGTCCTTCTCGGTCTCGGACCGGATTTGGCACTCTAGGTTCTGCCACGCCTCGACCGATTGTGAGCCATCGGTTGAGGCCGTTTCCGATGATTTCGCGGATGTAGATCTCGAGCCTATTCGTACCTTCGCCGTTTCACGCGGGTCGGCGATAACAGAGAATTTCTTCGTCGCTGTCTGCTTGCCGCCTTCCAACTCACTCAGCCTGATTTCGATGCGATATTGGTTCCCAAACTTCTTTCGCGACGAATCAAGTTCAGCGACGAGCTTTTCCGAAAGAGCGATCTGATTCGCGGTTCCGCGAACTACGATCGCATCCTGGGCAGGGAGCAGCGTTACTCGTTGAACTTCGCTCATGACTCGCAGCGTATTGACAATGTCCTGCATTTCGGTGGGCGCGGTCGCATTCGAGAGGAAGAAAGTCTTAACTGTTCCGGTGAGAGTGCCTGTTGCGTCCGAGGGCCTCTTTTCTGCTGCTAGCTTTGCTTGGCTCGCATCGGTGGCAAGGGCCTTCTCTTGGCCGTCTTGCGCAACAGCTGCGGTGACCAGGCAGATTGATAGGAGTAAGCCTGTGGTTAAGTAGAGGTAACGACTGAGCTTCGAGCCCATTGGTTCACCCTCCTGTTATGAAGTTGAGAAAGACACTCGCTCGCGTGGTTGGACTCTGACCAGAGCAGAAGGTTAGCAGAATGCGTCATCGGTGGACGCGATAAGCTACTTACCGCCTAGCCGCTTTAGCGCACTTTTACGACAAGGTACTGGAAAGTTCCTTCGACATGTTGAAACCAGTGCGGCGTTCCACTGGGAATCACGATGAGTTCACCCTTCTTCAACTGCGTGGATGAGCCGCCTGCGATGGACGAGCCGCGGATCTCGTCTGGCCCTATCACCTTTTCGTCAACAACAGTGCCGCCAGTCACGATCGTTGCAGTGCCGTCGATGACGAAGAATATATCAGTATCCTTACCGTGAATCTCTGCCTCACCTGGGGCGGTGCGCTTCCCGGCGGAAATTGCGTAATTCTTGTCGCGGTCCTGCATGAACGAACCACCGGCAGCAAATGTCTTGTCTACTATCTGTTTGTTGAAATACAAGGTGCCTCCTATCTTGGTCGATTCGAATTTGGTTTTTCTTGGGCTGACGCCACAGCAAGGATGCGAGTCAATTTGTTCTATGAGTTGACCACGAACAGCCACGCAATACCTTGTATTATGAGGCACTGTTATCCAACTTTGGCCACGTTTGTTGGTACCTATTTGGAACCGCCGACGATCATTTTTCGTACAAGTACACGGCTGCTTCAAAAAGAGAGATTCGAGACATGTCTAGTCCAGCTAGCCTGCAAACTCCAGCCGTCATGCAAGCCGACGAAATTCGACAATACCCGTGGTATGCGACCGGTATGGCGATCGTGTGTTATGTAGCGGCATTACGACTCTTGCTGCTTCTGCTGACGGCGAACCGGTATGGCTTTTTTGGTGATGAGCTGTACTACATGGTTTGTGCCGAGCACCTGGATTGGGGCTACGTGGACCAGCCTCCCTTGGTGGTGCTGATTGCCTGGTTCGTGCGGCATGTTTTTGGCGACTCCCTTTTCGCTCTGCATCTGCTTCCGGCAATCTCCGGCGCGGCGAAAATCGTTCTCACCGGTGTGATCGCCCGTGAACTTGGTGCGCGACGTTTGGGGATGGGGTTGGCCGCTATCACTGCGGCATGCGTCGTCATCTACTGGCCCCTCGATCACCTTTTTACGATGAACACCTTCGAGCCGCTGATCTGGATGGGCTGCGCACTTGTGATCATTCGCATAGTCAAGACCGGCAACCAGCGGCTTTGGCTGTGGTTCGGTGTGCTTGCCGGCGTCGGCATGCAGACAAAGTACTCAATGGGCATCTTCGGCTTAGGGGTTGTGGTTGGGCTAATCCTGACACCGGAGCGTAAGGCGTTCGCGAGTAAGTGGCTGTGGATCGCCGGGGCAATCGCACTCCTCATTTGGCTGCCCAACATCATCTGGAACGTCCAACACCACTGGCCGTTCATCGAATTGATGCGCAACATCAAGGCCAGCGGGCGCGACGTTCAGCTGGGACCGATCGCGTTTATCAAGCAGCAGATCATGGTACTCGGCCCAGCAACGGTCCCCGTGTGGTTCGGCGGACTGCTGTATCTAATGTTTGCGCGGGCCGCAAAACCGTACCGGATTCTAGGCTGGACTTTTCTCGTTACGGCGGGCGTGCTCATTGCGATGAAAGGCAAGGACTACTATCTTGCACCGGCCTATCCCATGCTCTTCGCGGCAGGCGCGGTGGCGTTCGAGCGAGTGTTTGACCGGCGTTGGCTGAGATGGATCGCTCCCACGGCTGCAGCCTTCATGGTTCTGGAGATTCTGGTCTTCCTGCCTTACGCCATTCCAGTGCTGTCGGTCGAGAACTTCTTGAAGTACGAGAAGAAGGTCCCGCTGGGAGCGCAAGCCAGCGAGAAGAGTCACATGGCTTCCTCGATGCCGCACTACTATACGTGGGATTTCGGGTGGGAGGAGATGGTGGACGCAGTGGCGAAGGCCTACTACAGCTTACCCCCTGAGGAGCGCGCGAAAGCAGCGATTTTTGGCAAGCACTATGGACAGGCCGGGGCGGTGGATCTGTTCGGCAAGAAATACGGCCTGCCTAAGGCTATCTCTGGTCACCAGAACTATTGGCTATGGGGTCCACGCGATTACACGGGCGAAATCGTGCTTGTCATGGGTTCGACTGTTGAACGCGAGCGCAAGCACTTTGAGAGCGTTGAGGTCGCCGCCACGTTCGATAATCCGTACATCTATCCTTGGGAGCGTCGCCCGATCCTGATCTGTCGTGGTTCCAAGATCGGAACGTTCCAGCAAGCGTGGCCGAAGTTAAAGAACTGGGATTGAGAAAGCGAGCTCTGAGTTGCGAGTACCTAGTACCTGGTTCAAGACCAGACAGCGAGATGAGCGCTTCAGGGCCATCATAGGAAGAGAAGAAAGCCGCCGATCTGGCGGCTTTCCTGCTTCAATAAGCAACTGGGAACTCGGTACTAGCTACTTCTCTAGTCTCCGAGCACCGGTTCTTCGATGTCCTTGTGCTCCTCTTGCTCGGGAGCGGAAGGAGCCAGTGAATTCAGGGGCACGAAACCTTCTGGTGCTGGTTTCTCGCCCAGGATGTGCTGACGATAGAGCTTCTCCATGCGAGCGTTTTCGGCTGCCTTGAGCGCCGCATCGCGAGCACGGAGCTTCTCATCGCGAGCTGTCTTGGCAATTCCAAGCTTATCCAGATCGTGCTGCTCTTCGATCGTGACAATCTCGTCGCGCAGTTCGAGTCTCTGCAACTCCGGCTTGGCTATGCCGACCTTCTTGCCGCCCGCGAAGATCTCGTGACGCCCATGCTCTTCGTACCACTTGGTGAGCGTAGCGGTCATGTGCATCTTCTCGATGATGTTGCGCCAGCCGATACCAGTGTTATACGCGCAGAATGAAATCTCGCCTTCCTGCGTCGCGTACGGAATGATGCACTGTTCGGTGCGGCGGAAATCGTAATTGAAGAGGTCCTGGAACCACATGCCTGCAATGAACAGGAAGTTCCAGCGGTCCTGACGCCGTTTTTGAATGTCAGCCAGTGTGCGGTCACCCGTCACTTTGCCGTACGCGCCCGACTGGGCCTTCTTCGTTGCGCCGAACGTCTTGTCGAATTTCTTGAATAAGTCCGTCATTTTGAAGTGCGTCGGCGACTTGAACGGATCGTAGTTGCGCATCAGCGACAACGCCATGCCTACCACACTCAAGAATCTTCCGCGGCCGGCATCGTTGACCTTCATGATGTCTTTCGCGAGGCGATCGCCGTTGAGGAACTCCGTCACCGGCTTGGCTTCCTTGGTTTCTTTATCGACCATGATCGCCATGCCCACGCCGCAGTTCGGATGGCAGCCGCAGCTGAGCTGCCCCCAGTCGGCTTGCGGTCCGTGAACGATGTCGCTCCAGTCGCTGAAGGTGCTGATAAACGATAGCGGGAACCAGTCGCGGCGCGGCTCACCGATGCCCATCTGGTTCTTCACGTCATAGGCGAGATGCGAAAGCGTATAACGCTGCGCTTGCCGGCGCTCATCCGTGATCGCCTCGTCGCGTCCCGTAAACGAGACTGGCTGGAACGAGAGGAACGGGATGATCTTCGGATTATCGAGCGCGAACTGAATAATGCGTCCGACCTGCTCGTTGTTGATGCCGTTGATGATGGTCGTCACAGGCACGATGTCGACGCCGGCTTCATACAGGTTCTCGATCGCACGCAGTTTCACGTCGAACAAGTTGCCGACTTTGCGGTGCGAGTTCGCCGCATTGCCGATGCCGTCAAACTGCAAGTACGCGTAGCGCAAACCCGCTTCGGCAGCTTTACGGCAGAACTCTTTCGACTTCGCGAACTCGATGCCGTTCGTGGCCGCCTGAACCGAGGTGTAACCAACCTTGCGCGCATACGCAACTGCATCCAGGAAGTAAGGCGAGAGCGTCGGCTCGCCACCCGAGAACTGCACCGACATCTGCCGCTTCGGCTTGATGCTGATGGCGTCATCCAGCAGCTTCTGGATATCTTCCCAGCTCAGCTCGTGAACGAAGCCTACCTGGTTCGCGTCCATGAAGCAGGGGTCGCACATCATGTTGCAGCGATTCGTCAGGTCGATCGTGAGCACCGATCCGCGTCCGTGCGTGATCGTGCTCGATCCATGATTGTGCAGCCGTTCGTCGTTGTGCGCGCGGATGTCGCGGCCGGGGAAGCTCTCCTCAAGGTGCTTGAACATCACCGGGTCAATGGACATTACGTCCTCGAAGTGGCCGTGAATGGGGCAATCCTTCACCATCAGGATCTTGCCGTCGCGCTCGATCACCTGGGCCTTGAGTTCTCCGACCTTCTCGTTCTTGAGAATGTCCACTGGTACTTCGCCGTCGAGAATCTTGCTACGGATCTCAGGCACACACTTCGGGCACAGCGAGTCCGTTGTGCGCGGCCAGCCGAGCGGAGGCTTCTTCTTCTCCCATGATTTCAGCAGTGGCTTGTCCGACCACTTGGGCGTGAACGCCGGATTCGGCGAGATACGGTTCAGCCGTTCGTAAGCGCCCCATACGACGCCTGCGGCCGAGGTAAACACCTTTTCTACATACTTGATCGGCTTGTGCATTTCACCCCACAACCTTCAGAGACACTGCGGTCCCCACATCGATTGTTACGATTAGATAGCAGGGCGTGATGCGGAAGAACTGCGAAAGTTCGAACTGCTGAATAATTGTCCTCAGCAGCGAGATGTCACAGCGAATGGTGACGCGGCTCACGTGCTAATGTATTGAAAGCAAACAATCACAAACGTGGGGCAACTTCGTTGCCCAAGGCCAAGGTAGACTACATATTCATTGAAAAGGAGTTCAGGCTGTTATATTCTCCACCAGCCAAACACTCAGAGAAAATCATTGATCGAGATACAGTCATCCTCCACCTCGTCTCCGGAATCGGAAACATCTTCTAGTGCTCAGCGCTCACGGACCCGCAAATTCGCGTCCCGGATTTTGCTTGTCCTCCGTCTCGTCATCTGGAACCGTTACTTCGCTTTCCTCGCTTTCATGTTCGGGTTTTCCGAGGTTCTGAGCAGGATTAGCACGCTGTCGCCAATCCGGCTCCATTACCGCATCGAAGTACCCGCGCTGCTGGCGGTTTACTGGGGACTCAACTTCGCCCTGCGCCCGCGCAAGATCTCGGCGTTCATCGCGGCGCTGCCGATCGTCATCTTCTACACGGGCCACGAGCTCTTCTTCCTCTCTTGGGGAAATGTCTTTAAGGCCATCGACGCTGAGAATCTACCCGAGTTACTGAAGGTTCTACCTTGGATTCGAAAGCTGGCAGTAATCGTCGGCCTTAGTTCTCCGATTATTCTCCTGGTTTGCTATGCCAATTATCGGAAATACCGGCGTGTTCTGATCATGGGCGGGCTGGCGGTCCTGTTCCTCTTGACCCTTGAGCTGCGGCCAGGCGCGGTCCTGTGGTCGCTCAATCACCTCGGGTTGGATGTGGCGGAATGGTCCGACGCTGAAAGCGTAAATCGCAACGGCCGCTTCACAACCATGCTGTACTTCGAAGCAAAGAGGCGTCAGGCCCTCGCCGACACCGCCAATTACAGAGCACAAGGGGATTTCGATCAGCAAGTGCGCATGGCTGCCGACTTCATCCGAAAGCACGGCAACCGCCGCAACGTGCATCTCGTGGTGCTTGAGAGCTTCATCGATCCCACGTTGTTCAATGCGGTCACGTTTTCTAAAGATCCGCGACATCCGGACTTTGCAGCGCTCGTTGGGGATAAGCAGAGCTTCTCCATCTCCCCCGTATTCGGCGGCGAGACTGCCCAGGCTGAATTCGAGGCCCTCTGCGGCGCGCCCGGGTTGCAGAGACTATCTGAGATCGAGTTCGACGATTTCAGCGGGGAGCCCGCCGGTTGCATGCCCGGCATTCTTCGCCAAGCCGGCTATTCGACAACGGTGACTAATGGCTTCGAGCCAAACTATTTCAACAGCACGAAGGCCTACACGGGCATTGGATTCGAGAAGATTTACTTTCCACGCGAATATGGCAGCGCCAGCTCTAGCTATTTGACCGCGCGAAACGTCTCCGAGAGCGAGTACTACATGTTCGACGGAGACCTCTTCGACCAGAACCTCGCCTACGTCGAGCGAACCTTGCGTGACAATCCCCGCCGGCCGATGCTCAACTATATATTGGGCATCTATGGCCACGAACCGCATGATATGGACACGGACAAGCGGCCATTGTTCCTTTCGGTGACCTCGGGGCAGAAAGACGAGCAACTCTTACGCGCCGCCAATCAGTACTGGTATCGTACCCAGGCCATCGCCAAATTTGTGCGTAGCTTGACGAAGCTCGATCCTAAGAGTGTCATCATCATCGTTAGCGATCATCTGCCACCACTCGAGGGCGTGAAGAGTTACAGCGAATACCGGTACCTTAATAACGTTCAGGACAACACGCATCTCAACCGGATTCTGATCTTTGAAAACGGGAAAGTGGTGCGGCACAAGACGATCCACCACTACGAGATACCGTCAGTTATTTATGACTATCTCACTAGCAAGGAATTCTGCACCGAGCTCCACTGCAACCTGTCAGACGAAGAACTCGAGCAGAAATACATGGCCATCATGTCCCGCGCGGTCGGCCAGCGATAGAGCTAATTCAGCATCGGGGAGCGGCTTTTACGCTACTCGGTAATGGGATGTCGCATCGCTGGCAGGCGAACGTGGGCTCGCGATTCACGAATCCGCAGACGTCGCACACTTCTCCTGGTTGCTGCCGAGAACTTCGTGGAGCCGAATGCACGGCCTTCTCGGTGCGCCCGGTGAACGGTGGTTTCACATACGCTGAATCGCCGAGTCGCGAGGCATCAAAATGCGGTGTCTTGTCATGGCCGAGGTGCTTTCGGTCAGCCAGCTTTTCAATCGCGCTTACCAGCATTCCGGCATCGAACGGCTTCTTTATAAAACCATCGGCCTTGCTCTCAATGCTTTCCATTCCATGGAGCGTCTCGATTCTGCTGTCGGTCAGCAACACGGCAATATTCGCCGTGTCCGGAATGGACTTCAGTTTTTCGCAGATCTCAATACCGGTAAGCCCCGGCAAATGCACGTCCAGCATAAGAACGTCCGGGTACGATTCCCCGTCCAGGATCGTCTTGATCACGGCCAAGCCGTTGCTCACTGCCAAGACTTCATGGCCTGCCGCCGAGAGGATTCTCACACCCATCTTCTGAGCTGCGATATCGTTCTCTGCAACGAGGATTTTCAGCGGCACGCCATCTCCTCTACGACTAGGTTCTCGACCACGGTCCCAGCGCAAGTAGTGTCGCTCTACGAGTGACCGAACGGAATATTACAAAGGTTTGCGCCAGATACACTGAGGCGCGTGTCCGATGGTGGGATGAGTACATGTACTGTGAGGCGAGAAGGTAATGAGACTGGTAGGGCCGCCGTCTCGGCGGCCAGCCGCGTGGATTCTCGTACGCGCATCGCGCAGCACGAATGCCGTCGCAACATTTATCGCCGTTCAGTCGAGCAGCCGATCCATAATTGCCCGCAAAACCTGCCAGATGCTCGAATCATCATCTTCGCGCCTAGCTTCTCGAGCGTTTCAGCGCAATGACAACTACTTCGTCTGGCTAGCCTTTCGCGCAGCTTCGAATTCGTCGCCAGGTCGCCATTGCACCTCTTGCGCCCAGTTTGCAGCCTTCCACCCCAGGGCCACACCGAAACGCGCCATCCGACCAACGCCGGTGAAGTCCCAGTCCTCGTGGAACTCATCGCTGGGTTGATGATAGTCATTCTTCGTATATTCGTCTTCGAACTTCTTGCCGTAATCAGCGGCTTTACCTTCGTATTTCGTCCCTTCATTTACGGAGAAAGCTGGAATACCAACTCGAGAGAGGCTGAAGTGGTCGGAACGGTAATAAAAACCGGCTCCCGGGTTATCGTCGGGTACGATTGCCAACTTGAATTCTTTGGTGGTCTGTTGAAGAGTCGGATAGAACGTATTCCGTTCAGCACCGGTTACGTTTACTTCCTCCGGCACCCCGATGGGAGCAACACCGTCGAAGTTCAACGCCAGGCTGATGTCCTTGGCCGGAATCGGCGGATGCATGCCTAAATACTCAGATCCGCGCAAGCCTTGCTCTTCTGCGGTGACTGCCGCAAAGATCAACGACCGCTTCGGCTTGATTGGGTTATCCGCAAATGCTCGCGCAATCTCGATTATGACTCCCACGCCAGTTGCATTGTCGATTGCGCCGTTATAGATGTTGTCGCCCGGTTGTTCCGGATGGATTCCCAAGTGGTCCCAGTGAGCTGTGTAAAGAATTGCCTCGTCCTTTAGGGCCGGGTCAGAGCCGGGTATCGTGCCGACAACGTTATAGGAGTCAAAAGGACGCACCTTCGAAATTACGTGCGCTTTGAATCTGATTGGCAGAGGAACTGGCCTGAACTCGCGAGACTTCGCCATTTCCATCAATTCGTTCATGTTCTTGCCAATTGACTTCGCCATTTGGTCGGCAACTGACAACTGTATCCACGATGCCATCTGAAGCTTTGGCTTTGTGTCTTCGCGCAGGTAACTTTTCTCGCCTGTGTTCGAGGTTTCAACCACATTCCAGCCGTAGCTGGCCATATCAGTCCTGTGAACGACAAGAGCGCCAACGGCACCTTTTCGAGCGGCCTCCTCGAACTTATACGTCCAACGTCCGTAGTAGGTCAGTGCTTTGCCGTTGAAGAACGCCGGGTCTTCGGACGGGGGTTCGTTCACGAGCATCAGCAACACCTTGCCCTTAACGTCGACACCCTTGTAGTCGTCCCACTTGAACTCCGGAGCGTCGATCCCATAGCCGACAAACACGACCTCAGCATCTAGATTCGCTACCGGGTTCCCTGTTTCGTTATACGCGGTGATTTCCTTGGCAAACTTCACGTCGACGGGAACGCCGTTCGCCCCAACGTAAGAGAACGTACTTTGCGGCTGGGTGGTCAGTCCGACCATGGGGACTTTCTGAAAATAAGACCCGTTATCTCCTGCGGGCTTCAGGCGATTCAACGCGTATTGAGCTGCTATGTACTCCACCGCGATGTTACCGCCTCGTTGACCTGTCCCTCTGCCTTCGAGTAAGTCGCTGGAAAGGAATTTCACGTCTGCACGTATCCGCTGGGGATCTATCAGTTTCAGCGACTGACTCCCCGCCGCG
The DNA here is from genome assembly GCA_023410055.1 of Acidobacteriota bacterium. Classification (GTDB taxonomy): domain Bacteria; phylum Acidobacteriota; class Terriglobia; order Terriglobales; family Acidobacteriaceae; genus JAEZPW01. The sequence goes on from JAEYQK010000109.1 coordinate 62,424, forward strand.
GGCATGTTGCTTATCGCCCCCCGAGCGGCTGAACCGGCGTGCTTTGTTGGTGATTGAGCAATCAGTCCGAGTGCGATCAATAAGACCGCAACGACAAACGTTGTTTTCCGCATCCAGGATTCTCCTGTGCCGTTCCTGACAGACCTAACTTCTTTCGGAACTCGGTATTTTACGCGAAAGACCAGAGACAAGGTCAACAGATGTATTAGCGAGCGCACCGAGGCTCAGTTTGCAACTTCTTGTCCACTCACGGTGGACTAGTTCAGCGACCCTCAACCAGCCCGGAAGGCAGCTACATCTTCTCCAGGCTTGAACAGCGCCGGCGCAGGCACTTTGGTTCCTTCCGATGCGTCGCGGGCGATCGCTTCAATATCATCGCGCGACCATCCAACGGAGGACTCCTTTATCGACCCGTCACTCGCAACGTAAAACACGGTCGGAACGTTGGTAAGACCGTAGGCGTTTGAAGCTGGGTACTTCTTCTGGTCATCAAGGGCGATGGGGAACGTTATGCCATATTCCCTTGCAAATTGCGCGGTTGCAGCCTCATCGTTCTGACTCACCCCAATGATGGTGAAATCCGTTTCCCTGAAAGCCTCGTAAAGTCGTTGGAGATACGGAAATGCAAATTGGCATACCGGACAACTGATTTTGAAGAATGCCAACACGACCGGCCCCTTCTTCAGGGCGTCCTCCAAAGAGAAATTGCCGCCGCCAAGTAGCGGTAACGATATGTCGGGGGCTTTCTTGCCCACTGTCAAGGCTGGCATTTGATCTCCTGTTTGCCTGTCAAGCTTCGTTGAACACCGTTCTATTCGATGATCTTCAATTTGGCGAGGATTTTCCTTGTAACTCCCGTGAGTGGAAGCTGAGAGACGCTTTCGTACGGAAACCACCGTCCGTTCTGCTTCCTTTTGGCCCGCTGTTTCGCCACCGAAACACTGTAATCGGAATCGGTGATCGAGTGACGTAGCGTAAACAGATGCACATGATCGACTTTCTCATCTAGAGCTGGTAATTCCCACATCCCTGGCATAAGGGACGAATCTCTCGCTCGCTGTACGAGGTACACCTTTGGCCTTTCGGTCCAGATAGCATAAGCCGATTCCTTCTTTTTGCGGAGTCCTCGCAGCGTCGTTTTGATGGCCCCCTTGGTCTTACACAAAACTATGACCGGGCACTCCCCGCAAAGTGGATTCGCTGGACTGCAGACCGTTGCTCCAAACTCCATCATCGCCTGATTGAAATCTCCTGGTCGCTGCTGGCTGAGCAAATCCTGCGCTGCATCCCAATGACTTGCCTTAGTCGCCTGCCTTTCAATGGAAGCTTGGGTACCCCTAATCCTGTCAAGCACCCTCTCTACGTTGCCGTCCACAACAGCAACAGGTTCTCCAAACGCGATACTGGCCACCGCTGCTGCGGTGTAGCGACCTACGCCGGGCAACTTCTCCAGTGTCTTTGCCGTTTCTGGAAAACGGCCATCATGTCTCTTGACGAGGATCTTCGCAGCTTCATGCATGGCGCGCGCGCGACGGTAATATCCCAATCCACTCCAAGCCGCTAAAACACTCGCTTCTCGAGCACGTGCCAGGGCCCGAACGTCTGGGAAACGTTCTATGAATCGCTCGTAGTAGGCGATTACTACAGCCACCCGGGTCTGTTGCAGCATTATTTCTGAGACCCAAACCCGATACGGATCTTGATTCGTCCGCCATGGCAGATCCCGCTTATGCAGGTCGTACCATCGCAAAAGCGCCTCGCGGAACCGCTTTCGAGTTGGCGCATCGAAATAGTTGCTCATCTGATTGGCCTCTTAACCACACAGGTTTCGGGGCGACAACTGACCCGACACCTCTATCCACTCCGACTGAGATTCTTTAGGGACCGAGCAGGAAGTCATCTCATCCGCGGCGGTCTGAATCGCATCTATTCAGCGGTAAAGGAGAACTCATCCCGTGCATCAGCTTGCCGTAGCGTCGGTTATCACGCTCTCTCTTATACTCGCAGCTTGCGGCGGTGGTCGCTCGAGTTCCACAACACCTGGCGGTACTGGTGGCCCTGAGCCGCCGCCTTCTCCTGCTAGCGGCGCGGTGACTGTTGCTGCCGGAAGCACTGTGAATAACGTAAATATAACGCTTCCTGCGCCCTCCGGTTCAGGAGGCTTTAATGCAGAAATGCTTGGTGTTGCGGTGCCAGCGACCTCCGGTTCAACCTCGATACAGCTGACAAATTCTCCGTCAATTATTCATCTTGGGCAACTCCCCTCTTCGGGGCAGATGATCGTTGCAATCACGGGAACCGGACTGGCAACGACGGCCACGCCTCCTACTTCGCTGGTTACCTCGATTACGGTTTCGGGGCCGAACGATGTGACGGTAGGACAAAGCAACGTGCTCTCTGGAGGTGGCGGAATCGGATTTCGCATCACCCTAGGGGCGTCCACCGCGACTGGAGCACGCACGATATTTCTGAAGAACGCCCAAGGTGACATCACTGCCTTCAGTGGCGGCCTGGAGATATTGCCGTGAGAAAGATTACTCGGATTTCGATTCTTGTTCTCGGAATGGCTTGTCTGGCTTGGGCAACCACCATTCGGCCCATGTCCGTTGACCGCCTTACTAGGCTTTCTTCAGTAATCGTTGAAGCTCATGCAAATCAGACGTGGTCCCAATGGAATCCGGAGCATACGCAGATCGACACCTACACACGTCTGACCGTCACACGCAATTTCAAAGGCCCCCAGACAACGACCGTGTTGGTGAAGCAGATCGGTGGCACTGTCGGCCAGATCAAAGAGGTTGCGTACGGTGTCCGGCATCTTCGTCCCGGTGACGACGCTTTTCTGTTTCTGGAACCGAGTGCCGAAAACGACGGGACAATGAGAATCGTCGGACTAATGCAGGGCAACTTCCTGATCCATAAAACCGTCGCTGGTGAGTTCATGGCTTCTAATGGCGTGCCGAACGTAACCGTAAGGTCTGCCAACGGTCAACTCACTCCTTTTGCGGGATCTCAGATGGCGCTGAGCGAACTTGAGACCCGGGTTAGTAAGGCGGTGCGTCAATGAAGCTGTTTCGCAGAGCACTCCTGGTTTTGCCTGCCTTTGCGCTGGCATTCACGTTACTCTATACCGCTCCGGCGTTCCCGTATTTGCCGGAGATCGGGCAAAAGTCGCCACTATCCATTGCACATTGGAGTTCTGCTCCGACTTGGCGAATCAACAAAACCATTGGTAGCAACGTCCTTGGTACGTCTGACCCCACCTCCGTAATTGCTGCCTCTTTCAACACCTGGAAGGCCGCACCAAACGTCAGCAGTGCTGTTTCCGGAGTCGTGCAGGGTGCGGAGACCTCGATCACCAGCGCTAGTGCATCGGACGGAAGCAACCTGATTTGTTTCGTTTGCAGCAGCAATGCATTCGGATCCGGCGGAGATACTCTTGCCGTCACCTTGACCTCATTCAACACATCGTCAGGCCAGATCACCGACTCCGACTTGCTCTTCAACCCTGCGGACGATTTCCTGACTAACAATGCAACTTGCCCGTCAGGGGCTACATGCGCGGACCTACAGACCGTCGCCACCCACGAGATAGGACACTTCTTCGGGCTTGATCACTCAGGGGTGACCAGCGCGATCATGTTCCCCTTCGCTCCCGAGGTGCAAATACAGCTAAGTTGGGACGACGTCGCCGGAATATCCAATACATACCCAACATCAACATCCACCATCGCCACTGGGAAGATTAGCGGTAAAATCAGCAACTCGAGTTCAGCTGGCATTTGTGGAATCCATGTTTTTGCCGAGTCGAATACACTCGCTGTAACCGGATATCCATCTCCCGTCCGCAGAAGTCCTATTGGGGTAATGACCCTCTCGGACGGAACATATACCATCACTGGTTTGCCGCCGGATACATACTCCGTCACCGCTGAACCGCTTGACGGTCCCGTGGACAACACAAACGTCAGTGACTACGCGAACACGATGTGCGGATCTTCTTCTTTGCTGACGAACTTCACTACGCGAACGTTTTAGGCGCTCAATGTTCTCCTGAGCCCCACCCGCGTGGGGCTTTTTCTTTCTATTGGCATCCACGAGTGACCGCAACACCATCAGACCTCTGAACCCCGAAAACTGAAGAAGTAGTACGTCAACCTACTAGGAGGTATGCGTGAAGAAGTTCATTGGAATCACTGGCGGCATGCTGCTTTCGTGCTGCGTCGCTGTGGCACAAGCCGGTGGAGCTGGTGCTGGCACCGCTGGTACTGGAGGAGCAGGCGCCGGGACGGTCGGTACGGGGGCCGCGGGTCAGGCCGGAACCGGCACCACATCGCCGGGCATGGGTACGACCGGAATGGGTACTCAAAGCGGCGTTGGGACCGCCGGCACAGGCGCGACCGGGACAGGAACCATGGGCACCACACCTGGCACGAGCACGGGAACAACCACAGATACGATGCCGGGGAGCACGACCGGGGCTGGCACCGTGGGAACGACTCCGGAAACGACCAGTGGATCTACCTCATCGAATACAATCGGCACAACCGGAACTGGCACGACGGGCGGAAGCTCCAGTACTGGAGTAGGCAGTGGCACGGCAACCATCCCCAGCACGCAGACAAGCGACACTCCTACCGCTGGAACGACTTCGACTATCCCCAGCACCAACACACCAGGAACCGGCAGCAGCACGATGGGAAGCGGTACGTCTGCAACGACGGGTACTGCCGGGACTGGCGTAGGCACGGGAACTGGAACAAGTGGCACGGGAACAACGGGAATTGGAACCGGCACCGGGTCAACTAGCGGCACGGGAAGTGGGACTGGAACCAGCAGTGCACCGCCTCAGTAAGTAGAATCTTTTCTAGGCAGCACAGCCCCACGCTGGACAGACCGGCGTGGGGCTTGCAAACTTGGCTCCAAAATACTGCGTCTAAGACAATGACAAAAGTTCGTACAACAGGGCACACATGTACCAGCGGGCGATCTGCGCAATCGGTTCGGCCATTCTGGTCGCCGCGACGCTCGCGACGGGCCAAGTGACGGGCAACGCCGAATCGGCAACTCCGGATCCTCCTCCAGTCGTCCACGCGAACCAGAGACCCCATCCTGAGCTTCCAAATGCTCCCTCTTGTCCGGCACCCTTGACGAAGCATCAGAAATTCGACGCGTTCGTCAAACGAACCTACTCTCCCTACACCTTCGCGTCTGCTGCGTTTAGCGCCACGTGGGGACAGATGTGGGGCGACCATTACAGCTACGGCGGCGGAATGGAAGGCTGGAGCAAACGTTTCGGAGCAAGCGTGGCGAATGCCGAGACGCGGGTCTTCTTGAACAGCTTCTTGCTTCCTGTGATCTTCAAACAGGATCCCCGTTACTACCCTTCCGGAAAGAAGGGCTTCTTCCCTCGTGCCTGGTACGCGGGTACCCGCGTGGTTATCGGCCGCGGCGATAACGGGAACAGAATGCTCAATTACTCCGAGGTACTTGGTGTACTCTTTCTCAGCTCGCTGCAGAACTCCTACTATCCCAGAGATGAACGCGGGTTCTCAGACACGATGAACCGATTCGTCGGTGGGCTCGGATCAGATGCTTCCGCTGCCGCCCTGAGGGAGTTCTCTCCGGAACTCAAACGGGCAGCCAGAAAGATTATTCCCAAACGCGCCCAAAGGCTTGAGAAGAAGATTCCCGGACCAGTCCGCCAGATAGGCGGACCGGTCCACCCGTAAGTAATCTTTTTCACACCCTCATCACATCTCCTATTGCTTTCAATATGTACAATTGAGAGAACCATCCGATCCAGGAGGAGTACCAGCTTGAACTCAGTAGCCGTGTTAACCAGCGGGGGCGATGCCCCAGGAATGAACGCAGCCATTCGTGCCGTCGTGCGCACGGGCGCCGAGCGTGGATGGAAGATGTATGGCGTGCGCCAGGGCTATGCCGGATTGATGGCCGGCAACTTCACTCCGATGGGCGCGCGCGAAGTGGCCGGGATCATCCAAAAGGGCGGAACCGTGCTGGGCAGCGCTCGCTCTCCGGAGTTCAAGACCGAAGCGGGCCGGACGAAAGCCATTCGCGAGTTGAATCAAGCTGGCATCGACGCACTGGTCGTTATTGGCGGCAACGGCTCGCAAACCGGGGCAAACGCGCTGAATCAAATGGGATTCCCTGTCGTTGGTATCGCGTCCACGATTGACAACGATCTCTACGGCTCCGAGATCACTATCGGCGTCGACACGGCCCTTAACATCGCACTGGAAGCAATTGACCGCCTGAAGGTCACTGCCTCGTCGCACCAGCGTGCCATGCTGGTTGAGGTTATGGGGCGCGACTGCGGCTATCTGGCTCTGATGTCCGGAATCACCGGCGGCGCAGAAGCTGTAGCCATTCCCGAAGTCGATACTGATCCCGAATGCATCGCCTCGGAGATTCGCGACGCCTATCGCCGCGGCAAGCCTCACGCCTTGGTAGTCGTTGCCGAGGGTGCAAAATATAACGCCGAGAAACTCGCGCACTACTTCCACGAGCATCAGGAACGCCTCGGTTTCGACCTGCGCGTCACGATTCTCGGACACGTGCAGCGCGGTGGCGTGCCGACCTTCGCCGACCGCATGCTGGCGACACGACTAGGCTCTGCCGCAGTCGATTCCTTGTCTAGGAACAAGACCGGCGTTCTGGTCGGCATCAACAAGGGCGAGATCACGACGACTCCGTTGGATAAGGTCGTCGTCAGCAAGAAGCCCATCGAGATGGAGTTGACAAGGCTGGCAAACGTGCTGGCGAAGTAGTCCCAATCCCCGTGGCCCCATATCTGCCAGAGTCGGGCAGATATGGGGCACCAAGTTTCGTGCGAAGAAGCGTGGACGAGACGTCCATGCAACAGCCGCCGGGACGGCGGCGCTGGCGAATCGCCGCGACGCGAGTTATCCTCTCAGTTACCTCCCCTACCCCCTCCCCGATATCGTCTGCGTGGCTGTTGATTCGAAAGGGGTTAATCTACGTCTCTGACTGATCTCAGTGGGCACTGACTGTCTAGCTGTCGGGGCTTGAAGGTTTACCGAAGTACAATCTCCACCTAGTTCAAAGATAGCAGTTCGACAGGGTGAAACCCGACAAGCTGGGCGAGATTATTTCCCGATTGTCCTGTATGAGTTACCCAGAATCCTGCAATTGCTGGGACTTGACGAATTCGTTAGGGGCGGGCGGTTTTCGTGCGGAGGGCATAATTACGCGCGGCGCCGAAATTAGCGACGCTCAGGTGGGCCATCGATAGCCAGCGCTCCAGTTTGTGATGACCGGTTCGGTGCAGCAGATACGAGACACCAATTGAGGACGCCGTTCCGGCCGCCTCAAGGGCGGCGAACCCGGCGCGGTTGTTCACGACATCATCGGGGAGAAGCATCTCTTCGCGCCCCCTCCTTTGCATGTTCAAAGTGGACGTATAGTCCAACGTTCGCCCAACAGCGATTCCGGTAAAGAGCAACGCGTTCTTCCGGTCCCAGAAGCGGTGTGCGGGGACAACTTCCGTGACCGTTGTGGGCTGAACGGTGGGCGCAGCGGGATAGGTGTCTGACGGCTGAGAAACTTCCTGCGCCAGTGCGTATCCGGAGGTCAATAAAGCCAGTATTAACAGGCACAGAAAAGAGCCTTTTCCCGATCCAGAGTTCATGGGTGGAATCTTAGCGTGGCCAAGCAGGTTCTCCAAGCAGAATACCTGGTTGGGCGCATCTCTGAACTTCCTCGCACAAGATGCTGGGCTTTGGTAACTGCCACAGACTTCATAATGAGCCTGTGAAACACGAAGGTAATCTTTGGCCGCATTGGGCCGTATGTTACTCTCGGCACGGAACTTAAAACTGATTGAGGTGAGCAATCGGGCTACGCTGGTGTACGAACGCCGGTTTTTGTTTATGGCCTTTCCCTTTCTACAGAAACGAATCGACGTGAGCGCTTCAGCTTGGCAGCTGAAACTTGCTTCGTACGATCCTGTCTTCGCCATCGACGGTATTCAAACCGGCATCGACAACATACGCAGCGACGTCTATCTAAGCCCTCGGTTGAGCGACTCGACACGTGCGCACCTTTCCAAGTTGATCGCAAGATTTGGCGGAATAGAGGAGTACCTTCTTGAGAAGCCGATCCAGTCGCCCGTACGGGTCAATCAAAGGACCGAGGTCAAGCCCGATGCTCCGGATTTCGTGGCCGTGCTCGGGGAACTACAGCTTTCTTCACTGAACCGAGCGAAAAGCCACGGGAACATCTCAATTGACCGATTGGCAAGACTGGCCCTGATCAAGTTTTTACGTTCGGAGATGACGACGCAGTACAACACTGCACTGGAGAGACTCCGTACCAAACTGAAGACCTTCGAAGGACCGCACCAACAGAACGCGACTGCGACGATACGCTTGCGCGAGCGAATTGCGAAATTCCAACTTGAGAAGAAATCAATTCTGCGCAAAGTGGGACAGGAGTTGTACCAGACTCTGCTCGAGCTTGATAAGGGAACAGTGGCATTGATGAGGAGATCGCTCTTCGGAGATGCTGAAGAATCGAGCTATGAACTCCTGCACAATCGATTGCTATTTGCCGAGAGCCCGCGAGACGATCTGCTCAATGCGGAGCAGTATGTAATTCTTGGGAACTACGAACGTGATCCAGACAGGCTTGGTCCCGTGGTGCAGATGGGGAGGACCTTCCTGGCCATCACAGGGCTGGCCGATGAAGATGATGAAACCGCGGTAAACGCCTTGCTGAGCGTCCCTGAGAACGCGGACGAGCTACTCGGAGGAGGTTGTCCCGATGATGCGACTGACAAGGGGAAGCTCCAGCAACAGTTGCTCGGTGTCTGGATAAACATCCTGGAAAAAGAGGGGATCATCAATCACGCGATTGCTTCGTACGAGGTGCCGGGGTTGCTCGGTGAGTATTCACCAATCAATCCCCAGCAGCTCAAACATGCATTGATTTCGCGTGAAGAGCGGAAGCGGGTATGCGTCTTTCTTGAGCAGCACGGGCGCATTTCAGAGGACCGATTATACGAAGCAGCACTGCGAGTTGCGGGCTGCAAGGGGTCAGACCGGTCTCGAGTAGCAGCGCGCTACCTGAGAGATGTGCTGCGCTACTACCGCGACATGCGACGTTTTGACGTCGTCATCTCGGCGCTCGATGGGGTCAACCTGATCGGAAACGAGAAGCTGAGAGAACTTTCGGCGATCAACCACACCCTTTACGAGTTTCTGCTCCCGGTCGAGCAGAAGCCTTCGGAGTCGAAGGTTCTGAGTCATATCGTGCTCAAGGCCGATATTCGCGATTCGAGTGTATTGACTCGTACGTTGTTCGAGCGCGGTCTGAATCCGGCGTCGTATTTCAGTCTGAACTTCTACGAACCAGTAAACAAACTGCTGGACAAGTACTGTGCAACGAAGCTGTTTATCGAAGGAGACGCCGTTATTCTCGCGTTGTTCGAGCGCGAGGGTGAACCGCCGTTTGGGGTGTCGCGTACATGTGTGCTGGCGCGAGAGATGATTGAGATCGTCCGTGGATACAACCAGAAGTCCGAGGAAGCGGGGCTGCCAACGCTAGAGCTAGGAATCGGAATCTGCTACCAGGATTCAGCTCCGATGTACCTGATGGATGGGACTTCCCAGATCATGATCTCTCCGGCGCTGAACGAGAGTGACCGTTTGTCATCTTGCAGTCGCAGCGCTCGCAAGTTGTTTGCGGGAGTGGATAGCCTGTTCAACGTATTTTGCTTTCAGACGATCGACGACGCTGACACGGCAGGGCAACCGGAAGAATTCCTGATGCGATTCAACATAGGCGGGATCAACCTGCAAGAGGCGGCCTTCCACAAGCTCGCCCAGGAAATTTCGTTGCAGGCTTTTGATGCTCCGCTGCCCGCACTGTGGGACGAGAATACAGTGCGGCTCTATAGCGGAGTCGTGCCGGTCGGTACAGGCATGTTCCACAACTTGGTTGTCCGCGAGTCAAAGATTGCTCATGTCGACGCACGGGATTTCCATTTGAAGCACTGGACGGATCGGCACTATTACGAGGTCTGCACGAACGAAGAGATCTACGATTATCTTGCAACCAATGAGAAGGCGGTTGCGGCGGAGTAGGTCTTGTCGCTAGAAACGCGTTCTTGAGACAAACGGAATTTGCACGATTGCCTCAACGTCAACTGCCGCACCATTCTTGCTTCCCGGGCGGAACCGCCACTTCTTTAGCGCACTACAGGCATTCTCATCAAGTCGGCCGTCAACTCCTCGCAGGACACGAACATCTTCGACGTTACCGTTAGCGCGAATAATGGCATAAAGAATGACAGTGCCCTCAACTCGTTCGCGCATCAGTTCGGAGGGATAAGCGGGATCGACCTTTCGGGTCGCCACCGGAGTAGTGATGTTTCCACCCTGCGGATCTACCTTGAGTTCCGCAAAACGAATGATCCAGCTCCCGCCATGCGAAGTCAGGTTCGGCATGTTGAGGATCATCGAATAGAACTTCTTAGAGCCGAACACTTCTCGCTCCAAGGCTGAGGATGGACTCTCGGGTCGTGGCGAATTACGCGTTTCGCGAGCGATATCCGCAAGCTTGGGGCGCGAGAGTGAAGCCAGGTTAGTTGTATTGGCCGATGTTCTGTCGCTTGGCTTCAACTCGCCTGATACCACAATCGAATCGTGCGGAGGAGTTGTCGGGCCACGCTCGACGTAAACGCCTGCGGGACCGTTTGCGCCACGTTCGCCCTGGTTTGACGCGCCGCTGCCGCCCAGACCGGTCTTGGAGCCGCCGCCCTTTACCTCGGGTGTACCTGACGCTCCAGGCTTGCCCTCGGGTCCGGCGGCAAACGTGCCTGAGCGGTTGCCTGGAGGAGCGGGGATCGGACCACTGACTACAGTCGGATTTATGCTCAGGGCGATGAATCGATCTGAGCCGTTAGCTCCGCCACCAGATCCCCTGGCTAGCGCCGCTCCCGACGGCGGTGGAGGAACAACGGTCGCGTTTACGGATGACATGGCGTTAGCAAGGCCCGAAGAAGCAGGTGCCCCATGCACGAGGCTGCCTCGGGCGCGCTGTTCGGGGACCGGAAGCGCCGGCGCGGGTGGTACGACAGCGACGCTGCCGATGTTTAGGTCTCCGGCACTCAAAGGACTCCGAGGCGGGGTCACAGGGGGTTCGACAGCCGAAGCGAGTGGCAGGTTGGGAGTATTGACGCTCAAGCCGTCAGTAACAGGCGACGGGGGCACAACAGTACGTGCGATGACGTCCAGTGGGGTATGGAGCTTGGCCGTGCCTGGATTTGGTGCGGGTGGTACGACTGAAGCGTTTTGGTTCGGGATAGAAACAAGAGTGCGAGAGATCGTTGGCTGTGGCGGCACAACCTGAGGGGTGGGCACATTCAAGCCTGAATGAAGGGCCATTGCATGCGGGACGGCTGGAGCCGGATTCCATGCGACCATGTTGGGCACTCTTATGTCGACCGGAAGGCGAACTTGAGGCGGAGAGACGATGGTCTGGGTGCGGCTCTCTGAGTTAGGCCTGCGAGAAACGATCTTCTGCTTCGCGTATACCGGTTCGCCTTTTTTCGATAGCTTAGCAGGCGTGGGCTCGTCGGCCGCCTTGATGGGTGGCAGGTACTCCGAAACTCGATAATAGGTGATGGTGGAGTGTTCGAAGGGATCTTTCAAAGTTATGGGCTGAGTACGAAAGAGCACGGATTGTGAAATGCCCAGCATCGCCAGCACAACAAAGATGTGGCAGAGGCCAGATTCCCAGAAGGGCCGGACGGGGAGTCGACGGTTGACGAATACATCAGGCCAGAATTCTCCCGGCGAGGAAGTCAGTTCCAGTTTGGGCTGACGACGAAAGAAAAGGAAGCAATCACACAGATTAGTAAGGAAGACTTGATGCCAGGGGGTGATCTCAAGCAGAATGTGCGGTTCGACGCACGGTCGCGGTCCGTCGGGGGATCGGGTGATCTGCGACTCGGGTTGAAACGGCTGACCCTGGAAAAGGCTCTGCATGCGAGGCCTGAGATGGTTCTTGGGATGCCATTATAGTCCTCATGAGTGCGGGAGCGAAGCAGGCCGTTCCAGACTAACAATTGGGACATCGTCCTTCGAGTGAGTCCTTTCTCTGTTGTGTTCCCCAAAGACGTGGTCTAATCGTGGAGAGACAATCCGTTCGGAGCTGCCATGAATCGACTTTCCTTACTACTGCTGATCCTGCTCTTCATGACGGTGAACCTGGCAGGACAAGCCGCGCCACAAGTCCCGGCGGCGAATCCGGAAGACTTCTCCGGCATGTATTCTTTCGTTCGAGAAGGTGAGTTCCTCCAGATTACGGTTGAAGATAAGGGTAACGTCACGGGATTCATTTCGCGATATGGCGATCTGGATAGCGATCGCGGAGTCTTTCTTGACCAGTTTTTCAAGAAGGCCTCGACGGATGGGACCAAATTGGAGTTTACGACCGAGCAGAAGCATGGAGTCTGGTTCGAGTTCAGCGGCACGGTCGGCCGCGGCGAAGGTAAAACTCTGGCGGACGAGGGGTTCTGGGTAGTCAAAGGTAAGCTGACAAGATATGCGACCGATGCGCACAATAAGGTTTCCGCGCAATCGCGTGAAGTAGTGATGAAGTCCTTCCCGCAGGATGCGGCACTAGGCTCGTCGCAGCCGAGGGATTAAGCCGATTCGGCTATGTGGTACCGGTCCTCATGGTTTCCTGACCTTTGCCTTCGAGAGCCGCTTTGAAGTCGCGGAGCACCTGCTCCAGGTGGCTCTGAATGCGCTCGCGAAGAGAGCCGACACGTAAAAGTGCGAGGGGCGGAACGTAGTTCATCGTCACGCTGACTAGCGTATCGTTCTGGAGTGGGGAGAAGCTGATGCGGCCACTATGCTTTGGCCCGTTCAAGGATTTCCATCCGATGGCCTGATTTGGAATGAACTGCTCAGTTTCGGCGTCCCACTCGATTCGTTTTCCAGCGACATTGACGATCCAGTGCGACCGGTTCCCGCTGGTCGAGACGGATTCGATCAATGCTGTGGAGCGGGCCAGTTGCTCCAGATCGGACCACGCTTTGAACACGTCTTCGACTGGACGGCCAATCTGAACCGTCTTGTCCAGACGAATGACCCGTGAGCCACGAGAAGTGGCGTAGTGCGTGATGGTCCATGTGGCGAGGGCTGCACCAACGCCGACCGCAGCTCCGGTCGCAAAGCCATTCCAGTATTTCCTTCGTGTCATCGTTGTGCTCCTCGTGGTGAACTGCGGGTATGTGGCTACGTTTCCTTTGAGCAGCAAGCGTTTCCGCAGGTTGCCATCGCGAGCAGCGAATGCAACATGAGGGTGTGGCATGCCATCTCTAATGGCTGGTGCAAGCTTGAACAGACAATCACGATCGAGAAGTATGGTTAAGGGAGCGATTGCTGGGGCGGCCGGAGGGCTACTTGGTGCGGCCGCTATGAGCGGCTTTGCGACCGCGAGGGCGCGTGTGTTTGGCGATGGCCGTCTTTCTCGTTCAAAGCTAACCCACCTCGAAGCAAGTCGCTACGTGAGCGGAAGCGACTTGGAACTCGATTCGATCGCGCTAGCGGCGGACCGCATTGATCGCGCCACAGGGCGGAAGATGTCACCAGGGCAGAAGAGTATTGCGGCGGCGGGCGTTCACTTTGGACTCGGCGCGCTACTCGGAGCCGTATACGGTGTCATTGCTGAGAGTAGCGATGTCATTACACGCCTGCACGGGATGGGATTTGCCGTTGCGGAGGGCGGAGGCGGCAATCTTGTATGGACCGCAGCGACCGGAACAACACGACAATACTCTGCGGCGGACCATGCCGAGTCGGTTGCGGATCATGCTGTCTACGGCGCTGTGCTTGAGACTGTGCGCGGGCTGATTCGAGGCCGATCGAATGCCGGCTGAGGTCAGAATCGGTACTTCGGGCTGGCATTATGCACATTGGCGCGGACCGTTTTATCCGAACCGGTGTGCGAGCGCGAAGATGCTCGAGTTCTACTTCGAGCGGCTGGATACGGTAGAGATCAATAATAGTTTCTATAGGCTTCCTTCGGCAGAGACGTTCAGGTGCTGGCGCGAGAGTACGCCAAAGGACTTCTGCTTCGCTGTGAAGGCGAGCCGATTCATTACTCATAACAAGAAGCTCAAGGATCCCGAGAACGCGCTCGACAAGTTCTTTCCGCCCGCGACTGAACTGAAGGAGAAGTTGGGGCCGATCCTGTTTCAACTGCCTCCGAAGTGGCGGGTGAACGTTGAGCGGTTGGAGGAGTTTTTGTCTGTTCTGCCGAAAGGCAAACGTTGGCGTTATGCGTTTGAGTTTCGTGAACCAAGTTGGTTGAACGACGAAACGTATGCGGTACTGCGAAGGCATAATGCAGCGTTTTGTATCTACGAACTGGCTGGATTTCGGACAAAGGATGCCGTGACTGCAGACTGGGTTTACGTCCGTTTGCATGGGCCTGGCGGAAAATATCAGGGGAGCTATGATTCGAGCAAGTTGGCGGAATGGGCCGAACGAATCACCAACTGGCAGCGGCACTTGCGTTCAGTTTACGTGTACTTCGACAACGATCAGGCAGGTTACGCGGTGCGAAATGCGCTTGAGCTGAAGACGATGGTACGGCAAGAGCGCGTGGCTGCGTAGTTCGCTATTCCTTTGGAGTCTTTGCCCCCAGCAATACTGGATATTCGGCTACGCAGTTCGTTGCGGGATCCCATGTCATGATCAGCGAGTCGGTGCCGTGGGTGATCTCGAACTCCAATGGATCGCGTACTTGTTCCGGCATCTTGGCGAAGCGGGCGCGACCCTCGGCGTTGGTGCCTATCTCCAGCGAAAGCTTGCGTTTTCCCAGAAAGCCGTAGCGAACGACGGTCTTTATCTTTGCGTCGTAGATCGGCTTGCCCAGCATGTCGGTGACCTTGAAGTCTACGCGGCATGAGCCGAGATCGGCGCTGATTTGAGTCGGTGCTTGTGGCGCATTCTTTGGGGGTTGCTGCTGGGTGAATGCTGCGGCGGTGAGCAAGAGTAGGAATCCGATGCCGAGGATATGGAAGTTCTTCATCATTCACTCCAACTAGATTGTAGCCACGCAGAGGGCGCAGAGGAAGCAGATACGCAAGTTCTGCGGCATCAGAATGTTAAAATCAGAGATTAACTACTTCACTCATGCTGGCATTTGTGTGACTGCTTGAGTGGCTGCGAGTTCCCCATGAAAAAGCTATCTGGCTCTGAAATCCGGCGGATGTTTCTGGACTATTTTGTCCAGCAAGGACATCGTGAAGTGCATTCGTCGTCGCTGGTACCGGCGAACGACCCGACGCTGCTGTTCACCAACGCAGGCATGAACCAGTTCAAGGACGTGTTCCTGGGACTGGAAAAGCGCGATTACTCGCGGGCCACGACTTCGCAAAAGTGCGTCCGTGCGGGCGGCAAGCACAACGACCTTGAGAACGTCGGATTCACAAACCGTCACCATACGTTCTTCGAGATGCTCGGGAACTTTTCGTTCGGCGACTACTTCAAGAAGGACGCGATCCGGTTCGCCTGGGAACTCATAACTTCGCCGCAGTGGTTCGGACTGCCGAAGGACAAGCTCTACGCGACGATCTTCAAGGGCGAAGGCGCAGTACCGCGCGACGCCGAAGCCTACCAGTTCTGGCTCGATCAGGGCGTTCCTTCCGAGCGCATCTTCGAGATGGGCGCGAAGGACAACTTCTGGCAAATGGGCGATACCGGTCCTTGCGGCCCTTGCTCGGAGTTGCATTACGACATGGGCATCGAGGCCAGCGACAAGGCCGATCCGAAATGTGCTGCCGGTGAGTGCAAGTTCCCGTGCGAGTGCGGAAGGTATGTCGAGATATGGAACCTGGTGTTCATGCAGTTTGACCGCGATTCGGGTGGCACGCTGAATCCGCTGCCTAAGCCGTCGATCGATACGGGCGCGGGACTGGAGCGCATTGCGGCGGTCGTGCAGGGAGTTGTCTCGAACTACGATACGGACCTGTTTACGCCGCTGATCAAGCGTGCTGCGGAGTTGACCGGTGTTTCCGAAGGCGCGGAGCAGAAGAAGGAGTCGGGTTCGCGCGGCGCAGCGTCGTTGCGTGTCATCGCTGACCACTCGCGTGCGGCTACGTTCCTTATCTCGGATGGCGTGCTTCCGGCTAATGAAGGTCGCGGCTACGTGCTGCGTAAGATCATCCGTCGCGCGATTCGTCATGGACGACTGCTTGGTCAGAACAAGCCGTTCCTGAACGAGATGGTCTTTGCCGTTCGCGACCTGATGAAGGATGCGTATCCGGAGCTGATCGACAGCGCCGAGCGCGTGAGCAAGGTCGTGTTTACGGAAGAGACACGGTTTGCTCACACATTGAATCTGGGCCTCGACAAGCTGGAACAGGACTTGGACTCGGTCGTGAGGACCTACGAGTTTGCAAAGAGCGTTTCGTCTGCTCAGCGCCCGACTGAGGAATTTAGCCTTAGTAAAGAAGAAGTAGAAGAACGAAAGAACGAAGTTGAACGTGGGCTCGTTTACAGAGGCGAGTACGCATTCAGGCTCTACGATACTTTTGGCCTTCCGCTCGATTTCATGGTCGACGCTGCGCGTGATCGCGGTATTGTGTTCGACCAAGCAGGCTTTGATCACGCGATGAACGAGCAACGCGCGAAGGCGCAGGCATCGTGGAAGGGCGTGAACAAGGCCACCGCTAGTCCGGCGTTCCGCGATCTGCCGAAGTCTGTGTTTGAGGGTTATCGGCAGGCGGTTTCGGACGGCTGCGAAGTGCTGGCGATCATCGATCCGAAGACCGGGCAGGGGTTGAAGGAACTGAAGCCGGGCGAGACGGCTGATGTCGTGCTTGATCACACTCCTTTCTATGCTGATGCTGGCGGTCAGGTCGGCGACGTGGGTTGGTTCTATAGCGCCGATGGGAACGCGGTGATCGGCGATGTAAATGGCTGCTATGCGCCGGTGCAGGGCGTTCGTGCGCACAAACTTACAGCGAAGAAGACGCTTCATGTTGGCGATACTGTGAATGCGGTCGTTGACGCGGATGTCCGCTACGAGACACAGCGCAACCATACGGGTACGCATTTGCTTCATGCGGCGCTGCGCGAAGTTCTCGGCAAGCATGTGAAACAAGCTGGTTCGCTGGTTTCTCCGGGACATCTGCGTTTTGACTTCTCGCATTTCGTTGGTGTCGAAGACGAAGAGTTGCAGGACATCGAAGATCTAGCGAACAAGGAAGTTCTTAAGAACGATAAGGTCCAGGTGATCGAGGACGTGCCCATCGACACGGCCATTAACGAATACGGGGCGATGGCGCTCTTCGGCGAGAAGTACGGCGACAAAGTGCGCGTCATCAAGATCGGCGATTTCTCGACCGAACTTTGTGGTGGCACCCATACGAGCGCGACCGGCGAAATCGGGCTGGTCAAGATTCTGCGCGAGACCAGCGTGTCTTCGGGCGTGCGTCGTATTGAGGCCGTTACTGGGCTCGGCTCGCTGCGCCACTTCCGTACCGATCACGAACTCGAGGGCGTTGCGCGCACGCTGGTCAAGTTCGGCGATGAGCCCGAAGGTTCACTAGCCACGGCGCTTCGGCACGAGATTGATGCACGCGAAGACGAGATCAAACGCCTGCGCAAGGAGCTTGAGCAGGCGCGCATGAAATCGGCTGCCTCGACGATGGACAACATCGGCGAGCGGGTCAAAGAAGTCAAAGGCATCAAGGTCCTCTCACATCGCGTCGACAATCTTGAGCGCTCGCAGATGCGTACGCTGGTCGACAACCTGCGTAACAAGCTCGGCTCGGGCGTCGTCGCACTTGGCTCGGCCAACGACGGTCAGGTCGCGCTGATTGTCGGCGTCACCAAGGACGTGACCGACAAGGTGCAGGCCGGCAAGGTCATGCAGCAACTGGCGCAGAAGGTCGGCGGCAAGGGCGGCGGTCGTCCGGACCTGGCCGAAGGCGGCGGTCCGAATGCCGGCGCGCTGGATGCGGCGCTGGGCGATCTGGCTGGCGTCGTTGATGGGCTAGTCAAAAGCTAGCCACGGATTTCACGGATCTACACGGATTTGCCAGGGGGTTGAGAGAGTCTCGACCCCCTTTTACCTCACCGCACCTGACCTCAGCTAGCCCCTCCCCCCGCGACCTTGCGAAATCTAAGTCTTTGAAAAAAAGGTACTTACGACCTCGATATCCCCCTAGTCTGCGGCCAAAGTATCAGAAACAAAGGAGTTAGTAGGTCGATATACCCTGCGGGCGAGGTTGCGCGCTTCGAATCGGTGCTAGGTAAATGTTAGCAATTTCGGACAGGTAAATCTGACAGGGTGGAGGGAATTGTATCTCCATGTGCATCAGTCACTTGCGATGATCTCAGGCGAGAAAGGGGCTTGACGGTATGTCGTATGTTTCCCAGAAGCGGTCGAACGTTCCATGGCGGTCCTCACCGCTGCGCCACTCGGGACACGAGGACCGTCGATCAGGCGAGGCAGGATGGTCTCGCTACGGCTGTTGGGGCGGCGCTAGGGTTGGGATAGAACGCCGGACTGGAGTCCGGCGCTACCGGGCGAGGGCAGGATGCCCCTCGCTCCGGCTGTTGGGGTGGCTCTAGGGCTGGAAAGAACGCCGGACTGGAGCCCGGCGCTACGGGGCGAGGACAGGATGGTCTCGCTCCGGCTGTTGGGGCGGCGCTAGGGCTGGGATAGAACGCCGGACTGGAGTCCAGCGCTACCGGGCGAGGTTGGAATTGCGGACGGGGCACAGCCCCGTCCCTACACAGTCGGCTAGCTTGCGGTTTCGGTGGCGATTCCGGATTCGGTCATGCCCTTCAGCTGAGAGCGAAAACCAGTCAGCGAGAGTCCGGCCTGTAGCGTCGCTAAGGCACCGATCAGCAGGACGGGGAAGGTCAGGATGGCGAAGGCAACGACGGAGACGGCGGCGGCCGAGGATTTCTCGACTCCGAAGAATGTTAGGCCGAGAACGCAGAACAGTTGGTACGTGCCAACGTTTGCGGGCGCGTTGGGAATAGCGATTCCGATCTGCACGATGAGGAACACTGCAATTGTGGGTAGCAGCGGCAGATCGATGCCACACGCCTCAATTACCGAGATGAAGGCCAAGGCCTGAACGACGTGTAGGAGTCCAGAAAAGACCGTTGCAGCCCAGAAGTCACGTGAAAAGCCGATCGACTGCAAGCCGCGCGTGACGTCCTGAAGCATCGCTTTGATCTTGCTGGGCGACTGTGTTTCGGAGTCGGATTGCGGTTTCACGATGCGGCGGGCGTTCCAGGCAAAGAGGCCCATTCCGACGGCTGCGGCAGCCAGAATTCCAACGGTCACTGTGCGAATGTTGCCGGGAATCGGCACGAGTAGGGCAACTACAGCCATAGACGCGGAAAACCAGAGTCCATCGAGCAGACGTTCGACGGCCATCGACGGTAGTACGTCACGAAAGTTCTTTCCCATCCAGCGCGAGACCAGAACACCGCGAATGATCTCGCCCGCGTGCAGGGGCAGTACTTCGCTGCTGAAGAGGCCAACATAGATGGCCTGTGTCGTTTTCTTGGGGGTGATCTGGCCGCAAGGGTTCAGGAGATAGCGCCAGCGAACTCCCTGGACGTAGAAGCTCAGAATATCGAAGACGAGAATGGCACAGACCCAAGGCCAGGAAATCTGCTGGATCTGTTCGACGAGGCTGCTCCATTCGACGTCTTTGAAAACCCAGACGAGAGCTGAAAGGGCGAGCAGATAGGCTGCCCAAGTCCCTAAACGTGCTTTGAATTGGGGATTCTTCGAAACCAGACGTGAAGGAAGAAAGTTCATGCGCACCTGTCGATCGTAATTAAATGAGAAAAACAGCGAGCCAATCAGAGATCAAGCGGGTTAGAACGAGGACGTCTCACTGCCTTGTTTACTATTGTGACATGGGCGGCTGGTGTTGAACAACACATCGTGTCCCGATTAATACGCGATCTGAGCATTCCAGTGCTCGAAAATCACCAATCAGCTGGTTTTTGCTCTGCCTTCGCAACTGTGAATCGTACTCTGGATTTATGACCGACAAACTGAGGGCCCTGGTGATGCAGCGTGGTGACGCTACGTCTAGTGAGTGTTTTGTTTGCGGGCGGGACAATCCACATGGGCTGGGGATTCCTTTTGGGCCGGAAGGTGAGAACGGTAGTTCGGCGCGATACACGGCGCGGGCAGAACACGCGGGCTGGCCTGGAGTTCTGCATGGCGGCGTGACGTTCTCATTGATGGACGAGTCGCTCGGGTGGGCGTTGTTTCATCGCGGGCTGCGCGGCGTGACGGCGAAGACCGAGACGAAGTTCCGGCGTCCGATAATGACCGGGACTCCTCTGTTTATCAAGGGATGGATCGTCGATCGTAAGCGTAACCTCATTACTGCGCGAGCCGAAGTTCGGACGGATGATGAGCAGTCGGAACTGCTGGCCGAGACGGACGCGACAATGTTTCTGCTGGCGGAGTGACCTTAGCGGCTAAGAGCCACCGGTTCTCGTAAGTATTCTTTTTGACGCGAATGATACACGGAGAGGGGAGTTTGGCTGGCGCGAAGAGCTATCGTGAGGGTAGGGATTCCTCGCTGCGCTCGGAATGACAAGGGACGGGGCGGAGCCCCGTCCCTACTGTGCTCGGCGGTTTCTACGCCGGACTGGAGTCCGGCGCTACGAACTACTCTTCATCTACGAACTACTCTTCTTCTTCGCGGAGTTTGGCGATGACGGACAGATCTTCAAGGGTCGTTACGTCGCCTTTCACGTCGCCGCTGGTTGCTAGTTCGCGCAGCAGGCGGCGCATGATCTTGCCGCTGCGCGTTTTGGGCAGTGCGTCGCTGAAGCGGATATCATCGGGTTTGGCGAGTGCTCCGATTTCTTTTGCGACCCACTGACGCAGTTCTTCTTTCAACTCGGGGCTGGGCTGATTGCCGTGTTCCAGGCTGACGAAGGCCGCGATGGCTTGTCCTTTCATTTCGTCGGGGCGGCCAACGACGGCGGCTTCGGCGACCTTGGGGTGAGCGACGAGCGCGGACTCAACTTCCATGGTGCTGAGGCGGTGTCCGGCGACGTTGATGACGTCATCGACGCGGCCCATCACCCAGAAGTAGCCGTCTTCATCTTTGCGCGCACCGTCGGCAGTGAAATAGACGCCGGGGATGTCCGACCAGTACTGACGAACGTAGCGGTCGGGATCGCCATAGATGGTGCGCATCATCGCGGGCCATGGTTTCTTAATCACGAGATAGCCGCCGGATCCGGCGGGAACCGGTTGCCCTTCGCGCGTGACCACGTCGGCAATGATACCGGGGAATGGACGCGTCGCGGAACCGGGCTTGCCGGGTATGGCGCCGGGGAGAGGCGTGATCATGATCATGCCGGTCTCGGTCTGCCACCAGGTATCAACGATGGGGCACTTTTCGTTACCGATGACCTCTCGGTACCACATGTAGGCTTCAGGGTTGATCGGCTCACCGACAGTGCCGAGCAGGCGCAGGCTGGAGAGGTTGTGCTTCTTCGGCCAGTGCTCGCCCCACTTGATGAATGCGCGAATGGCGGTTGGAGCGGTGTAGCAGGTGTTGATCTTGTGGCGCTCAATCATAGCCCAGAAGCGGTCGGGCTCGGGCCAGTTGGGCGCACCTTCGTACATGAAGACGGTTGCGCCGTTCTGCATCGGGCCGTAGATGACATAGCTGTGTCCGGTTACCCAGCCAATGTCGGCGGTACACCAGAAGATGTCTTCGTCCTTCATGTCGAACACCCACTTGGTTGTGAGGTAGGTTCCGACGGCGTAGCCTCCCGTTGTGTGCACGATGCCTTTCGGTTTGCCCGTGGTACCTGAGGTGTAAAGGATGTACAGCGGGTGCTCGGAATCGAGATGCTCGGCAGGGCAGGTGTCGGAAGCGTTAGCCATCAGCTCGTGCCAGTAGTGGTCACGACCGGGCTCCATGTGAACCTTGCTGTCTGGTACGCGTTGGTAAACGATAACGTGCTTGACGGTCGGGCAGTTTGCGAGCGCTTCGTCAACGGCAGCTTTCAATTTAACTTCGCCGCCGCGGCGGTAGGAGGCATCCTGGGTGATGACGGCGACGGCCTTCTGGTCGGTGATGCGGTCGACGAGGGCGTTGGCCGAGAAGCCGCCGAATACAACGGAGTGCGTGGCTCCGATGCGCGCGCAGGCGAGCATGGCAATTGCGAGTTCGGGGCACATCCCCATGTAAATGGCAACGCGGTCACCGGTCTTGATGCCGAGACCCTTAAGGACGTTAGCGAAACGCTGGACCTCGACCCAGAGCTGGTTGTAGGTGTAAGTCCGAACCTCGCCGGGTTCGCCTTCCCAAATGAGCGCGGCTTTGTTCTTGCGCCAGGTCTGCACGTGAGCGTCAAGGCAGTTGTAGGAGATGTTGCACTCGGCTCCGACGAACCACTTGGCCCAGGGGGCGTTCCACTCGAGCACTTTGTTCCAAGGCTTGAACCAGTGGAGGTCCTTGGCGGCTTCGGCCCAGAAGGCTTCGGGGTCTTGCTCGGCCTTGCGATAGATGAACTCGTATTCTTCCAGGCTCTTGACGTGAGCAAGTTTGCTGAAGGACTCCGGCGGTTTGAAGAGGCGTTTTTCTTTGAGAATCGAATCGATGTCTTTCTCGGTTTGTGGAATGGGAGTGACTCGCTGTGCCATTTACGGTTTTCCTCCGCCTTTTGCGAACTAATGAAGACAGGTAACAGATATAAGTTCTCGGTTCTCAGTTCTCAGTCACGGCCTATCGGCATACGATGCATGAGCAGCCGTCGGAGTTCCCGGAGAATCTAGTGCCCTAGCGAGGAGTCCAGATCGTGTGCGACAGGGATTCCTCGCTCCGCTCGGAATGACAAATCTTTGTTGCCTCTGAACCCACTCAAGCCAAAACCGGGCTTGAATGGGCCACCGTAAGCTTCGATGAACTTCCGCCGGACTGGAGTCCGGCGCTACGGGGACGGGGCACAGCCCCGTCCCTACACAGACGCTTGCGTTGAGGCACAAGCTTCATGCGTCGAGGGTTGAGATGTCGCCTACTTCGGCGCCGACTTCTTTGGCTTTCAGAAAGCGGCGCATGATCTTGCCTGAACGCGTTTTGGGCAACGCTGGAACGAATTCGAGCGCTGACGGAGTTGCGATGGGTCCGAGCTCACGGCGTACGTGGTCGATCAAAGCGGCCGAGAGTGCGTCGGAGGCTTGGTGTCCTGCGCGAAGTTGGACGAAAACTTTGATGGTTTCGCCCTTGAGTCTGTCTGGGATGCCGATGGCGGCAGCTTCGGCCACGGCGGGGTGCGAGACGAGGGCGCTCTCAACCTCGGCGGTGCCGATGCGGTGTCCGGCAACGTTGAGCACGTCGTCGGCGCGACCGACCACGCAGATATAGCCGTCTTTGTCTTTTATGGCGACGTCGCCCGTGTTGTAGCAGCCGGGGATGATATTCCACTCTTTTTCCCAGCGCTGAGGATTACCCCAGACGGTTCGCATGAGATGCGGGAAAGGGCGGCGGAGTACGAGGCGTCCACCGGTGCCCGGGGGAAGGGGCTTACCGTTTTCGTCAACGACATCGGCTTCCACGCCAGGTTGCGGTACGCCGGCCTTGCCGGGGCGAGTTGGCATGGTGCAATGGGTGCCAAGGCAAGGGCCGCCGGTTTCGGTCTGCCACCAGTTGTCGACGCAGTATCCCCATTTGCCGTCGCCGCAGAGGTGAGTCTGCGCCCAGCGCCATGCCTCGGGGTTAAGCGGTTCACCGGCGCAGGCGAGCACGCGCAGGGTGGTGAGGTCGTACTTCTTCGGGTACTCCTCGCCGAAGCGCATGAACATGCGGATGGCGGTGGGAGCCGTGAAGATCTTGCTGACGCCGTACTTTTCGACGATCTCCCAGGCAATGCCGGGGTTTGGGAAGTCGATGGCGCCTTCGCGGAAAAGCGTTGTGACGCCGGCGCAGAGCGGAGCATAAACGATGTACGAATGGCCGACGATCCAGCCGATGTCAGAGGTACACCAGAAAATATCCTTGTCGCTTACGTCGTAGTAGTTGCGGAGGTGGTAGGTGGTGCCGACCATGAATCCTCCGTGCACGTGGACGACGCCCTTGGGCTTGCCGGTCGTTCCCGAGGTGTAGAGGATGAAGACCGGGTCTTCTGAATCCATGTCTTCGGCGGGGCAGTCGGCAGGGAAGTTGAACAGCGACATGAAATCGACTTCGCGAGGGCTCCGCTGCTGGAACGGGCCTTGCCGCGAGAAGACGGCGACTCTTTCTACGAACTCTACGTTGTCGATGGCTTGATCGACGATTGACTTGAGATCAACGGGCTTTCCGCGGCGGTAGCCGATGTCGGCGCAAATGACGACGCGAGCTTGGGCGTCAAGGATGCGGTCGCGCAGGGCGGCGTGGCCGAGACCGGCATAGACAACGGAATGGATTGCGCCGATGCGGGCGCAGGCGAGCATCGAAGCCACGCCTTCGAGCGTCAGCGGCATGTAGATGACGACGCGATCGCCCTTCTTCACGCCGATGGACTTGAGTCCGTTCGCCAGGCGGGACACCATGCGGTGAAGTTCGCCGTACGTGACCTTGCGTTCCGTACCATCTTCGCCAAGCCAAATGAAGGCGAGGCGGTTTCGATGATCGCTGTGGGCGTGGCGATCGAGGGCGTTCAGCGTGATGTTGGTGCGAGCGCCGACGAACCATTTGTGCGTGGCACCGTTCCATTCCATGACGTGGTCCCACTTGCGGGTCCAGACGAAGCGGCGAGCATAGTCGCCCCAGAAACCGGCGGGGTCTTCGATGGAACGCTGGTACTCGCGCTCGAAATCCTGTTGCAGAGCGTTTTCGACGACAATCTTAGGAGCGGGATAGTCCCGCTCGACGACTGAAAGACTCGCGATGTTTTCTTGCGGAACTCTTAATGCGCTGCTCATGATGTCGCTCCACGAACGATCTGGTGAATTGGCAATCGGACGGGGCACAGCCCCATCTCTACACTTAAGACCAAACGCACGCCGGACTGGAGTCCGGCGGTACAGGACGGGGCAGAGCCCCGTCCCTACACTTAAGGCCAAATGCACGCCGGACTGGAGTCCGGCGGTATGGCCACTGGATCACGCCGTTGCCTTGATGCGTTCGCGCTGGCGAACTGATTCCGGAATTGCCGGACGCCTTGCGGCCAACTCGCAGAGCAACGCAACAGCAGACAAAGCTGCGGCTGCATAGAAGGCGGCGCGATAATTGTTGTACTTCACGAAAAGTGAAGCGCCGATTCGCGGGCCAATGATTCCGGCCACGCCCCAGGCGGTGAAGAGCATGCCGTAGTTGATGCCGGCGTTCTTCGTTCCCCAGAAATCGGACGTTGTGGAAGCGTTCACAGAAAGCTGAGTGCCATAACACCAGTAGACGATGAACACCATCACGTACAGGCCGGTGACGCTGCTTCCGACCTGCCAGAGCAGTGGCATAGCGATGACGGAGATGCCGATCATCAGGCGGAGGACATTTAGACGCCCGAGGGCGTCGGACATCCAACCGGAGAGAGTGCGGCCAGACGCGTTTCCTGCGGCGCCGACGAACAACGCCGTGCTGGCAAATGCCGTAATCGCTTGCTTCGACATCGTGGTTCCCAGCGCTTTGCTGGCGAACGGCACGAGTTGACTGATGACCATCAGACCGGCAGAGCAGCCGAGCGCGTAGGCGATCCACATGAAGTAGAACGTAGGCGTTCGCAGCACCTGGCCGGGAGTGAAGTCGTAAGAGGTTGCCGCCGCTTTTGCGGTGGCGGGAGCAGGGCTCCATCCGGCAGGTGTATACCCGACGGGCGGATTCTTGAGCAGGAACGCGCCGATCAGCGTCATGACGAGGAAAATCGCACCGAGAATCCGGAACGTTGTAGCCACGCCAAGATCAGGAATCAATTTGCTGGCGCAGAGCGGACCGAAGATCGCCGAGCCTCCGCCATAGCCGGCGACAGCGAGTCCGACCGCCAGGCCGCGTTTGTCGGGGAACCACTTGGCCATTACAGGAATCGGAGTCGAATAACCGAAACCGTTGCCGAGGCCGCCCACGACGCCGAACCAGAAGTAAAGCCAGTTGAGGCTGTGTGTATACGCACACATGTAGAAGCCTAGGCTCACGAGAAGTCCCCCGGCGAGCGATACGTAGAAGGGGCCGAATTTGTCTTGAAGTCTGCCGGCGACGATGAACGTCAGAGCGAAAACGACGACGGCGATGGTAAAGACCATTGAGGTCTGGGTACGTTTCCAGCCGAACTGTTTTTCTAACGGCGCAACGAACACGCTCCAGGCATAAAGCGTGCCCAGAGCGAGGTTCATGGAAAGCCCGCCGATCATGCGCCACCAGCGGCTGATCCCGAGTTGATTGGCAGATAGGTCAGTAGCCATGACGAATCTCCTTGGATCTCTTGATTGTGATCGTTCGTCCTCTTTGCCAGGTGGAGCCTCCGGGCCGGGGCGAACAGCCCGGAAACTCGCTCGTTGAATTTTGACCTTCCGCCTGGAACTCAGAAGGTAAAGATGGTTGAAAACTCAGACCTTATGTCGTGCCATTCATGTTGCGGCCGTCCCTGAAACAGCGGCAGGAACGGAGCATCGGGTCCAGCGATTGCTCGGGTCCGGTAATAAGACTCTTCGAAACCGAGCGTCACGAAGTTGTTCATCTTGTATTGGAGATTGCCAAAGCCTACGTCCCCTATACCGCGGCCACCAGCAGGAGCAAGCCGCCGGACGTCCCTAGCCAAAACGCCGTCGTATCCGTAGTGCAGAGTCATCGTCCAACCCGCGTTGCGACCGGTAGGCTCAGCATTAAAGATGCGCGACAGCGGGAATCCGAGCTCGGCAAATCCACCCTGGTCGCGTGGTTCGAACTGAGGAACCGGAGTAAGCACGCCGCCCCTCAAGCCGACCAGAACGTTGCTGGATCCGTCGACGTTAGGAACGGAAAGGAACGTTGGTGCAGAGACCACATTGCCGGCGAGGTTGGTGAATCCGGTTACGCCCGTGAATCCAGCGGTGTTGCTGAATTCCTGGTAGAGCTGGCCGGCGAAGTACCACCGCAACCCCGTTCCGCGATAGTAGTTCGCGACAACGGTCACGTAGCGGGTCGGAATGCTGAAACCAGCAGTCCAACCGTAGCGAGAGTTCTCGACGGTGAAGCCGTTTGGAAAAGCCGTTCTCAGAAGTGCATTCGCTGAGGTCGGTACAGTAGCACTGCCCAATACGGCGTAGCTACCGATCGGGACGTTCAGAGCGCGGGTTGCGTGCATGCCACTGAAGACGATCTGGGCAGGGGCAATGCCTTTTGCCTTGTCGGCTTGCCACTGGAACAGGAGTCGTCCCTGGATTTCTGGCTTGCCGGAATCCGGGCCTTGTCGCTCGCCGTAGCCGAGTTGGTTACCCAGGTTGCCGGGTCCGAACGTAGTGGAACAGACAGTTGTTGTAAGCCCGACGTTGGCGCCCGTAGCGGGGCAGGTCGTAATGGCGGAGCCGATGAATGGCGGCACATTGCCATATCCGGGCAGACTGATCGCGAAGTCGGTCCCGAAGGTGAAGTGCCGCTCACTTCCAGTATCGTGAGAGAGTCCCACGCGCAATTGGGGCGCGCGCTCGTAAAGAGAGCCGAAGCCGATCTGCACACCAGTGGTTTCGAGCGTGTTTGGCAGGATTGAGGAGCCGAAAGGCGTCCAGTCCTGGCCGCCGAGGAAGTAGAGCCCGGTCTGGGGAGAAGGTTTGAAATCTACACGGCCCCAGGCCAGACGGATAGAAGCCATGCTGGAACGTATCGACGACACGTTGCGGTTGTCGACGCGAGTGAAATTGCCCTCCCAGTCGAATTCGAGTTTGCCTGTGACGGATACGCGATCAGAAACGTCGGGAAATTCGAAATTCGCGCCGAAGCGAGAGGAGCGCGCTTTCAAGTGAAACTCGGGCGAGCCGTTGGGTGGTGTATCGGCTAGGAATCCGGGCAACGGGAAATCATCACCATTCGGACTCGATGTATCGTAAACTGCGCTGGCCTTAAAGAAGCCGTAGAGCTTCAGGGAAGCTTTTGATCCGAGCTTGATGTCGGGAATCAGGCCGCCCGGCTTAGCGGGTTCAAGCTGCAACACGCGCACGGGCGCCACAGCCGGAACAAACGTGGGCGCGGCAGGCTTGCTCGTGTCCTTCTTCTTCTCCTGGGGATACGGCGTGGCTGTCGTCATCACCGCCGGCTGATAACTCGCGCTCGTGCCGGATGACGTGGCCTTTACTGCGGGCGCATTGGCTGGCACGGGCGTTGACGAAGGCTTTGCGAGAGCGCTGTATTCGGAAGCAGAGATCACGCCCTTGTCCTTCAGCAATTGAACGAGCCGATCATTCTGCTCCGCGGGCGTCCCCGACAAAGACTTGGCATCTTCTGGCGTCAGAATTCCCTTATTTACCAGGACTTGGACCAGTGGATCTTGTGTGGTCGCAGCCTGGGCAAAGACCATGGTTGTGCAACTGACGATCGAAGCAATCGCCAAGCTTAGCCCCAAAACAAATCGGAAACGCCTGTTCATTTTCCGGGACCTCCTTCGCTCCCGCTTAATGACTCTTGTTTACCTATTCCCTGTGGAAGTTGAATGAAGCCGTGAATGCTTGCTACGGACCCGACATGCAACGTCAGGGACTTGGGGCTGAGGGCGAACGAACCAGATCTCGCGGGCGCAAGGAAAGCGGAGGGAAGCAACGGTGCAACCTGGGAGTCGAACAGACGTTCGATCCGACAACAGGAGATGCTCATCCTTTTTGATCAAGGCGTTGGTCCGCCTTGCTCCGGCAATTGAAAGCTAACTACCCCACGTTCACCCGCACATCTATCTAGTGTGCGGATTCTGTTTCGAGTAACAAGCGCCGCGCTGTGATATATGTCACATCGCGAGCGGTCATACTCGAACGGGCTGACGTAACCCTACGTACGTCACCCCGGGCCAGCGACAAAAAGGTGGCACAAGGGCCCGGAGCTTTTTACAGCAAGCAGATGTTGTAAATGCAGTGGAGTACGTTCGGGGTTGCCCCGAAAACGTCAGAAACACGAGTGGCGGAGATTGCCGCCACTCAACATCGCAGAACGATACGGGGCTAGAAGTCCTCGGCTCGCTTGACCGTGAGTACAGGGCATGGGGCATTCGAGATAACGTTGTACGCCGTGGCGCGCGTGATGCGGCGGGCGTCCTTTTCAGGACGGCGCACGCCGAGCACGATCATGTCTGGCTTCCATTCGCTGGTGAGTTTGAGGATTGCGTCGGCAGGAGCGCCGAAAGAAACGTACAGGTCCGGAGGTGCCGAGAGACTGGCATCGGGCGGCACGAGGGACCGGAGTTTCTCCATGGCATCTCTTTCGAGTTCGGCCCGCTTTGTTTGTGAGTCGGGGATCTCGCGGATTACGTGCAGCATGGCCAAGTTTCCGTGCTGCTGCTGGGCAAGCGATAGCGCGTAGTCGCCAGCCTGTAAGGACTGTGGCAGAAAACCAGTGGAGTAGAGAATTCGTTTTGGTCCGTGCTCGAGGGGGCTGCGGCCGATCTTGGGGCCAACGGTCAGAACCGGACAGGGGGCCTGCCGGAAAATGCTTTCGGCGGTTGAGCCGAGCAAGACTTTCATGACGCCGGTGCGTCCACGGGTGCCGACGACGAGCAGGTCGACGTTGAACTTGTCGATCATCTTCGAGAGTTCGTCCCA
Organism: Acidobacteriota bacterium; assembly: GCA_023410055.1. GTDB lineage: Bacteria > Acidobacteriota > Terriglobia > Terriglobales > Acidobacteriaceae > JAEZPW01. The sequence goes on from JAEYQK010000109.1 coordinate 92,190, forward strand.
GGTGTCGCCACTGGTTACCACGACGTGATTCTCGATGCCTTCAAGGCGGCCAGCGATCAACTGGTCGGTCATGATGGTGTGAGCAGCCCGCCAAGCGTCGTTTACGGCGCGCTGCACGGCTTCGGTAGTCCATGCCATTGCGGGAGGATTGACGACGTGAGCCAGGAAAATGCGGGCGTTATATCGCTTGGCGATAGAGAGCGAGAACTGAAGTGCGGTCTCAGATGCCGGGCTGAAGTCGGTGGCAAGCAGGATGTTGCGGAAACAGACCTCAAAGCTGCTATCAAATGGCTTCATTAACGCTCTCCATTGGATACGGCCGAAAAGGACCAAACCGATCAAATGACAATCATATAGGCTGACACGCGATGTGAGAAGAACCCTGATTTCGCGAACTAAATGCGCCGATTGAGCATTCTATTCCCGCAATGGGAATGGAATGTTTTTTTTTGCGTAGATTAGCACTCCTTCCTGCAGAGGTGCGTAATCAGTGTTTAGTAAGAAGCAGTTCGAATGAATGCATAATTTAAGGAGATGGAATAGTGATGAAGTCCCGGTTCTTGCTGATTGCAGTTTTTGTAGTGGCCGCGAGCATGCTGGCGGCAGCAGCAAATACAACGCTTGATAACCTCCAGACAGCGTACAACGGCGAGAGCAATGCTCATGCGAAGTACCTCGCTTTCGCGCAGAAGGCGGAAGCTGAGGGATACGCGCAAGTAGCAAGTTTGTTTCGCGCCGCGGCACGGGCGGAAGAAATTCATGCCGCGAACCACGCTGTGGTGATCAAGAAGTTGGGCGGTACGCCGACGGCAAAGATCGAGAAGGCCGAAGTAAAGAGCACTAAGGAGAACCTCGAGGCTGCGGTCAAGGGCGAAAGCTATGAGCGTGACACGATGTATCCGGAGTTCTTGAAGGAAGCGCGTGCAAGCCGGAAGACGAATGCGATCCAGACGTTCAACTATGCTAAGTCGGCCGAAAGCGAGCACGCCAAGTTGTACACCGAAGCGCTCAACAATCTCCCCAAAATGAAAGCTAAGGGAGTGACGTATTACGTGTGCACGGTCTGCGGGTATACGACGACGAAGCTCGATTTCGCGAAGTGCCCGTCTTGCTTCAATTCAAAAGAGAAGTACACGACGGTAAGCTAATGTGAATTTGGGGCCGTCGCCACTTGGCGGCGGCCTTTCTATCTTTCAGGAGAGATCTTATGTTCCAACTACCGTCTGTTCCAGGCTGGGATGGACTCCATCCGCTAATCATTCATTTTCCTATTGCGCTCTTGTTTGCTGCGCCGGTCTTTGTGTTCTTGGGGGCAATTCTGGGTCCGCGAAGAGGGCGTGGAATGCTGTATGCGGCACTTCTGCTCATGGTGTTGGGAACCGTGTCCATATTCTTTGCGATTGAGACGGGTGAGGCAGCCGGTAAGCTAGCCGACCGTACGCCCGAGATTAACGCCATGCTTGAACATCACGAGGGGCTGGCGGAGAGGACGCGGTTGACGTTCTCAATTCTGACGGTGGTGTTTGCAGGAATACTCGCGGTTCCAGTCATCCGGAAACGAGAACCTAAGCGAGTTGTGGCGACGGTTCTGCCACTGGTCTTTCTAGCAGTCTATGGTGCAGGGATGGTCGTGCTGGCGAATACGGCAGATCATGGTGGCCGGCTAGTACATGAGTTGGGAGTGCATGCGGTGATTCCGGCAGATCCAAGTCATCCGCAAGCGAGCACGCCGGGAGAATGAGCCTTGGCTAGCCCTGAAGGGCTTACCTCAGCGGCTAAAGCCGCATCGTTTTCAAGCACATTGTGGCGCGAGTAAACTCGTGCCCTTCCCTAAGCTAGGTACGCAACTTGCGGACGGGGCGCAGCCCCGTCCCTACACTAGTGCGTAAGGGCTGGCTTCCACTGAGGGTCATCTTCGGGGCGGACAATTGAACCGTCACGCATGTGGATGACGCGGTCGGCGTAGGAGGCCGCTTCGGGATTGTGCGTGATCATCAGCACGGTCTGGCCGAGCTCTTTGTTGGATGTACGCAGCATTCCGAGGACGACGTCGCTGTTCTTGGTGTCGAGATTGCCGGTCGGTTCATCGGCGAGAACGAGCGATGGTTTGTTGATCAGCGCGCGCGCGAGTGCGACTCGTTGCTGTTCTCCGCCGGAGAGTTCGGACGGGCGATGGCTTAATCGGCGGTCGATGCCGAGAAGGCCAGTGATCTTCTGGAAATAGGCGTCCTCACGAACGTTGTCACCGCCGGCGATGTTACGGGCGATCTCGATATTGCCGAAGGCGTCGAGCGTGGGAAGCAGATTGAATTTTTGAAAAACGAACCCGATCTTCGATTTGCGCAGCCTGGTGCGCTCCGCATCAGAAAGTGCTGCGAAGTCAGCGCCACCGATGACGACGCGACCGGAATCGGCGCGCGTGAGTCCGCCGAGGATGTAGAACAGCGTCGATTTGCCGCTGCCTGACGGGCCGACAATAGCGATGAACTCGCCGGGTTCTACGTTGAAAGAGACACCACGAACCGCAGGGACTTCAACCTTGCCGATGTGGTAGGTCTTGACGACATTCTCGACTTCGATAATCGGTGGCATGGGAATCTCTGATATTACACGATGGAAAGGCACTTAGGCACGAACGATTGAACGCGGACTCTTGACGAAAAAAGACGGGCACGGCAAAGAGCCATGCCCGCAGTTGTAGTCAGGAGGAGCAAAGCTTACCAGGCGTGCAAAGTGAGTTTGTCAACCCACATCGTTTGTCCTTGCGCCTTTGAATTCATATCGAGCTGAACGGCGACGTTCAATTCGTGCACGTTGCTCGGTATGGGCTGCGGACCGGAATAGCGATTGATGTAGTGCTTCACGCCGTTCAGGGTGATCGAGATGAAGTGGGTTTGTCCGTTTACCCGCTCGAACTCTTCGACGAGATGATTCCAGGTGTAGGGCTTCACATCCATGCAGGAGATTCCGGTCTGCACCCAACGGTTCCCCGGTGCATCCCAGACTTCCCATTGACGAGAGCCGCCGAGAGCGCACTGCGTTCCCATTATGTAGCGCTTGGATCCGAACCCCTGGTTGGCATCAAACTCGAGCGCCTGCGCGGTCAGGTCTTTGATGTAGAAGTATTCGTCCATGATGAAGTGCGAGGCGCCGTCGTTACCGCCGAGCTGTTTCCACCACAGCGCATTGGAGTAAGGCGTGTTGCCGCCGATCCAGAATTGCGCGGAGCGGCCGTCCATGGACGGATTGCTGACGTTCTGGACTATTGAATGCGGGTTGGTCGGGCCGTTTGCGCCGATCGCAGCGCACCTATCGCAGTCTTCCCAGCCGGGCAACTGGTCGATATCGGAGAAGGTTTTGGCGCCAGATGGAACACTTGCGGTGGAAGAACTGGGAGCGGTGTCGGCGGCGCCGACCGTGATGGTTTGGGTGGCCTTGTAAACGGCTCCGCTTACGTCCCATGCCTGTATGACGACGTAGTGCGTGCCGCCGCCGAGAGAGACGTAGGTGTCGAGGTGGTTTGAGCCGACGTCGAACACGCTGTTGTTGTCGACGTAAATGCGCATCGCACTGATGGAGCGCGGAGCGGAGGCCGATGCTACGAAGTGGACGGGAGATCCGTTGTTGGAGCCGTTAGCAGGCGACTGGATCGTAACTCCGGTTCCGGAGGTCGTCGTGGTCGTGCCGCTGACATTGATGGTTTCGGCGGCTTTGAACACGGCACCGGTAGAATCCCACGCTTGAACGACTACACTGTGGCTTCCGCCTGCGAGAGCGATGTACGTATCGAGATGATTGGAATAGATCTGATGCTTGCTGACGCCATCCACATAAACGGTCATCGAGGTGACCGGGTTCGCTGACGTTGCCGACGCGACGAAGTGCACAGGAGAACCAACTGTTGCGCCTGGCCCAGGTGATGAAACGGTGACTCCGGCGAATGCCGTAGCAGCGGCGAACGTCACGATGAGAATAGCCAGAGCACACGTTTTCAGTGACTTGTTGAACATCAAAAGGGAAACTCCACAAGGGTTTATCTGTCTGTCGTGGGGCAAGAGTACGTGGGCAACTACTCTGGCAATAGCGGGCGTACGGCTTAGGACCGTTAGGTTTCGTACCCTAGGGCTACTGGGTGTGAAACCTTAGGAGAGGATTAGCCCGAGGGCTTAGTCCGGGTGGGAAGATACTCGTCTGCAAGGAGTTAGCAGCAATTCGTTGACTCAGTTCGTCAGATCCAGCGTACGTTTCAGACCCTAGGAGGCCTTACGTACAGTGATTGAGGGTGCTGCGGTCCCAGCTGTCGCAGTGGCGCGCTTGGGACCGCGCTTGCGAACCAGCAAGAGGCGAATGCGTTCGAGTAGTTCCGCGGGTGCGTACATGCCCTTGGGAAGGAATACATCCGCTAGAGTTTCGCGCTCATAGACGCGAATCTTTCCAGAAAAGAGAATGGCTGGTGTGGTCGGGGAAATGGACTTGACGGCGGCAATGAGTTCGGTACCGTCCATGTCAGGCATCACGAGATCCGTGAGAAGCAGATCAATGCCACCCTTTTTGAAGTGCTCAAGCGCGATTGCGGCATCAGTGCAGGCAATGACTTTATAGCCTCGCGTTTCGAGCATTACTTTTCGGATTGAGAGAGATGATTCGTTATCGTCTACGCAGAGAATCGTCCGCTTCGCCTTCATGTTGATTCGCCTCGCCGCATTACGTTGATCCGGCGAGGAACTTCTCCCTTTACGAAATGGCAATGAGAACAAATCGCCCAGAGCTAGCGTTGTTCCTGGGAAGTTACAAAATCTCTTTATTCAGAGATTTGCGAATCGTAAAGCTTGAAGGGCCACGTGTAAAGTACCGCGGATGACAACAAAGGAGAGTTGCGAATTCTGAATTTTGAATTTCGATTTCGTCCGGATCGATGATGGTGCAAACGCGAGCTCTCAAACGAGAATCTCGCGTTTTGCGCCAATTTCTTGGGTCTTGAGTCAGAGCAAGATTTCTCCGCGAGCGACTTCGACGGAGTAACCACCCACCCGTACATTGACTGCTCCGTTACTGGCTTTATCCGCGCGGACGAAAATTCGACTGGGGCGCAGCATCTCGATGCCTTGTTCGATCAGAACGCGTTCGTTCGATTGCGCAACTCCGTGAGCAACCATCCATGCTGCGCAGCAACCACCGGCGGAGCCAGTTGCCGGGTCCTCGCCGTTGTAGAAGATCATGCGAGCGTGCAGGCGCGCATTGGGATCGATGGTTTCACGGCAGACCAGGTAGAAGAACTTGCCGTCGGTGCGTTGAAGGTATTCGGCGGCTTTCGTCCAACTGAAGTTGATGGTGCGAAGAGTATCGAGCTTGCGGATGGGCACCATCGTGAATCCCATGCCGGTAGAAACGGTCTGAATCGGCATGTCGGCATCGATATCGTCGGTTTGCAGGCCGATTGCGCGTGCGACTTCTTCGCGCGAGTGAATGCTTCCGAACTCGGGATCGCGCTGGCGCATCTCGCCGAAGGCTCCATCAGGGGTGCTTTCGAAGGTGACGGGAATCTTTCCGATATTCAGGTCGAGCGTGACCAGAGCGGCATCGTTGTTGCTCCGGAGAACGGTAGCCGTGCCGAGCGTCGGGTGCCCTGCGAATGGCAGTTCTTCGACGACCGTAAATATACGCACGCGGACCGGTTCATCAGGCTTGGCCGCTGGATTGGGCAGGATGAACGTCGTCTCGGAGAAGTTCATCTCACGAGCAATGGCCTGCATTTCTTCTGAGCTGAGGCCATGGCCATCGGTGAAAACGGCGAGCTGATTGCCCTCAAGTGGGCGAGAGGTGAAGACGTCCATCTGGACGAACGGGAATCGGCGAGTGCTCTTCGTATTCATATCGTTGGACGAGATTGTAATGGGTGCAACTCCGTTACGCTAACGAGGAAAAACGATTCCATCGATTTGACATACTGAATCTGGCCGAATCTTCTCAGCCTCAAACAGAAGAATCCAAATGCGCTGCATCCGGCGGACGTCTGCGTTCATCCCTTGAGGTAACGCGTGGTGCGATCGCACCGTTTCAACGAACCTGATTTTACGAGGAGCAGTGCATGCCAGAGGTTTCCAGCAGATTGCCGAAGATCAACGAGCCGGCGCCGGACTTTGAAGCTAAGTCAACACATGGTCTGATTCATCTGCGCGACTACACCGGAAAAGGGAAGTGGGTGATGCTGTTTTCGCACCCGGCAGATTTCACTCCCGTGTGCACGACGGAATTTGTGGAGTTCTCGAAGGCGTATTCTCAGTTCGAGAACTTGAACGTTCAACTGATCGGGAATTCCGTCGACAGCGTCTACTCGCACATCGCATGGGTGCGGAACATCGAAGATACCTTCGGTGTTAAGGTTCCGTTTCCGGTAATTGCCGATTTGGATCAGAGAGTTGCGCGGGCTTACGGCATGGTGCATGAAGCCGCAAACGACACCGCGACGGTTCGTGCGGTCTTCTTCATCGATCCCAAGAACACGATTCGTGCGGTGATCTACTATCCCATGTCACTGGGCCGCAGTGTTCCGGAACTGTTGCGGATCGCGGAGGCACTTCAGACGGCGGACGCGAATGCGTGTGCGACCCCTGCGAACTGGAAACCGGGCGAGCCGGTAGTGATCTCTCCTCCGGGCACGCAGGCCGATGCCGAGAAGCGGGTGAACGCGAAGGAGTTCGACGTTAAACAGTGGTATTTGAGCACGAGGAAGCTAGAGAAACCAGCCAAAGTGGCTTAATTAGCTGGCAGCCCGGGTTATCTTCGCGAACCCGGGGTGCCGGTGCACCTGCCGACGCACGCGTCAGTGTGCTATAATCCGTGTGCGTTTGATTCGAAGCGGTTGTGCGCATGTTTCTCTACTAGAGTTTCTGCCTGCAGTACCCTCCGGTTCTACTCAGCGTCAATTAAAGATATATAGGAATGTGTAACAACATGGAACAAGGTACAGTTAAGTGGTTCAACGATGCCAAGGGTTTCGGCTTCATTAGCCGCCAGAGCGGCGAAGACGTTTTCGTGCATTTCTCAGCCATCCAGTCGAACGGTTTCCGTTCGTTGCAGGAAGGCCAGAGCGTGTCGTTCAACGTCGTGAAGGGCCCCAAGGGTCTTCAGGCAGAGAACGTTCAAGTTCTGTAATCAGAACTGGTTCGAAAAAAAGGGCAGCCTATTGGCTGTCCTTTTTCTTGTTTATTAGGCTCTCGGCGCGAAGCTCTCCTGAACCTGTTGGATGTTTGGCGTGCCGCTACCTACCAGTTTCAGCTTAGGTTCGTGCTCGATAGCGTCGAGCACTTCGCGTGTGATGCGATCGTCAAATTCTGCGGCACGTTCGAGTTCCAGGGGATAACGGATTACGACTTCAAGCCCTGCCTTAGTCAGACGTAGTCTGCTTTGCGGCCCGAGAGTGCTGGCAGCTAATGCACCAATCGTCTTTTCCAGATGCTTTCGCTGACGCTCAATGCTCTCGCGGTACTCGGAGTAGACGGACTCGACCGCGGAGACGAGACGTTCTTCGACCTCCCGATAGCTCCGCTCCGGCGCAAGCGTCAAGCTGATTTCATGCCACACGTAGTTAGTTCCCGGTATCTGCTTGAAGACTCCGCCCGCTGGTTGGAATACGACTGAGTTGGAAAAGGCGACGACGCGTCCGGTAGGTTGCGCGTCAGCGCCACCAGGACCAAGTTCCATCAGGTGCAGACGGACAAGCCCGATCTCGACGACTTCGCCCGTAACTCCCGCGACCTGCACTCGGTCACCAACGCGCAGACCGTACTTGCCGATCAGGAAGAAGTAGCCCACGACCGAGAGGATCACATTCTGCAAGGCGACGGCAACACCGGCGGTGAGCAACCCGGCGAAAGTGGCGAGCGAGCCGAGTTCGGTGGCGAAAGCGAATGCGATGATGAGGGCGACAAGGAACCAGACAGCGAATCGGCGCAGGAGCAGAAAGTGGTAACGGCGTTTGACATCTTTGACGTAGCGGAAGATGGCTCGCCGCCAGAGTTCTGAAAGCCCGATTACTACGATCAGGACTGCGCCGAGCACGGCAAGGCGAAACGCAAGATTGCGCAAGTCGGTTGCGTACTCGCTCTTGACCGCGTCCTGCCATGAGACAAGGCTGCGTTTATAGAGATCGAGCAATACGCGCTGTTTGCTCAAAGGCATTGCCGCGGCTGCCGCCTCTTTGAACTGTGCGCTTAAGGCGTCGAGCTGGGCCTTTTGCTGATGCAATACTTCTGGGTCGGACGATTCCGGTTGGCTGGAAATCTGGTCACCCTTTTGGGCGGCCTGCTTGAGCGTGGCGACGATCGGGGCGCGAATGTCCTTTGCGTTCTGAGCAAGGGCGTCGGTGAGGGCAATTGTTTCCTGCAGGGCTGCCTTCTTGCGCGAAAGCGTGATCAGGTCGGTGATGAGACCGAGTATGCCCGTGGACTCTTTCTTGTTAGCAGAGGCGGCAGTCGCGTTCGCAGTGACTGTCGCCGTTCGAGCTTCATCAGCAGTTGAATTGGCTGCAGGTACAGCTCGGGAGAGTTCGTCGATTTGCGCTTTGAGGGTAGTTGCGCCAGACGTTCCGTTGTTTGCGCTTCCCATGAACTCGACCATAGTGCGGAGGGCGTCGCGGCGGGTCTGGGCGAGTTCCAATTCGCTTTCCGCTTCGGCAACGGCAGACTTGAGGTCACTGCGGCGCTTGCCCGTAGCCTTGTCCAGTTTGTTCTTGAGCGACTCGAGGTCCGCTTGAGACTGTTTCACCTGCAGGTCGGCCTTTGTAGCCATGGCCAGCATCGACCGGTATCGGGAGTGTCCCGAGCTATTGGTCTGAACGGAATCCTGCGGTGTTGTCGGTGCGAGACTTCGAGCCTCTGCCTGCGCGAAATCGAACGAGAGCCGAACGATCTGGTCCGCAAGCTGGCGGTTCTCGTTGACAAACAACACGTCGCGCGGCTCGGTTGCAAGCTGCTCCTCGACAGGGAAGTGCCGGTACCAGGCGAGTGTTTGGTTCAGGAAGGCGATCACGTCCTTCGAGCTAATGGCGGAGGTACTCTGGTCTTGCGAGCCAAGTGGAAGAACCAAAAGGAAAAACGCGACAACGAGGAAAGAACACTTCAGTCGAAACATCGACTACAGTCTAAATGATTGTGAGGTGGAGGGCAGAGATTCGTGATTCCCGGGATGCGCATCTCACTCGGTGAATTCCAGGACTGAGGTGGATGATGGCAGCAAATTCCCCGATCCCGTCCGAGGGGCGTTCACAGGAAGCTACGCGAGCGGAGAGCCTGATCGCGAGGATTAGCGAGAAACTCTCGGCAACGGCCAATGCACGCAACGTCTACGGCGAGCCCATCGAGAGTCACAATCGCACCGTCGTGCCTGTCGCCAGAGTTGGCTACGGTGTTGGGGCCGGAGCTGGCGGGCGCGAAGGCGAAGGGTCCGGCGGCGGGGGAGGAGGTGGTGTCGGAGCGAAGCCGGTCGGCTATATCGAGATCACTGACCAACGTACTCGCTTCGTTTCATTCTCGGCGTCGAGGAAGACTGTTGGCGCGGCGATATTAGGCTTTGCAGCGGGCTTCCTGTTTCATCATGCCGGTGCAAGGCGGGGGCTCTTCCGGAGATAGAAGGCCAGTGCCCCAATCTAGTGCGCCGCAGCGCGAGCAACGAATGAGAGAGCGTATTCCGCTGCCTCGCGCATCAGCTCCAGTGCTCGCTCCATCTGCGGGACATCTTCGAAGCCATACGACAGCCTGAGTTGCCGTTTTCCTGCATCGGCGAGATCGCCCTGGGGGTGCACACAGAGATTGCCCGGAATGTAGATGACACGGGGCTTCTTGACTGCGCACCCTCCCTGCGGGAAGGGTGCGGCACCCGTGGTGTTTTCGAAGTCAATGGCCGGATCGCCGGTTGTGCGCGTGAGGAATTTGAAGAACGGTGACGACGCGTGCGTCTCGATGTCGCGGAACGTCAGGTAATAGTAAAAACCGGCGCTGCCTCCGCGCCGTTCTTCAAGGTACGGGCCGATGGTGCGGGCGATTGCGTCGCGAACGGCAACGGCTTTCTCACGATATCCGGCGTTCACGGATTTGAGCTGCTCTGAGATGCAGTGGTCGAGCAGGTAGCTGGACATCTCTTGCACAAAGAGCGGCGCGCTGAATCCGGTATCGCTGGTGCTCTCGGTCATGGCGTTGAAGAAAGGACCGTCGGGCCCCATGAGGTAGCCGATGCGCAGCGCGGGTGACAGAACTTTCGATAGCGTGCCGATTTCGTACACGATGCCGAGTTCGTCGTCGGGCAGCACTGAGCGGAATGGCTCAGCGGCAGGATCGTGCAGCAAGAGTTCGTAGGCTAGATCATAGAAGATCGGGATAAGGCGGTCCTGCTTGCGCGAGAGTGCGGCTACTACGTCGTAAAGGGCCTTGCGGCGGCTATTCGAGAGCACGGTGCACGAGGGATTGTTCACGGTTACGACGTAGAAGAAGGAGATGCGCTCGGCGTCGGGGCCAAGTGCGTTGAGCTTACGTTCGAGAGCCGCGAGTTCGATGCCCTCGTCGTCTTCGGGAACCGAGAGCACTTGAAAGCCCTTGCGTTCAAGAGCGTTCGAATAGATGTAGTACATCGGGTCGGAGGTGACGACGATTCCGGGTGCGAGGACGTCAGAGAGGGCGTCGAGAATGCTGGTGGCGCCACAAGCTCCGATGGCGATGCGCTTCTTAGCTATGGTCGCGACATCAAGTTGTCCGATGCGCTGATTGGCGAGGAACTGCCGGATTGAGGCGACCAGGTTTGCTGATCCGGCGGGACTGCCGTAGTTGAAAGCCTGCCGATATTTCATGCCGTCGCGTGAGACGGCTTCGAGTGCGCCGGTCAATTCGGGAACCGGGATGGTCTTCTCGTTGACATAGCCGACGCCGAGGTTGATGTCGATGCCGTCGCGGAAGTCGTGGGCGAAGTCGGCCATCAAGCGGCTGACGGGCGAAGGTTGAGTGGAGGCCTGACCGTAAAAAGAAAGACGCATTTTCATGGTGAACAGAAAATAGTAATTCAATTGAGAGATGAATACATCCTTCGCAGCACCTCTGGGCGAGAGATGCTGCGCAAGATGGCCGAGCGGGTCGGGGAGAGACTAGCAGTGCTTGTGTCGGCGGCGCCAGAAAGTAGCAGGACTGGAGTCCGGCGCCACAAAAGTAAAAGGGCTGAGCGCGATGCTCAGCCCTGGTCTGAATTTCGGGAGGCTTACGCTCTGGCGGATGCGCTCTTGATCGACAGGAATTCGCTGACGTTCTCGCGCAGGATCTGCGGGAAGGTCTTGTCGAGGTAAGAGCGGATCGAAACGTAGCACTCGTCGCAAGTGTTGGTTTTGGTGAATTCTTCGACCATCTTGTCGTGATCTTCGAGCTTGTATCTCTTGAACACCATCGAGCAGGGCTGGAGCCATCCGTCGCTGGTAACGACCAGGAAACGGTGTCCCGCCTTGCAGCCCGGCATCTTGCCGCCGTTTTCGAAGTACTTGCGCGTTTCGAGCAGCGTGCTGGGAGCGTTGACGATCCAGTTGGTTTCGTCGCGGCGCGCTTCTACGCGATCCAGGTGTTCGTTCAACTGGGCAAGCTGTTCTGGTTTGGTCAACGAGAGATCGCGGCATCCGGTACGGCGCGAAGTATAGGAGCTGTAGCAGAGGTTCGCGCCCCATTCCTTCACTTTGTCCGCAAGGCGGTTGATCTCAGGCAGGTTCTCGCTGTGAATGCAGGAGTTCATCACGATATCGTCGTGACCGAGTGCCGTCAGCTCCGGAACGAGTTTTTCGAGCTTTGCATAGAGACCCGGATAGCCGCGGAAGCTATCGTGACGCTCATCCGGGAAGTCGAGCGAGACGGAGAACTGATCGACTCCGGCTTCGCGCAGGGCAAGGTACTTCTCCTTTGTCATCTCGGACCAGTTGGACACGAGGATGAGGTAGGGAATCGTTGAGCCGGCCTTGATGCTTTTGACGATATCAACTACGTCAGAGCGCATCAGCGGTTCGCCGCCGGAGACCTGCACGACGCAGGGCCTTAGCGCTTCCATGTAGCGGCGGTAGTCGGCGGGCTTCAGGTTGCGCGATTCGTCTCGCGGACCGCCGTGATCGCAGTGCTTGCAATAGCAGGTGCAGGCGTCGGTGACCTCAAAGGACACGACGATAGGACGCCCGGTCGGCCAATTCCTGGTGCCACGGCCGATAATGCGAAGCGAATCTAAAAGAGGAACCTTACGCATATAGATATAGTAATGTCCTTGTAGATTGAGAACGCTTCATGGTATCCGTCCTAAGCTGCTGAATTCAGAGAAATTACAGCGAACGGCAATAAACTGGGGTCGAAGTGCTACTTTCCAGAGCTGGCGCTTTTCTGGCCAAACGCTGTTTTATCAACAACATGCCGGTTCTTCAGGTGCGGACGGAGCCTTTCGAGAGCTGCTTCGGCGCTGATTCCATACCTAGACCGAAGCGCTTCGACTTTTCCGTGCTCTATGAACTGGTCGGGCCAGCCAACACGGACGACGGGAGTAGCGATTCCTAGCCGGTTCAGTTCTTCGAGAACTGCGCTACCGAAGCCGCCATTGAGAACGTGGTCTTCGAGGGTGACGATCACATCTACGCTGCGGGCGTAGAACTCCAGCATCTCGGAGTCAATTGGCTTGGCGAAGCGGGCGTTGATGACGGCGGATGAAACGCCCTCACCTTCCAGTTTGCGGGCGATTTCCAGTCCCATGGGAACGAGGGCGCCGAGAGCGAAGATAGCGACTTGCTCGTTCTCACCGTGCTGAAGGAGCTCGGCCTTGCCGATGGCAATGGTGCGAGGAACGTCTTTGACAGGTGTACCTGGGCCGATTCCGCGAGGATACCGGATGGCGACAGGTCCATCGTAGTGCATGGCGGTGAACATCATGTCGGCCAGTTCGTCTTCGTCCTTTGGCGTCATGTGAATAAGGTTAGGGACGGCACGCAGATAGCTGATGTCAAAAAGACCGTGATGCGTAGGACCGTCGTCGCCGGAGAGGCTGCCGCGATCCATGCAAAACACAACCGGCAACTTTTGCAGGCAAACGTCGTGCACGATAGGGTCGAAAGCGCGCTGCAAGAACGTCGAATAGATCGCGCAGAACGGTTTGAAGCCTTTGGATGCGAGTCCGGCGGCAAACAGAACTGCGTGCTCTTCCGCGATGCCTACGTCGAAATACTTGTCGGGGTGGTGCGTGCGAAAACGATCAAGGCCTGTGCCGTTTGGCATGGCCGCTGTGATGGCAACAATTTTCTTGTTGGCGTTCGCCAGTTTGACCAGCGTGTCCGCAAAGACCTCGGAGTAAGTGCGCTGGCCCAGTGGCTTGGTCTCGCCAGTTTCCGGATCGTAGGGGCCGAGGCCGTGGAACTTCTTCTGTTTTTGCTCGGCGGGTTCGAAGCCCTTGCCCTTCTGTGTCAGCACGTGAAGGAGTACGGGGCGATCCTGCTGCTTAAGGAATTCGAAGGTCTTGATCAGTGTGGCGGTGTCGTGGCCGTCGATGGGGCCGTAGTACTTCAGGCCAAGTTCTTCGAAGATCACACTCGGCCAGAACATGCTCTTGGCGGCTTCTTCGGCTTTCTTGGCCATCTTCAAAGCGACTTCACCGCCGAGCCTCTGGACGAACTTTCCCGCCCGGTCGTGCAGATAATCGAAGCGCGGATGGGTAACGATCCCGTGCAGATAGCTTGCGATGGCACCAACATTCTTGTCGATGGACCACTCGTTGTCATTGAGGACAACGATGAGGCGCTTGGTGCTGTTGGCAATGTTGTTGAGCGCCTCGTAGGTGATTCCGCAGGTGAAGGCAGCATCGCCGGCGACTGCGATCACGTGCTCTTTGCCTCCGATCTTATCGCGCGCAACGGCCATGCCCAGCGCGGCAGAAAGGGCGGTGCCTGCGTGTCCAGCGCCGTAGCAATCGTGCGGACTCTCGTTGCGCAGCATGAAGCCGCTAATCCCGCCGGGAGTACGAATGCTGTCGAAGCGATCACGGCGACCCGTCAGAAGTTTATGAACGTAGGCTTGGTGGCTGACGTCGAAAAGAAAACTGTCCTGGGGCGTGTTGAAAACGTAGTGAAGTGCGATCGTTAATTCGACGACACCAAGATTGGGTCCGAGGTGACCGCCTGTTTTTGCCAGCACCGTAATCAACTCTTCGCGGATTTCCTGAGCGAGCCGTTGAAGCTGAACGATGTTCAGGCGCTTGAGATCCGAAGGTGAGTTGATGCCGTCTAGGATTCGTGCCATACGAAAGTCGATCGCCATGTGCTCTGGCTAGAGATGCACAAGGGCCGAGCGAAGTTACTGAATATAGTCTACATGGAGCTGCTCTGAGGCTGCCATTCCCTTTCCTGAAGTCAACGCAATGGGATCGTGTGCACAAAAAGGAGCTGAATGTAAGTTCCTGCATCTAATCGCCGGTAGCTATGCCCTCCCTACGCGTGATCGTGATCGACGACGAACCGGCGACGTGCTCGTTCTTGCAGGCAGTATTTACGGCGGAAGGGCACGAATGCCGGGCATTTTTCCGTGCGGAGGAAGCGGAGCGATACCTGGCTACCAACGACGCAGATCTCGCAATGGTGGACGTCTATCTGGGGCTGGTGAACGGCATTGATTTACTGCGCCGTTTGAGGGCGTTGCAGCCGCAGCTTTATCCCGTAGTGATGACGGCCCACGCCAGCGTGGAAACCGCGGCACGCTCTGTCGCGGAAGGCGCGGTCGACTACGTCAGCAAGCCGATCGAGATCGACCAGATCCGGCAGATATGCGAAAAAGCAGAAATGCTGCGTCGGCAAAATCGCGGAACCTCGGCGCGGGAGTCTGACCCATCATTTGGCGAGTCGGCCATACTCGGACGAAGCCCAAAGATGGTTGAAGTATACAAAGCGATTGGGCGGGTTGCTCCGAGCAACGTTAACGTGCTCATAACCGGGGCAAGCGGCGTGGGCAAGGAGTTGGTAGCACGTGCGATCCATGCCCATTCGAAACGGGCAGATAAGCCATTTACGCCAGTCAATTGCGGATCATTTGCGGAGACGATTCTGGAGAGCGAACTCTTCGGTTACGAAAAGGGGGCGTTTACCGGCGCGACGGAGATGCACAAGGGCGTGGTGGAAGCAAGCGATGGTGGCACGTTGTTTCTCGATGAAGTGACGGAAACCAGCCTGAGCTTTCAAGTAAAACTCTTGCGCTTCATTCAAGAGCAACAGATACGGCGCGTCGGTTCTACGAAAAACCTTTCGGTCGACGTCCGAATACTGGCGGCGTCGAATCGTGATATCCGGGCACTGATTAAGCAAGGGCAGTTTCGCGAAGACCTCTTTTACAGATTGAGCGTTGTGCAGATCGCAGTCCCGTCGCTTGAGGAGCGACGCGAAGACATCTCGTTGCTGGTGGAGTACTTCCTGAAGAAGTTCAACAACGAGAACGGCCGTCAGGTTGAGATTGACAGCGATGCGGTGGCGGCATTGCGGTCGGCGGAGTGGCCAGGGAATGTGCGCGAGTTGGAGAACACTGTACATCGTCTCGCGATATTCACCGCGGTGGAACGCATCACTTGCAGCGACGTGGAAGCTGAGCTGAGAACGAAGGGTGGACATCGAGAGGATCGCGGTGCGACGGCCGCTGCTCCGGACCGGCTTGTCGAACTTGAGCGAGAGCATATCGTTCGCATACTCAGCGAGGTCCACGGCAATAAGTCGGAAGCAGCGCGGCGGCTAGGAATCGAACGGAAGACTCTTTATAAGAAGGCTGTTCGACTCGGCATAGATCTTCGTAGCTGGGTACAGCAATGAGGGAACCAGGCCCGCTACGAAGTGGATGGCTGCGCGCACTTTCTGTCTCGACTGCACTGTTACTTGCTGTCGGATTGGTCAGTATGGTTCCGGTTGCAAGGGTTATCGGCCTGCGGTTATCCGATAGTCTCTTCCGTGTCGCTCCCAAAAACGCCGAGGGGTCGAGGGTCGTCGTGGTTCTCATCGACGACGAGAGCCTGCAGAAATATGGGCGATGGCCCTGGCCGAGGAAGCAGCTGGCGCAACTTGTTCGCAACCTCAAGCAAGCAGGTGCGCAAGCGATCGGGCTGGACATACTGCTTTCGGAACCGGAGTCAGAGGCAGATGATCAGGCACTCGCCGCAGCGCTGCACGATGCGCGCGCAATTATCGTCGACAAGATCGGTGCTTATCCTGATGGGCCTCGCTGGATCGAACCTATCCCGATTCTCTCGGCTGCGGCGGGCGGGGTTGGGCACGCGCAAGCTGTGTTGGATATTGATGGCGTCTGCCGCCGCTTTCCGCCACGGGAACTAGGGATCAATGGAGAGAGGTGGGCGTTCGCGATTGAACTTGCGCGGCGAGTAGACGCCGACCGTACGCGGGCTTTTCTGGCGGACAGCGATCTAGCGAGAGAAGAGACTGGGCGTCTAGTCGCGTTGAGGCCGCAACTCGTGCGAGTCGCGTACCGCCGCGACGGCTTCGACACAATCTCTGCCGCACGCGTCTTGGAGGGAAGAGCTGGAGATGCGCTGCGCCAACGCCCCGTGGTCGTCGGGTTCGGCCCTACTGAAATCGCCGATCGGGTCAACACTCCACTGAGCGGAGAGTTGCCGACGCCAGGCGTCGAAGTCCATGCACAAGTTCTTGATTCCATTTTGACCGGCCGCACGCTGCGAGAGTTGCCGCTGTGGGCTTCGTTAGCCCTCGTAGCAATGGCGTGTCTCGGGGCAGGGATTGCCGTACGACGCTGGGCGGGGTGGAAGGCGATTGTGTGGATGTTCAGCGCAGGCGCGGTCGTTTACGTGTGCTCGGTGCTTACGTTGACGCAAGGGTGGCTTGCGCCAGTGGCGCCGATGCTGTTTGTCATTGCATTGGCACCGGTGCTGGCATACGCGTCGGACTTCATCGTGCTGGAGCGCAGTCTCAACCGGCAATTGCGGGAGTTGCAGCACTGGTTGACGTTGCACGGAGATGATGCGGGAAGAGTGCGTGGAGGCCTCCCTTGGCGGCTTGATGTGATCAGGGAGCTTCAGTCGAGACTGGGAGAGCTGTATGAGCTCTACGGCACACTGATGGAGACGACACAGTCTGCCATGGCGGTGTTTGACCAAGATGAGAGATTGTTATTGTCCAATCGGAGATTGAAGGAGATCCGGGAGATCGATGGCGCGTCGACGCTGACCGAACTGCGCGAGTCGCTTCAAACGCAAGGTGATGCTTCTGTTCTCAAGCTGGAGCCGGGCACGGAGACGGAAGTACACATCGGAACCGAGCCGTACGCGATGCGGGTATCTTCGCTTCCAGCAACGACCCTCACTCCGATGGGGGGCACGCTCGTAACCCTTACGAGTCTGAAGATGCGGGAAGAGCGTGATCGAGCGCGATCGGAAGCACTGGGATTTGTGACGCATGAGTTGCGCACGCCGTTGACTGCGATTCAGGGGTTTGCGGAGATCATGATGCGATATCCGGGATCGCCATCATCTTCGCGCGCACCCGAGACGATCTTTCGTGAATCGAAACGGCTACTCGCGCTCATCCACAACTATCTTGACGTCTTACATCTGGATGCTGGCGCGCGTCCGATCAAACAGGAGCGTGTACGGTTGAGCGATGTGGTGCGCGAGACATTTGAGATTGTTCAGCCGCTGGCGGACGCCGCGGGAGTCAAATTGCTGCACGAATGTGATTCCGACATTTGCATCGTGGGTGACAAAGCTCTCATCGGAGGCGCTCTGCTTAATCTGGTGAGCAACGCGATCAAATATGGCAGGCAGGGGACGGACGTAACAGTACGCACGGATGGCACTCCAGATGCAGTGAGCATCAGCGTACACAACCAGGGTGAGCCGATCGCGACGAATGATCTGGCCCATGTCTTCGATCCGTATTTCCGGGCGGCGAGCAATCAAGAGCGGCGTCCCGGTTGGGGGTTGGGACTGGCGTTTGTGAAGCGCATTGCTGAGAAGCACGGAGGCAGGGTTCTCGCAGCCAGTGGGCCTGCGGGAACGACGTTTGAGGTTCTGCTGCCGGCGCACCAGCGCTCCACCGTTGTGGGTGCCGCATGAGAGTACGCTTCAGAATCACGGTTGCTCTCGCCGCAATGATGCTTGTGGCTGTTGCTGCGGGTCAGAGCGGCAGAATGGAGCAGGCTGCGCTCATTGCGGGTTCGGCTCGTCTTGGAGAGGTGAAGGGAAAAGTCACCGTTCACGATCCGAAGGGCACTGATGTTCCTGCCACGACCGGCCTAGTGATCGTCGCGGAAAGCACTTTAGAGACGGCGAAGGGAAGTGTCCTGCTTAGCTTGCAGGATGGCTCTCAGGTGCTTGTGCGGCCGAATACTCGCGTGATTTTGAAGTCTCCCGATGAAGGACGAAAGACGTTTTTCGAGTTGTTGATCGGCAAAGTGCTTGCTCAAGTGCAAAAGCGGTTTGAGAACGCACCGTCATTCAAGATGGGAACGCCATCAGCGGTTATCACGGTGCGGGGAACTCGTTTCCAGGTGGAAGTCACGAAGAAGAACAGGACCATCGTTGACGTCTACGAAGGACTGGTCGATGTCGCAGGCAGCGGCTTCGGAGGTCACCCAGTGATGCTGAGGCCCGGTTTCGAAACAAATGTAGACGAGAACCAGGTCCCAACAGAGCCGCATGAGTTCGACAAGCGCGAACGGGATGAGGACGATCGGCGTTTCAGTCCGGGTATGGTCCGCGGTCCGGGAGGGTCGACAGGCCGGGACTCTCACGGAATCGATGAGGTCTATGGCAGTCGCCCGCCGCAGCCGGGTGCTGAGACGGAATCGCATTCAGAAACTGAACACGACTAAGCAAGTTGTGTCCCGGTGGCACTCAGCTGTGTCCGATAGACCCACTTCGTTACGCCGAAAACTTAGGCGCGCGTAAGTGCCGTCGGCTCAAATCATTGCACCTCAGAGGAATTCAACACCTACGGTCAGTTTGGAATCAGGAGTGCCTCTCACCTTCTTGGTGTAGAGGATTTGGCACTCTTGTCTTCAATCCGGTCGAATGCAAATTGCGTGGACTTCCCCTTTGCAGAGGAAGCTGGAAGCGCGAGAGGAATCGCGTTTCGAATCGCCGCCGCAATTGGCCGGATTCTGCTAACGATCGGCTTCGTCTTGATCATGCTGGCAGTGATGGTGCCGCAAGCGCTGGGGCAGATATCCCCTGGACCATTGTCGAAGGCGCATCATGCGTTGGACGGTCCGGCCGGGTGCACGAAGTGTCATGCGGTTTCGGCGGGCTCGCCGAACTTCAAGTGTCTCGATTGTCATCGAGAGATTTCGTTACAGCTGCAACAGAAACACGGATTGCATGTGACGTATGTGACCTCGAACCCAGGCAACTCAGGATGCGTCAAGTGCCACTCGGAGCATAACGGTGCTGAGTTCGCGCTAGTCAGATGGCAACCTTCGTTGAAGGCGTTTGATCATCGACAGACCGGCTTCGTGCTTGACGGTAAACACGCAAATCTGACCTGTAATCAATGCCACAACGCAGCGAAGCTCACTCCGTCCGGGAGATCGATGCTCGGGAGTCGAGATCCGAGCCGCACCTTTCTTGGACTGGGAACGTCGTGCGTGGACTGCCACGAAGATAAGCACCGCGGCGAACTGGGGCCCACCTGTACACAGTGTCACAACACCGTCGACTGGAAGCGCAGCTTCGACCACGGCAAGACGAAGTTCCCGCTGCGGGGCGCACACTTGCAGGTGACTTGCGCCAAATGCCACACGCCTGGCAGCGACGGCAAGCCGCGATTCACCGGCATTTCCTTCGAGACTTGCGCATCGTGTCACAGTGATCCTCATCGCGGGGCGTTCGTTCAACAGCGCTGCGAGTCGTGCCACAACCTGAACAACTGGAAGCAGACCCTGGTCGCGACGCGCTTCGACCATTCCAAGACCAAGTTCCCGTTGCTTGGGAAACACGAGGGTGTCTCGTGCCAGTCTTGCCATCGGAAAGCCGACTTCAAGACCGCGATTGCGTTCGCAGCTTGCGCTGATTGTCACAAGCCCGATCCGCACAAGGGCCAGTTCGCAAAGCGAGCGGATGGAGGCCGGTGCGATTCGTGTCACACGGTCGATGGCTTCAAGCAGGCGAAGTTCACGTTGGTGGACCACAACAAGGCAGGGTTCCCGTTGCTCGAGAAGCACGCCACGGTGGCATGCGCAAAGTGCCACACGCCGGCGGGGAAAGCCACGGTCTTCAAGGTCAAGTTTGCGACGTGCCTCGATTGCCATCAGGACGCGCACAAGAAACAGTTTGCTGCTGCACCGTATTTCAATCGCTGTGAAAGGTGTCATAACGAGTCGGGCTTCGAGCCGTCGACGTTCACGCTGGCCATGCATCAACAGGGTAAGTTCGTGCTGACGGGCGGGCACATGGCGATCGCCTGTAATCAATGCCACAAGCCGGCTGGACAACTCACGGTTGCGGCATTTCACTTCGACGGCACCGGTTGTACCTCATGCCATGCCGATCCACACAGAAATCAGTTTGCATCGCGCATGGCGAAGCTTGATGCAGCAGGTCATCCTCTGGGATGCGAGGCGTGTCACTCGACGAAGACGTGGCAGGAGTTGGACCGCTTCGACCACGGCACCACGAAGTTTCTTCTGGTCGGCACTCATAAGGCAGTGCGATGCGTGGAGTGCCACCGTCCTCCAAATCTCGAGCGCAAGCTGGCGAACGTGGATTTCAGTGCGGCGCCGAAGGTCTGTGATGAATGTCACGAGGATCCGCACGAAGCGCAGTTTGCGAAGGGCCAGCCGACGACGCGGTGTGCTGATTGTCACAACACGATGAAGTGGAGGCCATCGCTATTCGACCACGAGAAGACGGCCTTTCCGCTGAAGGGGGCGCATCAGAACGTTCGCTGCAAAGCGTGCCACGTGAGTGTGCGAGAAGTGAGCGAGCGCGCAGTTCTGCTCTATAAGCCGACACCGACCGCTTGCGCGGCGTGTCACAGCAACGGGACGTCGGTTGCAAAGGGAAGTTAACAGGATACATGTCTTGATGACCAAGAGGCGACAAAGGCGGGGGAGCACGTTGCGATGGGCCAGGTGAATAGGGCGAAATTAGTGGTACTGACGACCATAGCGCTTCTGTCGAGCGTATGGGCGCAACAGCGTCCGGCGGTCCCGCGCGCCCAGACACAAAACCCGCATGGCACGCTGGCGCAGTCGTGCGAAAACTGCCATACGTTCACGACTTGGAAGCCCATCCGAAATTTGCCGGAGTTCAGTCACGACAAGACCCGATACCCATTGCGGGGGATGCACGCGAACGTTACGTGCACACAGTGTCACACGAAGTTGCTCTTCACCAACGTCGGGCATACGTGCTCCGACTGCCACGCGGATATCCACCGCGGACAAATGGGCGCCAACTGCCAAAATTGCCACAGCGTTAAAGGCTGGAGCGTTTCAACCAGGCAGATTCAACAGCACCAAAACCGATTCCCGCTGGTGGGGGCACATGCTGTGCTCGAGTGCGAGGCATGCCACAAGCAGGCCGCTCAGGGACGCTTCACCGGCCTTTCAACCGATTGCTTCACGTGCCACGCGAAAGACTTCAGAACAACGGCCTTCGATCACACCGGATTTCCAGTCACGTGCAACTCGTGCCACCGCATGGATTCGTGGTTCGGTGCCTCGTTTGATCATGCGAAGTTCACGGGATTCGCGCTGACCGGCATGCATGCGACCATCGACTGCCGGTCGTGTCACGTTAACGGCTTCACGAAAGGCACGCCGGTGACCTGCTACGCCTGCCACGCGAAAGAATACAACGCTACGACGAACCCGAATCATGTTCAGGCCTCATTCCCCCGAGACTGCTCCGTCTGTCACACGACCGCAACTTGGAATGCCGCGAATTTCGATCACGCGGCGTTAACCGGTTTTGCGCTGACGGGAATGCATGCGGGGCTGCAATGCGTTCAGTGCCATGTAGGAGGGAAGTATACCGGCACGGCAGCGGATTGCGCCTCGTGCCATACGAAGGACTTCAACGCAACGACGAATCCTAATCACAGGACCTCGGGATTCCCGATGGACTGTTCGATTTGCCACACGACGAACGGGTGGAGGCCTTCATCGTTCGACCACAGCAAAGTGGGATTCGCACTGACCGGCGCACACGCGAGCGCTTCTTGCGCTTCATGTCACACGAGTGGTTACACGGGCGGCGCACCGAAGACGTGCTATGGCTGCCATTCGAAGGACTACAACGGGGCGACCAATCCGAACCATGCCCAGGCAGGCTTCCCGCAGGATTGCACTGTGTGCCATACAACTTCAAGTTGGAGTGGAGCGAAGTTCGATCACGCGGCTTACACGGGGTTCGCACTTACGGGAATGCATTCTGGATTGCAGTGCATTCAATGCCATGTAGGTGGCAGGTACGCCGGCACGTCGGCGGATTGCGCATCGTGTCATACCAAGGATTACAACGCGACCACCAATCCGAATCACAAGACGTCGGGCTTCCCTATGGATTGCTCTATCTGCCACACGACGAAGGGCTGGAGTCCGGCGTCTTTCGATCACAGCAAGTCGGCATTTCCGCTGACCGGAGCGCACGCGAACGTTGCATGTGCGTCGTGCCACGTCAATGGGCAATTCAGTGGGTTGAGCACAACCTGCTCGTCCTGCCACATGAAGAACTTCAACAGCACGACGAATCCGAACCACGTTCAGGCGAAGTTCCCGACGGATTGCCAGGTGTGTCACTCGACCACGGCGTGGCAGCCAGCGTCCTTCGATCACAGCAAGACAGGGTTCCCGTTAACGGGAGCGCACGTCAACGTTGCTTGTGCTAGCTGCCACATTAATGGGGTGTACGCCGGAACTCCGACGGACTGCTACTCGTGTCACAAAAAGGACTACACGGGGACGACGAACCCGAACCATGTTGCCTCGGGATTTCCCACGACCTGCAACACCTGCCACACAACGACGACGTGGGCGGGAGCGACCTTCAACCACACATGGTTCCCGATCTATTCAGGCACGCACGCAGGCAAGTGGACGACGTGCGCCGACTGCCACGTGAACACGGCCAATTATGCGGTGTTCTCCTGTATCACGTGTCACCAGCACGATTCGTCAGTGGTGACGCCGAAGCACCGCGACGTTCGCAACTTCGTGTACAGCGCGACAAGTTGTTACGGCTGTCATCCGACGGGCAGGGGAGACTAGGAATGCAGTTACTTAGGCCAGTTATCGCGCTGCTGTGCATCGTGGGCATTTGCGCCGCGCAGGCATCACCTTCTGTGACTGAACAACCCGTGCGATCGAACTTCCGCATTCGCTATGTCGCGAAGGATGCCATCTATGTTGAAGGCGGCCGCAACTCAGGATTGAGCGAAGGCACGCTGCTGGTGGTTAAGTCGAACCCGGCGGAGATTAAGAGCAAGGACCAGGCGAGTGATAATTGGGCCGCGACCGACAAAGCCGACGCAGGAGTGCTCGCGAAGCTGAAAGTTGTTTCGGTGGCGGATAGTTCCGCGGTGTGCGAAGTGGTGTCGAGCACGCGTCAACTCGTGGTCGGCGATGTCGCAACATTGCCGCAAGAAGAGGTTGAGAGAATAGTCACGAAGCAGTCCCTCAGTAATACAAGACAGTATCCCGCAGTCGTGAGCTTTACCGAGGGCGATCCACTGGACGAGGACGTGCGCGATGCGATTCCGCGCCCGCCGCTTCCCGAAGTCAACCAGGCGCGAGGGCGCTTCGGGATGGATTACAGCACAACCCGCAGCGGCGGTATGAGTTCGTCGCAACTCGGATTTATCTTTCGCGCTGACATCACGCGAATCAACGGCACTTACTGGAACCTAAGCGGGTACTACCGAGGCGGCGTCAGTACGGTTTCCGCGAAGTCGCAGCCGACTTTGCAGGACCTGATCAACCGTACGTACCACATGACCCTGACCTACGACAATCCGAACTCACGATGGGTGATGGGCTTCGGAAGAATGTATCTGCCCTGGGCCAGCAGCCTGGACACGATCGATGGTGGCTATTTCGGGCGAAAGCTCCGACATGGCGGCACGGTCGGCCTCTTTGCCGGACTGACGCCTGATCCGACTTCATGGAACTACGATCCGAGTAGGCGAATGGCTGGCACGTTTGTAAGCTACGACGGCGGGTCGTTCGAGAATGTGAAGTGGAGCACCACCACCGGGTTCGGCGTCAATCTACAGGGTTTTCAGATCACTCGTCCATTTGTGTTCGGCGAGAACACTGTTTCCTACAAGCGTTCGTTCTCGTTGTACCACTCGTACCAGATAGACCGACCCAAATCCGATCCGACGTTGCCGGCGATGAGTTTCGGAATCGGGCGGAGCTTCTTTAGCATGCGCGTTCAGCCGCATTCGCGCCTGTCGTTTGATCTCAACCACACATATTTTCGCGATCTGCCGACCTTCGATCCGCAATTGGTGGGGACAGGCTTGCTCGATAAGTATTTGTTTCAGGGACTGAGCGGAGGTATGAGGGTGGAAGCACCACGACGCATCACGCTGTACACGAACATCGGGCGCAGCCATTCCAGCAGAGATACGAAGAGTTCGTGGAACACAATGTTAGGAGTTTCGAAAGCTCAGATATGGCGGACAGGACTTCGCGCAGATGTGCGGTATTCGAAGTTCGATAGCGCATTTGCCCGCGGTTCTTACAGGTCTGTAGCGTTGTCACGTACGCTCGGCGACAACCTGCGGATAGAGTTGCAGGGCGGCACGCAGTCGTTCCTTTCTTCGTTCACAAAAGACGTCGGTTCGCACTTCTTCAATTCGACCGTTGATTACTCGTTTAGCAGCCACTACTTCTTTCAAGGAGGGTTTACGACCGAGCGGGGTGGTTTGTGGAACTACAACCAGTTCTCATTCACGTTCGGCTATCGATTCGACAATCGAAGTCACAGAAGGGCGGAGGTGGCCGATGCGGCACATCACTAGGGTTGCTGTCGCAATCCTTGTTGCGGTCGTCCATGCCGGGGTAATCCATGCGGAAAGCGCGACGACTGATTCTGTGGTGGAAAAGGCTAGTCACGAGGTGAGCGAGTTCCTTGATCAGTTCTCGGAAGTGAAATGCACGGAGCAGGTGTCGCAGTCGAAGCTCAGCAAGAGTGGGCGCACGGAGATCCACGAGAACAGTACCTACGACTATTTCGTGCTGCTACAGGCGGACAACGATGAACTGACGCTTAGTGAATCGCGGTTGGCGGAGAAGAAGCCGGGGAATCCGGGCAAGACCACGCCTCTCCTTCTGACGAATGGATTTTCGACACTGTTTCTCATCTTTCACCCGTATTACAGAAATGGCTTCCGATTCGAACAACTGACGGATGAGATCGTTAACGGACAAACGCTGAAGCGCGTGCATTTCTCGCATATCGCGGGAACGCGCACCCCGGCCGCGCTTGCCGTGAGAGGGCGGGAGTACCCGTTGGAACTTGTGGGAACGGCATGGATTGACCCGGCAAACGGCCAGGTCGCGCGGATGGAGGCGAGCTTGGCGAATAGCATGCGCGATGTTGGACTAGTGGGATTCTCGGTCGCCGTCGATTACTCGCCGGTGGAACTTCCGGGATGGAAGCAGCAATACCGGTTCCCAAGCGTTGCGACCGTCGACGTCGAAAGCCTGCGGCAGCGATGGAGGAACATACATCGTTTCACGAAATATAAGCGCTTCATGGTTGAGACCCAGCAGACCATCGCCGACAAAGGAGCGAAGGATTGAGCACGATTCTCAGTATCACGAATCCAGTAGCTGTTCCTGACCAGAAGAGTGCAATCCGGCGCAAGGAGCTAGGTCATCGGATACGAGTGTTTGTGTGCGCGTTGCTGGCGATGGGCGTTGTAGTGGCGGTTGCGGCGTACGGGTTCGACTACTACGTGCTGAGCGCCGCGGATAGACCATTCTCTCCGAAACATCATTTGCTTCGGCCAAGCGGCAGAATTGGTATCGATCTCGGCATTCTCGGCGTTGCGCTCTTCCTGGCGATCTTTGTCTATCCGTTGCGAAAGCGGAATCGCTGGCTGGGAAAGATCGGCTCGTCGAAGCATTGGCTGGATTTTCACATTGTCTTCGGACTAACTGCGCCGGTGATCATAGCCTTTCACTCGTCGTTCAAGTTCAACGGCATCGCAGGAATGGCCTTTTGGATCATGTCAGCGGTGGCCCTGAGTGGAATCGTTGGACGATATATCTACGCGCAGATTCCCAGGTCGTTGAACGACGCTGAGATGTCGCTGAAAGAACTTGAGGCGGCTGACAGCGATCTCATGCGAGAGTTGGCCGATCAGACCGTGCTTAATCTGTCAGATCTCGATCCTCTACTAAGATTGCCAAGTAATGAGGAAGTCTGCGATATGCCCGCAGTCCGCGCGATGTTGCTGGTGCTTGCGCTGGACATCGCAAGGCCGTTCCACGTTGCACGACTACGTGCGCGAGTGCTTAGTCTTGGCGGATTAATGGTTTCGTTTGGAGGGCTGCTGCGAACTTCCAATCGGGAACTGGAACGCGTGGTCGATGCGGCAAGGGCCAAGTCGTCGCTTTCGAAGCGCATCGTGTTCTTGTCGCGAACACAGCAGGTATTCCATTTGTGGCACGTCGTTCATCGTCCGTTTAGCTACTCGTTTGCAGTACTGGCAGTGATCCACATTGCGGTGGTTACGATGTTGGGTTTTATGTGATGACATGGAAACTCTGATTGCATTTCTCATTGCAGGCGCCATTACTCTCATATTCGTTCGGCAATATGTGAGCAAGCTTTCGCCCAAGCAACAGGCGGACATTGCCGCACCAACGTCACAAAAACGAGCGTGTCCTCGATGCAGCAAGATGATGGAGCAGGGATCGGCGTTCTGCCCGCATTGTGGCGCCGCGATAGCGATGTGGACGATCCACATGGCTTCCGAGCAGACTTCATCGTCCACTGGCGCACCGAAGGGACAAGCTAAACCGGTCATCAATGCGTCGATGTGCATCGGGTGTGCGAGTTGTGTGCATGCCTGCCCCGAGACGGGAACGCTGGAGATGAGTGGCGGCAAAGCGATTCTCGCGCATCCCGAACGCTGCACCGGTCACGCGAAGTGCGCTGAGGTGTGTCCGACGCAGGCGATTGCATTGTCGTATGATGGCGTGCTCCAGACGATGCGAGTGCCGATGGTGAAGGCCGACTACGAAACGAATGTGCCAGGAGTCTTCATCGCAGGCGAACTGTGCGGCATGGGTCTCATCAAGACGGCGATCAATGAGGGCAAGATCGCGATTGATCACATTCGTGAGCGGCTCGCAAAGGAAACGTCGAATCAGGACGATGTCTATGACGTGGCAATCGTAGGCTCTGGACCTGCCGGACTGAGCGCGACGCTCACAGCCCATCAGTACGAACTTCGCTACATCACTTTGGAGCAAGGTGAAATTGCGGCGACGATTCGGCAGTATCCGCGTCAGAAATTCTTGATGGCCGAGCCGCTTGAGGTGCCGCTTTATGGCGCTCTGTATGTCGGTGATGGAAGCAAAGAGGCGCTGCTGAATGTCTGGGAGACGATCATCAGTAACACCGGAATACGTATCAATACGAACGAGCGAGTTGAGTCAATCGGCAGGGAGTCTGGTGCGTTTCGGATCGTTACTCCCAAGGGGGAGTACGCTGCGCGTTATGTGGTGCTGGCCGCAGGTAAACGGGGAACACCGAGGAAGCTGGGGGTTCCCGGCGAAGACTTGGCTAAGGTGTCATACAGCCTCATAGAGGCCGAAAGCTACAAGGACAAAGATGTGCTCGTAGTCGGCGGAGGCGACTCGGCAATCGAGGCAGCTTTGGCTCTGAGTCGTTCAGGGACGAATCGGGTCACGCTTTCGTATCGCGGCGAATCCTTCCGGCGCGCGCGGCAGCGAAATGTGGATCAGCTTGAGAAGGCATCGAGTGAAGGCCGAATCCGCACTCTTTTGAACTCGAATGTTAAGCAGATCGGCCCGGCGATGGTCACAATGCGCTCCGGCGAAAGAGACATCCTGCTGCCGAATGACTATGTGTTTGCGATGCTGGGTGGCGAGTCGCCCGAGGACTTCTTGCGCAAGATTGGCGTTGATATTGTCGAGAAGGCCCTGACCGCAACACCAACTTTCTAGAGTAGCAGAGACACGATCAAACAGAATCGGCGTCCAAGAACGCCTCCTTTTGCGGAGGCGCGCGCATGCGTTCTTCCATCGGAATTCCAGCAATTGCGGTGTATTCTTTAGGCTCCGTAGAAAGATCATGTCCGGATACGCGGGTCCGCCGGTTGCAGCGGCTTCGCGCTTGGCGATCGGGAGATATCAATGCACACGCGATTGAGATACTTGCTCTTCCTTTTTGTGCTGCTGGTGTGTGCGGCGCAGCTTTCCAACGCTGCCGCAAAACCTGCTGGATTGGATCAGGCCGGCCAGATGGCGGTCGTAAAGCCATGTGGTACGGGGCAAACAGGGTTCTCGTGGGTAGAAGTACAGAACGGGATTCAGGTCTGCGTGGGGCAGACAGTGAAGAACGTTTTGTTCTACGGCCCGGGCATTGTGCGGGTGAATGCAAACTTGGGCCGGGTACACACGACACAGCCGAGCCTTGCGGTGATTGCTCATCCTGCGGGTGTGCCGTTCAAGGTTGAGGATAAAGGTCAGCAACTGCTTGTTTCCTCTGCTCAACTGCGTATCTCTGTCGACAAGAAAACCGGCGCGCTGAGCTTCCGGAAGGCCAATGGCGAGGAGATAGCTCGCGAGCGAACCAGCAATCCTGCGGAGATTAGAGAACTCACGATCTCAAACGAGCCCACGTATGAGGTGAAGCAGAGCTTCACGCTTACACCAGATGAGTCTCTGTACGGACTGGGCCAGTACAACCAGTCTTATATGGACTACCGCGGTCAGGAAGTCCTGCTGGTTCAGACGAACATAGGCACGGTGGTTCCGATGCTGATGTCGACCAAGCGGTACGGCATTCTCTGGGACATCTACTCAAAATCGATTTTCAAGGACGGCGCCGATGGTGCATCGTTCTGGGCCGAGAGCGCGCCTGCGGGCGTCGATTACTACTTCATCGCCGCTGACAACATGGATGGCGTGATCGCTGGCTATCGTAGCCTCACTGGCAAAGCGCCGATGTTCCCGCGGCAGGCGTTTGGCTTGTTCATGAGCAAGGAGCGCTACAAGACTCAAGACCGGTTGATCGAAGTGGTTCGCAATTTCCGCCGCGAGCAATTTCCGATCGACTACATCGTGCAGGACTGGCAGTACTGGGGCGGCGACAAGGACGGAACGTGGAGCGGGATGATCTGGAATAAGGAACGCTATCCCGATCCGAAAGGGCTGACTCAAACGCTCCACAACGAACTGCACGTCAAGCTGATGAACTCAATTTGGCCGTCGGTTGGCAATGACACGGAGCTGGCACATGAGCTCGATGCCAAGGGTCTGCGTTTCGAGCCGCTGCATTGGATATCGAAGAAGGCGCGAATCTATGACGCCTACAGTCCCGAAGGCCGCGCGATCTATTTCAAGCACATCAAGAAGGGTCTGCTTGATGTCGGAGTGGACGCTCTGTGGATGGACGGTACCGAGGTTGAAGTCGGTGGCGCTTGCCATAATCCATACGAAGTAGAGAGAGACATCAAAGGTCTGGGAAGGAACGCCCTTGGTGACTTCACGCGCTATCTGAATCCGTACAGCCTGGTAACGACTCAGGGTACCTATGAAGGCCAGCGGGCAGCCAGCAATAAGCGCGTTTTCACGCTGACTCGCTCGGCTTGGGCAGGACAGCAGCGCTACGGTGCGCTGCCATGGTCAGGCGATACGACTGCGAGTTGGAAGACACTGCAGGCGCAGATTGCCGGCGGTATCAACATCGCAATGGCTGGGCTGCCGTATTGGACGCAAGACACGGGCGGCTTCTTCGTGAACGATACCGGAGGCGAGAAGAATCCGGAGTACCAGGAGTTGTTCGCGCGCTGGCATCAGTTCGGAATCTTCAATCCGATCTACCGCATTCACGGCGCAAGCATCGAGCGCGAGCCCTACATCTTTAAGGAGAGTGCGCCCGACATTTTCCAGTCGCTGCTGGACGCTGCGCACTTGCGTTACCGGCTTGTGCCGTACATCTATAGCCTCGCTTGGGCGAGCACGAGCGACAACTACACGATGATGCGCGGCCTGCCCATGGACTTCCCGGACGATCAGGAAGTTCGAAAGATCGATGATGCGTATTTGTTTGGCCCTGCATTTCTCGTCCATCCGATCACGCGGGCGATGTACCGAGTGGGTCCGCCGCGGCCGCCGACCATTCCAACCGAGGCGCTTCAGACCCCGGATGGAAAGCCTGGAGTCGAAGTCGAGTACTTTGAAGGAACAAACTTCGAGAAATCTGCCGGCAAAGTTGTTGATCCGAAGATCGAGTACACGTGGCCGGGGCCTCCTCTGACTCAGCCACCGGCGGGTCTCAAGGCGCTGGACTATTTCTCAGGACGCTGGTCGGGATTCCTGACCGCTCCCGAGGAAGGTGAGTATGAGATTGGGCTGGAAGGCGATGACGGCTTCCGCCTGTGGATCGACGACAAACTCGCAATCCGGGATTGGGACTTTGGCGCATCGCGTTACCGCAGTGCGAAAGTCACTCTCCACCAGGGACAAAAGGCCGCGTTCAAGATTGAGTACTTCAATGGCACGGGGAATCGCGATTTGCGTCTGAGCTGGCGTACGCCTTCTGCGATCAAGCAGTTCGAGAGTGCGAAGCCTGCGCTGGACAATTCTTACGTCACCTACTTACCGAAGGGCGCAGGCTGGTACGACTTCTGGACGAACAAACGCTACGATGGCGGACAGAAGGTGACTGGCAAGTACCCGTTGAATACGATGCCGCTTTACGTGCGGGCAGGTTCGATTGTTCCGATGGGACCTGTGGTTCAATACGCAACCGAGAAGCTGGATGCGCCGTATGAAATACGCATATATCCGGGTGCGAACGCGAAGTTCACCTTGTATGAAGACGACAACGAAACCTACAACTACGAAAAGGGGCAGTACGCCACGTATGAACTATCGTGGAACGATGCAGCCAGGATTTTGACTGTCGGCGATCGGAAGGGAAGCTTCCCTGGGATGGCCCAAAAGCGGACGCTCAAAGTCGTGCTCGCTGGTCCGGATGTGAATGCGGGAATCGGCGAAGGGGCGGCGAATGCGAAGACCGTCACTTACAGCGGCAGTAGGCTGCAAGTTCGGTTCTAGAGCAGTAGAGTGAGGATGTCCCACATCTTGATCGGATGTGGGACTTTCTTGTTGGCAGGCACTACTCAGCACTCCACGGCTTCAGGCCCTGCGCTTTGTAGCGTATTTCCGAGAAGGTGACGGTCGAGCCGGCACCTTTTGGCGACTGTGCCGAGAATCCGAATTGGAGTGGTTGCTCCGGCCCGAGATTGAAGGCGCGAGTTACGTTCCACTTCTTCCCGTCTGTCGAGTAGAACAAGAAGATTGCCTGCCCCGTCTTGGACACTTCCAGGTATACCGAGTTTCCTTCGATCGGGGCGCCGGTATTGTCGTCAGAGAGTCCGCGAGTAACCACGGAAATGATCGAACCGGTCTTTCCGTTCGGACTCTCGAAGGCGAACTTGACCCAGTTCTTTTCGTCCACATAGAGAACGAGCGCGCCTGCATCGAACAGCGACTTGAAATCAACCGTGACCTTCGCGCTAAACCAAAAGTCCTTCGGGGCGGGGAAGAGCAGCAACGGTGAAGTCGATACCTGATCGGTTCCGGTGGGCGCAACGTACCAGTCGGTCTTCTCTCCGGCCTTGATGGTCAGCACTCCGTCTTTGACGCTCCAGTCAGAGGGTTTGTTGAGCCAATGTGAAGCGTTGGGAAAATCGGGAAGGATGGGGCTAGCGTTGGAGGTTTGTGCTATCGCCGAAATTGATAAGAGTGTAAGGGCAACAACTAGAATCGTCTTTCGCATAATCTCTTCCGAAGTTTGTGTGTACAGCTCGTTCACCGATCTGCAACGAACCGTCAATGGCTCGCCCTAAGCAGAAAGGTTTCTCCAACTTACCAAATCGTGCGATAGTTAACGATAACTTTTGTTGCTGGCCTGTATTCGAACTTATAGTGCGCGAGGTGAGTGCTTTGTCTCGGAGATTCCATCAGCTCCTTTTGCTCGTTGTAGCTGCGTTTCCGTTCTTCGCCCCGTCGATCGCCAATGCGGCTGCCCTTGGAGCGAGCGACTTTCGGGGGTTGTCGGTTCGGGCTGATTGCGGAGTCCTGACTGTGACGCCGATTGCGGAAGACGCATTGCGAGTTCGGTGCGCTCCCGGAGAGCCGCAGGAGAGACTCAGCCTTGTGC
>JAEYQK010000004.1 GCA_023410055.1 Acidobacteriota bacterium
AGGGAGAGCCGACCCGGTTGGAGATCGGCGACCGCAATCACTTTCGAGAGTGCGTGACTATTCATCGGGGTACGGTCAAGGGCGGCGGCCTCACGAAGATTGGCAGTGACTGTCTGCTGATGGCGTACGCCCACGTGGCTCACGATTGCTTCGTCGGTAATCAAGTGATCATGGCAAACAATGCGACGCTCGCCGGCCATGTGATCGTCGAGGATTACTCCGTCGTCGGAGCGTTGAGCGCGGTGCATCAATTCACGCGCGTAGGTCAGTATGCCTACATCGGTGGCGGCTCGATCATCACCCAAGATGTTCTGCCGTTCTCGCGAACGGTTGCGCCCCGCGAGGTGGCGGCTTACGGTGAAAATTCGATTGGTCTCCGGCGCAAGGGATTTTCTGAAGAGCGCATTCACAAGATCCACCACGCCTTCAAGGTTTTGCTGGCCTCGAAGCTCAACACGACGCAGGCACTCGAGAAGCTGAAGTCCGAAGGCGATCAGGGCGAAGACGTCGAAATGATGATCAAGTGGATCGAGGCGAGCAAGCGCGGGATCATCAAGTAGTGTCGCTTGAACCAAATGACCACTCCTTACAAAGATCGACTTGGCCTGATCGCCGGCAACGGAACCTTCCCGATGCTGGTGCTCGATGCGGCTCGTGCTCAGGGTGAAGATGTCGTCGTAGCCGCAATAAAAGAAGAGACTTATCCTGAAATTGAACAGCACGGAGCTTCGGCCGTGCACTGGCTATCATTGGGGGAACTCTCGAAGCTGATCGAGATGTTCAAGCGCGAAGGTGTCAGCCGAGCGATCATGGCGGGGCAGGTCAAGCATAAGCAGATATTCAGCAGCATTCGTCCCGACTGGCGTCTTGCCAAACTCCTGCTTTCACTGACGACTCGCAACACTGACTCACTGATCGGTGCGGTTGCGAAGGTTCTTGAAGACGAGGGTATAAGGCTGCTGAACTCTACTTCGTATCTTGAACCATTGCTTGCCAAACCTGGCG
The DNA here is from genome assembly GCA_023410055.1 of Acidobacteriota bacterium. GTDB lineage: Bacteria > Acidobacteriota > Terriglobia > Terriglobales > Acidobacteriaceae > JAEZPW01. Next base: position 1,006 of record JAEYQK010000004.1, read on the forward strand.
TCCTGACCCGGCGTGGGCCGAACGAGCAGGAGCGCGCGAACATTCTATATGGTCGCGAGGTCGCCCGTGCTCTCGGCCACTACGACATCGGGCAGACAGTCGTCATAGCCGAGGCGGCTTGCGTCGCAGTTGAGGCAATGGAGGGCACGGATGCAACGATCGAGCGCGCTGGCGCGATGATGCGTTCGAAGTCTCTCGGGGGCGAACCCTCGACCCTAAGCCGCGCTCTGACGGTCGTGAAGGTCGCCAAGAGCAAGCAGGATATGCGCTTTGATGTACCCGTAATCGGCGTAAGAACTATTGAGGTGATGCGTGCTGCGGGAGCAACCTGCCTGGCGGTCGATGCGGGAAAGTGCCTTCTGCTGGACGGCGATCGTGTACTCCATGCGGCCGATGAGTGTGGGATGGCGATACTTTCAGATTCTGCGATCTAGCAGGTTCGCCCAATTTTTGTGCGAGGCCCTATGAAGCGTGCTATTAGGCGAGTATCGATCTTGTTGGTCGTCCTTTCGATCTGCTCCGCGGCTCAAGTGACCAAGCCGAAGCAGGTATCGCCATTGAATCCCACCGAACCGCCTAAGACAGAAGAGGGCATGATCGCTTTCTTGCTCCCGGATGATGTTGCGTATCCGGATCGTTTGAAAGAGGTGTCACGCGAGGTAGCGGTTCAGGCGCTTACCAAAGCCCAGATCCAGGCGAAAGGGGCGAGGACTGCAGGGGTTGCGTATCTTCTGCTGATTCTGGGACAGGAACCTGTGGCGAACCACCAAGTCCTGATTAATGCCCTGCGCTCATGTGTACGAGATTCAGAAACTTGCGATGAGCACCTGATTCCGTACATGAGCGACCTGTTTTTGCGGAATGACCACACGATGCTGGCGCCTCTTCTGGATGCCAGCAACACCACTGATGCAACCGTCTCTGAGATTCTGGGGTCGAGTTATCAGGACATGCTGATACGCGATCCTCGGTTGGTTGTTGCCGAGATTTCTCGCCGTTCGGTGAAAGAGCAGGCGCGCGTCTGCCATATAATTGCAGCCGGAGATGGCAGCGGTTTTCCAGAAGAGAGCCTGGCTGACGTGAGTGCGAGCCTTGCGGAGCTTTCTCGGCTGCCTGGTCCTACGGCAGGAACGGCAATGACGTGTCTTACTGCGATCAGAGCCTTCGTGCCACGGTAACATCGGGTAACAAGCAGAATTTCAATCGAATACGACAATATCGTCTTACGATGTGAAATGTGGCGGTTACTTGTGATTACCTAGGTACTAGTACCCGGTTTTGTCCTAAGTGCAGACGATTTCACTGCCCGTACCCTTGTATTTCCTGCCACTCAGTCTGAAAATTGGTGCACTCCAAAAACAGGCAGCTCTTTAGCTGTCTGAGGCCCCCGTTCAGTACCCGAGACTCAGTGGCGGGAAAAGGGAAAAGGTTATGAGTAGCGGTCTTACCCCAGGAGGCCGGAACCACTCAGTTCGAATTCGAACTGAACGCGGCTTCACCCTTATCGAAGCTTTGGTTGTGGTCGCGATCATATTCGTCATGACCGCGATATCGATTCCCCTAGTGCAGTCGACGTTGGCGTACTACGACCTTCGGGCTGCGGTTTCCGGCGTGTCGGGTGCGATACAGACGACGAGGTACAGGGCTCTCTCTGACGGTTATCCTTACACGATTAAATTCAGCAAGGCAGATAATTCGTATCAGGTGGGGAAGTTCCCAGAATGGGACCCGACTAAAAGCCAGACATTTGTGTTTACGAACGATGGCAGCGCAACTTCCTTTTCGGGAGGAAAGGTCGTTCTCGGAACAGATGCGACAATTGAGTTCTTGCCTAGTGGACGACTGGTCTTCTTAGCAGGGAACAACCCGATCACCCTAACGCGTGACCTTGGCAAGGGTCAAATCAACTCCAAGGCGCTCACGGTTTCAAGTTATGGAACGATTTCTATCAAGTAGGTACTCCTCCAAACGTCGACTAGCAGGTTTCAGCATGATTGAGACTCTGATAGCAACGGTCATTTTGTCCGTGGGTCTACTCTCTCTCGCGGGCTTAATGAGCAAGATGGACCTTACCTCGCACAATTCCCGTTACGTAAATGTTGCGGCGGTTCTTTGCTCCGAAAAACTTGAAGAGCTTACAGGTGGCATGGTAGCGCAGGATGTCAACATACAGATACCTTCGGGGACATCCGTTGGTAGTCTCACAAGTGACCAGAAACTGGACATTGGCGGAATCACAGTCGCCTATTTCGATGAGGTAACGATGGGTGCCGCTAGCGGCTCCATCTCGGAAACCCAGCTCGACGCAGATGGCGACTATTACAACATTAAACAAACGCCAAAGGGTGGCACGCCGGAGACACAAAAAGACAAGAACCCTCCGGATCAAGCTGTGCTCGGCAAAGATGCGGTGACTTTCAAGCGGCGATGGATTATTGAGAAGGACATCCCTGGTTTGCCGAGTCAGGTTCGACGGATAACGGTTCGTGTCGAGTATCCGTCGGCTGCGAGTAAGCCCGGTCAATATCAAATGAGCGCGGTGCGAAATGGACAACCGTAGACTGTTTTGGAGATGTGCTGGAAAGCAAGGGAACCGGGAAGCGGGATTCTCGCTGATAGAACTGCTCGTTACCCTCGCGGTGTTTTTGGTGATTTCAGGCGCAGCTTTTAGTCTGGTTACGGGCCACATGCGGGTTTTCGTTACGCAGCAAAGCCAGGCCGCCTTGAACTTTGGCGTCAGGAATGCCGTCGCGCAGCTGCAACTTGATCTCGCGAACGCCGGGGTGGGATTTTATAACGGCATCAATATGCCGGGCTGGCCGGTGGGAGTAACCATCCAGTCCGGAACTGGCGCTAATTGTCATCAAGACGGGACACAGGTTTACGCCGACAGCTGTTTCGACCGGTTGACGATCGTCAAAATCGACACTTCAACTCCACCAGCGGTGGTGACCAACGGCGGTACAGACTACGACACCGCTGTGAGCGCCGAATTGAAGGTTCAGCCGGCAGATCCAACAAAGAGAAACAAGGATGGGAATGAAGAGCTTGCGGGACATTTCGCCGCAGGCGACTACGTAATGGTTGTAACTCCGGACGGGAAGTACATGACGGTGGTTCGTTTGTCGAAAAGCCAGGCGGCTGGAAACCAAGTTCAGTTACAGCACAAGAAGACCAACGACGATGGATCGAATTCCGGCGCGGATGATGTCTATGGAATAAGTACGACTGCGAACGGCAAACTAGAGCATGCATTTCCAGACGGCTCCTTCGTGCTTAGGCTGGCCCCAGCAGTCTACACAGTAGATACGACCGACGCCAAGAATCCGAAATTGGTGAGATTGGCAGCCACGGACGGGGCGTGTAGCCCAGTTAAACCCGACGGGACATCCGCCGCTCCTCCTTACGACGACAAGTGCATCATCGCCGAGCAGGTAATAGGTTTCAAAGCCGGTGCAAGTCTCGTAAATGAACCGGATGACACGGCAGAAGAGAATGACTGCAAACCGTATTGCTACAACTCGCTCAAGGGATACAGTAACGATTGGTCTCGAATCCGAGCTGTCCGCGTGACTCTGATTGGGCGAACGGAACCGAGCCGAGGTGCTGTTGTCTCGAACGATTTTGACGGCGGACCGTACAAAATCGAAGCATTGTCCGTTGTAAGCAGCCCGCGTGGATTGTCTCTGGCTCAGGAATCAACGAAGAAGTAGGAGGCGAGTAATGACGACGTGTAAAAGATTAGTTACGAACTCTCGCTTCAAAGAGGAGCGAGGAATTGCGCTCGTTACTGCGCTGCTACTGCTGGCGGTACTTACCGGCATGTCCATCGCCATGTACCTGTCCGCCAATTCTGACATGTTAACCAACAAGTACTACAGCAATTATCGCGGATCCTTTTATGCTGCGGATTCAGGGCTGACGATTGTTCGACAGGATATGGCCAACAAGCTCTTGACGAAAATCGATCCCGGCACGAACGCGACAACGCCACCATTTACTGCTGCGACTGTCTCGACGATTTTGGACTCCTTGAAGACCGCATGGGCATCTGGCGGATACAAGCCCCTAACCACGGGCGCAGCTGCTGGCTCGATAACCGAGAAGTTTTTGCTAGATCCCGATGCTCTCAATCTTACATTGCAAGGCTGCGCAAAGATCTCCGACACGTCGCAGCAATGCACCCTGTCTTACGCGATTGTGTCGATTGGACAATCCCAAGGGCAGCAAAAGAACAGGATAAGAGAGGAAGGGGCTCTAATTGTGACCGTTCCCTTCGATAGCGTTCCTCCTCCGTACTTCTCTGGATACGGTCTTTATGTTGAGCATCAGGATGTATGTGACGGCTCCTACTTCACTCCTGGTACGATCACTGGGCCGGTTGCAACGGAGGGATGTTTTACGTTTGGGACGTCCGGAAGTTATATCTTTACGAATGATGTGGCTTGTAAAGGGGTGGCTGCCGGATTTCAATTCAGTGGCAAGTGTATTCAATCTGCAACCAAGTCCTATACGTACGGAACGGGTAAGAGTAAGGTGACTATCGCCCCAACCTTTCAGGACGACTTAAACTTCAATGCGCCGATGCCCGATTTGCCAGCGAGTGACTATCAGCAGAAGCGAGCGGTGATTGATGGCATAGGACTAAGTACGAGCGTTACAGCGGCTGATATGAAGAAGTTGCGCGATTACAAGGGGAATGCGTTTACAACCCAGACTTCCGGTGTATTCCTTAACTACTCCGACGACAAGAATAGTTTCAACGGTGGTGGTTTCTATGTTCCCGGGAACGCCGACATAACCCTCTCAACTGCTATGGTTCCGGCGCTGTTGGGTAGTGATCCGAAAACCGGGGCTGCCTTCCCCGCATGTCCATCCGGGAATCCCAATTGCTACTTGCAGCAGATATACAACATAACGTCTGGTGGAGTCACAACGACGATTAAGGTAACGGCTGTTCCGAATAGCAACTATGATAAGAACTTCCCCAACGATCCTGCCACGAGTTACACAATGACAGGCATGGGCCAGACTGAGGTTACGGTTGGCACAAACACACTTCTCCTTCATGACGTTCCAACTCAGAGGGATAATACGGGCTCATACGAACTCAACAACGCTGCCATGATCTACGTGGACGGAGAAGTGAAGTCTTTGTCTGGCCAGGTCCAAGATGACGCTGCGATTACCATCACTGCAGCGACAAACCTCACGGTCAATGGCAACCTAACCTACAAGACGCCTCCTGTTACTAAGGACACGGCGGATGCCCTTATTCCCGGCAATGATCGCGGACAGGTCATTGGGCTCTATACGAACAATGGTAATTTTCAGTTGAATAACCCTACCAAGAACGGCACCATTGAGGTTGACGCATCGATCGCAACAATTTCGAATAAGAACGGTGCAACCTATGGGTTGACCAGCATTGGTCAAGATATTTCGAAGTTGGTAATTGTTGGGGGACGCATTCACAATCAACTGCATGGCGCGAATGTTTCGTCTCGCGATGTGTTCTTCGACAAGAGATTCGCGCAGGGGCTTTATCCGCCGTTCTTCCCGGCAACGCAAGCCGGGAAGACAACGGAAAATCCGAATCCGGCTACGGCGACCTTCAATAGGCAGAAATGGGTAAGCCTGACATCTTACTGATTTCGGGAGTTCTCTATTTCGCAGTGGTGCGAAGCGGGATCATTCCCGCTTCTTCGCTTGTAGACACAATCGTGCTGCGCGAGGCGTTATTGCTCGATATAATCGCGGGTCGTGCATACTCACACTTTCGGGGCTGAACAGTGAAACGGTCCATACTACTGACGACGATAGCGGGTTGCGCTTTCATTCTTCTGGGACTGGTCGTTATGGGCGCTTCCCTTAATGACTCCGAGATGAAGGATGCGCGTACCGGCGGGCTGCTTATGATGGCGTTTGGGGCGATGGTGATCGCTGTTCCGATGTACGTTGACGCGCGTCGGATGATCTCCAGCCAGAAGGAATCGAAGCAGAACGCGCTACGGAAGGGGGCCTCGCGGTGTATCGTCTGCGGCGAAGAGGTGTCGATTCTGTGGTGTACGTCCCATTCAGTCGGAGTCTGCTTGAATTGTGTAGCGCAGCACAACGATGGCAGTCGTTGTCTCTATAGGCCAATCCTGCAACAGCTTCCGGGCGCAAAAGAGATGGTAACCCCAACCCGTTCACGCGGTTAATGCCTGGCTAGTTTAATTAGGCTTCTGCAGGACCGCCGCGTGACTTCGCTTCATCGTAGGGCGCGCGACTACCTTGAAGCCTGCCTTTTCCGCGGCGGCGATCTCGTCGTCAAACGCCTTATCTTTCACGTGACCGGCGGGCTCACACAACAACAGCTTTGCCCCGGGCTTTGATGCCTTTGCCGCTTCGGAAAAGAATATTTCGGCCGACGGCATTTCGTGGACCAGCGCAAAGGCCAGCGTGAAGTCAACCGCGCCATCGAGATCGGCAATTCCCATGGAATCTGGTTTTGCCAGACGCGCGTCGATGCGAGCCAGCAATCCTGCGTTGGCGACTCGCCGTTTCAGGTTGCTCACCATCTTCGGCTGGATATCGACGGTAACCACCCGACCGGTCGGTCCAACGATGCGCGCGAGATCGATGGTGAAAAAGCCCATCCCTGGACCGGGTTCGAGAACGGTCATGCCCTCGTGAACGTAAGGCGAGAGAATAGTCGAGGGATTCTGCAGCCATCGCCGCAGTGGGCATGCGAGGAGATAACCCAACCACCAGGGGCATACGCGATGAGACATGTCGTGCCTCGGCCAGAGATTAGGGGGAGCCTAGGTTGAATGTAGCTGATGGAGAAGAAGCAGACAATGATGATGTTGGGGCCTGCTAATGGCTGGGAACCCTGCGAACCTGCGGGAAGTAGTACCACAACCCAGCAAATGGGACGAAGGCAGCCAGCGCAATCATGGGCCAGGGATGCTTCTCTTTCACTACCGCCGCGTATATCATCCAGACGCCGCTCAGAGCTACAAATGCAAAAGGAAAAGTAAGTAAGGCAACGGCGATAGCAACCGGGTTCGGTAAGAAGCCCAATCCCGCCACCACTCCGATCAAACGGGAAATGCCGATCATCTTTCGCCATAACTGAATCAGTTTTGCATTTTCACCACGCATCTGACGGTTGCCCCGTGAGTCGCTAACGAACTCTGTGGAAGGGGAGCTCACAGTGGCAAGGGACTAAAGAAATATGTGCTCTTCATCGCACCCTCTCCTTCGGAGAAGCGTGCGACACCCGCGCTCCTACAGACATTTGCGTGAAGGTAGGGGTTACTCGCTGACGCGAGGAATGACAAGACAAGAGCGAGGGCTGGACACCCTCACTACGCCGTCGGGGCGGCGGCGCTACAACGCCGGACTGGAGTCCGGCGCTACGGTTCTTTACGGCCGCTGCGTTATCAGCTTGCGGGCGGTGCGGAATATCTCCGTGAACATTTGCTCGGTTAGTTTGCCGGTCTGCGTGTTTTGATTCGACGGATGATAAGAGGCGAGGAGAATCTGTCCGCCTGGCAGGTCGTACGTGGCTCCGTGGCCGAACTTGTACGCCGATTTGTTGGCCAGAACGCCTTTTCGCTTGGCGTAATTCAGATACGCATCGAAGCCAATGCGTCCCAGGGCGACGACGAGGCGAACGTTCTTCAGGCAATCCAATTCAGCATCAAGGAATCTGGAGCAATTGACGATTTCAGCCGGCGTCGGTTTGTTCTGCGGCGGCGCGCAGCGGACAGCGGCCGTAATATAGGCGTCGGTCAGGACGAGACCGTCGTCGCGATGTTTGGCCGTGGGTTGGTTGGCGAAGCCAGTGCGGTGCAGCACCGGGTACATGAAGTTGCCGGAGGAATCGCCGGTGAAAGGGCGCCCGGTGCGGTTCGACCCATGCGCTCCGGGGGCAAGCCCGAGGATCAAGACACGCGCATTTGGGTCACCGAAGCCCGGCACGGGTCGGGCCCAGTATTCGCAGTCCATGTAGGCACGCCGCTTTTCGCGGCCGATTTTCTCTCTAAAGGTGACGAGGCGAGGGCAAAGGCGACAGGAGATTACTTGTGCATTGAGGGCTTCCAAGGGAGAGGCCATAAGTTGATTTTAGAGCATTCAGGACAGAGCAGTGTCCAGGTCGCCGGTTTGACCCTCTCACCGCTCTCTTCTACTATAGATATTTGCTGTATTTGGCAGATTTCTGTGTCGTATTCCGACAACGAACTTTAATCAAACTACAAGGTTAGCCATTGAACTCCACTGAAACAAAGCCTACTTGCTTGCGGGAAATTGAAGTAGAAGTGCCCGCCGATATTGTCACGAACGAGACTGAGTCTCTTGTCCGCAAATACACGAAACTTGCCAAGATTCCGGGATTCCGGAAGGGTAAGGTGCCGGCGACCGTTGTCCGGCTACGGTTCGCCGAAGACCTCAAGTCCGAGGTAGTTGAAACGCTAGTACCCAAGTATTTCCAGAGTGAGACGGAAAAGAAGGGCCTCAAGCCGATCTCGCAGCCCCGCGTTACCGATCTCCACATGCACGACGGCGAGCCGCTGAAGTTTAAGGCAACGTTCGAGGTTCTGCCGGAAATCGAAGTGTCTGGATACAAGGATATTCGGCCCGAACAGAAGGATACGAGCGTTTCCGACGAGGAAGTCGAGACTGCGCTGAAGAACATCCAGGAACAGCACGCTACCTACAACGCGGTTTCCGAAGAGCGGGTGCTGCAGGATGGCGACTTTGCCCAGGTTGCGTTTGAGGGCACGCCCAAGACGGAGCCAACGCCTGAGGGAGCCGAAGGGGAAACCAAGCAGGACGAACCGAAGCCGGTCAAAGTTGACGAGGTTATGGTCGAGATTGGCGGGTCGAATACCGTCAAGGAGTTCTCGGAAAACCTGCGCGGCGCCAAGGTCGGCGAGGAAAAGATGTTCGACGTGAAGTACGCCGACGACTTCCAGGACCAGCGGCTCGCGGGCAAGACGATGACCTACAAGGTTACGGTGAACGGCATCAAGACGAAGGCTGTGCCGGAGCTGAACGACGCATTTGCGAAGGAAGTAGGCGAATTCGAGACGATCGATGCCTTGAAGCAGCGCATTCGCGAAGGCATGGAGCACGAGAAGAAGCACCAGGCGGAACACGAGGCAAAAGAGAAGATTGTCGACGAACTGCTGAAAGCAACGGATTTCCCGGTTCCTGAGGCGCTTGTGGAACATCAGATTGACGTGCGGCTTGAGCGCGGGTTGCGCGCCCTGGCGGCGCAGGGCATGAGGGCCGAGGACCTGAAGCGTATGGATCTGACCCGGCTGAGAAATGGTCAGCGGGAGCAGGCGGTGCGGGACGTGAAGACGCTTTTGATCCTGGACAAGATTGCCGATCTGGAGAATATCCAGGCAAGCGATGAGGAAGTTGAGAAGGAGATCGAGGCCATTGCGGCGCAAGCCAGACAGCCAATAGAGGAGGTCCGGGCGCGTTTGACACAGGATGGTGCTGTTACTAGAATCCGAGAAAGGATCCGCAACGAAAAAGCCCTCGATTCCCTATACAGTAAACCCGCTTAGAAAGCGGTTTTTCGCCACTTCCCGAGAAGGTGAAGCAAGGCAGATTGAAAGGACCATACGGAATGCTTGTACCGATGGTAATCGAGCAGACTGGCCGCGGTGAGAGGGCCTACGACATCTATTCGCGGCTTCTTAGGGATAACATCATATTCCTTGGGACCCCGGTCGATGACACTGTCGCTAATCTGATCATCGCGCAGTTGTTGTTTTTGGCTGCTGAAGATCCGGAGAAGGACATTCAGCTCTACATCAACTCACCCGGTGGCTCGATCACGGCGGGCATGGCGATTTACGACACGATGCAGTACATTCGCCCGGACGTGATGACGATTTGCATCGGGCAGGCGGCGAGTATGGCGGCCCTGTTACTCTCGGCGGGCGCAAAGGGGAAGCGGTTCGCGCTACCGACGTCGCGAATCCTGATTCACCAGCCCTCAATGGGCGGGCTTTCAGGGCAGGCGACCGACATTGATATCCATGCTCGCGAGATCCTCAGAATGAGGGAGATCACGAATCAGTTGTTGGCCAAGCACACTGGCCAGAAACTTGAGAAAGTTGAGAAGGATGTCGAGCGCGATTTCATTATGAATTCGCAGCAGGGCAAGGAGTACGGGATTATCGACGACATTATCGATAAGCCACGCTAGTACAAGGACTTAGATAAGATACCCCGGTAACCTTGATTCTGTTCTGGTGTAGGAGTACTCTCGCCCCGTCGTCAGCTGGTTAACGATGGGGCGGCTTGTTCGTGGGACGCGGGAGAGCACGCCTCCTGCCCTAGTCGTAAGCGGAAGCCCCAGCGATCCGCTTCCGGCGGGAAACAGTGTGCGTTTGGGTGAGGCTGGAAGGAGTATTCATTTGAAACCCAGATCAGGTTCTGACGAAGTTTTAAGATGTTCGTTTTGCCATAAGTCCCAGGACGCAGTAGCCAAGCTGATATCTTCGCCGAGCGACTACCCGCGCGCCTATATCTGCGATGAGTGTGTCGCGGTCTGCAACTCAATTCTTGAGGACGACCGCACGGAGACCCATGCTGCCGCAACTCCCAACCACCTGCCAAAACCGCAGGAGGTCAAGGCCTTTCTTGACGAGTACGTGATAGGTCAGGAGCAGACAAAGAAGAAGTTGGCAGTGGCGGTTTACAACCACTACAAGCGGATTTACATGAACCGCCAGCGCACTGATGGCGTGGAACTGTCGAAGTCGAACATTCTGCTGATCGGCCCAACCGGTACTGGTAAGACGTTCCTTGCGCAGACGCTAGCGAAGATGCTCGACGTACCATTCGCGATAGTGGATGCGACTACTTTGACTGAGGCCGGCTACGTCGGTGAGGATGTCGAGAACATCATTCTGAAGCTGTTGCAGGCAGCCGAGGGCGACGTGGGGCGGGCCCAGACGGGTATCATCTACATCGACGAAATCGACAAGATTGGCCGCAAGGACGAGAATCCGTCGATTACGCGCGATGTCAGCGGCGAAGGTGTGCAACAGGCGCTCCTGAAGATTCTCGAGGGAACAGTCGCCAACGTTCCGCCACAAGGTGGACGCAAGCACCCGCATCAGGAGTTCACGCCGGTAGATACGACGAACATTCTCTTCATTTGTGGCGGTGCCTTTGTCGGACTCGAGAAGGTGATCGGGCGACGAGTCGGCAAGAAGTCGCTAGGATTTAAGAGCGGGAAAGAGGCGGAGAAGGAAGAGTTCGTTCCAGCGAACAAGCGGGACTCGGAGCTTCTGCAGCAGGCGCAGCCTCAGGATCTTATCAAGTTTGGTCTGATACCGGAGTTCGTCGGACGTTTGCCAGTTGTGGGCGTCTTGAATGATCTGGACGAAGACGCAATGGTGCAGATCCTGACCCGTCCGCGGAATGCGATTACGAAACAGTATCAGCGCATGTTCGAGTTCGAGAACGTGAAGCTGAGTTTCCACATGGATGCTCTGAAAGCGATCGCTCGTGAGGCATTGAACCGTAAGGTCGGTGCGCGCGGGCTACGTATGATTCTTGAAGAATTGATGCTGGATCTGATGTATCACCTGCCAAGTCAGAAACGAGTCAAGGAATTCGAAGTTTCTGCCGAAATGGTAGAGAAGAGAGATGTCTCCATCGCTATGATGGAGAAGGCAGGCTGAGCTAAGAGCGCCTAGTGCGTAGTTGTATGCAGCCCCTTAACATCCAATAGCCCGGCGTGTCATGCTTGTAGTTAGACTGGTGCGACGCCGGGCGTTTCGCATCTAAGTAATCTTAGGAACAAATTGTGAGTACAAACAGGGAAAAGTTCGAAACACGCAAGCTGCCCATGATGCCGATTCGCGATGTCGTCATCTTTCCGTTCATGATGACGCCCTTCGTGGTAGGCCGAGAATCCAGTGTCCGGGCTCTTGAAGAGGCACTCGCCGCTGACAAGAAGATCTTCTTGGCGACGCAGCATGACGCCAGTATTGATGAGCCGAAGCCGAACGAGATCTACCAAGTCGGCACGGTAGTCAACATCGTCCAGAGCCTCAAGCTGCCGGATGGCAACATCAAGGTCTTGGTCGAAGGTGTGGAACGCGGCAAGATTCTTACCGTTACCGACTCCGACGGGTACATGGTTGCCTCCGTTCGAACGGCAAAGTACGCGCCCGAAGCTCCTGGCGTGTTGGATCCGTTGATCCAGCGTGTAAGTTCGCTGTTTGAGCAGTATGTGAAGCTGGCGCAGTCGTTGAACTACGAAACGATGGTTGCTGCCGTCAAGATGGACGATCCCGCGAAGCTGACTGACACGATTGCTGCCAACCTGCAACTCTCCATTGAAGAGAAGCAGGAGCTTCTGGAGATATTTGATCCTTCCGAGCGTCTCAACCGTGTTGCTGACGTTCTCGACATCGAGATAGAAAAGCTCAACATGGACCGCACCATCCAGTCCCGCGTGAAGCGGCAGATGGAGCGTGCTCAGAAAGAGTACTACCTCAACGAGAAGATCAAGGCCATTCAGAAGGAACTGGGCCGTGGCGAAAAGAGCGAGTGGGACGAGCTCAAGAAGAAGGTCGATGCTGCCGGGATGCCGAAAGAAGTGCACGAAAAGGCAATCCAGGAGTTGAAGAAGCTCGAAGCCATGCCGCCGATGTCGGCCGAGTCGACCGTTAGTCGCAACTATCTCGACTGGCTGCTCGCGGTGCCATGGAAGAAGAAGTCCAAAGAGATTCGCAATATCGATCGCGCCGAAAAGGTTCTGAACGAAGATCACTACGGTCTGGAAAAGATCAAGGAACGCATTATCGAGTTCCTCGCCGTTCGGCAACTGGTCAAGAATCCGAAGGGATCGATCCTGTGCTTCGTCGGACCTCCCGGGGTTGGCAAGACCTCGCTCGGTATGTCGATAGCCAAGGCTACGGGACGCAAGTTTGTTCGCATGTCGCTGGGCGGCGTGCGTGACGAAGCCGAAATTCGTGGCCATCGCCGCACGTACATTGGCGCTTTGCCGGGCCAGATCATCCAGATGATGAAGAAGGCAGGCACCAAGAACCCAGTGTTCATGCTGGACGAAGTCGACAAGATGGCGATGGACTTCCGTGGGGATCCGTCTGCCGCGCTGCTCGAGGTGCTCGATCCCGAACAAAACTTCATGTTCGTCGATCACTATCTGGACGTGGAGTACGACCTATCGCAGGTGTTCTTCATCGCCACCGCGAACGTGATCCACACCATTCCCGCGGCGCTGCAAGACCGTATGGAAGTTATACGACTGCACGGCTACACCGAATTGGAGAAGCTTGAAATTGCGAAGCAATTCCTGATTCGTAAGCAGCGGCAGCAGACCGGCCTGACCGAGAAGAACATCACGTTTACCGACGAGGCGGTTCTCGAGGTTATTCGTTCGTATACACGGGAAGCCGGCGTTCGTAACCTGGAGCGCGAAATCGGCAATATCTGCCGCAAGGTTGCCCGCAGGGTTGTGAAGGATGGCGACAAGTTCGAGGTTGCGATCACGACGGAGAACCTGAACGAGTATCTCGGCGTGATCAAGTTCCGCGATACTCTGGCCAACGAGAAGAGTGAAGTCGGCCTCGTCACCGGGTTGGCGTGGACAGAAGTCGGCGGCTCAATCCTGATGACGGAGGTTTCGGTTGTCGAGGGAAAGGGCGGCAAGCCCATCCTGACTGGTAAACTTGGTGACGTCATGCAGGAATCGGCCCAGGCGGCAATGACCTACGTTCGCTCGCGCTGGCAGCAACTCGGACTTCCGCGCGACTTCTACCGCAGTCTCGATATCCACGTGCACGTTCCCGAGGGAGCAATCCCGAAGGATGGCCCGTCGGCTGGCATCACGATCGCGACGGCGATATCGAGCGCGCTGAGTGGGATCCCGGTTCGCCGCGATCTCGCCATGACGGGTGAGATCACATTGCGTGGTAAAGTTCTGCCCATCGGCGGATTGAAAGAGAAGCTGTTAGCCGCCCACCGCGCTGGCATCTTCGAAGCGATTCTGCCAAAGGACAACGAGAAGGATTTGGCCGACATTCCGGAGAACCTGCGCGATCACATGAAGCTGCACTTCGTCGAAACCATGGACGAGGTCCTGCGTATCGCCCTGGAGCGGCCTCTGCCGGAAGTCACCACCGGGCCCCAACCGATCATTGCACCACCGCAACCGGAGCAGCCAGCGGCGCGCCAATAGTAGGGTAGACGAACGCTGTAGCGAAAATGCCCACCTTTTGGTGGGCGTTTTCGTTTCCGTTTGAACCCCGCCCAGTTCGAATACTGGGCTCAAATGCAGTATCATCTCCACATGGGAAAGCAGCAGAAACACACCGACTTTGAAGTAACGTGTCCGTGTTGTGGGGCCGTCATGAAGGTGGATGGCGAAACAAAGGCGGTAGTTTCGCATACCGCTCCCGTCGCACCGAAGACCTTTAATGACTTCGAAGACGCAGCCCGCGCAATGCGCGAACAGGAAGGCCGCAAGGAATCCATTTTTCGGCAGTCGGTCGAGGCCCAGAAGCATGCGGCCGATCTGCTGGAAAAGAAGTTCCAGGAGGCGCTGAAGAAAGCGAAGGAAACGCCGGACACGCCGCGCATCCGCGACTTCGACCTCGATTAGGAGTTTGCCGTGCTTCTGCTCGGCCATCGAGGCGCGCGCAACTACGCTCCCGAGAACACGATTCCCGCCTTCGAACTCGCCCTGCAACATGGTTGTGACGGCATCGAGTTCGATGTTCGTCTCACCTCAGACGGGCGCCCGGTCGTCTGCCATGATCGCTATTTCGGGAGCCTTGAAGTCTGCAATAACACGTTTGCGTCCCTTGCTGCCGCGAACGCGCTACCCACGCTCGAAGAAGTGATCGCCCGATTCCATGACCGCGCATTTCTTTACATAGAAATCAAAGTAGCGGGTCTCGAACGGATGACGCTGGATGCCCTGAAGCGCAACCCTCCCCAGTGTGGCTACGTCGTCGCGTCGTTCTTTCCCGATGTCGTTTCGGCGATACACGCGCTTGATCTGTCGATCCCGCTAGGCCTGATCTGCGGCAAGACTCACGAATTTGCGGCGTGGCCCGAGTTGCCGATTGACTATGTCATGCCGCGCCACACGCTGGTGACGCGCAAACTGGTGAACGATCTTCACGCGGCCGGAAAGCGCGTGATCGTATGGACCGTCAACAGCGAGAGGGATATGCGTAACATGGCCGAGTACAACGTTGATGGCATTCTGTCGGACGATACGATCTTGCTTTGCCGCGCGCTGCCGCGCAGCATGTATCAGCAGCGTGGCTGACCGCCGTGTTTAGCTGCGATTGAATCACTCCGCCCGACCATTTACTCTTGAGGCGATGTCAACCGGCGAACGATTTGAACGCGCAGTAGCGATCATGGCCCGTTTGCGCGCCCCGGGCGGCTGTCCCTGGGACCGCGAGCAGACCTACGACTCCATCAAGCCCTACACACTGGAAGAGACCTACGAGGTGCTCGAGGCCATCGACAACCGCGACTGGCCCGAGCTGACTGGCGAGTTAGGCGACCTCCTGCTCCAGGTCCTCTTTTACGCCCAAATGGCCAAAGAAGAGGGCCATTTCTCGATTGACGAGGTCCTCGACACGCTTTCCGGCAAGCTCGTAAACCGGCACCCCCACGTTTTCGGGGACGTCGAGGCCAAGACCTCCGGCGACGTGCTTCGCAATTGGGAAGCCATTAAGGCGGAAGAGAAGAAGAAGCGCCTCGAACAGGGGGGCGGCAAGTCGAATAAGGACGAAGAGCAGCCGGAGTCGGTACTAGCTGGTGTATCTACAGCGATACCGTCGCTGCTGGAAGCTTTCAAGCTCAGTTCCCGTGCGGCTCACGTCGGCTTTGAATGGCCAGAAATCGAAGGTCTCTTCGACAAGCTTCATGAAGAGACGGGCGAGCTTCGCGAAGAACTGAAGAAGTGGCCCGAACCGGGACCAACGCCTCCCGGACGCGGCGTGGCCAACTCACGTGGCCAGACTATCCCGCAAGAGCTACGCGACCGTCTTGAAGACGAAGTCGGCGACCTCTTTTTCGTTCTCGTGAACATCGCGCGTTATCTCTCGCTCGATCCCGAATCGGCTCTCAAGAAGACCAATCGCAAGTTCAAGCGGCGGTTCCAGTGGGTGGAAGCGCAGTTGAAAGAGCGTGGCGGCAGTATCCATAATTCGAATCTGGAAGAAATGGAACGACTGTGGCAGGAATCGAAACAACTGG
Organism: Acidobacteriota bacterium; assembly: GCA_023410055.1. GTDB lineage: Bacteria > Acidobacteriota > Terriglobia > Terriglobales > Acidobacteriaceae > JAEZPW01. The sequence continues at coordinate 17,275 of JAEYQK010000004.1, forward strand.
AGCGCAACGGCCAGACGAACGCGAAGTAAACGGCGGTATTGTAATCCGCCGCATTACTCAAGCTGTGCCGGGGGTGCCGCACCCTTCCCCTGTAGGGGAGGGTGCGATCAACGACATGCGCAAGTGCGTCGAGCTCCAGAAAGAGGTCTGGGGCTTTACCGACATCGAACTCGTTCCTCTGCGGCTTTTTGTCGTTGCCGAGAAGATTGGCGGTCAGGTGATCGGCGCGTTCGACGGTTCCGAGATGGTCGGCTTTGCCATGGCAATCCCGGGCATTCGCGATGGCCATGCGTATCTCCATTCGCACATGCTTGCAGTCCGCCCCGAGTATCGCAATAACGGGCTGGGCCGCGCCATTAAGATGTTCCAGCGAGACGACGCCCTTGCGTACGGCATCGACCTCATTGAGTGGACGTTCGACCCGCTGGAGATCAAGAACGCCTATCTCAATCTTGAGAAGCTTGGGGCCATTGCCCGCCGCTACAACGTCAACCAGTACGGCATCACGACTTCACCGCTTCAGGGAGGCCTGCCAACTGACCGCCTCGTGGCAGAGTGGTGGCTCAATTCCGAGCGTGTGCGCACGACTCTTGAAACCGGCACACATCCACCAGTGAAAGCTGAGCTGACTGTGCCGATTCCGGCGGAAGTCTACGAGTGGAAGAAGTCGCCGAATACGAAAGCTAAGGCAATGGATGCCCAAGCGCGCGCCAGAGAGGTACTTCTGCGCGCTTTCAGCGATGGACTTGCGTGCGTGGGATATGAGCGGGATGAGAAGGGCAACGGGAAGTTTCTGATAGGGAAATGGGACGGGACCAGCTGAAAGGAGTTGGGCATGTCGAGGAGTATTATCTCCGCCATTCTCGTTACGACATTACTTCTTTTCGGAACGTGTTGCGCGTATGCCTGTTCCACGGTGAGCTGTGGAAACGGAGGCGTTGAGCTCAAGCGCGATTTCGTCGTCAGAGTGTCTCACGAGCGCGAAGCGCTTTCAGGCGTCAGCGTTTTTATCACCAAATACGCCGAGGGGACCGAGACACAAGTATTCTCTGCAGTGACTGCCTCTGATGGGGTTGTTCACGTGAAAGGCCTTGTAGCCGGCGAGTACTGGATTCAGGTGAAACTTCTTGGGATATACGCAGCTTACGGATGTTTTCATGTTGCTGAGCGCAGTTCGTGGAGAGCAAAAGGTAAGCTTAAATACCAATGGGGCGATTTTGCTCCGGCGGTGCCCCAGGTAGCTGGCAGGCTAGTCGACTATCGGCTTGGTGAGGGTGCAACACTGGTGCAGCAGTTTGCCCACGGGAAGAAAACTCCCATTCGGGGTACAGTGCTGGTATTGCGAAATCCTGTTAAGGGGGATGTTTATCGAACCACGTCGAGTGAAAACGGATATTTCTCCTTCGGCTCAGTTCCGGAGGGAACTTATGCCTTGCACGCAGAAGGCGGAACTAGCGGACGAGATTACGAAGGCACCGATCATTTAATAGAGGTCAGTGCAAAGGCACGTAATGCTTCACTGATTCTGGAAAAACGAGACCCAGGCTTGGGCGGTTGCGGAGGCACATCTCTCAAACTAGAAGCAGCGAGCAATTGAAGCAAAGACCATGAAGATATCCTCCCTCACAATCCGCGAGCTTCGTATGCCACTGGTCAGCTTCTTCGAGACCAGTTTTGGGCGCACGTACGAGCGCCGCATCATGCTCGTTACGGTGCATTGCGCAGGTGGTCTCGACGGGTGGGGCGAGTGTGTCGCGGGAGAGGCACCCTTCTACAACGAAGAGTGGGTTGATGGCGCATGGAACATAATCTCGCGCTATATCGCGCCGATGATTCTGCACAAGGAGATCTCTGCTGGGAGCGATTTCCCGGCGCTGGTCTCGCGTATACGCGGCAATCGCATGGCGAAAGCTGCCGTCGAGAATGCCATCTGGGACGCCGAGGCGATCGAGAAGAATGTTCCGTTATGGCAGTTGCTGGGCGGCACGCGTCGGGAGATCGCTTGTGGCGTGAGCATCGGTATTCAGGAGTCAGTCGATCATCTCATCGATAAGATATCGATCGAACTCCTTGCCGGCTACCAGCGCGTTAAGGTCAAGGTGAAGCCCTGCTGGGACATCGACGTCCTGCGTCGGATCCGCGAGCGATGGCCCGACATTACGCTTAGCTGCGATGCCAATTCGGCTTATACGCTCAGCGACATCGATCATCTCAAGCGCTTCGATGATTTCGATCTGCTCATGATCGAGCAGCCACTCTGGAACGACGACATCTACTTCCACGCTGATCTGCAGAAGCAGCTTATGACACCGATCTGTCTCGATGAATCGATTCATAACATGCGTGATGCCGAGACTGCGGCCGAGTTGAAGGCGTGCCGCATCATCAATATCAAGGTCGGGCGCGTCGGCGGATTCTCCAGCGCTCTCGATGTACATCAAGTCTGCAAGGACAACAACATCGCGAACTGGTGCGGCGGCATGCTGGAATCTGGTGTAGGCCGCGCTCACAATGTTGCCCTTTCCACACTCTCCAACTTCCGGCTCCCCGGAGACGTGTCCGCATCCCGCCGCTACTGGAAAGAAGACATCATCGAACCGGAAATCGAGGTTACCAGGAATGGAACCATTATGGTTCCCGAGACGCTGGGCCGAGGTTACAAGTTGCGCGAGGATCTGATCGAACAACTTACGGTTCGCAAAGAAATCATCTAGCTTCGACCCTCTCCTGAGGCATCCAAAATGCCTGTCCGGCGTTCTGGTATTAAGGTATATGCGTTAACTAAGTAGTAAACTCATCCTAATTTTGCGAAAACGAATCAGACTCTTAGCACTAGTTTTGCACGTACCAAATTGATTCTGAGGTCTTTGATGTCTACTACGGCTCTCGGTCCGCCTGACTCTTCGTGGTACAACCGGTCTCCGCTGATCAAATACACGCTCATGCTGCTTGGTGTTGGGGCCCTATCTTTGCTCGTTTGGCCTGGATTGTTGCGAAACCTGCTCAACGTTTCGGACTATATGCCGCACGGAATGTGCCTGCTCTGGGAACCGAGGCTACTGTGGCTGCATATCAGTTCAGACAGTGCAATCGGCATTTCCTATGTGGCTATCTCCCTCACGCTTGGCTGGCTTGTTCATCGTGCACGGCGAGATATTCCGTTCTCGTGGATGTTCCTAGCGTTCGGATTGTTCATCATTGCTTGTGGTGCTACGCACCTCATGGAGGTGGTGACCCTCTGGTATCCCTACTACTGGCTCTCTGGAGACCTGAAGCTGATCACAGCAATCGCCTCTGTTGCAACCGCGATTGCTCTGCCACCGCTTGTGCCGAAAATACTGGACATTATCAGGGCAACGAAGATCGCTGCCGAGCAGCGCAAGCAAATCGAAGCCCAGAATCGCGAATTGGCGGAGATGACCCGCAAGCTCAAGCAGGCCGATGAACTGAAGACGCAGTTCTTTTCCAATGTCAGCCATGAGCTTCGCACGCCGCTCGCGCTCGTTCTGGGACGCACGGAGAGGCTTCTTGAATCGAACGGCATAACCCGCGAGCAACGTCGTGAACTGGAGGTGGTTCAGCGCAGTTCGCGCACGTTACTCAAACAGGTAAATGACCTCCTCGACTTAGCAAAGCTGGAATCGGGCCGAATGGAGGTGCAGTACTCGCAACTTGATCTCGCCCGCCTCGTTCGACGAACTCTGGCCAACTTCGATTCCATCGCCGAAGAGCGAGAGATGAAGCTGATCTACGAAGTGCCAGACGAACTCACCGTCCAGATCGACGCCGACAAGATTGAGCGGATTCTCCTAAACCTCTTGTCAAACGCCTTCAAGTTTACGCCGGATGGAGGAACGGTTCGCTGTGCGCTTCGGAAAAACGTAGATCAAGCGGTGATTGAGGTCTCGGATAGTGGTCCGGGGATTCCGGTCGAGATGCGCGAGGTAGTCTTCGAACGGTTTCGTCAGCTCGATGGCCGTGCAACGCGGCGTTTCGGCGGAATCGGCCTTGGCCTCGCGATCGTGAAAGACTTCGTTGACCTCCACAAAGGTGATATCGAAATGGGAGACGCGGACGAGGGTGGCGCCAAAGTGACGATTACCATTCCCGTTTCTGCACCCCATGGAGCCAAGATTATCGAAGCAGGTCCATTCATAGAATCTTGGCAGCACCGAGCGTTGCAGAGTCTCGCAGAATTGACTGCGGCTACGGCTGAGCCCGTGTCGCAAGCTGCGGAGGTCGAGCAAGGGCTCACCGCTACACCTCTGATTCTAGTGATCGAAGACAATCTGGAGATGAATCGCTTTATTGTAGAGAGTCTCGCCGGGGAGTACAGGGTCGTGAGTGCACACGCCGGAAGAGAAGGCCTGCAACTTGCGATGCAAACGCTACCCGACGTCATCCTTGCCGATGTGATGATGCCTGACTATGGCGGTGAGGATTTGCTCCGCGATTTGCGCGCGCGCCACGAATTCGACTCAGTGCCCATCGTGCTTATCACGGCAAAAGCCGACAGAGACGCTCGGCTACGAGCTTTGCGCGCGGGTGCGCAGGACTACATTATGAAGCCGTTCTTGGTCGAAGAGCTGCAAATCCGGCTCAGAAACTTGATCGTGATTGGCCGAACCCGGCGCCTGCTTCAGAAAGAACTCAACACTCAGACTCACGACTTCGAACAACTGATTCACGAGGTGAGTGTGCGGCGACGTCAGTTGAGTTCAGCGCTCGATGCTCTACGCGCCAGCGAAGCCCGCTTCCGAACTCTAGTCGAGTCCAACATACTTGGCGTAATCACCGCCGGGTTTGACGGCTCCATAACAGAAGCAAACGAGGCATTCCTGCGCATGCTGGGATACAGCAGTGACGACTTCAAGCAGGGATTTCTAAACTGGCGCTCAATCACGCCACCAGAACACACCGAAGCCGATTTGCAGGCTCTTCAGCAGTTGAGTGCAACTGGCGCTGCCGTTCCTTGGCAGAAGGAGTACGTGGCTAAGGACGGAACCAAAGTGCCGGTATTGATGGGCGCTGCCAAACTGGACGGACTGCCAGAACGCGCCGTCGCATTCGTTCTTGATCTTACCGAGCAGCGTCGAGCCGAAGCACGTACCGCGGTTCAGTACGCCGTAGCCCGTATTCTGGCGGATTCATCGAGTCTTGAAGAGGCTGCGCCAAAGGTCTTGCACGGCATTTGCGAATATCTCGGTTGGGATCACGGCGAGATATGGGACTTCGATGATTCCCGCTCGGCGTTACGGTGCATCGAGACATGTACCTGCAACTCGTTTGCAGCGGGCGAGGTGGAGCACTTTACGCGATCAACAAAGTTGCGCCGTGGCGAAGGGCTCCCTGGCCGCGTTTGGTCCAGTGCAACTCCTTGCTGGGTCACGGACCTTTCCGGAGAACACAATACTCTGAGAGCGCCGCTCGCAATCAGTGAGGGGCTGCATTCCGCCTGCGGTTTTCCAGTCATTTTGAACAACGAAGTGCTCGGCGTTTTCGCGTTCTTCAGCTGTAAGCCACAGGAACCCGATCCCGAAGTGTTACAGCTGCTTGCTGGTATCGGAAGCCAAATAGGCCAGTTTGTCGAGCGTAAGCGTGGCGAAGCGGCCTTGCGTGAGAGCGAAGGACGCTTCCGGTCGGCAGTTGATGCCATGCCGCAGATTGTGTGGACAACCACTCCCGAAGGAGAACTCGATTTCTATAACCAGCGCTGGTATGACTATACCGGCCTGACCTACGAGCAGACGAAGAGATGGGGGTGGGAGCTGATCGTCCATTCCGATGATCTCCAAGGCTGCCTGGATCGCTGGTCCCAGTCTCTTGCCACTGGCAGGCGCTACGAAGCTGAATATCGTTTGAAGCGCTACGACGGAGTGTATCGCTGGTATCTCGGCCGTGCTGTACCGTTGCGCGACTCGAATGGCAACATCACAAAGTGGTTTGGCACATCAACCGATATCCATGACCAGAAGCAAGCTGAGATCGCGAAGCGCGAACTCGCCGCTATTGTAGAGTCGTCCGACGACGCAATTCTCGGCAAGACACTCGACGGCACGGTGACAAACTGGAATCGTGGTGCCCAGCGCATCTACGGCTACACCGCCGAAGAAATGATCGGACGCCCGATTTTCACGCTGAGCCCGCCTGATCGCCAGAATGAAATGACCAACATTCTTGAGAGATTGAAGCGCGGCGAAGGAGTCGAACACTTACAGACGGTCCGCAAGACCAAAGACGGACGTCTGATCGATGTGTCGCTTTCCGTTTCGGTTCTGCGTAACGAAATCGGCGAAATCATCGGGGGTTCGATCATTGCCCGTGACATCACTGAAATGAAGCGTGCAGAGCAAGCACTTCGGAACAGCGAGAAACATGCCATGGTCGGACGCCTCTCCGCCATAATGGCGCACGAAATCAATAATCCTCTGGAAGCAGTCTCCAACGTGCTATATCTGCTCGGCACACGGCCTGACCTTGACGACGAATCTCGCCAATACGTGAACATTGCTTCGCAGGAGATGGGCCGCATCGCGCATATCGTGAAACAGACTCTGGGCTTCTACCGCGAGTCGCCGCTGCCCATCATGATTCGCATTCCCGAGCTGGTTGACGACATCATCGGCCTATATGCACGCAAGCTTGCCGACAAAAAGATCACCGTCGAACGCCACTACGAGAACGTCGGCGACATTCCTGCAATTCCATCCGAGATCCGCCAGGTGTTCTCCAACCTGATCATCAACGCCATAGAGGCTAGCCGCACAGCAGGAACATTGCGCGTTCACATTATTGCTAGCCGTGACTGGGGGGACACAGACCGTTGCGGAGTGCGTGTAGTAGTAGGAGATACAGGCACGGGCATTGCTCCCGAGCACCGGCAGGAACTCTTCGAGCCCTTTTTCACCACCAAGGGAGAAAAGGGAACCGGGCTCGGATTGTGGGTCAGCAACGGGATCATCCAGAAGCACGGAGGCTCGATCCGAGTACGCAGTAGCGTAAAGCCTGGACACTCCGGAACATGCTTTTCCGTATTTTTGCCGAGTGAAAGCCCTCAGGTCTCACGGGCGGCGATCAATTACGAGCAGGACGTTGAGCAAAGCGAGATTGCAGATTAGGCCCTGCCGGTGGCCCGCTGTTCGGCGGCACGGTCCCGGTGAGTGATTGCAGGAACGCGAGTAGGTCCGCGCGTTCCTGGCCCGTGAGGTCAAGCGCCTTCATCTTCGGATCGCGATACGGGTTCGAGTTCCCGCCGCCTACGTAGAAATCGACAACGTCCTTCAGCGTTTTCAGACTGCCGTCGTGCATGTAGGGTGCCGTCAAGGCTATATTACGCAGGGTCGGAGTTTTGAACGAACCGCGGTCGGCGTCGTTTTTTGTGACGTCGTATCGTCCCATGTCGGTGGGCATTTCATCCTTCACGCCTACGCCGATGTTGTGGAACTGATTGTCCGTGAACAGCGCGCTCGACTCTCCGATCGTGTGACACGCAGCGCAGTTGCCTTTTTCCGCTCGGCGAAAAACGTCGAAGCCGCGTTTTGCCGACTCGCTGATCGCTTCTTCGTCGTGGCCGTAGAACCATCGGTCGAAGGGCGAGTTTCCCATCAGAACGGTTCGTTCGAAACTGGCGATTGCCTTTTCGACCATGTCGAAGGTGATCTTCTTCGGGCCGAACGACTTGGCAAACTGTTCGCGATAACTCGGATCGGTATTGAGCTTCCGCTCGACGTCCTTTAACGAATGCGCCATTTCAACCGGATTTGTCACTGGTCCTTCGGCCTGCTTCTCCAGGCTCGCGGCGCGTCCGTCCCAAAACTGCGTAACGTAGTAGGCAGCATTCGCTACCGGAGGCGAGTTTCTTGCGCCTAGCTTTCCGCCGACGCCGACAGAGACCGCCCTTGGATCAGCGAATCCGTTCGCTGGAACATGGCAGCTGGCACAAGAAATAGTATTGTCCGACGAGAGGATCGGATCGAAGTAGAGTCTTCGGCCGAGTTCGACCGTTTCGGCGGTTGGCGGATTATCAGCAGGCACAGGCACCGGGGGTAATCCCAGTGGGGCGTTGATCGAAATAGCCCGCCCGATCGGTCTAGCTGTGACGGGCTGCGACACCCTGTAAACAAGCAGTATCCCCCCAATCGCTACGACAGTGATGATGATCGACAGCGTCTTGCGTGAACTCATCTCGTGAAGTCGCTCCGAAGCGGCGTTACTTCTCTGAATATAGATGAGTCGAGGGCGCCAGTGATGCTGTGATGTGACTACTATCAAAACAGTGGATTTACCAGCATCGTTCCCGTATTGGGAAACCCAGAGTTCACCGCTATGCAACGAGTCAGGCTTTGGCAGATGTTCGCGCTTTTGCCAGCCTGGTGCAGCTGGCGGACCCGGTGGTTCTCCTTGTTGCTCGGAAATGCTGGATGGGAACTCCGGTTGCAGAATGGTGGGGTTGTCTTTACGCGACCTGATCCGAAGCGTCGAAACCTCCGCAATCTAAGGCCCTCAAATGGTATAATCCCCGTTTGCGTACATGGTGTGTCTTTGTACCTACAGTGCTCTCGTCCGAGGGCCAATTCTCGCAGGGTAGAGAGGTCTGGATATGTCTGGCCATTCAAAATGGGCCACAATTAAGCACAAGAAGGGCGCGCTGGATGCGAAGCGCGGCAAGATTTTCACCCGATTGATAAAGGAAATCTCGATGGCCGCGAAGAGCGGCGGAGATCCTGAAAAGAATCCCCGTTTGCGCACGGCTGTCTTGGCGGCCAAGGCCGAGAACATGCCTGGCGATAACATTAAGAAGGCCATTCAGCGCGGCACGGGTGAATTGCCTGGCGTCAGCTACGAAGAGTTCACGCTGGAAGGGTATGGTCCGGGCGGCGTTGCCGTATTGGTTGACCTCTCGACGGATAACCGCAACCGTACCGTGAGCGAGATACGTCATGCTTTTGGTAAGCACGGCGGGAACATGGGCACGGCCGGCTCGGTCGCACACATGTTCCACAAGAAGGGTTCGATCGTGGTGGCAAAGGCCGCTGCCAAGGAAGATGATCTGATGAACATCGTCCTGGAAGCCGGCGGAGACGATCTGCGCGATGATGGCGCGAGCTGGGAAATCTTGACGGAACCTGGCGCGTATGAAGCGGTACTGGAAGCCGTTACCAAGGCCGGTATCAAGCCTGAGGTATCGGAGCTGGCGATGGTGCCGGACAACTACATCAAGCTTGAAGGCCAGCAGGCGAATACGATGATCCGGTTGCTGGAAGCGCTGGAAGATCAGGACGACGTGCAGCACGTCTATTCGAACTTCGACATGGACGAAGCACAGATGGAAGCTATGGCGTAGTTTATGAAGAGACCCACCCTTCGGCTGCGCCGAAGAATGGGGCACCCTCAGTATTCTGTTGAGTAAGCCGTTCGCTGTGGCGGGCGGCTTTTTTGTTGTCTGTGGCGACCGCGAACTGCTAGCGTTGTACTTTCAGTAGCTTACATAACTGGTGACTTGTAAGGAGAGTCGTGCGAAAACTGGTTTTTGTGATGGGATTATTGCTGATGGTCACGTCGTTTGCGTCAACGCAGGACTACGTTCATTCGACGTATCAATCGAAGCCGTGGGAAATCGGAGCTTGGGGCGGATACGGCAACGGCGTGGGGAAAGCAGGCGACTGGCGGTTTGTTGAAGCCGGTATGCGCTTTGGAAAGGTGCTCACTCGCGAACTCGGAGGCGGTCCCTTGCGCGGCAATCTCGAGTTCTCAGGTGATCTCATTCCGCTCTACTTGGTGCATCAGCCCGAGATCGTTCGGCAAGGGCCGGACCTTTTCGCGAGGACCGGAAAGGGCCAGACGATCTACGGTGCCGGAGTGAACCCATTCGTGGTGAAGTGGAATTTCACGCGCGGTAAAAAGATTGTACCCTTTGCCGGCATTGATGGTGGGGTGCTTCTTACGGCCCAGGATATGCCGCAGCCGGACACTTCAGTCGTCAATTTCGCGTCGGGTATGGAATTCGGGGCCCACTTCTTCCGGTCAGAAAAGCGGGCCGTCACCCTGAGTGGTCACGTCCTGCATGTATCAAACGCGAGCATTGGGAACCATAATCCTGGTCTGAATGCGACACTGCACTTCAGGTTGGGTTATACGTGGTTCAAGTAAGCGTTCAGTGCGATCCTGAGTGCTGAACGGTTTTCGAGCGGAGTTCACTGTGCGCACACTGGTCGAATGTGTTCCGAATTTCTCCGAGGGCCGCGATAAAGCGAAGGTTGACGCGATTGTCGAGGCCATGAAGATGGATGGCGTTTATCTGCTGGACAGCGAGATGGACGCCGATCATAACCGCTGCGTAATCACGCTGGTGGGCGAACGCGAAGCGATGATGGAAGCCGTGTTGCGCGGCGTCGGTAAAGCGGCGGAACTGATTGATCTGACGAAGCATCAGGGTGCGCATCCACGAATCGGTGCGACTGATGTGGTGCCGTTCATTCCAATTGAGGGTGTCACGCTTGAGGACTGCGTGCAGATGGCGCGTCAGGTAGGCGAGCAGATCGCAAAGCGTTATGGAATACCCGTTTATCTTTATGAGGCCGCGGCGAGCAGGCCCGAGCGGCAGAATCTGGAGAACGTAAGGCGGGGGCAGTTCGAGGGATGCCGGGACGAGATTGAGACAAATCCCGAGCGCAAGCCTGATTTTGGCGAGTGCAAGATCCATCCGACGGCGGGCGCGACAATAGTCGGAGCCCGCAAATTCCTTGTTGCTTACAATATCTACCTCAACACGTCTAACGTGGAGATCGCGAAAAAAGTCGCGAAAGCGGTGCGGTTTTCGAACGGCGGCCTGCGGTACGTGAAGGGGATGGGAATCCCTGTGAAGGGTCTGGCGCAGGTTTCGATGAACCTGACGGACACGGACCAGACGCCGATCGCGCGGGTATTCGAGTATGTGAAACGCGAGGCGGCGCGCTACGGTGTGATGCCGCTATCGAGCGAGATCGTAGGACTCATTCCGAAGAAAGCGCTCGAAGATGCTGCCGAGTGGTTTTTGCAGGTTGAGAACTTCGACTCGTCGCTGATCCTGGAGAATAGACTGTCGGCGGTGATGGGCGGCAAGTTGGCCGTTGGCGGATTGCGCGCAGGAGTCGAGCCTTTCATCGAACAGCTTGCGGCCCCAACGGCGGTACCAGGTGGCGGAAGCGCGGCGGCGGCAGCGGGAGCCATGGCGGCGGGTTTGGCGTCGATGGTTGCCGGAATGTCCCGAGGCAAGAAGGCGTACTCGCAGTATGAGCCCGAGTTGAGTGAGGCATTGGCAAAACTGGAGGCCTTGCGAGAGGAGTTGAAGTCCGCTATCGACGCCGATTCTGAGTCCTACAAGTCGGTGGTTGCAGCCTACAAGGCGGCCAAGGATTCGAAGGACGGTGACGTCATGATTAGTGCGGCACTGAAGGGCGCAACAGAAGTGCCGCTGGCAGTTGTCGAGAAGGCGAAGCAGGTGGAGCAGATTGTCGAGACCCTGCGGCCCATTACGAATCCGAAGATGGCCTCGGATTTGACGACTGCGACCGCACTGGCCAACGCGGCGGCTTATGGCGCACTGGCCAACGTGGCGATCAATCTTGAACCGATGACGGACAAGACTTTCGAGCAGAGTGTCTGCGATCGCCTGGCAGCGGTCGGCATTGATTTTCACAGGGAAATACCTGAGAGCGAGTAATTTAGGCTTATTTTGTGTTCTTTGGATTTAGAATGCGGTAGAAGACCCAACCGAATCACCAGGTCTCACATCAGCTCTGGGATAGGCTCGGAGTGGAGATTTCATGAAACGAATTGCACTGACTCTTCTTGTCTTGGCTCTTGCGAGCACATCAGTCCTGGCCGCTCCTTTGGCGACTGCTGCGAGAACGACCATCCCGTCCGAGATTCA
>JAEYQK010000013.1 GCA_023410055.1 Acidobacteriota bacterium
GCCGAGTTCCGACCGTAGCGCCGGACTCCAGTCCGGCGAATTGCCCTCAGACCGTAGCGCCAGACTCCAGTCCGGCTCTCCTCGCGGCCTCGGCCCCGTTACCGCCGAAGAAGAACTTCGCCGCGTGCTGCCCGTAATCCGCGAGCTAAAACGCGCAGTCCCGAATGCGATCGTCTCCGTTGACACCTACAAAGCCGAAGTCGCGCGCCAAGCCATCGACGCCGGAGCTGAAATCATCAACGACGTCAGCGCCTTCCGCTGGGACGCCAACATGCCTTCAACCATCGCGTCATTGAAATGCGGCGCGATCCTGATGCACATGCGCGGACGCCCCGAGCAATGGCGCGACCTGCCGCCCATCACCGGCGACGAACTCGTGCCGCTGGTTGCCCGCGAACTCCGCGAGTGCGCAACTGTAGTCGAACACCACGGCATCGCCCGCAATCGCATCGCGCTCGATCCCGGTTACGGCTTCGGCAAGAACTTTCGCGAGAACTATCCGCTCATCGCACGCCTCGGTGAACTCGCTCAACTCGGTTACCCGCTCGTCGTCGGCACCTCGCGCAAGTCCTTCATCGGACGCACGGTCGCCCGTGGCGACGGCATCGCCGCCCCGACGCAACGTCTCTACGGCACCCTCGCCAGTGTGACCGCCCTCGTCCTCGGCGGTGCCCACATCGTTCGCGTCCACGACATCACGCCTGCACTCGAAGCCTGTGCGGTGGCAGACGAGATTCTGAACGGCATTTCCGATTCCTGATTTCCGATTTCTGACTGCGGAGAGCGTGAGGCGAACATTGAACAAATCAGAAATCAGAAATCAGAAATCAGAAATGAACGCCCGCGTCACCGTTCGCTGCGATCGCCCGTTCTCTCCGAACGGAACTTGCGTCGTTTACTGGATGCAGCGTGCCCAGCGTGGCATCGATAATCCCGCGCTCGATGTTGCTGTTGCCGCCGCCAACGAACTCAAAGTACCGTGCATTGTCTTCTTCGCACCGATCCCGTTTTACCCGCACGCAAACGCGCGGCATTATGCATTCCTCGCCCAAGGCATCTCTGACATTGCTGCCGACTTGGCCCAGCGCAACATCGGCTTCGTCCTGCGACGCTGGCCTGACCATCACTTGCTCAAGTTTTGCGAAGAGGTTCGCCCGGCGCTCATCGTCGGCGACGAGAATCCTCTGCGCGAGCCCGCACACTGGCGCGAGCTGGTGGCCACGAAGGTCGCCGACAAACTCGGCATCCCTTTCTGGACCGTCGATGCCGACGTCATCGTCCCCTCCAAGCTGATCGACAAAGCTCAGTATGCCGCCCGCATCATCCGCCCCAAACTCGCTCTGCAACTCAAGACGTTCCTCCGCGAACCCGAAAACCTCAGCGCTACCGCTCGTGTAGGGACGGGGCTTTGCCCCGTCCAAAACCTCGAGACACTACCCCCCACAATCACCTTCGACGAACTCACGCTCGACTGGCCGCTCGAACGCTCCGTCCAACCCGTGACGTCATTTCGCGGCGGCACCCGCGAAGGCATGCGCCTGTTGCGGGACTTCGTCCGCCACAAGCTTTCCCACTACGACCGCGACCGCAATCATCCCGAGGTCGACGGCACGAGCCGCCTCTCGCCCTACCTGCACTTCGGACACATCAGCCCCATCCGTGTCGCCCTTGAGATCCAGAACGCCGATGCACCCGAATCAGAAAAGCAGGCATTTCTGGACCAGCTCATCACCTGGCGCGAACTCGCCGTTAACTTCGTCCTGCACAACTCGTCCTACGATACTTTTGACTGCGCCGAGCCGTGGGCGAAGAAATCGCTGAAGGCACACGAGCGTGACGAACGTCCTTATCTCTACTACGCCGACCAGCTCGAAAGCGCCGAGACGCACGATGCGCTATGGAACGCCGCCCAGCGCCAGATGGTCACCGAGGGCTGGATGCACAACTACATGCGCATGTACTGGGCCAAGAAGATCCTCGAGTGGACGCCCTCCGCCGCCGAGGCCTACGCCATCGCCGTCCACCTCAACGACAAGTACTTCCTCGACGGACGCGATCCCAACGGCTACGCCGGCATCGCCTGGGCCATCGCCGGCAAACTCGACCGCCCCTGGTTCGACCGCCCGATTTTCGGCCTCATCCGCTACATGGGCGGCAAGTCAATGGAAAAGAAGTTTGACGTGAAGGCCTATGTGGAGAGGTATAGGCAGGGGTAGGCTTGTTGAATGAGAAGTGAGTGATAGGTCCGATTCCGCGAGAACTGACTTCCGTGGGCTGCAGGTTCAGTGTCAGAATACTTTCGTGGAAGAAGAAAACTATCCCGACGTAGTGGCTCCGGAACGTGTGGGTACGTACTCGGCGCTGACGAGCGCTGGCGGTGGGTACGTGTGGGATGAGGTATTGGAATACCGCGTTTGGTGTCACCCTGAGCGAGGTTCTTCCGACCTGGAAGACGGGAGTGATTATTACTACGCCTTCGCGACATACGCCGAAGCACTTGCATATTCGATACGGACCGAAGGCACCGAAGAGCCGCTCGCGCTCATACGCCAGCTTGAGTACATCGACGAACCCAATCCTGGCGAGTATCGCCACGTTAAGAAAGAACGCATTACCGAATGGCCAGTAGAATTTCTTCGTCGTCCCAGACGAACGGAGAATACAATCCCTGATTTTCTGTCTCCGGATGCGCCCGCCAACCGCCTTGATATTTTGCGAGGTCTCGCAAATCGGAAATGAACAGGGCCACGGTTCGCGGCGGCAAAGGCTGCGATTATGGTGATTACATCCTTATCGCTTAATACCGAACAAACGCTGTTTGACCTCATTCCTTCACAGCGATATTTCGCCGTTCCCAGCCCCCGCCTCCTCCGCCACCGCAACTTCCGATTCTCCGTTACTCTCGACCGCCTCCCCCTCCCCCGGAGCCAAAAACATGTTTTCTTCGACTCCGTGCTGCTTGGTGTAAAGCTCGTAGTACCTTCCTCCAAGTGCGTACAGCGAACCGTGCGTACCGCGCTCGACTATCTGCCCGCCTTCGACGACTAGAATCTGGTCTGCCCGCCGCACCGTCGAAAGCCTGTGCGCGATCACGAACGTCGTCCGTCCGCGCATCAAGTACGACAATCCTTCCTGGATCAGAGCCTCCGACTCCGAATCAAGGCTCGACGTCGCCTCATCCAGTATCAGTATTCGCGGATCAGCCAGAATCGCCCTCGCGATCGACACCCGCTGCCGCTGCCCTCCCGACAACTTCACGCCGCGCTCGCCGATAATCGTGTCGTACTTCTTCTCGAACCCCTCAGCGAACTCGTCCACGCGCGCGATGGCGCAGGCGCGCATCAGCTCGTCTTCAGTCGCGTCCGGCTTCGAAAACAGCACGTTCTCCCTGATCGAGCCGTCGAATAGAAACGAATCCTGCAACACCACACCAAGGTGCTGGCGATAAGAATCCAGCCGCACCGTCGACAGATCAACGCCATCGACCAACACTCGCCCGTTGTTCGGATTGTGAAACGCCGCGATCAGCCCGATGATGGTCGACTTACCCGAACCCGACGAACCGACCAGCGCCGTTACCGTCCCGGGCGCCGCATGAAACGAGACATCGTGCAGCACGGTCTTCGCCGGATCGTAAGCAAACGTCACATTTTCAAACCGCACATCGCCACGTATCTCATCCAGCGCCACCGTACGCCTCGGGTCATCGTCTTCCGGACGCTCGCTCAGCACCTCGCGCGTCCGCTCCAGTCCAGCAACAGCCTCGGTGATCTGCGTGCCAATGCTGACGGTCTGGAACAGCGGTGCTGCCAGATAACCCAGAAACATCGTGTAAGTAAAGAACCCGCCCAGCGTCAGCGTTCCTGCGGCAATCTGCCGCGTACCCATCAGCATCACGATTGCGCCGACCACGCCCATCAGCGTCGCCGACGACAGACTCATCACCGAAGTTGCCGTCAGCGTACGAAAGACGTTCTGCAGCAACCGCTCCACGCCACCACTGAACACCTCGTGCTCGCGCGCCTCGGCATGATAGCCCTTCACGACCCTCACGCCGCCCAGCGACTCCGTCAGCCTTCCCGTCACCTCGGCATTGATCTTCGAACGCTCGCGAAAGATTGGCCGAATGATACGAAACGCCTTGCGCAGTGCGAATCCAAATATGATCAGGAACCCGAAAGCAATGGCCGTCATCGTCGGACTAATTCGCACCAGCACGATAAACGCGATTACCGCCGTCAGCACTCCACCGGCGAAGTCGACCAACCCGGTGCCGAGTAGATTGCGCACGCCCTCCACATCGCTCATGATTCGCGCGACCAGCGTGCCCGTCTTGTTCGCATCGTAATACGACACAGGCAGTCGGCCCACGTGCTCCTGCACTTCCCGCCGCAGCTCAGCTATGAGCCGTTGCGCAGCCTTCGAGAGCGTCTGGGTAAGCGCAAAAGACGTCAGCCCCTGCACGAGCGTCGCGCCCAGCACCACACCCACCAGCGGATATAGAAGATGGAGATGCCGCTTGCCGATGACGTCGTCCACCAGATACTTCGTCGATGCCGGCAGCACCAGTCCCGAAAGCCGGTTGATCACCATGAGCAGGAAGCCGAGCGCCAGCAATCCGCGGCGCGGCTTCATCAGGCGCCAAATCTCTGGCAGCACTTTCCGAAGTTCCGGCTTTTTGCCGCCGGTCACCGCCGGCGGTGAATGCAATCCCATTCGCATATGTATTCAGTTTAGATTGGCAGCAAGCCGATTCGATTCCGCCTCCTTGTCATTCCGACGCCCACCGGCACGACGAATCCCTTTCGCCACCACGACTCCTGCGCAAACCGACATAAGAAACGTCACTGCTGACTAGCCACTTTGCATCTGATATGATTTTGCCTCCTGAGAGAAATCGCCTCTTCAGGCGCATTTCTGCGGGATCGAAGTCTACGGGGGAGAGGTGCCAAGCCAGAAACAGCTTAAGTGGGCCCAGATGCGCGTGGGCCTGACAGTCATCTTCGCCAGCATTACCTTGGCCGTCCTGGTCTTTCTTATGACCGGTTCCGGCGGAGTTTTCACGAAGAAGATCGTCCTCAAGAGCTATGTCGACAACGCCTCCGGTTTACGTCCAGGGGCGCCTGTGCGCCTGCAAGGCGTGGACATTGGCAACGTCACCGGCATTCGCGTCGTGCCCGGCCGTGAACCGTACCCGGTCGAAGTCACGATGAAGATCTCCACCAAGTACATCGACATCATCCGCAAAGATTCGATTATTCAACTTAGCACCGCCGGCGTACTCGGCGAGACCTTCGTTGACGTTGATAGCTCTGTCGCCAAGGGCCCTGTCGTCAAAGATGGCGATACGCTCCCCATGCGCGAAACGCCCGACATCCAAGACGTCGTCCGTTCCAGTCAGAGCACGTTACAGAACCTCGACGTGCTGCTGCGCCGCGTGGACCGCATCGTATCATTCGTCGAAAGTGGCCAAGGCTCCATCGGCAAACTGATCTACGATCCCGGCCTTTACAATCAGTTGAACTCGACCGTCCGCGAATTCCAGGGCATCGTCAAGCAGATAAACTCCGGCGAGGGCTCGATTGGCAAGTTCATCAAAGACGATGAGCTTTACAACAAGGCCAACTCCTCCGTCGACAAGCTCAACAAGATCGTCAGCCAGATCGATAATGGCCAGGGCACCGTTGGCAAGCTGATCAAAGATCCGTCGCTTTACAACAATGCGAACGAGACCATCGCCAAGGCCAACCGCCTCATGGACGACGTCAACTCCGGCAAAGGCACGCTCGGTATGCTGGCGAAAGACGAACAGTTCCGCACCAAGCTGAACGACACCATGACCAAGCTCAACGATCTGACGGTGAAATTGAACAGCACCCAAGGCTCAGCCGGCAAGTTCATCAACGATCCGGCCATGTACGACAATGCAAACAAGCTGATGGTCAACAGCCAGGAATTAATTCAAGCAGTCCGCCAGAACCCGAAGAAGTATCTGACGATACATCTGAAGCTGTTCTGACATGATCGCTTGTTGTTGGCGCTAACCAGGGGACATTTCTATTGTGCTATGGACATGTCCTCACAATTCCATTGCCAACCACTCTGCCGGTGATTAATCTGAGTAGCACATTGTCAGTAGACTAGAATTGGTTGAGACCCCTGTCACGGCAATCTCTCCGTGACGGAATGCTATGGCCATCGTACTGCGCTTTTTCACATTATTGCGTTTGTCTGTCTGGCGTGCATTCAATCACGACGCGTTCGGCGTCGCTAAGGGTGTTGCCTATTCGTTGATCGTCTCGCTGTTCCCCGCCTTCCTCGTCGTTGCCTCCGTGCTTGCCTCCTTCCACAAAACGGTTACCGCAACACGCGAGATCGCCTATGCCGTCGGACGCATCCTGCCTCCCGGCTCCGCCCAGACCGCCCAAAGCTACTTTCAGACCGCATCCGAGCGCCCGCTTCGCATACTGATCATGACCGGGTTCCTCACGCTGTGGGCTGCCTCGGGCGTCATGATTTCCTGGATGGAAGGCTTTCGCAACGCCTACCAGATGCCGAAAACCTGGGGCATCGTCAAAGAACGCCTGATCGCCTTCTCGCTCGTCTTGATGGCCGGAATCCCGCTGGCGTTTGCCACGGCGCTCATCGCCTTCGGCGCCCAAATCGAAGTATGGGCAATGCATCGCGCGGCCCACGAAATCGGCTTCTACATTCTGGTTCTCTGGAAAGCTGTCCGCTGGGTGATCGCCAGCCTCACGAGCGTTGCCGTCATCTCGCTGATCTACCACAACGCCGTGCCTCGTACGATGCGCTGGCACACCGTCCTCCCCGGAGCCGCACTCTCTACCGCTCTCTGGTTCCCGGCGACCGTGCTCTTCGGCTGGTACGTCAGCCGCTTCGCCGCCTACTCGCTGCTCTACGGCTCGCTCGCAACGGCCATCGTGCTCCTCGTCTGGATGTACATCATCTCGGTCATCATCCTCATCGGAGCCGAATTCAACGCACTGCTCTATCCGCGCTCGGTTACCTGCAAGAACGGCAACGGCTCAAAGGCGCACACCGGATCAGTTCAAACCACGCCGCAGGTTAAAGTCAGCTAGCCCCACGCCTTGTCATTCCGACCGGAGCGAAGCGGAGCGGAGGAATCCCTACCCTCACCAAACACTCTCTTTGTACAATCCTGTAATCCGTATCGTTGCCCCCTATCCGCCCGCCTTTGGCGGATGTGGGAAGAAGACTAGGCAGAACGATGAAGAACTCCACCACAACCGTGCCGTCGTCGAAGGCTGCCCCTGAGATATTGATATGGAGAGCCATGATATTGATAGGGAGAGCCATCAGGACTCTCTTCTTCACCGCGGCGTTTACTGTCGCTGGGCTGGCTGCAATTCTATGGCTGATTCTCCCTAAATCCCGCGCTTCTGTCGAACACAAGAATCTCTGCGCTAGTTTCTCTCCTGGGATGAACCAGAAGCAGGTTCAGGACGCGCTCGACAGACACGGCCCACCGTATATGGTCGAAGCCGGTCACGGCCAGATTACGGTCCGCGATGATGTTGTAGGCTGCATTTTAGTAAATGATGGGAACGGGATCGTGGTGTCGGTAGCAACTGAAGGACGTAGCAGGTGGCTAGAGAGGTAGAAATGCGATTACTCTGCAAAGACTTAGTTGTGGCGTTTCTTGTAGCTGCTGTTGTCGTTTGCGGCTTTCTCGGGTGGCTCTTCTACAAGCAGGGAAATCTCCGGATAGATGCCGGTCAGGATTTCAGCAGAATCTCTATTGGTATGGCGAAAGCTGACGTGCAGAAACTTACGAATTGGGATAATTTGGATTGCAAAAATGAGGATTGCCGATTTGGAGACCTCCGGCGAGTGTATATCGTCTGCTTTAACGACGAAGGCAGAGTCATCAACAAAAGTGTTGTATTTCGAGAGCTTCTCCCCGAGCCTATGAGCTTCTAGAACCAGTCCCCCATATCTGCCCGCCTTTGGCAGATGCGGCAGACTCACAATTCAAAACTCAAAACTCAAAATTGTTCTCTCTTTGTACAATCTTCTAATGACAGCAAAGACCGACCAGCTCCGCCGCGCCAAAATCGTCTGCACCCTGGGCCCTGCTTCGAATTCCGAGGCCATGATCCGCGAACTTCTGCGCGCCGGCATGGACGTCGTCCGCCTCAACTTCTCTCATGGCACTCACGACGAGCACGCCCGCGTCATCGAACGCATCCGCCGCGTGGCGGCCTCCGAAGGACGCATCGTCGGCATTCTGCAAGACCTGCAAGGCCCCAAGATCCGCACCGGCCAACTGAAAGACCGCATCCCCGTCGCGCTCGCCAAGGGTTCCCGCGTGACCATCACACCGCGCGACATCCCTGGCACCGCCGAGACGATCAGCACCACTTTCACCACGCTGGCCCGCGAAGTCGAGCCCGGCGCTCGCATTCTGCTTTCCGACGGCCTCATCGAACTCCGCGTCATCGCCATTCACGGCGACGATGTCGAATGCGAAGTCGTCAACGGAGGCATGCTGGGCGAGCACCAGGGCATCAATCTCCCCGGCGCCGCGGTCGGGGTTCCGTCACTCACCGAGAAAGACAAGAAAGACCTCGAGTTCGGGATCGAGCACGAAGTCGACATGATCGCCTTGTCGTTCGTCCGCACCGGCGACGACGTTCGCGAGATTAAGCGCCTTATCGCCGGACGCAACGACGACACGCCGGTCATCGCCAAGTTGGAAAAGCCGCAGGCCATCGAGCACCTTGACGACATCCTCAGCGTGGCCGACGCCGTCATGGTCGCCCGCGGAGACCTCGGCGTCGAACTTCCGCCCGAGCGCGTCCCTGTGCTTCAGAAAGAAATCATCAACCGCGCGTCGTGTTTTCGTAAGCCCGTCATCACGGCCACGCAGATGCTCGAGTCCATGATCGAGAATCCGCGCCCCACGCGCGCCGAAGCTAGCGACGTCGCGAACGCCATCTTCGATGGCACTGATGCCGTCATGCTCAGCGGAGAGACCGCCAAGGGCAAGTATCCGCGCGAGACCGTTGCCATGATGGCCAGCATCGTCCTCGAAACCGAAGCCCACATGCGCAGCTTCCCGTTCCAGCGCCGCCACACGGGAGCGACTCTGACGATTCCCGAGACCATCTGCGAATCCATCGCGCACGCCGCCACAGACCTCAACATGCGCGCCATCGTCGTCTTCACCGAAACTGGTGCTACAGGGCGCTTGATCTCAAAGTACCGACCGCAGTGCCCGGTTTATGCGTTCGCGACGGACCCGCACATCTACAACCGCATGAGTCTGTATTGGGGCGTTCAGCCCATCGCCCAGGAACACCATCGCGAAACGATAGAGATGATCCGCGCCGCCGAAGCCGAACTCCTCCGCCGCAACGCCATCGCCCCAGGCGACATCATCGGCGTTGCCACCGGAACCCGCATGCAGGCTGGCTACACCAACCTGATGTTCCTCCGCACCGTGGCCGACCCCCGCGCAACCCTGCCCCAATCCGGTGCCCCACGTTCGCGAAGCTAACGTGGGTGTTCTTGCTCGTGTAGGGACGGGGCTGTGCCCCGTCCAATCCTAAGTACTGAGTACTGGTCTTCGTACTCCCGTCACATTCCTTCAGTGACATCCCCCCTTTACGCCGTGCCCCGTACCCCTTACAGTAAGTACATTGTGGTGTGTGGGTTTTTCGCAACAAGTCAGGGAGATGCTCATTCGATGGAAGTTCTGTCTATTGCAGTGATGGAGCCCTACGACGGCAAAGAAGACGAGTTCGTCCAACTGCTGCATGAGTTTTACCAAGTGCTAGCCCAGAAGAAGTACAGCCGCGACCAGCTGCTCAAGAACAAACGTACGCCGCACTACGTGAACATCCGCTATTGGGCATCGGAAGAAGCACGCCGCAGCGCCCACGAAGACCCCGACATCCACAGATTCTGGGCCCGTCTCGGGCTGCTCTGCCAGATGCGCGCCGTCTACGAGACCCTCGACCAGGTCCCCGGCTTCAACCAATAGGTTTGTACCGCCCGGTCTCCAGACCGGCGTTCGCATACGTTTCGGACTGTGTCTTTGCACCGGCGGCCTCACCGTATATGCGGCGGCAACCTCGCTTCGCCAACTCTCTCCTGAACGATCCCAACCGTGCAGCGATCTCCCGATTCGTTCGCCGCTCATCCGCTTACCCAATCGCTCTTTGGTTTGTAAAACTTTCGTCACCTTGCGCACACTGTCGCCTGTTAGAAATCACATTTCGGTTATCAATATTAGGTGTAGTCTGTTTTTGTAGAATGAAAGTCATCCCATGTGTGTAAAATGGGGGACTCACGGCAGAGTAGGCCGAGCATGAATCATAAGTCTTATAGCGGGGACGATATGGAAACGCGAACTCACATGAGCACCAGAAAGGATTATGCCTGGATGTTCCTCACGGGATTCGGGCTCTCTCTGGCCACTCTGGGCTTCATCAGATTAATTCGTAACCGCCTCACGGTTCACGAGGCGATGGTCCTGCTGCAGCAGGAAGACAACTCCGGCACCCGGGCCTACACCCGCAGCCTTAACCGCCTTGCCGAGCGCATGGGCATGGAAGATGCCGACGAGTTGCGTGAACGCTGGCACCACGCGAAAAACCGCAAGTGGCTATTCCGCTCCGCCAAGGCTGGCAGCAACGATTAGATTCACGTTTATTGGAACGCCGGAGCATCCAGATGCTCCGGCGTTTTCTGTCTCTCTTCGGCGCCTGTTTCGCTTGTCAATACCGATGCATGTAGCTCTCAGCCGTAATGCTCTGATTCAACGTGACTTCCAGCTCTAGGGATACTGTCGGTTTTCCGCGCTTTTTTTGCCATACTAGTAAAGAGAGAGTTCTTCAACTGAGATTCTGGCTGTTTGCTGACTGCTGAAGGCTGATCTAGACTGCTGCCCCATCAGTCAGAGACTGAAGCTAACTCCTTTGAATCAGTGGTGATACCGATACTCCATCAGTCAGTGACTGAAGCTAAGTCCTTTGAATACTCAGTGATAGCAAAAAGCAGGGGGGAGGGGGGAGTGCCACAACTCAGACAATCGCTCGACGCCGCGATCGCTATGCTCGACTCGCATGATGTCGGCTCACCTCGCCTGAACGCCGAAGTCCTGCTCATGTTCACCCTCGGTGTGGACCGCGCGTATCTCTACGCCCACCCCGAACGCGAACTCACCAGTGACGAAACCGCGCGCTACGGACAGGCACTCGACCAGCGTGCTCAGGGAGTTCCGTCGCAATACATCACGGGCCATCAGGAGTTCTGGGGCCTCGACCTCATCGTCGCCCCGGACGTCCTCATCCCCCGCCCGGAAACCGAACATCTGGTCGAGGCCGCACTCGACCTCGTTAGCCAGTTCAAGATCGACCGCCCGCGAATCGTCGACGTTGGCACCGGATCCGGCTGCATTGCCCTGGCACTCGCCCACGACCTCCCTAACGCCGACATCCACGCAGTGGATGTCTCGCCCGCCGCCCTCGAGATTGCTCGCGTCAACGCCGCCCGTCTCCAGCTCGCGGATCGCGTAGAGTTCTGCGAGTCAGATCTGCTCTCGGCCTTCCCGCCAGAGACTCCGCCTTTTGACTTCATCGTCTCCAACCCGCCCTACGTCGGTGAGTGCGAAGCCGACAAAGTCCAGCGCGAAGTAAAGAAGTTCGAACCCCACGTCGCCGTTTTCGGCGGCTACGAAGGTACTGACATCATTCGCCGCCTCATCCCCCAAGCCCACGCCTTGCTCAAAGCCGGCGGCTGGCTCTTGATGGAAATCGGTTACACGCAAGAAGCCGCGGTCCATGCCTTGTTGAATGATTGGCAGGACGTCCACTCCGTCGCCGACCTGCAAGGGATCCCCCGCGTAACGGTGGCAAGAAGGAGATGATGGGTTCGTGTAGGGACGGGTCTGTGACCCGTCCGGACGGACTGAGAACCGAGAACTGAGAACTGGGTACTAGGTACTAGGTACTGGGTACTCGGTACTAAAACTCCGCAACTCCCTGCAGCATTCTCACCTGCCAGTGATCCGCTGCGGGGGTCATGACGACAACGTAGTTGACCGTCGCATTGTCCGATCGAACAACTTTGCCGCCATCGAGCACTTGCGTCTCGATCGACGCCGTATCGCGCAGTTGCAGTGCCGAGCCTTCCTGTGAGTAGAAGATTGCTTGCAGCTTGTGTCCGTGATCGACATAACGAACGCGCAGGTTCGATTTTTGCTGATCGCGGATCGCCTGCTCCAACTCGTCTTTTGCCACACCAACGAAGGCCGCCCCCAGCAGAGCAGCATCCTTCTGCTCTCGGGCGGATGCAATTGCCTGCCAGGCCTTGGCGTAATCACGCGCGATAGCCTGTTCCGTGCTTTCCTCAACCTGCCGCGGGGCAACGCCGTCAACATTCAATTGAACCTGCGGCAATCCAACGGCAGCCTGCGTAACCGGAACCGAGATCCACAAGCAGAAGAAAGCGAAGGTGAAGCAGAAGAACCGAATCCCGGTGCTCCACGTTCGCACCGCGAAGCGGCCTGACGTGGGGAGTTCGCGTCCAGTATGTCGCAACACGATACGTTTCATTTCCCGCCTCCCCAGCGAATCTCGTTCCCGACCACCACTCCTGAGGCGACCGAAATCGAGGCCTTGTCCGCCATCGGTAGCTGCACCTTGGCAGTACCGCGCTTCACGCGCGCATCTACCGTGCTCCTGCCGTTTGCATCAACTTGCGTGAATGTCACAATCGTTCCATCCGGGACCGCGTTTCCCGAGCAATCCTTCACCGGATCGGTTTCAACCACGATGCCATTCTTCGCCGGCTGCGCATGAATCCTAAGATTGCACGGTTCCGATGCGACCTGCTGCACTACCCGCTTGGTCGATACATCGCCAAGCGATGCAACGAACTCCGCCGCTCCGTCGCGCTTGCTCGAATTCAATCGCACCCAGGCAATGCCGTCCTTCGACATCGTCGTTCGCGACTCTGGTGCACCGCCCGGTACCGTCATCTCGAACTTAACGTTCGTCGGCGACATCACCAGGTTGTTGTGTTTGTCCATGACGAACGCCGTTCCGCTCACTGCCTCGGGCCTCGCCACGGGAACCCGCGAAGGTTGCGCGAGAAAGGCCACATTCGCCGGAGCGGCGGCAACCACAAAAAACTCCGCATTGGCGCTCCCATCTCCGGAGCTCAGCGTCAGCAGGTATCGTCCGGCGCTCTGCACCTCGCTCGCCTGCAATGTCACTTCGCCGCCAAGCTGCACGCTGCGTTTCGACGCGCTTGCAGGGCCAACGATATACAAGTCGGCTTTCCCGCTGCCGCTAGTCTGAATTGCTACTGGACTTCCGGCGCTCACGCGCTTCGGCACCTGCAACTCCGTCGCGCTCACTGCGACCGACAAGATGCACGACAGCAGTACTGAAACCCCCATCGCTCTCATGCTATATACCAGCCTTGTCGACGCTGTACTGGTTCACCGTCACGCGATAGCTCTGCACCTGAGGCGCAACATCGTCGCGCAAACTCACTTCGAACGGCTGTTGCGCCGTCGGCAACAACGCCTTGTCGACATACGCATCGGCAACCCATATCACCTTGCCTGAGTTGTCGTAGTAGGTCGCGAGCACGTGCGGGATGTTCACCGTCTGCCCGCTCTCGTTGATCAGTTCGCCCTTCAGCACTTTCTTTCCCAGTGCGTTCGTTTCCAATTGCTGATGCAACACTCCAATCACCGGATCGGCCGACGCACTCACCAGCAGCGCAGTCGGCTGCATCCGCACACTCTTCACGTTCGCCAGTTGCACTCCCTGAAAGTCGATGCGAAACGGCGACACCTCCTTTGGCAGCAACGTATGCGACATCTTGTCGAAGCTGGTCTCTTCGCCCAGCGGCTTGCCGTCCTTGCCGATGAGCGTTGCATTGACCGTTACGAAGCCCGGAACTGTATCCTCATTGACGATCTCGCCCATCAAGATCGTGTTGCCGTCTTTTTGCACCGCGTTCATCGACGTAATCCGCACCCGCGGAGCGTCCACGTTCTGCGCACCCCAATCATCATTAGCTCCACGTGTGATCACGTCCCAGCGCAGGTAATTCACGGGAATCACCTGTGGCGGAACCTTCGTCGCCTGTTGAACCGGCCACACAACCCTCCACTCCGATCCCTCGCGCACGGCCTTCAGGTCGCGCATGTCGTGCAGCGGTCCGACGGCGCTCGAATACGTCAGCCCTACCCGGATGAGCGCCTCGTTCGACGTCTGGTGCAATATGCTCGTATCAACCTTCTCCAGATTCGAGTACGTACGCAGACTCCCATCGCGGCCCGCCAGATCTCCCTCGAAGTCCGGTTCGTTCACGTTCGATGCATTGGCAACATACTGGAACGCGCCCTTCCAGTCGCGTGCCCGAGTCTTGTTGAACAACGCCTGAACCGCGCCCTCCGGCGTATTGCTGTTTGCTTCAGATCGCCGCACCGAACCTGCTGCAATCAGTACCACCGTCAGAACGATCACGATCAGAGGCAATGGACGTTTCATCACTTCGCCTCCCTCAGGAACACCGGTTCGTCTGGAGCAGATGGAAACTCAACCGGCACGCTCTTCCGACGCTTGTCCGGAAATACCAGTAGAACGATGATGGCCAATATGCTTGACCCGATCGGCAGTATTCCCCACATCAGTCCTTGCCATGGTGGAGGCGCAGCGCCATAGTCCATTGGGTGTGCCGGCGGAACGTCGTCCTTCGTCCACAGTGTCACGAGACCACCGTCATAAGTCTCCGTCGGACGCCATCCGGCAAAGGCCAGCAGCGGCTCGTAGTATCGATCACGCACGAAGATGTACTTCAACCCATACTGATTCGCGTGTTGCAGGATGGCCCGCAGCGCAGCCATGCCATTCGCACCGTAGTACTTCGAGTTGGAGAACTGCGCCGCTCCGTACTGCGTCATTTCAGGAAGCAGACGCGCCGAGTTGTACTCACCGTCAACGCTGTTCGCATCTGCTGACATGCCGACCTTCGACAGCAAACTTCCGAATCCCAGCGTCATGTACCGGAAGCGGTTATGTCCTTCTCGGTTAAGGAAGCTAACTACCGGCTGCACGTCGAAGTTGCCCACGTTATACGGGTGCCACGTCAGCCACCCCAACGCAATTCCCGCCGAGGCCACGGCGCACGCGAACATCGCTATCATGCCCTTCCGCCCGAAGTGATCGATCACCTTCGCAGCAAGAAGCGCAGCGATGGGCAGTGCCATCAGCGTCGCCCAGAAGTTGAATCGCTCAAACGTCAGCACCTCGAAGGCCCGTCCCAGCAGCCATCGCGGTACTGGAGTCGTGCCGCCGAGTCCCAACAGGAACGTCACCCAGAACCCGAAGAACAGTGGTCGCAGCCTTCGCTCAACCGCACCTTTCCAGAACAGGTAAGGCAACGCGAGTATCAGCGTGCCGAACGGAATAACCCAGAAGTTCAGTCCCGACTGCGGATTCAGCAGATAGTTATCGCGGCTGGCGTGGGGGATCGGCATCTGCTTGATCGGATTCTGCAGTAGTTGCAAGAAGAACGGCAGCAGTACGATTCCCACTACGATTCCCGTAAGAACTGCGAATACCGCCGCACGACCAATCACGCCTCCAGTTGACGCTGGTACTTCGGCATCGTCCCGATCAACCACCGCAAGCCAAACGACCGGAACCGCGAACAGCACCGCGCCGAACAACAGCGTTACGTGGTGAGCGGCGGCAGCTGCACAGCAAAGCACCACGCCTTTAATCAGCGCCCGTCCTCTACCGAAGCGGCACCACTCGTACAGATACGGCAGCGCAATCAGATATAGGGGCGCGGCAAGTGTCGTCGATAACTGTCCCGACTGGTAAACGAGAAACACTAACGATCCCAGCAGAATGCTTCCGATCGCTGCATAGCTGGCGGTCCGTTCATCCACCCATAGCTTGGCGAACCTGAACATTCCGATCGGCAGCAGCAGGATCGCGATTCCCTGGATCAGCATGTATGCCAAAGGCAAACTGATCCCCAGCTTCGCGAACACAGCAATCCATTGGTGGGCCAGCGGAGGATAGGTCGTCTGCGAGAAGCCAGTGAACCATTTCTCGTTCCATGGATTGAACCAGTGCTGCAGGTAATGCGACGCAAAGAATTGGTGAAAGTATGCGTCGTACGATCCATTCGGTAATTCCATCAGAAGCAACGGAGCATGCACCGCCAGCGCGAGTAGAACGATTGTCGTGAGCGGAATGGCTCGGCTATCGCGGTCCGGTCGATATGCGCCCGACGTGCGCGGATGGGTCGCTGAAGTCACAACGCTCACTGCAAACCTCCGAGTTCGTGTTCCGCAATAAACTGGCTCGCACGGCCGTGCATGTGCGCCGTTCGTGAGTGATTGCCAGGAGTTGCTGAGGTGCGGTACACGTTTCAGTTACGATTCACGTTCTGCCTTTCAGGTTTACCCGTCATTGCTCCGCGACGGCTTCTCGCAACAGATTTCGCATTTGTGGATTGACGGTTCCATGATGAGCGGCATCGTGTCGCAGAAATAGCGCGATGATGCCGACGAAAGTACAGCTTTGAAATTACTGCGTCCGGTGAAGCTGACTTATCCCGTGCAACTTGCATCTGTCTCTCACAGCCAAAATGCTCGGAAGACGCATTGAATATTTGCACTGGGGCACTGCCGTGAAGAGATCGTTAGTCCTGACGCTTATCTTGTTTGCATGTACTGGTTTCGTTTTCGCGCAGGAGTTCGATATCAACGGCGGTCAGACGCCTTCGCGGCAACAGCCTAACAAGAGCTCCACCTCGACCGGCCCCGGAACTCAGTCCAGCAACATCGGATGGGGGAGCAGTATTGAAGTGGGACGCTTTGCACGTGCCGCTCAAGACGCTCTCTCGAAAGGAAACTACCCCGGAGCCGCCGACTACGCTCAGCGCGGCGTCAAGGCCGCTCCACAGGACGCTCGCCTCTGGTTTCTGCTGGGATACTCGTCCCGGCTCGCCGACCGCACCCAGCAATCGCTTGAGGCGTATCGGCGTGGACTCCAGTTGGCTCCCAACTCCGTCGAAGGGCTTTCTGGCATGGCCCAGACCTACATGAGGATGGGGCGCGCCGATGATGCGAAGCGAATTCTGCTTCAAATCATCAATGCGAATCCGAAGCGCGCCACCGACCTGATGCTTGCAGGCGAACTCTTTCTGCAATCTGGCGATTACGCGCAAGCGATACCGTTGCTGCAGCGTGGCGAAAACCTTCAGCCCAACGCTCACGCCGAGGTACTGCTCGCGCAGGCTTACATGCGTACCAAGCGTCCCGATCTCGCGAAAGGAATGCTGGATCGCGCTAAACGTACCGCTCCGCGCAATCCCGACGTCTTTCGTGCGATTGCCGGTTACTACCGTGAACAGCGCGATTACGAAAACGCGATCGCTACACTCAAACAGGTACCCAACAAGACTCCTGATGTGCTCGGGGAATTGGGGTACACCTACGAACTCGCTGGAATGAAGGCGGAATCAGCCGACGCCTACACCCGTGCAGCTACTGCGGCGCCGAAGAACATCGGCCTACAGTTGAGCGCGGCGTCAGCCCTCGTACGTTCGGCCGACATTCCCGGTGCTCAGCGGTACTTGGCTCGCGCCGATAGCCTTGAGCAAAACAACTATCGCTTGCACGCGATTCGCGCCGATGTCGCCCGCATTGAGCGCCGTACTCCCGACGCAATCCACGAGTACAATCTCGCACTGTCGAACCTCCCTGAGAGCGTACCCGACGGCATCCTCTACCCCATTCAACTCCGGCTGAATCTTTCGGAGCAATATCGTGATGCTGGCGACCAAATCAACGCCAATCAGCAGTTGCATTTGGCGCAATCGCAGATCAACCAACTTCAGGTCTCCGGCCCGACGCTTGCCGATTTCTTGCGTCTTCGCGCCAGTATTGAGACCGCAACCGAAAACTATTCCGCCGCGGAGAACGATCTCAAGCGCGCACGATCGATCGATCCAGAGAACATCAATATCGTCATACAGTATGCCTCGCTGCTCTGGCGCATGAAGCGGGGAAACGAAGCCCGTCAGCTCTACATCGACGCGCTGAAGCGTGATCCGCGCAACCGCTATGCGCTGGAATCCCTCGGCTACCTCGCCCGCGAACAAGGCGACAACAAGACCGCCGAGGACTTCTTCAAACGACTCGAATCTACCTATCCCAACGACTATGTTGCGTATGTCGCGCTCGGTGATCTATATACGGCCGAGCGTCAGTTCGAAAAGGCGCAAGCCAATTACGAGAAGGGCTTTGAATTCGCTCCTAACAGCGCTCTGATTATCGCGGGTGGAGCCAATGCAGCGATCGAAGCGCACCAGATCCCTCTCGCGGGGAAGTGGCTTGAGCGCGCCAAGGGCGACTTGCGCAATGATCCGCGCGTGATGGTCGAGCGCGAGCGATATCTATTCCATAACGGCAAGTACCTGGAGTCATCTCGCGTCGGCCTCGAAGCTGTCCAGCAACTGCCGACTAATCGTGACGCCAATGTCTATCTCGCGTACGACCTTTACAACCTAGGCCGCTACGACGACACCCTTCGCCTCGCACGGGACAAAGCCATCGTCCTGCCGAAGGAGCCGAACTTCCCGTTGCTGGCCGGCCACGTGCAGAAGCGCTATGGTTTGTTGTCCGAAGCCGTTGACGATTACACGCAAGCGCTCACGCTCGATCCGAAGATGGTCGAGGCCTACATCAATCGCGGCTACGTGCTCAACGATCTTCAGAACGCGCATCAGGCCGAACAGGATTTCAATTACGTTTTGAAGCTTCAGCCTGACAACGGCGTCGCTCATCTAGGATTGGCCTTTTCCTATCTCGAACTGCACAAAGGCAAACTCGCTCTGGATCAAACGGATGCCGCACAGAAGTTGCTCGGGGAGTCCGGCTCCACGCACCTGGCTCGGGCTGCGTCTTATCGCCAGATGCGCCTGTTGGCGGATGCCGAGAAGGAATATCGTGCGGCGCTGAAGTTTGCTCCCGACGACGTGAGCTTGCACCTCGCACTCGCCGACACGCTGTACCATTTGCGCCGCTACGATGATTCCATCGTCGCGCTCAACGATTCGCTTCGGCTCTCGCCCGACGATCCGTACATCTACGCCCAAATGGCCGACTCTTACGCTCATCTTCGTCGACCCGGCGACACAATGAAATACGTGCAAGCGGCCGAACGCCAGAGTCCTGACGAGTCTGCCATCCTGCTTTCGACCGGCGCAGCTCTCATGGCGCTGGGTGACGAGAGCGCTGCCATGCAGCGCTTCGAACGCTCCCTTATTGCTCCCGACGCCGACCGAGTCGATGCCCGACTGAAAATCGCGCATTTGTTTGCTCGGCAAGGCAAATGGGACGATTCGCGCCAGCAGATCTCACTCGCCTTCGCCGAGTCGCGCATCGGAGAAGCCGGCCCCGTCACAACCGACAACCTGATCGAGGCCGCCAATCTGTTTCTGGCTATGCACGATTTTGATCTCGCGCAACGCTATTTCGAACGCGCCCGCACGGCTGGAGCCGCCGATCAGGTGATTGCTATCGGCTTGGCCAATACGGCGCTGGCCCAGGGAGATCCGCAAGTCGCCCAGGCGCAGCTCGCGTCGTTGTCCAAGTCCCCCGACTTCCAGCCCGACTACGACTACACGCTCGCGATGGCCAACGTTTACCGTCAGCAACATGATGTTCGCGGAGCCCTGGGCATGTTCGCTCGCGCCAATACACTCGCTGGCGACGACGATGCCGCTGAACGCGGCTTGCGCGACATGGCGGGAGTTGAAGGTCTTCAGCTCAACAAGAAGGTCAGCCTTGCCAGCGACGTTCAGCTCGCCCCCATCTTTGAAGACTCGACCATTTACATCACTGACGCGCGCCTGTTCAGCAACTTGAGCAACGCGTCAACCTTGCCTTCGCCGCGGTCTTCGTTCGAGACGGCCTGGACAAGCTCCTACCGCTTTCATCAGGCAGGGTTGCCACCGATTACCGGCTTCTTCCAGCTTCGCAATGCGATCGGCACTACTTCGCTTCCTGGAATCGGAGCAATCGTTCACCGAAACACCTTCGACTACAACTTCAATGGTGGGCTAAATCCATCTCTTCATGTCGGAAATGCTCTCTTTGAGTTCAACGCTGGAATTCAGGCCACTCTGCGTCGTGATCGTGAAGCTGCGCGCGACATGAACCAGAATCTCTTTCGTCAGTTCCTCTTCGTTAACAGCAGTCCCATCGGAAACTGGCTAACCATGCGCGGGGCCCTGATGCACGAGGCAGGGCCGTTTACGTTACAGGATCTCAAATCGAAAGAATACTTCGGGTCCATCGAGTTCACCATCGGTCGCCCCTGGGGCAAGAATGCGCTGATTACCGGCTATAACGCACGGGATCTGCAATATAGCGGTACAAGCACGCTCTCGCTGTTCCGTGAATTCTTTACCACGTCGACGTACATCGGCTTCCAACGTCAATTCACCCAGAAATTGCGCACGACGTTTCTCGGGGAGTATGTGAGGGCATGGCGCGTACAGACTCCGTTCTTTGTGACTGCTCAAGCGATGCGGCCCGCGGTGCGATTGGAGTACGACATCAACAAAAATTGGAGCGTCTCTGCAAACGGATCGTTTTCAAGAGGACAGGGATTTCATGCCTATGACAACGTCCAAAGCGGCGTTCTCATCTCTTACATGAAACCTATTCGAAGACACCTGAACGACGGTACAGGCGACTTGTCGGTCGAATATCCCCTGCAGTTGTCGTTTGGATTCCAACAGGATGACTTTTACAACTTCACTGGCAGCGGCCAAGCGAGGATCTTTCGCCCAGTTGTTCGCTTGTCGCTCTTTTGAGCCAGAAGGGCCTCAATGAATAGATCGTTTTTTAGTGTGGCCGCACGAGTATGGGATTCGACGTACAGTGACGCCAGTTCGCGTGACTTGCCATTCAGTACTGCCCCGCGGAGGTGGCCTGAATGGATGTAAGTGCGATCATTCTGCTGACCTCGCCCGACGGAGCCAGCTTTGCCGGTCACCATCTCGCGACAATCGATGTGCTCGGACGCTCGGCTCTGCTCAGAGTTATCCGCGATCTGGAGCGACTGAAGATTTCTCGAATAGCGTTGATCAGCGAGCGACGAGATCTCCTGCCGCCGTTGCCTGCCGTCGTAAACGTCATCACCTTTGATCAGGACCGCGTCCCAAGTGATCGCATCGTCTCCAGTGTTACTCGAGATTCTAAGAATGACTTGGTGTTGGCGATTCGCGTCGGTCCTTACGCGGAGATCGACTACTACAATCTCATCGAGTTCCACAGGCAGCAGGATCGGAGCGTTTCTGCGGTGTTCGATGCCGATACCGAGGCACCAATCGCGTTAGCGATAAATGCATCGCGACGCAACGAACTTGCCTACTTGCTTCGGCACAAACTCAGTACTGCGCGTCATCCTTACGCTATCTATCCGTTTGTCGGGTACTTCAATCCACTCGGCACAGTGGCGGACCTGCGACGCTTGGCCATCGATGCCTTCTGCGGAAACGCAAAACTTCAACCGATTGGCGTGGAGCAACGGCCCGGCGTCTGGATCGCGCAGGGTGCCGGCGTCCATCCGCGAGCGCGAATCGTCGCCCCTGCGTTCATCGGTGCGCACTCCAGGGTCCGCGATTGTGCCGTGATTACGCGGTGCAGTGTTCTTGAACATCATGTCCAAGTGGGTGCTGGCGCTGTCGTGGAGAATGCGACACTACTCCCGGAAACGACCGTTGGACCCCGCCTCGACATCTCTCACGCGGTTGTCGGATTTGCGCGTTTCGTTCACTTAGGACGCAATGTGGAGGTGCAAATTACGGATCCTAGACTAGTGGGTCAGATCTCGGCAGCTCCCGTGCGCTTTGTCGAACATCTCGCGTCTTTAGCCACGTTCCTGCCCAGCCAGTTCCTTCGGGGACTAGCTTTCTCTTCCAAGCGAGACGGGAGGGTCCCGCCGATCCCCCAAGTTGGACAGCAACCCTATCCGGCTCTCGCGCCCGCTGAACAAGAGTTCCCAGCGCCTCTTGCCGGAGTGAGACGTTATGGAGACGACTAGGCCGGTTGTTGTTAAGCACGTGCCCGAGCATCTCGGCTTCAGGGAAGCTCGATCTTTTATGCGCGATATCCAGCCTCTGCTTTCGATTGATCGGCCGCAGATTGTCTTCGATCTCTCCGAAGTCAAACGCATGGACGCCAGTGGAGTCGAGGCGCTCCTGGAATGTATGTCCGAAGTGATGAAGCGCGATGGGGATCTTAAACTTGCGGCACTTTCCCCCGAAGCCGAGGTGATTCTTGAGCTGACCAGAACCGATCGACTGTTCGAGATCTATCACACAGCCGCCGACGCGGTCCGAAGCTTTACGCGCTACGTGCCTTCAGCGATGAGACGTCAACCCTTCGCCGTCGGCGCCAGTCGCGGAACAAGTTCTGCCGCTGAAGTTTCTTCTCCGGAGAGAGCTGCAGAACCGGACGAGGACGTCGTCGCATGAGCGCTTCCAGGGCAGAATTCTCACTGAAGGCATCAACAACAGTGCGCACAGTATGGCACGCGCTTCGATACGAGCGTGTTCACCAACGCATCATCGGTGGCAGCGTGGTCATGCTCGTGGGTTCCGCTTTTGTCAGCGCGGTGAACTTCGGTTACAACGTTGCCGTCGCGCGCATGCTGGGCCCCAAAGACTTCGGACATGCCGCCGCCGCAGTGACCCTGCTGATGTTGGTATCAGCTATTACTCTGGCTTTTCAAATCGTCTGCGCGAAGTTCATTGCTAAGAACGAGACCTTCGGAGCCAAGTCCGCCGTCTACACCACCCTCATGCGCCGGGCCTGGTTCGTTGGCGTTGCTTTGGGAACGCTCCTTATAATTGGCAGCTCACCAACGGCAAATTACCTGCGCCTGCCTTCGCCCACTCTTGTCATCCTGCTGGCGCTCGGCATTTCTTTCTATATCCCACTCGGCGTGAAGCGAGGTGGTCTTCAGGGCATCTGCTCCTTCCGCAAGCTCACGCTGAATTTTGTTCTCGAAGCTGTAGTCAAGTTCGTTGGCGCAATCTTATTGATCGAATCTGGGCTGGGAATAAGAGGAGCTGTGGCCGCCATCGCTGCCTCCGTCGTAGTCGCCTATTTCCTGCCGCTCACGCCGCCTGAACTGGCTCAGCCGAGAGAGGAGGGACTTCCCGCCTCATTCAGGGAAGGCATTCAGGCCATTATTTTCTTTGTCGGCCAGGTGATCATCAACAACATCGACATTCTGTTGGTGAAGCACTATTTCACCGGTACCCAGGCAGGTCTGTATGCCGCGATTGCACTAGTTGGACGCGTCCTGTATTTCTTCTCGTGGTCGGTGATGAGCGCCATGTTCCCGATCTCGGCACAGGCCAAGCCTCAGGAAGAAAACTCTGCCGTACTGGCCGTACCGCTTCTTCTGGTGCTTAGCATCTCGGTGGTGTTCGCTTTCGGACTGGGGATGTTTCCCGATCCGGTTCTGCGCGCCGTTTTCGGAGCCGCCTTCCAGCCATCTTCGGGGCAGGTGGATTCGCTTCTCATGCTGTACGCTGCATCGACCGGGGTGTATTCGCTCGCCGTCGTCCTGATGGCCTATGAAATGTCACGCAAGCTGGCCAACAGCGCATGGATCCAGCTTGCGTTCGGCGGGGCAATCATCGTGGGCATCGTGACGTTTCACTCTACCCTGAAGCAGGTAATCATCGTTCAGCTGGTGTTGATGGTCATTTTGTTTATGGCTGCCGCAGTCCCGTTCTTCCGTGTCAAGAGAAACAGAACGGATTTGGCTGAAGCATTCGCTGCAACAAGCATCGATCCTTCCGTCGGGCTGACAATCGGCGCCGTGAGCGTCGGGGTGTCCGGACTCAAGCGCTTGCGCCGTGTTGACGAGGCTGAAGTAATCGCGCAGTTCTTACAGAATGAGTTTTATCACCGCGAGTTCGAGAATGACCGCGACCAGTTCATGTCGTGGGTTAGCAATCCCGACCTCTCCAACGACGCTGAAAACGCTCTTCGCCGCGCACTACTATTTCGTCGTCGCGAGAGCATGTGGCGAGAACTTCCCACCGGCACTGAGTGGTGGGAGGTCGAGATTTCGGCAACGGACCTGAGCCGGATCCGCGTCTTCCCGCGCGCGCAGTGGCGGCGAATTGCTTCCGGTAGTTTTCTGCTCAGCGATATCGTTCAGCGAATCCGCACGTTCAAACCGGTCGGCACGCGCACGGGAGAATTCATCTCCAAGCTCCAGGCTCTTGGCGCACGCCTTCGGGACAACGACGATCGCAGCGGCGTACTGCTGATCGGCGTTGACGAATCTCACCCTCTGACCATCATTGAGGGAAATCACCGAATTACTGCCGCAATGCTTGCTTCACCTTCTCTTGCACTGAAACGATTCCGCTATTTTTGCGGATTCTCGCCACAAATGACGCAGTGTTGCTGGTACCAGACGAACCTCGTCAATCTCTCGCGCTACGCACGAAATCGCGTGAGAGTTCTCTTTTACAATCGCGAGGCGGAAATCGCTAGAATCATGCGCCATCACGCGACCGAGGTCGGCATCCCAAGTTCTGGGACCATTGCGCCGGATTCCGCACATTCGCAAAGCGCAGCCGCAACAACCTCGGTTCCTCTTGTTGAAATACCTTGTGCTTCAGATTCACAGACCGCCAGTGACCTGCTGCGAAGAGAGGCTTCCTAAATCGGAGAATCACATGACCACGAAATTTCTGAACATAGCCATCGCCCGCGCATTGGTTGCTGCGGTCTTGATCACATATTGCGGCCTCTCAGAACTCGCGCAGGCGCAGGTGCAACAGTCTGTTCCACAAGAGACCGCTCCTGCCGGCACTGACGCCCAAGCTGCGCCGGCGGCTACAACTGATCCTCAGCCCGCACCTGGCCCACACGTTGTAGCTGCACCTTCTGCCGAGGCACAGCCCCAGACCACTCGTTCAACTCAAACCCAGGAGCAACCCGCAACAACGGCACAGAGCTCTGGCGAGAATCAGCAGAACAATCCTCCAACCGGAATCGTGAATCCCTCGGAGGGACCTCTGACGCCCGTGCCGCCGAGTCAGCGAGAATCGCTTCCTAATGCTCCGAGTACGGCTCAGCAGCCACCCGCAAGCTCACCCCAGCAGAATGGAACTTTTCAGCAACCAGTGGGAGCAGCCGGAGCTCAGGTCGGGCCGACCGCGGGCGGAGCGGCTTCGAAGCCGGCAGGCAATGCCATCGCGCCAGCCAAGCAGCGCCAGACGCGGTCATTCCTGATCAAGCTCGGAGCGGTTGCTGCCGCAGGCGTAGCAATCGGAACTGTTGTTGCCCTGTCGCGAGGCACGAGCGGCAACCCGCCAGGGACTCGTTGAACTTTTCAGCACCGGAGGGACGCCCCTCCGGTTGCCGAATAAACTGCCGTTAACGCGTGCGCACCGCATCTAATCTCAGAGATGTTCCTCGTGGGTAAGGCCAAGAGGGGATTATGAGTAAGAAGTCGGTTCTCGTCACCTTCTCCGGGCTTGATGGTTCGGGTAAAAGCACACAGATAGCGATTCTACGCGCCGCTTTGGCTTCGTGGCGCAAGCAAACCAAGCTACTAGCTTTCTGGGACGATGCGGTTGTGCTCACTCGTTATCGCGAGCGCTTCGTACACGTTGTGTACAAGAGCGAGCGTGGCATCGGTGCCCCAGGTCGCCCCGTCCAGCGTCAAGATAAGAACGTCCGCCGCTGGTACCTGACGATTGCTCGCCACTTCCTTTACTTGCTTGATGCAATCAGCCTTCGCTTCCTGATAGCGCGCGCGCGCCGTCACAAACCTGACGTGATTGTTCTCGATCGCTACATCTACGATGAACTTGCGAATCTTCCGATCTCTCGCGGCTTCAGCCGTACGTTCGCCCGCCTCATAAGCCGAATCGCCCCCAAGCCGGACGTGGCACTTTTGCTCGACGTCGATCCCGAAAGTGCCGTCGCTCGTAAGCCCGAGTATCCCCTCGACTTCGTCCGCGAAGCACGGTCAACTTATCTCGAACTTGCCCGATTGCTTGGCAACATGACAGTCATCCCGCCGCTGTCATTGAACGAAACCAGACAACAGGTGAGAGATGCAGTGGCGGCTGTGGTAACACCGGCGGTTGGTGCTACGGCGAGTTCGTCGGCGGGACACCCCCGAGCAGCCTGAGCTTAGCGGTCCGCAACTCGGACGCGACCCGCCCGAGCTCCGTATTACGACACGCTAATCCAAGTCTCCAAAATTAGAATTCACGCATAAATTCCGGTTTTCAGAACAGAACTCCGATTTGTGCGCAGGCCGCGTGTCACGGCCTTAGTATCGCGATGTCATGGTCCAACTTCCCTTGCCCCAACTTCAAGCGAATCTTGTTCACTGCGTCGTTGTCGTTCCAGAAGACTCTCCGCAAATCCCTTGCGCGAATGCGAAGGCCTTTTCCTCGTTTCTGTCAGACGCCGCCGAGGACTTGGGCGCAAAGCAACTAGCGGCCGGAGTCTGCGAAGATCACGTCCACATGTTGCTGTCGATTCCCGCCGCTGTCGCGGTCTCAGCTGTCGTCGACACAGTCAAGACCATGTCGGAGAGATGGCTACG
Organism: Acidobacteriota bacterium; assembly: GCA_023410055.1. Lineage (GTDB taxonomy): Bacteria > Acidobacteriota > Terriglobia > Terriglobales > Acidobacteriaceae > JAEZPW01. The sequence continues at coordinate 26,691 of JAEYQK010000013.1, forward strand.
GGCTACGATCAATTGCGGTAACTTTCGGTGGCAGGAAGGATACACCACATTCTCGGTGGGGATTTCACAAGTACGGGAGACGTCGGCTTACATAGAACGTCAACTTGAATGCCACCGCAGAATCGATCTCTCGAAAGAGTTGGCACTCTTCCGCGAAGCCTACGAGAGCAGCTTGCTTCCGCCCTCGCGCCACTAAAACGAAAAGGCCGCCATCACTGGCGGCCCTCGTTACGTCTCTTGACTGGGTGTCGTGCCCTTCCCGGAGGAAGGTTGCGCACCTTAGCTAGTCGCGATCGCGTTTCCAGTTCATCAGCTCGCCCAATGTCGCGCTGGAACCGTCGCTTGCGTGCTTGTAGCTCTCGACATCGGCTCGCGAAGCTTCTTCGCCAACCGCTCGCGTCGAGAGGCCCACTTTCTTCTCGGCCTGGTTCATCTTGATGATCTTGAACTCGTAGTCCTGGTTCGGTTCAAGATGCAACGGATTGCCCTCGGCGTCGGTAGCTTCTGAATTGTGACAGAGACCTTCGATACCATCGGCAATCTCGACGAACGCGCCAAAGCTTGCGGCCCGCAGAACCTTGCCGTGCACCACGTCGCCGATCCGGTGCTGCTGGAAGAAGGTCTCCCAGACGTCCGGTTCGAGCTGCTTGATGCCAAGCGACAGGCGGCGGTTATCAGGCTCGATCGCCAGAACCTGCGCCTTCACGCGATCACCCTTCTTCAGCACTTCCGAAGGATGTTTTACGCGCTTGGTCCAGCTCAGGTTGCTGACATGGACCAGCCCGTCAATGCCGTCTTCAATCTCGATGAAAGCTCCGAAGTCGGTCAGGTTGCGAACGCGACCCTCGACGGTGCCACCGATCGGGAACTTCTCGTGCAACGATTCCCACGGATTCGACTGAAGCTGCTTGAGTCCCAGCGAGATGCGGCGTTCGGTCGGGTTCACGTTCAGAACCACGGCCTCGACTTCGTCGCCGACATTCACCATCTTCGACGGGTGCTTCATGCGCTTCGACCACGTCATCTCGCTCACGTGGACCAGGCCTTCGATGCCCTGTTCCAGTTCGACGAACGCGCCGTAGTCGGTCACGCTGATCACGCGTCCACGGACGTGCGCGCCGATCGGGTAACGCTCCTGTGCGTCGAGCCACGGATCGGGCGTGAGTTGCTTGAAGCCGAGCGAAACGCGCTGCTTGTCTTTGTCAAACTTCAGAACCTTGACCTGGATGTGATCACCGACCTGAACCAGATCGCGCGGGTGCGTCAGCCGGCCCCAGCTCATATCTGTGATATGCAGCAGGCCGTCAATGCCGCCGAGATCAACAAACGCGCCGTAGTCGGTCAAGTTCTTCACGCTGCCGGTCAGGATCGCACCCTCTTCGAGGTGCTCGAGCGTCTTGGAGCGCTTCTCGGAGACTTCCTCTTCCAGAAGTTGCTTGCGCGAGACCACGATGTTGCCGCGCTTTTTGTTCAGCTTGATGATCCGGACTTCGATCTCTGTGCCCTTCATGCCGTCCAGGTTGCGGACAGGACGAAGATCCACTTGCGAGCCGGGCAGGAATGCACGAGCACCGAGAATGTCAACGGTCAGGCCGCCCTTGATGCGATCAATTGCGATCGCCTTGATGGGCACTTTCTCGTTGTAGGCCTTCTCGATCTCATCCCATGCGCGCAGCCGTTGCGCCTTCTGGTACGAGAGTTTCGGATATCCTTCCGTCGTCTCGCCCTTTTCGCGCATGACGTCGATCTCGTCGCCAGGTTTTACGGTGACGTTGCCCTCGTGGTCCTTCACTTCCTCGATGGGCACCATACCTTCAGACTTGGCGCCGATGTCAACGACAACGGCGGTCGCCGTTACGGACACGACCGTGCCACGAATGACGCGGTCTTCCATTGCGGCGGCAGCTTCCTGCTGCTCGGTTTCGAAGTTCTCCAGAATGCTGGCGAAATCTTCGGTCATTGGTTTTTCGGTTTTGGAAGCCTCAGGCTGCTGATCAACGGCGGCCGTTTCGGTCCCAGGCGTTTCGATAATAGTTTCGGTAGACGTAGAGGTTCCTCGTGAATCGAAATGAAAATCAGAACTTGTTTGCGCAGACGCAGGGGGCTGCTGCTCCGTATGGCTTTTCTCGGGCGCGCTCTGCTCCTGTGAATGCGACGTATGGGCGGGGTTTTCGTTGCTCTGGACGGCGTTGTTATCGTTATCGAACAAAACCATTAGCTCACCCCCAAGACACTTGTGGTGTGATGGGGCCACGTAGGATCGGAGAAGACTGCTGGCGCGGGTCTTTCAAGCGTTCGTCAGGACTACCCAGCGGTCGGTTCTTCTCGGACGCTAGCTCCGCTCCGAGACTCTTCGACTATAACAACCGTCGTCAAACGGTGTCAAACTTCACGCGAGATTTTTGCGCTTGACATCCTCTGCAATTTCGAATCGAGTTCCCCGCCGCTTTCCTCGATTCCATCCACCACGCTGAACTCTCGTAATGTTCGGTCTATCCGCGCCACGGACTCGGTCACCATCTTCAATCTTTCCCCTTCCGTGGCTGCCAGATGCGATGATCCGATTACTTGCAGTGCGTTTCGAATGTTGTGATTCGTTTCGAGAATCTCCCGCAACCTCTTCTGAATGATTCTGCGCTTCGCTGAATTATTCCTTAGGGCTACGAGAAGCACGCAACCCGCCACAACTCCCGTGAATATGTCATCCGACCAGTAAGCCCAGTACTCCGGAGCCCCCATCCAGATTGCCAGGACTGCCATGGAGCGACCCGCAACAGCTATAAGAACAGCGGCCAAAACGGAAACTGCAATATCAACAGTGAGAGAGCGGGGATTTATGCGTACAGGCACGGCCAACCTCCCCATATTGTCTGCACGAATAGAAGTTAGATGTCTGCACGAATAGAAGCTAGATGAGAGTAGCTACACGGAAGCTTCGAGACGTCTGCGAAGGTTTTCTAACTCAATACATTTCTTTAAGACGTCGCCAGGTCTCCTCCAGCAATTCCGGCAGAATGCGCGTTTCAGCCACGACGGACATGAAATTCGCGTCGGCCACCCACCGCGGTAGAACATGCATATGAATATGGCCAGCCACGCCAGCACCAGCCGCTTTCCCTATGTTCATCCCCAGGTTGATTCCATCCGGGTGATAAACCTCTCGCAATATACCCTCTGTCTTCTGGCCGAGCGCAATCATCTCCCGGGCAGCCTCCACCGGTAGCTTCTGCAGTTCGTCCAGATGCGCATAAGGAACAACCATCACGTGCCCCGACGTGTACGGATACTTGTTCAACACGACGAAATTGTGCTCTCCACGATAAACGATCAGGGCCGCGCGGTCCTGCATCCCGGCTTTGTCGCAGAACACACATCCAGGAGCCTTGTCTGCCGTCGAAACATAGGCATAACGCCACGGTGTCCAGAGATAATCCATGAACCAACTTTATAGCAGAAATACGTAGCGGAACCAGAGAAACGAATGAACGGACGAACGGATGGGCGGATGATTCTGAAAATCACCCCTGCCTGTTCCGGGCAGTCTGGTATGAGCTTGCGAAGATGGCGACTAGCTCCTTCGCTTCTTTTGCCAAGCCATAGAGCTTCTCGGAGGAAGTCAGACCAGCTTCGGAGATCAATTCCAGCCAGAATAGTGTCTCATCTGCTTCTTCTAGAACAACTCCGATCTTGGATACAAAGTCAGCCTGAGATCGTGCTCTTGCGACCGCGCGATAGTTTGCGGCACTTGAAGTAGAAGACCGAAGAATCTGCTTACCAATGACCCAAGCCTCAGGCTTATGCGGGAGCGTATGTGTCAGCCTGATTACTTCCAGAGCGAACTGCTTCGTACGTTTCTGTAGTTGAAACTGTCTATTGAAATCCGGCATTTCGGAATCGTATCCGGCTTTCTGCAACTTGGCGCAGCAGGTCACAAAATGTTCCAAATTCAGATCATCCGCCCATCCGTTCATCCGCTCATCCGTCGCTTTTGTGGCATCTGAATACATACCATCAAATCCTAAGCGGCGGGAGGAACCTGTCATGCCACATTACGGCACCCTGCACGATTTCTCGTTCGGCAAAGACATAGACGATATTCGCGGTTCAACGCTCTACGGAGTAGACAACGATAAACTCGGCAAGATAGACGACATCATCTTCGACCACTCAACAGGCGAGATCAAGTACGCCGTTGTTGATTCAGGTGGCTGGTTCACGCACAAGAAATTCCTTATTCCCGCTGACCGCATTCACGCCTACGACAAAGATAACGACGCCTTCCAGATCGATCTCCTGAAGCAAGACATCGAACGCAAGTTCCCTCGTTACGACGAGAACACTCTTAAATCAGACCAAGATTGGGCCGATTACGAATCCGAGTACAAACGCAGGTGGGAAGCTGATCCCGTCCAGCACCGCGAAGACCGTGTCGATCTGGATGTCACTCCGGCAACAACGGTAGGGGCCGAGTCCGCTCCCTCCGCTGCTCCGGGAGTGCCCCTTGGCTCTTTGGGAGAAGAAGTGGGCGAACCTAACCCCAATTTCGATCGCGACCAGGAAGCATTACGCCGCACCAGTACGCCTACTCATCTTGCCGGCAAGTTCTCCGAGACGATTGAATCAGGCAACAAGCTGACCATGGGCCCCGCTCACCCTGGCCGCGCCAAACCTGTGCGCGACCGCGCTTGGCAGGACGATCCGACTGGTTCCGGCACTCGGGAGAACATTGTCGGTTCTAGTCCCGAGGCCACCTCCGCGCCCGTTCTCAATAACGAATATCCGGTAGACGTAAACCCACCGGCCAATCCCACGCAGCAACAAAGCCGGTCTCAATCGACTGACCACCCTCACGCCGATGTAGGGCAGTGGCACCCACGTATGAAGAGGTTTGAAGACGTACTGAGAAGAAACCGGGTAGACGTGACTGCCAGTTGCGCCAGCTGCAAACCCGCAAAGGACCAAGCCGCGTAGTTGTTTTTGGAGCGCCGCCGTCTCGGCGTCACGGTGCCCCGCGTTCTCCCGAGCGTAGTCGAGGGATAACGTGGGGCTTTTCTTTCAGGAGCGATATCGCACTCTTTACACCGGCAAGTTCGAGGCACTACTTCCCAATCTTCAAATTCATTACCGGCTTCTGTCGCGAGTCAAAGGAACTCAGAGTCTTCGTATCGCTCTTTGCGCCTTTGTGCTCTGCATAGACCTCATAGTCGATATTCGGTGAAAGTTCAGGGAATCGATAGCCGCCAGCAGAGTCGGTGATGTACGTCTTAACGCCCAGAGTCTTCGTATTCTTCAGATACACGATCGCATCCGGGACGGGCGCATCGTTACGATCCGTTACCTGTCCGGTCAAGACTCGAGCTTTTGACTCGTTGTCTGCCGCAGAAACAGTCGTCGCAACAGCAATTAAAGCCAACACCGAGAGCGCAACTACAGCAACGATTCGTTTCACTTCGAGTCTCCTTCCGCGTAGCAACGGCAGCCGAGAAGTACCGGCGCCCCAGATCTGCCCGACTTTCGCAGATATGGAAATTCGCTACTCACATTCTAACGCGCAAAGGCACACTCCACCGCAATAGTAATAACCCACGCCGCCCAGACTAGTTCTGTCTACTCGTGCAGGTGCAGACCAACATCTGCACGCTCGTTGCTCTCGATATGAACTTCAGCCTCTGCCTGCGGCCCCTTCTTCTTCGGCAGTTCGGCCCAGACTACGTAATCGGCTTTCCCCACCGGTACCCTTTGCGCAAACTCGCCCCGGCGGTCAGATGTCAAGACCCACTCTGCCTTCTTTTTTTCCTTACGCCTGATCTTGATTGTCGCCCCTTGAACGGGTTTGGTGTCCGCAGACCACAGCGTGCCAAAGATCAACGCGTAGTCAGGCGGACGCTTCTGGTTATTGTCTTTGCTGTTCGCCATCGGAGCGATTACGAACAGCAATAAGAGCGAACAGACAAATGAACGCCGCATCAAGCGGCGTCCCAATGCTGCGGTATGATGCCGTCCCGGATCAATAATCGCCATCTTCGCTTTCTTCGTCTTCGTCGTCTTCTTCATCCTCTTCGATTGGCTTCAGTTCAAGCGGATTAGCGGTGACTACTTCGAAATCACTGCCACATTCAGGACACGATACGACTTCGCCTTCGTCCACTTCATCGACTTCAATATCCAGATCGCTTTCGCACTCCGGGCATAGAACCGGCATAACTTCCCCCTTGATATCGGCCGATCCCTTGTCGGCCTTGATAATATTTAAAGTCTCTTTTCGATAGCGTCAAGCAAACAAGTTGTAAATGAGGGCCCATGAATTATCGAAAAATTGCGTCTTGCGCCGCTTTACTGATGGCCACCGCTGTGCTAACGGTTGCCCAGTCCAAAACGTCGTCGCAACCATCTGATGCCGCAAATGACGTTTCGGCAGCGCAATTGAAAGCAACGATAGAAAAGCTTGCCAGCTTCGGCACCCGCAACACCATCTCTTCGGCTACTCCCGAAGCGGTCAGATCCGGGCGCGGTATCGGCGCCTCCCGCGAGTGGATCAAGTCCGAGTTCGAACGCTATTCGAAAGAGTGTGGCGGCTGTCTCGAAGTAAAGACCGATACTTTCATGGAAGCCCCCGCCCCGCGCATTCCGCAAGCAACCGAAATCGTCAACGTCTACGCCATTCTGCGCGGCTCCGATCCCGTAAACGCCAAGCGCATCTACCTTGTCACCGGTCACTACGATTCCCGCAACGGCGACACACTCGACATCAAGGGTGATGCTCCCGGCGCAAACGATGACGGCAGCGGCACCGCCGTTTCGCTGGAAGCCGCCCGCGTTCTCAGTAAGCACAAATTTCCCGCGACCATCATTTTCCTCGCGGTGGCCGGAGAAGAGCAGGGCCTCAACGGCAGCAAGCACTTCGCGAAGATGGCCAAAGAACAGGGTTGGAACATCCAGGCCGTTCTCAACGACGACACCGTTGGCGGCGATAAGTCTCCCGGGCAGAAGCCCTACTTACGTGTTTTCGCCGAAGGCATACCAAAGGCCGATTTGCAGGGCAACGGCGACATGAAGTCTCTCGGTCGTATCCGCGCCCTCGGAACCGAGAGCGACTCCACTTCGCGCGAATTGGCCCGCTACATCGAGCAGATTACGACACCGGCCACCGGCCACTCACCACTGACCACCAAGACCATTTACCGCCCTGACCGCTACCTACGTGGCGGCGACCACACCAGCTTCAACGAACAGGGTTTCGCGGCCGTGCGCCTGACCGAATGGCGTGAGAATTATGATCGACAGCATCAGAACCCTCGCACCGAGAATGGCATCGAATATGGTGACTTGCCGAAGTTCGTTGATTACGACTACCTGGCCAATGTCGCCCGCTTGAACGTGGCGGCACTGGCGTCGCTGGCCTCGGCTCCTGCAAGTCCGGCCGATGTTCGTTTGCTCACGAAAGAGCTCACGAACGATTCAACCCTGGCGTGGGACGCGCCCGCCGGCGGACTCGTCGATCACTACGAAATCGTCTGGCGCGATACGACCTCGCCCGTTTGGCAGAACACGCAGATCGTTCCCGGCTCTGCAACGCGCGCCACCGTTGACGTCTCGAAAGACAACGTCATCTTTGGCGTTCGCTCCGTAGCCAAGGACGGTAGCAAGAGCATGGCCGTAGTCCCCATGCCCGAAAGATGATTCGTAGCGCCGCCGTGCGCTGGTTTTGTAGCGCAGCCGTGCCCTGGTTTTGGAGCGCCGCCGTCTCGGCGGCTGTCGCGAGGGCGTCTCGCCCTCGCATGATGGAAGAAGGGCACGGCCTATTTAGGTGCGCTCTTTGGGTAGGGCACGGCTTCAGCCGTGCCGATAAGATATTAGGAAGTCTCAGGGGCTTCAGCCCCTGAGGTAAGCTTTCACTGAGAACTGAGAACTAACGACTGAGAACTGTCTTATGGGATTTAACGATCGTGCATACGGCGGCGGTGGCGGCCGCAGAACTTTTGGCGGTGGAGGCATGTCTCTCGGCTTCCCGCCTTTCACCCGCGCAATCAAGTGGCTCATCATCGTCAATGCAGCGATTTTTCTGCTCTACTTGATCCTACGCACGGCAGCGCCCGTCGCATCTGGCCTTGCTTTTGGCAATCCGATACTTACGAATTCGGCCGGGAACATCGTTACGCCATTTGGGCCCCTTGTTCCCGTGGCCGTCCTGCACGGCTGGATCTGGCAACTCGTGACCTACCTATTCATTCACGGTGGCCTCTTCCACATCCTCTTCAACATGCTCACGCTCTGGATGTTTGGCTCGGCCATCGAGGGCACGTGGGGGCACCGCCAGTTCCTTGAGTTCTATTTCTTCTGCGGCATCGGCGCTGGCCTGATCACAATCGCGATCGCCTACGCAACGCTCTTCCCGGGACTTGCGTTCCTGCATCTGAGTCCCGTCACGCCCACAATCGGGGCGTCCGGAGCGGTCTACGGCGTTATGGTCGCCTTCGCTATGTACTACGGCAATCAGGAATTCATGATGTTTCCGTTGCCGTTCATGATTCGTGCGAAGTACCTGGTTGGAATTCTGATCTTCATCTCGTTGGCTTACGCGCTCGGGGCCGGCGGACCACAGGGCGTTGCTGAATTCACGCACCTTGGCGGAGCACTACTCGGCTGGGTCTATGTTCGGTTCCTCCCGCGCAAAGGCCTAACCTTCCTCTTCTCGGAGAACTATTACGGCGTCCGCAACTCGTACTACAAGTGGAAGCGTCGCCGCGCCGCCCGCAAGTTCGAGGTCTACATGCGTAAGACCGACCGCAGTCAGTACTTCGATCAGTACGGCAATTATCGTCCGCCCGACGACAAGGAGAAGGGCAACGGGGAACACCGTGGCCCCTGGGTCAACTAGCACGGAACCAGATTTGCCGTGAGCGAGTTGGTTTGGGAAGGGCACGGCTTCAGCCCTGCCGCACGATGCGCAGAGAATTGGGGCTTTAGCCCCTGAGGTCTATATCAACTCTGGTATCGCTCTAACCTTTCAGTAGGAATGCCCCACGTTCTCCTCCGCTAAAGGAAGGGAACGTGGGGCATCGTTCTTCAACAGTCGCAGTCGGCTCTGTTGAGAGACTACTTTGCGCCTTCCTCCACGATAGCCAGATCCCACGGCGCCAGCGTAATCTTCTGCCCCGCGTTCACTCCTTTGGCGTTCAACAGGTCTGTGCCGGGCTTGTACGGATAAGCGAAACTGACCTCCGAGCCCGAGTAGTTGAAGTAGTAATGAACCGGACGATTAAGGCTGTTGATGCCTGTGCGCGTATGAACACGCTGGGGCAACTGTTGGTCGGGCCCACTCAACTTCAGCTCGTTCAAGAAAGAGCGCAACACCTCGGTCTGTAGCTTGTCCGAGAGATAAGTGCCCTCGTAGATGGCCTTGCCCGCGCCGTACTGGTTTGAAGTAATCGCGGGCCAGCGTCCAAAGAAAGGGTGATCGTAGTAGGCGATCGCCTTGGCTGTATCCAGTTGCAAGAATTCGGCCCAGTACTGCACCTTGTTTTCGTCGCCCGCCTTGTAAGGATCGCCTTTGAGTGCCAGCGGTTGAGCAAGGTTGGAAAACTCCTGGTAGTGAAAGCCCAATGCCTCGCGCAGCGGTCCGGGAGCCATCTGCCACCGTACCGCGGTATTTTCGTTCGTGAAGCCGCTCTTGAAGGTCATGAGTACATTGCCGCCCTTCTTGACGTAGTCGGATATGCGCTGAAGAAGCGCATCGTCGGACACATAGAGCGCGGGAACGATGAGCAGCTTGTAAGACGAGAAGTCCTGGGTATCGGGAAAGACGAAGTCCGTGCCGACATTCATATCGTAGAGAGCGTGGTGAATCTGCCGGACCAGACTGCTGTAGTCTGCTTTGTTGCCTCCCCCGTTCCACTGCGTGCGCTGAGCAAATGGCATGTGGTTGAGTGCATTCAGCGAATCGCGGCTCCACAAGATGGCTACGTCGTTGTGGATCTTCATATTGACGAGCCGTGGCCCAATTTCTCGCAGCTCGTGTGCTATGCGGCTCACTTCCGCATAAGTGCGGTTCGGTTCCAGGTCGTGCGATAGCACGCCTTTCCAGTAGGTCTCCTGATTAGCGTGGATTGAGGACCAGTGCCAATACTCCACCATGTTTGCGCCGTTGGAAATGTGCGTATAAGCATCCTGGCGCAACTGCCCATCGTAGGGAGGATATTGGAAGGAAGAGGTCCAGTCGGTCGTCTGCGCATTGGTTTCGGTCACGAGAAAATTCGCACGCTTGAGCGAGCGGGCAAAATCGCCTTCGATCGCCTGCGTCGCGCCGTCGTACCGGTCCTGTGGAGCCCAGTGATAGATATTGTCGGCGACAACGTCGAGAGACTTCGCGATGGCATCTTCATTCACATCGCTCCGCATCATGCCGCCGTAATCCGTCGTGACGAACTGCCGTGGCGAAGCGCACTCGCGCACCAACTCGGACTGCCAGTGCAGGAAATCCGTTACGCGCATCTGGCTCCAGCGGGTCCACTCCAGCTTGTATCCGGTGCTCTGTGCTCCATCACGCGGCGGGAGATCTTCCCATGTGTGTAGATTCTGGCCCCAGTAATTCAGGAACCATGCCTTGCTAAGTGCTTCCGGAGTTCCGAACTTCTTTTCAAGATAGTGCTGAAAGCCTATAAAGACGTCGTCGTTGGCGGCGTCATAGCTGGCGGTTTCGTTGTCGATCTGCCACCCGATGACGTTCGGGTTGTCCTTATAGTGGGCTACGATGCGGCGGATCAGGCGCTCGGCGTAGTAGCGATACGCGGGTGAATCGGTATTCATGTTCTGGCGCATGCCGTAACTATTCGGAACGCCGTTCATGCGGCGCGCCAATATCTCGGGATGCTGGTACGCCATCCACGCGGGGATCGAGTAAGTCGGTGTACCCATGATCACCTTGATTCCGGCCTTGCCCATCGCATCCACCACTCGATCCATCCAGGCATAGTCGAAGCGCCCATCCTCGGGCTCCCACAAGCTCCAGGTCGATTCACCCATGCGAACCACGGTGATGCCGGCGGCCTTCATCATCTCCACATCTTTGTCCAGCCGGTCATAAGGCATGTACTCGTGATAGTAGGCAACGCCGTACAGAACGGTGGTGAATTCAGGGACCGCCGAACCTGGCTTCGCGGCCGATTGCGGAGGCGCCGACTGCGAGCTTAAGACCGCGGGAAAGGCAAACAGCAACGCCGCGAAGATCCCAACGGCTGTTCTGGCGGACGCCAACTTCCGAAGCTGAGGCTTCATCTTCTTCTCCTCACTAATAGCTGCTGGTCTCTCTTCTCCGCGCGGCACCGCGCCAAGCGAAGGTGCAACACTCAATCCGTGCAAGATAGAAAGCCCCACGTTAGCCCTTGCGAACGTGGGGCACCATTGGTTACGACCTCTTACTACGGCTTCACGGTGATCATCACTACTCCGTGCGAGGCGACCGGAGCCGAGAACTTGCCAGTGAACTTGCCGAGGTCCTTGTGCTGCCACAGGTCGCGCACGGCGGCGCTGAAGTGCTCGGGATATTCGAGCTCGGTCCAGTTCACCGTGATCTCTTTCTGATCGGCGGCGCGATTGAGAAGAATCACAGCGCGACTGCCGTCCGCCAGCGGACGCATCCAGACCTCAAGGTCACCGTCTTTGCGGACGCGGCGTCCTTGTCGGCCAAGCTTGTCCTGATCCACAGCAATGACTTCCTTGTTGGTCAGGATCTCCCTGATTTCGGGCTTCATGTTTGCGATGTCATTGCCCGCCATCAGCGGTGCAGCCAGCATCGCCCACAGGCTGAAGTGCGAACGATTCTCTTCCAGCGTCAGCTTGCCGTTCCCGACTTCGAGCATGTCGGGATCGTTCCAGTGTCCGGGGCCGGCGAATGCTTCAAGACCTACTTGCAAGTCAACGATGGCCATGACGCCGTAGTTGCAGCAGGCTCCGGGACCCCATTCCTTTTTGTAGTCCCAGCGATCCTGGATGTCGCCGGTGGTTCGCCACAGGTTGCCGCCGACCTCGGCGCCCCAGAGCCACGGCTTCGCCGTTCCCCACTCACAGATGCTGAGCACGATCGGCCGGCCCGAAGCATCGAGCGCGTCACGGATCACCTTGTACGAGGTCTTTGCGTCTTGGGTAGGCGTGGTGCTGCACCAGTCGTACTTGAGATAGTCCACGCCCCACGCGGCGTACTGGATCGCGTCCTGGAACTCGTGGCCGCGGCTGCCGGGACGTCCGGCGCAAGTCTTCTCGCCTGCGTCAGAGTAAATACCGAATTTCAAGCCCTTCGAGTGCACGTAGTCGGCGACGCCCTTGATGCCGTTGGGGAAGCGCTTCGCGTCGGCGACGATGTTGCCCGTTTTATCGCGTTCGACCTGCCAGCAGTCGTCGATGACCACGTACTCATACCCGGCATCCTTCATGCCGCTGGAGACCATGGCATCGGCTGCACCCTTGATCAGGTCCTCGCTGACGTTGCAGCCAAACTTGTTCCAGCTGTTCCAACCCATCGGCGGCGTGAGCGCCAGTCCCTCGGAGACTTTCTTTTGTGGAGGAGCTTTTGGAGCTTCCTGGGCGGCAGCGGCGGTGGTGAATAGCAAAGCGGCGACGAGCAGAAGCAGTGCCTTACTGCGCATGAAACGTTCCTCGATTCTCAATGTTTCGTGAAAACGCTTACATTCTGGCAGACACTTCCCCCCTCGTCGAGGGTTTTTTGAAGTCACGCGACGCTTCCGCGACGGCATCCAATCGCGTATCCCGAAATTGAGGAGGAGATCATATGCGCTCTGCTCTGAGAGATACCGGAACCATGCTGCTTGGCGCCGGAATCGGTGCCGGATTGATGTATCTGCTGGACCCGCACGCCGGACGGCGCCGCCGCGCAATCATCAGGGACCAGGTTCTGAGGTTCACGCACAATGCGCAACTCGAGGTCAACCGAAGAAAGCAGGGCCTCATCAATCGCACGCGTGGCCAAGTTATGGAATTGCGTCGACGTACCATCGAGGGTGCTGTCGACGACGACACGCTCGAGCAGCGCGCACGAGCGCAGGTGGGGCATGTCATCTCCCATCCGGGTGCGCTCGAATTTCAGGCTCGCAAAGGACTGGTAATCATTGCCGGGCCTGTGTTTCGGGGAGAAAAGCAGAGCATCGAGCAACGCCTTCGAAAGACTCGTGGGGTCAAAAGTTGGGACCTCTCAGGAATACAGGAGCACGACACCGGCGAAAGAGTACCGGGGCTTCAGGGTGTGGTCAGAAGACAGCGCAGGTATGGGTCGTAGCAGGGCGAATTCAGGCGTTGCTGTCTTCGTCGAGAAAATACGTGAAGATCGCCGCGACCATGATCATGTATAGCGTAACGAGTTGAACGGTCAGGAACATAGAAATGAGTACCTAGTACCGAGTACCTAGTTCTCAGCGAGGGCACGATGCCTGTCGCACGTCTGGGAACTGGGTACTAGGTACTAGGTACTAGGTACTGAAAACTACTCTGCTGGCGCCGCTTCTTCTTCCGCGACGGCTTCCTTCTCGACGATCGCCTTCACCTGAACAATCACTTCACGGTGCAAGCGGATCGGCACTGCGAACTCGCCCAGAGTCTTGATCGGCTGATCGAGTTCGATCTTGCGACGATCAACCGTGTGACCCTGCTTCGCGAGCGCGTCGGCAAGCTCGGCGCTGGTGACCGACCCGAACAACTGGTCGTGTTCGCCGGCGCGGCGCGTAAACTTCAGCACTACGCCTTCGAACTGCTTCGCCAATGCCTCGGCATCGGCCTTTTCGCGCTGATGACGGCGCACGGCGGCGGCCTTCATCTGCTCGATCACTTTTTTATTGGCTTCGCTGGCCTGGATCGCAAGCTTCTTCGGAAGCAGGTAGTTGCGTGCATAGCCTTCGGCAACCTTCACCAAGTCACCGCGCGAGCCCAGCTTCGCCACATCTTCTTTGAGAATGACTTCCATAATTAACTCCTCAGTGGCTAGTGGTTGGTGGCTAGTGGCGAGTTGAAAATCCTGTCAGGGAACTCGCGATTCAATTGCCACAAACCATCCACGAGATATCTTGATTTTCCTTGCTGGCCACTGGTCGCTCGCCACTGGCCACTATCTCTTAGAACGGCAGCAGGGCGATGTTGCGGGCCTGCTTGATCGCTTCCGACAAACGGCGCTGATGCGGCGTGCACACGCCGGTCAAGCGACGGGGAACGATCTTTCCGCTTTCGGCAACAAACTGCGAAAGCATGCGCACGTCCTTGTAGTTGATGGCATCAATCTTCTCGACACAGAACTTGCAGACCTTCTTGCGACGGAAGAACTTGCGGCCACCGCCGCCTTCGCGGCCGGCGCCACCGGGTCCACCAGGACGCGGTCCGCCGGGACGGCCTCCGCCACGAGGTCCGCCGTATCCGCCACTGCGTTGTTGCGGCTGCCCCTCACGGGGCTCTCTTACTTCAGGTGCCTGCGGTTGCTGAGTATTCTCGTCAGCCATGTTTCTCCTCAATTCCGTTGCCGGCTATTTCATCGGCCAGCTGTTCGGCACGGCTGAGCCGTGCCTCATCGATATCTAGACAGTTGCCGGAGCTTCGCCAGCAGCCGGGGCCTGTGCCTGTGCCTGTGCTTGAGCAGCGGCTGCGGCTTGTGTGCCACGGCCACGCTGATGCGCGTCGCGGATCTTCTTGATCTTGTCGATTCGCTTCTGTTCTTCGTCGGTGCGAACCGTGATGAACTTAATCACAGGTTCGGTAACGCGCAGGCGGCGTTCGATCTCGCCGATGGACTTGCCCCCGCCTTCGACCGTAAACAGGATGTACATACCGTCATTGAACTTGCGAACGGTGTAGGCAAGACGGCGCTTGCCCATACGCTCGATGTTCTTCACTGTGGCCCCGGCGGTAGTTACGTTTCCTTCCAGGGTCGAGATCAGCTTATCCAATTCTTCGTCGACCACATCCGGCCGAACGATGAACATCACTTCATAAGTACGCATTCGCTTTTTCTCCCGCGTTCGCGGCCATCTGCCGTCACGCGATTTTCACTGGCCGGGTCTGCCATCGTCGGACGCTTCGCGTCCGGGCTACTGTGAACCCGTATCAATTTCGAATTTCAAGTCTTGAATCTCGAATGAAGACCCGTTTCAATTCCGTCATTCGGAACTCAAAACTCACAATTCAGAACTCGTCTTGCGGTTGAACTTGTTCATTGCCGCATTCGGCCCTTCGGCCAAAATCGTTTCTACCGCGCTGGCTGCAGCATCCAAGGCCTCATCGACGACCGGGTGCTGCGCCTTCTTGAACGGCGAGAGCACATATTGGGCTCCGTCGCCGATCGGCCGCTCGGGCGAAATCCCCAGGCGAATTCGCGAAAAATCCTGCGTCTTAAGCGCCCCGATGATGGATTCCATCCCGTGGTGCCCGCCTGCTCCGCCCTTGGCCCGAACCCGCAACATCCCGAACGGCAGGTCCAGATCGTCGTAAATCACAACCAGATCGCTCGCCGGATCGACCTCGTACTCATCTACCAGCTCTCTGACGGACAAGCCGCTCAAATTCATGTACGTTTCCGGCTTGGCCAGCAGAACTTCTTTGCCGCCGATGACGGCCTTGCCAGTCACCGCCCGGCAGCGCCTGTTGCTTATGTGCGCCCCGTGCCGCTCAGCAATCCGGTCCACTGCAAGAAAGCCAAAATTATGCAGCGTGAACTGGTACTCGACTCCCGGATTGCCAAGGCCAACGATCAGTTTCAAAAACGGTACCTAGTACCTAGTACCCAGTACCCAGTTCCTGAAGTTCGACAACTAGGTACTGGGTACTCATAACTAGGTACTTGTTGTTTACTTCTTCTCTTTCTTCTCGGCAGCTTCGCCCTCGCCCTCGGCTTCCTGCTTGCCCTTCTTGATAACTTCGGGCTCGGCAGCGCCAGCGGCGGCTTCTGCAGCGGCGGCTTCCGCGGTTGGCTCGACCACTTCCTTGATGTGGACGATGTGGGCCACAGGGCTCTCTTCGTCGGTTAGGAAATCCAGCTTGCCACCGTGCGCCAAATCCTTCACGCGCAGAACCTGTCCATGCGTAAGGGCCGAGACATCGACTTCGATGGAGTTCGGAATGTCGGCAGGCAAGCACTCGACTTGGATTTCGCGCAGCACCTGCTCGAGCACGCCGCCTTCCTGCTTGATTCCGATCGCTTCGCCCACGAGGACGATAGGCACCTGAACGGTCAACTTCTTGTCCATGGCGATGCGCTTGACGTCAACGTGCAGCATGGAGCCCTTGATTGGCTCATTCTGCCAGTCGACGATCATGGCCATGGTGTTTTCGCCGTCGAGCTGCAGTTCAAAAATCGTGTTGTGGCCCGCGCCGGAGTGCAGAATCTGCGTGATCTGCTTCGGGTCGAGGCTGAGGGAAACGGGTTGCTTGTCCGCGCCGTAGAGGGTGGCTGGTACCATGCCGCTCTTGCGCACGCGGCGCGCCATGTTCTTCGTGCCCGCCTGACGCGGCTGGCCCTTCACTGTAACGCTTCCAGTTGCTGCTGTTGCCATAACTTATCGATCCCTTCTAAATGAACAACTTGCTGACCGAGGTCTCTTCATGAATGGACTGAATCGCGCGTGCGACCAGTCCTGCCACGCTCAGCACCTTGATTCTTGGTTCCTGCTTTGCCGCTTCACACAACGGAATCGTGTTGGTAACCACGACCTGCTTCAGCGGCGAATTCGAAATGCGTTCGATGGCCGGGCCCGAAAGCACGGCGTGCGACGCACACGCATAAACTTCCTTCGCGCCGTTCTTGATCAGCGCATCGGCGGTCTTGACCAGCGTACCGGCAGTGTCGATGATGTCGTCGAGGATGACGCAACTGCGGTTCTTAACGTCGCCGATCACGTGCATCACTTCGGTTACATCCATGTCGACGCGGCGCTTATCGACGATCGCCAGCGCCGAATCCATCTTCTTCGCGAAGAAACGCGCGCGCTCCACGCCGCCTGCGTCCGGCGAAACCACGGTCAAGTCGGGCAGCGCCATCTTTCTGAAATAATCCACCAGCACCGGCGACGCAAACAGGTGGTCGACCGGGATGTTGAAGAAGCCCTGAATCTGCGGCGCGTGCAAATCAATCACAAGGCAGCGATTCGCGCCTGCTGCCGTCAGAATGTCGGCCATCACTTTGGCTGACACCGGGACGCGCGGCTTGTCCTTGCGGTCTTGACGCGCGTAGCCAAAATACGGAATCACCGGCGTGATGCGCCTGGCCGATGCGCGCTTCAACGCGTCAATCAGCAGCAGCAGTTCGATAACATGCTGGTCTGTCGGATAGCACGTCGGCTGTACGACAAAGACATCGCCGCCGCGCACGTTCTCAAGGATCTGAACATAGACTTCGCCATCCAGAAAGCGCGTAACGTTGGCCTGTCCGCGCGGCATTCCAAGAAACGCGCAAATCTCATCTGCCAACGGCATGTTGGCCGTACCGGAGAAGATCTTGAACTTGTCTTCCGTGCGAGCTTTCTGTGGTTTCTTGTCGCCGGCTTTCGATTGCGAATCGTCCTTCTTTTCGCTCATCGCCATTCCGACTCCGGTGGCAGTTTCTCCAACTGGATTCGTCATTTCGATATAGATCCTCTTCGGAAAATTGAAACAAGCACTCACACGGTCCAAACTGAGTACTGAGTACTAGGTACTGAGTACTGCATTTCTGGCTGGGCGGCCAGGATTCGAACCTGGACAAAGTGCTCCAAAGGCACTTGACCTACCATTAGTCGACCGCCCAACTTCCTTCTGGACCGCTGGCCTCTGGCCGGCTGTCGTGAGGGCGTCTCGCCCTCACTCTCCAGAAATGCCTTCCCAAAATCTCTGCCTCGTCAGCGTCTTTGTCGCGACTGCGGCCACTCCACTCGCGGTGATTCGGTCCGCCGCTGCTTGGGCCTTCTCTTCGCTTTCGAAAAGTCCGTACAGGGCAGAGCCCGATCCCGACAACGAGGCATAACTCGCGCCTTCGCGTTCGAGCACACGTTTCAGCTCTCGTAATTCTGGGTGCTTGGGAAAGACAACGCGTTCGAAGTCGTTTTCGATCCCGGCACGGACGAGGCTGAGAAGCGGTGTCTCAACCCGGCCCCCGTCATTACAAACGGGAACACCGGCTGCGGCTTGCCCCGAAGACCCTCTTCCAAGTGTCCGGGGCATACTGCCAGCCAACCACAAATATGCAGTACGGCTGAACGATGCAATTCTATCGGATACGCCAGTCACCGTCAAACCTGAGTTTCGCTCGCCATCTTTATAGCGACTTCCGCCGAAACTCGCGTCCCAGTCGCGAAACGCTTCGGGCGTCGAAACACCAACCGCAGGCGTGACCACTACGCAGGCGGTTTCGGCGATGTCTTCAAGCGGCCACACCATCTCTCCCCGCCCCGTACCCAGCACCGTGCCGCCTATTAGAAAGAGGTTGAGATCGCTGCCGACCTCGGCACAAATCCGCTGACGTTCTTCCGGAGGCAGCTCCTGCTTCAGCGCGCGTTCCAGACCAAACAAGGTCGCAACCGCGTTGGAAGACGCCGCGCCCAGTCCGCCCTGTACAGGCAGTTGCTTCTCTATTGTGATCGCCACTTTGCCGCGCTGCTTCAACGTCTTGAGCACGCGTTCGGCAACGCGCCAGCAGGTATTCGTCTCATCCGGCGGCACTCGAGGATCTTTGCACCGTATCTCGATGCCCGAGCCGCGAGTCACATCTACACGCACCGTGTCGTGGATCGCGAGCGTCTGGTAGACGGTACACAGTTCGTGGTAGCCGTCGGCTCGTGCCGGCCCGATCGCTAGTCCGATATTGATCTTTGCGTAAGAACGCACTGAGACAGCCATGGAAGTTGAATTGTACCTGAGTGCCGCCGGGTCCGCCGACAGACAATAACTAGGCCATCCCCTTAGGCTCCAACGGCTTTGTCACTGTTTCGGTTGACTTCTGCCGAACATGTGACCTTAAGTAAGGTTGCTACAGTAATCTACCTCATTTATATTGCTGATTCTCGCGCGCCAACCTCGACTGATAGGCTAACCACTCCGGGCGCACTGCTCGGATCCGGAGATAACACTCGTGCAAGTCCAACGCAGACGCGAACGTAAAATTCTAAGGGCGGTTGCCGCTGGTGCCCTCGTCTGGATCGTCGTCTCCCTCGCAGACGTGGCCCTGATGCCGATCGACCGTGTGCTCATGCCGCGCCAGGCCATCGCCAATTTGGTCGGAGCACTGGTCGCCGTAGTCGTCACTCTTGCAGTCCAGCTAAAACACGAAGAGGTGCACTACCAGGTCGCGATGGAGCGCGCGGCCATCGTAGCCGAACTCAACCACCATATCCGCAACGCAATCTTCCCCATGCACGTCAGCCTGCAAACACTCGGTAATCCCGACGCCAAGAGACTTTCTGACGAAGCTATCGAGCGCGTAAATATAGCGTTGAAAGATGCTACAACCGATGCGCTCGCCGGTCGTATTGACTACAGCGAATCCAGGAATGGGCAAGAGTGAGCAGTTTCGATACTGAGGACCCATGTACAAGGCATTGATCGTTGACGACGACGCGGCTGTGCTGCTGACGTTGAAGATGTTGTTTCAGGCGCGCCACTTCGAGGTGGCCGCCGCGGGCTCAGCGCAAGAGGCTAGTGCGAAGATCGAAGCCGAATACTTCGACCTCGTCGTCACAGACATACGCATGGAGACCCATACGTCGGGATTCGATGTTGTTCGAAACGCCAAGAACCGCGCTCACTCCCCGATTGTCGTCATCCTATCCGCGTACCCCGTCTCGCCTGCAGATTGGTGCAAGGCCGGAGCTGACGCGATGTTCATAAAAGGTGGCAGTCCCTTCGCCATGATCGATCAGATCGAGCGCCTGCTTGAGAGGCACGTTCGCCAGCGTGCGGCGAGCTAAGCGACTTATAATCCCTGAATGAAGAAGTTGGTCCACGCTGCCTGCCCGCACGACTGTCCCGATGCCTGCGGTGTTCTGATCACGGTTGAAGATGGCCGGGCGACCAAGATCCAGGGAGATCCGGCCCATCCCGTTACGCGCGGATTCCTGTGCGCCAAAGTCGCGAAATATCTTGATCGCGTTTACTCGCCTCAGCGCGTGTTGTACCCGATGAAGCGAGTGGGCCCGAAGGGCAGCCAGCGACTGGCGGATTCCACCGTGCCAGCATTCCAGCGCATTTCCTGGGACGAGGCTCTGAACACGATTGCCCAGCGTTTCCAGCGGATCAGCGACGAGTTCGGACCGGAGGCGATCCTTCCTTATTCTTACGGCGGAACCTTGGGCGCTCTGAATGGCGGCTCTATGGACCGGCGGTTCTTCTACCGACTAGGGGCATCGCAGCTTGATCGCACAATTTGTTCGGAGGCCGGCGGAGAAGGGCTGAAGTCGGTCACTGGCGTGAAGTACGGAACCGAGCCTGAGCAGTTTTGCCATTCCAAGACAATCATCGCCTGGGGCGCAAACATCCACGGCAACAACATTCACCTCTGGCCCTTCATCGAAGAAGCGCGTCGTAACGGTGCCCGGCTGATCGTTATCGATCCGTACCGAACTCGCACGGCGGCAGCAGCCGACTGGTACCTCCCTATCAATCCCGGTACTGACGTCGCCCTTGCTCTGGGCATGATGCACGTCATCATCGGCGAGAACCTGCACGACACCGATTACATCGCGAAGCATACGCTTGGTTTTGAAGAGCTGCGCGCGAAAGTTGACGAGTACACGCCGGAGCGCGTTTCCACCTGGACTGGGATTTCCGCCGATGACATTCGCAAACTCGCACGCGAGTACGCTACCGCAAGGCCTGCCGTTATTCGAGTGAACTACGGCGTTCAGCGCTGCGATAACGGCGGCATGGCCGTACGCGCTATCGCAATGCTTCCGTGTATTACCGGTTCATGGAAGCAGATCGGCGGAGGGTTTGTGCTGTCCACTTCAGGCGCTTTTGGTATCGACCGAAACGCTCTCGAGCAGCCCGAGTTGATGCTCAAGTCGCCCCTGGCGCGTCCTGCTCGCCTCATCAATATGAGCGAGATCGGCAAGGTGCTGACGGAACCCCTCGATCCTCCGGTCAAAGCACTCTTCGTGTATAACTCAAACCCGGCGGCAATCGCGCCGAATCACAGCGCCGTCATTCGCGGACTCGCGCGCGAGGACCTGTTCACCGTCGTTCACGAGCAGTTCCTGACCGACACTTGCGACTACGCCGACATTGTCCTTCCGGCAACAACCTTCTTCGAGCACAAGGACCTCGTTCCTTCTTACGGGCACTACTACTTGCAGGCTTCGCATCAGGCGATTGATCCGTTAGGCGACTGCAGGGCAAATGTGGACGTTTTCCGCGCACTGGCCAGGCGCATGGGCTTTCATGACCAGTGCTTCGAGGACTCCGTGGACGACCTGATCGACAATGCGCTGGCCTCCGGCCACAAGTTTCTGTCGGGAATCGACAGAGAGAGGCTTGAGCGCGAGGGACATGTGCGCCTCAGTGTCTCGGCGGACTCAGCGGCGCCCTTTCTGCCGTTCGCGAACGGCGCCTTCGCAACCGCTTCCGGCAAGGCCGAACTCTACAGTGACCGTCTTGAGCAGCTCGGACTGGATCCTGTGGCCTCGTTTACTCCGCCGGCAGAATCGCGCCACGTCGCCGCTGCCTCGAAGTATCCGCTCGAACTCCTCGCCCGCAAGGCCGACAACTTCCTGAATTCGACCTTTTCGAATCTCCCTTCCCTGCAAAAGCTCGAAAAACCAGCCACCCTGGAGATCAACTCTGTTGACGCAAAAAAACGAGGAATACGCAACGGAAGCGCAGTTCGTGTGTTTAACGACAGAGGTGAAATCCGACTTACGGCTGTAGTGCAGGGCGGCGAGAAGGGAGACTCGGCAAGCGTTCAGCCGGGCACCGTAGCGGCGACCCTAAACTGGGCCAAGCTCTCAATCGGTGGGAAAAATGTCAATGTGCTCGTCTCCGACCGTCTGACCGACATCGGAGGCGGACCCACGTTTTATTCCGTTCTGGTTGAGGTAGAGGCCCTACCGCAGCAGTAGGGCGTAACCGTTACTCAATAGGTAAGTGCGACTGCTCTCTTTAGAGTTGCAGGGTCTGTCTTGTATAATGACGCATTCCGCCACTTTGGATCGTTTAGAGGTCTCATTATTCTTACTCTTCGACCAAGCTCTGTGAAGTTGCCGGTTGGCTCGCGCCTAGACGACGCGATCCATGTTCAAGCTCAATGCAAAACCGCGCGTGTGAGGCAGCCACGGATTCTTGTTTCGTTGCTGCTGACGATCGTTATCGGATCCAGCACTGCGTTCGGGCAGGCGCCTGCGTCTTCCGGGAACGCCCAGCCATCGCAGTCTGCGACGGAAAACCTGATTCACGAGATACATATCCGCGGGAACCGGCGCATCCCTGCTGAGACCATTCGTGGGCGCATATTTACGAAGCCCGGGGACGTCTACGACCAGTCCGCCGTCGAGCGCGACTTTATGTCGGTCTGGAATAGCAATTACTTCGAGGACGTCCGCATTGAACGTGTCCCAACCAGCAAGGGGTGGGACCTTGAAGTTTACGTCAAGGAAAAACCCACGATTCGTGAGATCAAGTACGAAGGACTGACTTCGGTCTCCCAGTCTGACCTTCTCGACCGTTTCAAGGAACGTAAGGTCTCGTTGACCCAGGAGTCGCAATACGATCCAACGCGCGTGAAAAAAGCCGAAACCGTAATGAAGGATATGCTGGCCGAGCGCGGGCGCCAGTTTGCAACCGTCCGTACCGAGGTCCGCCAGATTCCGCCGGCTTCAGTAGGTGTTACGTTCATCGTCAAGGAAGGTCCCAAGGTAAAGGTCGGGAAGATCAAGTTCGAGGGGAACAACAAGCTAGGCAGGCGATACTTGCAGAGTGCGATGAAGAACTTGAAGCCGATCGGCATCCCGCACTCCATTTTCCTTCAGAGCCTCTTCTCCAAGACCTACGATGCTACGAAGCTTCAGGAAGACGCGGAACGCGTCCGTTACGCCTATCAGCAGAAGGGCTTTTTCAAGGCAATCGTTCAGGACCCCAAAACCCAATTGCGCGACAGCAAGCCGCCTTTTATCCATTTTCCGTTGATACAGAAGTCCGGCAAGAGAGTTGATATAACCATACCGGTCGAGGAAGGCGAGCAGTACACGCTTAAGGAAATCAAGTTCACCAATAACAAGACGATTAACAACACCAAGTTCCTGCGCTCATTGTTCCCGATGAAGGATGGGGACATATTCAACTCTGAACTGGTAAAAAAGGGTCTCGACAACCTGCGCGAGGCCTACGGCGAATTTGGCTTCATCAACTTCACTCCGGTACCTGATACACAGATCGATGACGAGAAGCGGGAGATCACGCTTGTAGTCGACATCGACGAAGGCAAGCCTTACTACGTCCGTCGCATTGAATTCGTCGGCAATTCCACCACTCGTGACAAAGTCATTCGCCGCGAACTGGCGTTGGAAGAAGGCAGCGTCTACAACACCAGGCTATGGAAGCTCAGCTTGCTGCGACTGAACCAGCTTGGTTATTTCGAACCGCTGAAGGCAGAAGGGCCGGATGCACAGCAGTCCACAGACATCAAGCAGAACAATCAGGAAGCCACCGTCGACATAACCCTGAAGGTGAAAGAAAAGGGCAAGAACTCCATCGGTCTTACCGGTGGTGTCAGCGGACTGTCCGGGTCATTCGTTGGCTTCAATTACGAAACGAACAATTTCCTCGGTCTCGGAGAGACTCTCCGCGTTCAGGCTGACGTCGGAACGATGCAGCGCGACCTGGTCTTCGGTTTTACCGAACCGTACATGTTCGATCGCCCGTTACAGTTGGGCTTCAGCGTCTTCTTTTCCAAGTACAACTTTAACGAGGCCAGGAACGCGTCCATAGCCTATGGGACGCAATTGGATCTGTCGAATTCCGTTCTTCAGAACCTGCAGAATTTCACCCAAGCTCGTTCCGGCTTCACCGTCTCTGCAAGCTATCCGTTGCACCGATCGTTCAAGCGCCTCGGACTCACATATTCCTTCGATAGTTCCACCGTCGAGACCTTTAGCCAGGCATCACAGGCGTATTTCGAACTGCTTGCATTCCGCGGCGTTTCAGGACCGAATGCACTGAAAGGAATCGTCACTAGCAAGGTTGTTCCCAGCTTCTCGTTCAACACCATAGACAACCCAATGAAACCGAGCCGGGGACACAGCTTTTTCCTGGCTGCCGATTTCGCCGGGATCGGTGGTAACGTGAAGAGCATTCGGCCCGTATTCGAATACAAGCAATTCACGCCCATGAAGCTCTTCCGGCCCATGCGCGAAGGTCATCAGGTTCTTGGATTCCGAGTGCAGGGCTCGTTCGTGACTGGCTACGGCGGCGTAGTCGCACCTCCGACCGATCGTTTCTATACCGGAGGCGACACCGACATCCGTGGGTTTGATACGCGTTCGATCACGCCGTACGCGTTCATTACGAACAAGGTCAATTTCCCGCTCATCAGCCCGAGCGATTCTTGCGTCCTCAGCTCGTTGGTAGCGTGTACGGGCGTGTTGAAGGATCCCAGCAATCCCGCCCGAGGGACCATCGGAGTGCCTATTGCGGCTCCGCAAATAGTCTTTACGGGGGGCGATACCAGCATCATCAGTAACGTGGAATACCGTATCCCGATCGCAGGGCCGGTCACCATCTCGATCTTCAATGATTTCGGAATCAACGCGGCCGCGCGTCTTTCGCAATTGCGTCTCAACACCGGCCAGTTGGAGCAGTTCACCGGCCAGGGCTTCGGGTGCAGCGGTCTCGACACGAATTTCAATTGCCTCCCGACCGTTTCCGGAATCAACGTCGATCGGTTCTTGACCCCGATCAAAAATACGAACTGGGTTCCTCGCATGTCGACCGGTATTGAACTTCAGGTCATCATGCCGGTCGTCAACGCTCCGTTCCGTATTTACTACGCCTATAACCCGCTTCGCTTGGATACGATTGCGAGTTCGCCAGTTCAAATCACTCGCGACATGTTCCCGGTGGGCGGCGCAGGCGATGTCACATACCAGAGAGCGGTTGCGGCTTACTCTTCCGGTTACCAGCTGCGAGAACCGCGAAAGACGTTCCGGTTTACCGTCGCTACGACCTTCTAGGAATCGACTTGCGGATTGAGCCGGCGCCTTGGCGCCGGCTCTTCTTTTTTGCCTCTGAACTATTTGCCACGCACTCGACAAACTTATTTTCGAATAACGTGTTCTTACTGTTGTTGTTGTTCAGGAGACGACCCGTGAGAGCGCTTCTTGTTGCCCTCTGTTTTTGTTTCATGTTGACCGTTGCCGCTCAAGCGCAGCTCGATGCCGCAATCGGATTCGGGACTGTAACGGCTCCCAGTGCTGCTGATGCTAGCGGCGATCACTTTCCGCAGAATGTCGGTGGCGGTCTGTTTATCGCTGTGAGCGCAGATTACCTGCTGAAACACAACTTTGGAGTCGGTGGAGAAGTCTCGTGGCGGGCGTCACAGAACAACTATGCGGGCGTTGCCCCGTTTCGCCCTATCTTCTATGACTTCAACGGCGTTTATGCACCGCCTCTGGGCAGGCACGCCGCCGCGGAATTTCAAGCCGGTATTGGCGCCCAAAGCGTGAGGTTCTATCAGAACTTCACCGTCAACTGCAACCAGTTCACCGGGACATGTACCAACTACGTCAGCACCAATCACTTCATGGGTCATTTTGCCGCTGGGTTGCGGTACTATGTGCATGGAAATCTCTTCATCCGCCCCGAAGCGCATCTCTACCTTGTGCACAACAACTTCGAGTTCAGTGGGGCTCGAGCGACGAGGTTCGGTGCTTCGATCGGTTATAGCTTCGGGAAACAGTAAGGGTATGCATTGCCATGTTGAGTTCGGCTTTCTGGATCACAGTCGTTGTGCTGCTCGTGGCATGCTTGACTCCGGCGCATGCTGAGCTGACTTTTCTGCTCCAGGAACCCTATGGCCATTTGGGACAACTCAGCCCGACAGGCCACGCCGCCATATATTTCTCCCGTATCTGTGCTGACACCCCGACCATGCTGCGCCGCTGCGAGCCCGGCGAAACGGGCGTCGTCATAAGCCGTTACAGTAGGATTGGCGGCTACGACTGGCTGGCGATTCCGCTTATTCCCTACCTCTACGCTGTGGATCATGCCGATGACGTTCCCTCCAGCATTGATCGGGATGCAGTGGATGAAATGCGAGACCGCTATCGCCGGGGCCATCTCCGCGATCTTGTTCCCGACCGTGCCGACGGGACAGCACCGGGCGGGGCGTGGAACGAACTCGTCGGCGCTGCCTACAACCGGAAGATCTACGGCTTCCGGATTTCCACGACCGAGGCTCAAGACGATCTATTGATCCAGGAACTCAACTCAAAACCAAACAAATCTCGGTTTAATTTCTTCTTCAGCAACTGCGCCGACTTCGCTCGCGCCATCGTCAACGGCTATTTTCCCGGCGCTGTCCGTCGCAGTTATGTCGCGGACATGGGCTTGATGACTCCCAAGCAGGTTGCCAAGTCGCTGGTCAAATACGACAAGAAGCATCCCGAGACTCAGCTTTCGGTCTACCTCATTCCGCAAGTTCCAGGGACTATGCGGCGGAGCAAGTCAGTTCACGGGGTCGCCGAGTCGTTGCTGAAGACTAAAAAATACGTTCTACCGCTCGCGTTCTTTCAACCGTTCTTCATTGGAGGAGTAGCCGCGGCCTATATCACGGAGGGACGCTTTAGTCCCGGTCAAGACGCCGTCACACTGGCGTCCGCGCATGATCTCTACCTGATTACTGGCGAGGGCAAACCGCTGATTGCCGCCGGTGCCGCCGCTCCAAACATCGAACTCCCGGCAGTTCTGAATATACCTCCAACGGTTCCGCGCCTTGCCTACGTCGACACTCCAGAGCATTGATCGGAAGCAGGTAACCGAAGCTCGATCGGAGCAAGCCTGAACTCCTAAAATGCCGTTTCCAGCCCCCACCGTGACATTATGATCGACGACGAGCGTCGCGAACTTCCGAGCGCACTTGATGTCTGCTCCTCCTCGATTTGCCAGATATCTTTCCCCGAATCGAGGCATTCGATGCCGAGTTGCGTCCCTTGTGCGGTGCCGTATTTCCCGATCCATACCACGCAGAACTTGCTCCGTCGATGCTGATACTGCACGGTTATGCTCTGCCCAACATTGAGCTTACCGTGGAAACCCCCGAGTCTCGCGCCCTTTTCGGTCGCATCGAGAGTGTGTGCCAGGTAGATAGCGGTTTGGCCGGACTCATCCTGAGCAATAACTTTCACCGGGACGACCATACGCAATCTCTGTTTTATGCGTTTCTGCAGGCTTACACCGTGTCTGTGGTTCGGGATTGTTTTCGAATTACTCACCAAAGTGCCTCAATTTTTGCTGATAGTGTCTGCTCTTGCCAGTTGGATTCTCCCATTATGAATGAGATTCGTAAGTTCGCGTCCCTACACTGATTACTTCGGTAACAGTAAGTAATCCGATCGGCTCAAAATAAGAAGCCCACGCCCATTGCTGGACGTGGGGATTGTCTTGCTGCTTACCCTGGTTCTTACGCCGCGCGCAGTTCGATCTCGGCACGCCTCGGATCACGAATCACGGTTCCGAGATCTATCTCATTAAGTTGTCCCTGCTCAGCCGCCGAAGCAACCACGGTTGCGCGGGCGAAGACGGCATTGGACATGAGTGCCGCCATGTTGATCGCGGCGTAACCGAAATCATGTGCTAGATGAACGCCCCCCTCTACCATCTGGGAGATCGAGACCACTGAATCAGTTATTGGATCCGACCAACGGATCTTGTCTCGCGTCGACGAATCCTGTTGTTGTTCTGACCGTTGCTCAACTCTGGGACCGCGCTTCCGAACGGCGATCGGAATGGTTGCCGCCCTCTTCCTTGTCACGTTCCCGCGCTTTACCTCGACGGCTATAACTGCCTCCGTTGAGTCAGGCGTTGACTTGACGACAGCTGGGATCATTGCCTCCGCCGAATCGCCAGCCTGTAAAGCGACAGGTTTAACACTGACCTCTGCTTGGTTGCGACGACGAGGACGATGGTTTCGGGTTGCACGGACCGCACTGTTTTTCGAGGTTTTAGCTTTCGATTTTTGCCTCAAAACTTCCTCCGCATTTATTCGTGCACCCAATTAGATGGCTAGCCGACAAATGACGGAT
Source organism: Acidobacteriota bacterium (assembly GCA_023410055.1). Taxonomy (GTDB): domain Bacteria; phylum Acidobacteriota; class Terriglobia; order Terriglobales; family Acidobacteriaceae; genus JAEZPW01. Next base: position 54,935 of record JAEYQK010000013.1, read on the forward strand.
GCCAAACGCACTCTGCCTAGTCCTGGCTAACTCCAGTAGTCGGGCCTCTCAATCACTCCATCGCCCGGACGCTCCATCCATCTCTCTGGCTTTCGCAAAGGTGCAAACCCAAACTTGGCATAGAGTCCATGCGCGTCCCTCGTTCCTAGTACCCAACGCCGAAACCCTTGAAGCTCCGGATGTTCGAGGATGGTCTTCATCAACCACTTGCTCAATCCTTTGCCGCGGTGTTCAGGGACGATAAACACGTCGGCTATCCAGGCGAATGTCGCATAGTCCGTGATAACGCGTGAAAAGCCCACTTGCCCACTGGATGAATAGACGCCAAATGGAATGGAATTGCGTATGGATCGGCGCACAACCTCGATGGGCCGCCCTTTGGCCCAATAGGTCGATTCGGAAAGAAACGAGTGGATCAGCGGTATATCGAGACGGCTGGCATCCGTATCGATTTCGTATTCGCCCTGCTGCCAGCGTGTGTTGTTCATGCGGCATTTTACCGCGCTGGACTTACAGCGGGGTACGCCCGACTGTGCCCATCAGCTTTGTCAAAGGGACAAGGTCCGTCAACTTGCCGGCTCTGCCGCAGGTCTCATCGCAATCTGTGCAGCCCGGACATCTCATCGTTGGCAGATGAAGTTTGCCCAACTCAGAGGCGATGCTATCGCGTTCCGCTTCGTTCCAGGAGTGGTGGCAAATGATGACGCCACAGATCGGCAGGATTCGTATCATCGAGCACGCCGTTGCGATGTTGGTTGCGGTGATGAGTTGAAAACCTCCACCGTAAAGCAGAGCCTGTGTGGCGCAAAGATCGGCCGTACGCTTCGTAATCGCCAGAACCTTATTGCGTGGACCCAAGGGAAGAACTCCTGAGTTATATTGTCGCAGTACTTACGCGTACTCGCAATCAAGCAAACTACGCAGTTTTCTTAGCCCACCTATGCGGGCACTCATGAGCGAAGTGGCGTGCCACAACTGAATCTAGTCAGTACCTTGTGAATCTAGTCAGTACCTTGCTTTTGTTGTACTCTCCTGTAGACTCAGTCAGTCATAGCTTTCGAAATCTGCGCCCTAAAAGCGCATTCTTCGGGTTACCATGCACGATCCGGACCACGAGCGCCATATCAATGCCGAACTCCCAGAGCTCTGCTACGGGATTCCAGTCAGTGAGCAGCATATTCACATCGAAGGGACTCTCGCTCCTTGGATGATGGAGAGGTTCTCACGCCGCAATCGAATTCCACTCCACTTCCGAAGTCACAAGGCACTCGCGAAGGCTTATCACTTCAAGAATCTCGGTGAGTTCCTCGATCTCTACTATCTTGGGTGCAGAGTCCTTGTAACCGAGCTCGATTTTTATGAACTGACTATGACCTATCTGCGGCGCGCGGCGAGTCAAAATGTCCGCCACGTCGAGATGTTCTTTGATCCGCAGACGCACCTGAAGAACGGCGTCGCTTTCTCAACCGTGGTGAATGGCATTCATCGCGCCACGATAGATGCCCGCGAGCGGTTCGGTATCTCGGCCATGCTCGTAATGTGCTTCCTGCGCGACCTGCCTCCGGACGAAGCGTTGAGAGTGCTGGAGGAATCGCTCCCCTACAAGGACAAGATCGTCGCCATCGGCCTGGACTCCGCCGAACGCGATTATCCGCCCAGCCTCTTCGAGCGCGTTTTTGCGCAGGCAAGAAAACACGGCTACCGCGTCGTTGCCCACGCAGGGGAAGAAGGTCCAGCCGATTATGTTTGGCAGGCTTTAGAACTGCTGAAGGTCGAACGCATAGACCACGGTGTCAGGTCGGTTGACGATCCGAAATTGATGGATCATCTCGCCCGCGTCCAAATGCCGCTTACGATGTGTCCGTTCAGCAGCAAGCGCCTCTGCGTCGTCAGTTCACTGAAGGAATTCCCGCTGCGTTTCATGCTGGAACACGACATCTGCGCGCTGGTGAACTCCGATGATCCCGCCTACTTCGGTGGATACGTGAAACGCAACCTGCTGGGCATCGCGCGCGCGCAAAATCTTACTAGATCGCAGATTTTTCAATTGGCCAAAAACAGCTTCCGCGCCAGTTTCCTGTCGGAGCGGCAGAAGCGAGCTTATCTGGCTGAGATCGACGCTTTCGAGGACGCGCATGTTGTTGTCTGTTCGCGTTGAGGCGTTTACTTCCAAAAGGTGCGCATAGCGACTGTCGTAACCGTCAGGGCGCTTACTCGGAGTCCACCCCTTGCTCGGCAGTCTCGGGCAGCAGTTCCTTGATCACCCACTCTATCCGCTTCACGCCGAATTCGATATCCGCCATGAGCTGCTTGTTGTGAGTCACGTATGCGCTAAGCTCGATGCCGTCGAGGGCGTTGCGGATGTGGTGGTTGATATCCGCGATGGCGCGCAGCCGAGCAGTAACACGCTGCACTCGAGAACGTTCCAGCAACATTAGCTTAAAAAGCAGAATGCCGCACACCAACCCCACAAATCCATCCAGTGCAGACATCGGCAACAGAAGAGGCGTCCCGTAACGGGCGGCGATCAGATCCAGGCCTGCAATTAATGCCCAGATTACAATGCCGAAAGAGACTGCTATCCCCACGATTTGCGCCGTTGTCGCGCGTCCCACGAACGGATATCTCGGAGCCGGTCCGGCTCCTTGGTCCGAGCATTTCGGATTTCGTGTGATTGGCGGCAAACTAGAATCACTCTCGTCCATCACTTAGTGACGAGGCGATATTATGCCGTCCAGAGCCCTAAAAGATAGTGGCTAGTCTGATGCGTGGCGCTCTACTAAATCGCTTTATTCCGGGCTGTGCAGATCCGGCAGACAGAAATAGAAGCGTTTCTGAGCACTCGCGCATCACAAGCAAAATTGAGTGTAGCGTCACGGCAAGCCACGAGGTGAAGGCCTTAGCGGACCTGCCCGAAGAGCGAGAGATGAACGATGTTCCCTGCCATAACGGCATCGGCCCCGCGTGTTGAAGAGGAACGTTATCTAGCATTGTTGCGCGCAGTGAACGCAATCGCCAGTTGCACGGATTGCAGTGCTGCGTCTGAGACGATTGCTTCACGCCTTCGTGAAGTCACTACCTTCGATTTCCTCCACCTCGTCGCTTTCGACGTGGAAACCAACGAGCTCGACTTTTGTCTTAGGAATATCAAGGGGGAGACGCAAAACGGTCCGGAATGCGACTTTCCGGTTGAAAGCAGCCCTATCTCGATCGTTCACGAATCCGGCCGCACCCTCCTCATAAACAACTGGTGCGAAGAAGCGCGTTTTCCGGAGTACGGTGCTCGCCTGTTGGAAGCAAACATTGCGTCGACCTGTGCTGTGCCTTTACAGAGAGGCGAGCGAGGTCTCGGGGCACTCGTCTTTGGCAGGTTCTACCCCAACGCCTTCGATCAGGATGAAGTCCAGTTTCTCTCTCTTGTCGGAGCCCAGGTTGCGTTGGCGCTAGATGCTGCTCTGAACTTTTGTCTTTCGAAACGCGTGCAAACGCAGATGGAGCTGGTTCTCGACTTGACGAACCAGGTGGTGTCGAATCTTGAGTTGAAACAGCTACTGCGTGCCGCATCGGCCAGCGTGCGCAAGGTGATGGAATGTGAAGCGGCTGCAGTGTTGTTGGTCGAACCCGACGGAACCCATCTACGTGTTCATGCTCTTGACTTTCCGGAAGGCCGCGGTTTCTTCACTGAGGGGGCGGTCATTCCGATTGAAGGCACGATCCCCGGAAGTGCATTCCGCAGCCGCAGCCCTGTCGTTGTTAACCGACTAGACCGAGCAAAGCTGCCGCCCGATACATGCGAGAAGGCCGTCCAGGAAGGCATCAATTCATTTTGCGACGTTCCCCTCATCAGCAAGAACCGCCTACTTGGTGTCCTTGCCGTCGCGAAACGAGAGGAGGGCGCCTTCGATCCCGATGACGTCGGCTTCCTAACGCAGGTGGCAAATCAGGTTGCGATCGGAGTGGAGAACGCCCTTGCATACAGCGAAATCGAAGAGCTTAAGAACAAGCTCGCGCAGGAGAAGCTGTACCTTGAAGACGAGATCCGCGGCGAAATGGACTTTGAGGGAATCGTTGGGCAAAGCTCCGCCTTGCGCAATGTTCTGAAGCTGGTCGAGACTGTTGCTCCCAGCAATTCCACGGTCTTGCTGCTTGGTGAGACGGGGACTGGTAAGGAGCTGATTGCACGGGCGATCCACGATCGCAGCCGCCGAAAAGACCGCACGTTTGTGAAGGTAAACTGTGCGGCGATTCCTTCAGGCTTGCTCGAAAGCGAATTATTTGGCCACGAGCGTGGCGCCTTCACGGGCGCGATCATGCAGAAGATTGGCCGTCTTGAACTTGCCGACCAGGGCACTCTGTTCCTCGACGAGGTCGGCGACATCCCGTTGGAGATACAGCCGAAGCTGTTGCGCGCGTTGCAGGAGAGAGAATTCGAGCGCCTCGGAAGCACAAAGACAATGAAGGTTGACGTGCGGCTTGTGGCTGCAACGAACCGAAACCTCGACGAGATGATCGCGAAAGGGCAGTTTCGCAGCGACTTGTACTATCGCCTGAATGTATTCCCTATTCGCATCCCGCCATTACGCGAGCGACCGGAAGACATCCCGCTGCTTGTCCGGTACTTTGCCCAGAAGTACGGCCGGAGGATGGAGAAGACCATCGAGTCCATTCCCGCTGCCGCGATGAAGAGGCTGACGAATTGGCACTGGCCGGGAAACATCCGGGAGCTCGAGAACCTTATCGAACGTTCTGTCATTCTGACGCAAGGTTCAGCCCTACACGTACCCGCCGGCGACTTGACGAACGGTGGTAACGAACTTCAGCCTGCCGCCGGTAACGGCTCTGGTGAACGAGAAGAGATACTCCAAATGCTCAAGATGACGAGAGGTCGCGTTGGAGGATCGACAGGTGCTGCCGCTCGCCTCGGTCTGAAGCGTACAACTCTCATCTCGCGCATGAAGAAGCTGGGCATCGATCCTCGCGACGCGGCCTAGAGTGTCGAGGCTTCGACACCCGGTGCTTCGACACTGTCATCGACACTTTTCGACACTTCCTCAGATACATACGCTTTGCGCCTGATATTCCCTCACTTTTGGGCTCTTTTCGCCGCCCGCAGTTTGGAACGTCCGTTGCAACCGCCACAACGTAGTGCTTACGAAGCAATGCTAAAGATATCCACCATCGACACGCAGTCAGAGCGCCGGTTGGTCCTGGAAGGAAAGCTGATTGAGCCCTGGGTCGCCGAATTGGAGAAGGCGTGGGAAGCCGCGAATTTCAAACTAGACGACCGCCAACTTGTGATCGATCTGAGCGAGACGATCGTCATCAGCGTGGAAGGAAAGAAGGCGTTGCTGGAACTAATGCAGAGAGGGGCAAAGTTTGCATGCTGCGGCGTACTTACTCGGTACCTCGTGGACCAGCTCGCCGAAGCCTGCAGCGGTCAGTCACGACGACGCAAAACCCCAACAGCTCGCGAGCTATGAGAGGGCGGAGGTGCATAATGCCGAACA
>JAEYQK010000043.1 GCA_023410055.1 Acidobacteriota bacterium
GCTCATAGCCGGATTCGAAGGGGCTTAAGAAAAAGGTTGCAAGCGTTTCAATAACGCCATAACCAAGCAGCAGGCATGCCGCAACGAGCACCGCTGCCGCAACGGCCAGCGATGCGATCAGCCTCCATACAAACGCCGTTTTTGTGCGGAGGAACTCTTTGAGGCGGATTCCGAAAGACCTTTGATGAAGATCAGACATCGCCCAGCACCTCCATTCTCTCCACACCAAGCATGTAGCGACCGAGCTGCTGCTCGGTAACGCCTGAAACGTCTCGAATCTGTGCCGTGATATCGCCGTTATGGAAAACCAAGATGCGATCCGACAGGGCAAACACCTCCGCAAGATCGGAGCTTACAAGTAAAATGCAACAGCCCGCATCCCTCAGCGCCATAAGCTGCTTGTGGATAAATTCGATTGCACCCACATCGACGCCGCGGGTAGGCTGGTCGGCCACAACTACGGTGGGATTGCTGGATAGCTCGCGGGCGGCTACCACCTTTTGCATGTTGCCGCCGGAAAGCATGGAAACAGGCTGATCCAAACTGCCCTTAACAAGATAGGATTTTATTTGCTCCTGGGCGCGGCTGCGGAGCCGCTTTCGAGCCATGAAGCCAAAACGTGAGTTCTGGCCATAGCTTACGGAAATCAAGTTTTCATAGATGGACGCTTTTTGATCGGTGCCCACCGTCATGCGGTCTTCCGGGATATGGGTCAAGCCAAGCCCCCGGATTGCCCAGACGGAAAGCCCCTTGATGTCCCGGTCAACAACGCGTATGCTGCCGCCGTAATCGCTGCGAATACCGGTAAGGCATTCTACGACTTGCTGTTGGCCGTTGCCCTCCACACCCGCGAGGCAGAGTATCTCGCCTCGCCGCGCGCAAAAACTCACGCCATTTACGGCGGGTTTTCCGCCCGGGCCGGGCACGGTAAGCCCCGTGACCTCCGCAGCGGCCTTTCCGGGGGTGGCGGGATTCTTTTCCACACGCAGATTGACGCTGCCGCCCACCATCAGTTCGGAAATTTCCTGCTCGGTGACATCAGCCACGTTGCAAACGGCAACGTTCCTGCCGCCGCGCAGGATCGTAACGCGGTCACACAGTTCCTTGATCTCCCTTAGCTTATGGGTGATCATAACAACGGTATGGCCGTCGGCGCGCATGCGTACAAGCTGCTCGAACAACCGCTGCGTCTCCTGCGGCGTGAGCACGGCGGTCGGCTCGTCGAGTATGATCAACTCCGCGCCGCGGGCGATGACCTTGAGGATTTCCACCTTCTGCGCAACGCCTACGGATAGGCTGCCGCACAGGGCAAGTGGATCCACCTGCATGTCATACTTTTCCGAAAGCGCGCGGGTGCGTCCGATCATCCCCCGCCGGTCCAACACGCCAAAGCGATTTGCCTTTTCGATGCCGAGAAACACGTTTTGATACACACTTAGCTCGTTGACCAGCATAAAATGCTGGAATACCATGCCTATGCCGAGCGCCGTGGCCGCCTTTGGCGAGGAGATGCTCACCTTTTGCCCACACCAAAAGATCTCTCCCTCGGTGGGCGTTTCCACGCCGAAGAGGATTTTCATAACCGTGGATTTGCCAGCGCCGTTTTCCCCGGCGATCGCATGTATCTCGCCGCGTCTCAGAGAGAAATCCACATGATCGTTAGCTAGGATACCATTGCCGTAGACTTTGGTGATCCCGCGCATTTGCAACAAATCTTCCATTTTCATTTCGTGGGGTCCAACTCATCAAAGAGAGCGTTGAGCGTCTCCTGCGAGTTGTAACGTTTGAGGCCGGATTCCACCGTTAACTCGCCCGAGGCGATTTGCGCCGCAGCATTGGCAACGGCATTGCGGATGTCTTCCGGAACGGTATTGATATAATTCTCGTTCTCCACCAATCCAATCTTACCATCGGAAATGCCAAGCACATCGAGGTCACTGTAGGTCAGCGTGCCGTCCACAAAGCTTTCACAGCACTCATATAGCGCCAGGTCTACCCGCTTGAGCACCGATGTAACGATGCAGGCAGCTTTCTCCGGATCAGAATCCTGATAGTAAGCGTACTGGTCGCTGTCCACGCCGATGATGAGCCGGCCGTTCGACTTTGCGCTGTCGATGCATCCAAGACCCGCCTGTGACGCCGCGGCGAATAGAATTTGCACGCCGTTTTCGTAGAAACCCGTGGCAAGCGAGCTGCCCTTGGGGCTGTTGGTAAAGTCGCCCACATAGCTGTTGAACGCACCGATCTGCGTGCCGCCGGAGGCGTTAGCATCCCGTACGCCCTGCATAAAGCCGTAGGCGAAGTCGTTGATGATATCGTTCTTGGTGCCGCCGATGAAGGCGGTGTTGGGCGCGCCGAGCCGTTCCGACATCATGGCGGCAAGAAGTCCGGCGAGATAGCTGCCTTCGTTTTGGCAGAACATGATGGAGTGCACCGTTGGATAGTTGGCCGCTGCGTTGTCCTTGATCTCGGTATCAAATATGATAAAGCGCCGATCTGCATATTTGGCCTTTGAAGCGGTACGCTGGAGCGGCTCTCGCATATCGGTGCTGCCCAGTATGATGA
>JAEYQK010000048.1 GCA_023410055.1 Acidobacteriota bacterium
TGGAAGAGGGACAGTACGTCGACATATTGATGCGAGTTCCTTTTAAGCACGACGACTTGACGTTCGGAGCAATCGTGCGCAACCGCAGCGGCTACCGGTATGGCCTGGAATTCTCGAACTTGCGCCGCCCACACCAGGAACTGCTCGAGGGTCTCTGCGACACGCTCAGCAACTTGGGTGCGATCAGCCCCTTCGAGGCTTGACTCGTCGTTTTGAGCAATAGCAAAGGGCCTGCCGGGATGACTCCAGCAGGCCCAGTTTTTGTTCACATACTAGTTAGTGGTTGACGATGACATTAACGGTGCCGAGGGTCTTGACCACGGTCGTCTGCGGGACCGACGCAGTAATGCTCACCGAATACGTGCTCGGAGTTCCGCCGCCGCTGTTCCTCAGGTTCGGAAGATCGGCGCCGCATCCAGCCAGCACGACGGTCGCCGCAAGCGCAACAAGCAGCAGAGCCAGCATCACGTGTTTCCGACGGATTCCTCCGATACACGCGAGGAATGGACCACCCAACAGTGCGACCCAAAGCATCGATGAGTTACTGCTGGCCGGGCGCAGACTCGCGCTAGACGAGGCAGAAATCACAAGGCTTGAAGTTGCGCTTGAGCCGTTGAGCGTGACGGATGCGGGCGTGAACGTGCACGAGAGTCCCGCCGGAGCGTTGCACGCAAGCTGCGCGGTTCCGTTGAATCCGGCCGAACCGGTCAGGCTGACAGTTGTCGTGGCGCTTCCGCCACGGGTCATGGTGAGGGACGTCTGGGTGATGTTCCCGGTCACGTCCACGATCGCGAAAGCAGATGCGCTCGCCGTGTGCGTGATCGTCCCACTCGTTGCGTTTATGGTAATTGTGGAGTTGCCAATCGAGGCTGAGCTTGCAACCGTAATCGACAGCGTGGCAGTGGCCTGACCGTCAGCCGGCAAAGTTACCTGCTGTCCGGTACAGGCTCCGCCCCAACCGGTCGTGCAGCTCACGGTGACAGTGCCCGCATATCCGTTCACACTATGCAATGTAACGGTACGCGTGGCCACGCCTCCGAGCGGTGCCCAAGCGGTGTTGATGGCATCCATAGTGAAATCACCCAGTGTTGCCTGGACCGAAGCCGACGCCGTGTTGTTGCTGGCGTCTGGATTCGGATCGCGGGTATCCGAAGCAACGGTGACCGTGTTGGTAATCTGTGCCGCGCTGGTGATGCTGGGACTAACGACCAGCGCGAACTGTGCTGCGGCGCCGTTGTCCATGGTGGCGGCCGTGCAGCTTACGCTTCCGCTGCTGCCCACTGCCGGCGTAGTGCAGGTCCAGCCTGCCGGTGAGGCGATCGACTGGAATTTCAGACTGGCAGGAAGGGCATCGCTCACGACTACGTTTGCAGCCTGATCGTGACCATTGTTCGTGACTGTGATTGTGTAGCTCAGCGGATGCCCGCTAAAGGCTGTACTGGAACCGGCGCTCATCGTAACCGCGAGGTCAGCCCCAGGCAGGCTTAGCGGATCCATGATGCCGGTGTAGGCGTACTTGTGCTGCAACTTGGTATCGAAGAGCAGCGGTGCATCCGCCCTGGAGCCAGTCGACAACCAGGTTTCGTCGTCTGACATCCCCCATATCGTGACTGAACTGATCTTCTTGTCATTCGGATCGCTGTTCAGCTTCTTCATGGCTTCGAAGTAGTCACGATAGAGATAGCCTTCCTGAACGAGCAGGTCGGTAGGAATGAGGTCGTACTCGTAGCCTTGTTCCGGCGGCGGATAAGGATAGATGCTGATGTCGAACTCGGTCACCTGCTGATCGAGCGGGACGCCAGCGACCGTCGTCAATCCGTGGAACAGATTCACGGTGTCTACGAGCGTCTGCACGGACGGATAAGTCAGGAGATTGTGCATCTGATGCCCAACGCCGTCAACAGGAACGCCGCGGTTGATCATGCCCTGAACGACTTGGTACAGGCATTGCCGCTTGTTGGGAATCGTGCTGTTGTAATCGTTGATGAACAACTTCGCCGTCGCACTTTCAGCCCGGGCATACTGAAACGCAATATCCATGAACTGCGGTCCGAGAATGTTGTACCAGGGACTGCGGCGCAGACAATCGCTTTGGGACTCATCGATGATTTCGTTGACGACGTCCCAGGCGTACGCCTTGTTTCCAAAGTGCGACATGACGTTGTGAATATGGTTTTGCAGGCGCGCCTTCAGCAGGTCAACATCAGTTGGAGTGGCAGGATCCAAAGGAGTTGATGTGGGGGCCTTCTGGAAGACCCATGCCGGAGTCTGATTGTGCCAGAGAAGGGTGTGTCCGCGAACCTGCATGCCGTTGGCCTGGGCGAATGCAACCTGGGCGTCGGCGTTGGCAAATCTGAAGGTGTTTTCGGTTGGCTCGGTGGCGTCCCACTTCATGTCGTTGCCGGAGGTGATGCTGTTGAAGTGCTTGGCCAGCAACTGCGAGTGCGCTCCGGACATATCGGCTGGCCCAACAGCCGCGCCGATATTGAAATAGTCGGTGAAGTGCTGGTAAACCGACGCTATGTTCTGTTCAATCTGCAGCGGCGGCAGATACGTGAGTTTGAAATCATCGACGTAGAACGAGGTCAAGTCGCTCCCAGACGGATCGGTCTGCAGATAGAGGAATGCGGTTCCCGCATCGTACTGGGCGGCCATACTGAAGTTGGGAACTTTGATCTCGTGCCAGTTGCCGTCGGCAGCTACGGTAAGACCCGGGTAACCGTTAAGGCCCGTGTACGCGGCATTGCCGGCGTAGTTGGTTTGCAGGCTCATGTTGATGATGTGATTTGTGCCGTCAGCGGGATCGATCTTTACCCACGCGCTCACCGAATATTGCGAGCCAACGCAGATCTTGTTGTCAACAGCGATCTGCGCACCATTCCAGTTTGCGTCGCGTCCAGTCACGTACAGACTGTTCGCGCCACCATGGAACTCCGTATCGACAACGGCAGCCGTAGCGCTGCCGCTGCCACGTGCCATCCATCCTTGCAGGGTGCCGTCTTCAAAATCAGTGCTGATCCCTGTATTGTCCTGTGCAGCGCAGCCGGTTGGAGGCGGCAGCGTGGCACTGGTGATGGTCACATCGTCAACGAAGAAATCATCGTTATTGGCGAGTTGGAAATACAGTGTGAGAGCGGTAGCTCCGGCGGGAACCGTATAATCCCCGGACAGTTGCAGCCAGGTATTCGTTACCGCGGCTTGATAAGGACCGACCGATTCATAATGATCGCCGGCAGCGTCGGTGCGCTTGATGCTCATTGTGACCTTGTCGCCGTTCGCGGCCTCCGCGTCGGTTACACGGACCCAGGCCGAGAAGTGGAAGGTGGAGCCGGGCGCAAATGTACCAATTGGAAGATCGTGAGCAGGGCCTTGCCAAGTATCGGTTCGCCCAGTGGTCAGCAGACTATTCGTCCCGCCGTGCGCGGCGAGAGTTGTGTTCGTTAGGGTCGGGCTGCCGAATGGGTACCAGCCCGTTGTCGTGCCGTCTTCGAAATCACTTTGAAATACTACGGTTTGTGCACTGGCCTGCGAACTGCCAGCCAACACAAGTAGAAACAGCAGCAAACTGAGAACGACTAAGGACGTCTGAGTGCGCTGGCTATCATGCGAGGCAACACGCGCAGAACGTCGATTGCTTAGATCACACGCCATTTCAAGTCCCCCGATTTAGAAAAGAGTGCTGAGCTGCGGAATATCGACGAAGCAGGAACTATTGAGGGAACAGAAGACCCTACACGTCCTTCGGAACACAGTCGCCTCCACGGCACTGCAACCATCACTTCGACGTGCTACTTGGTTGTAGTCGGCAACAAGTCTTGTATCCGAGGAACTCTGGAGTCAAGAGAAATTTGGTACAAGGGGAGGGACAACGGTGAGTTATCGATTACTTTGTACGGCGGTGTCGAGGTTCGTGAAGCTTGTATGGCCAGAAGACTACTTTCAGTCCTGCACTGGAAGCCTCAGACTACTTTGGACAAGGGAGTTCGCAGCAATCAATCAGGTTCGGAGATTCTCCTTCAACCCGCTCCTCCTTTTTAATCCCATAGATGCAGGGGCAGATAACAACCGAAACTGCCATCCATCTCTAGCGCGAACCGAACCGTAGCGTTATTCCGGCTGAGTATCTTAAGTTCTGCTGCCATCTTCCTGAGGTGCTGACGCCGGGTATATCGACGTTCAGGGGCGAAAAGTGACTAGGCAGATAATCAATCTGAATCGGTCGCACAGCGATCCTTTGTGCGAGCTTTATGTCCACCCCTCCGCCCAACGCCATTGAGAAGGCATTTTGGCCGGTCGAGAAACTGGTAGTGGTCGACGTGACCTTGAAAGTAATGCCTGGCGGAGGCGGTGGAACAAGACCGCCAGGAAATGAGGAGTTTGGAGTTTTGAAATCTCTTGAGTTGTGTATGCCGCCAATCAGAAATTCGGCAAAAGGAGAGAAGCGCCGATCCCTGTGAACGAAGATCCTGGGCCCAAATAGGTACGTGAACTGGCTCTGGGATATTGTGGCGGCCGTCCCGGAAGAGCTCAGGTTTCCGTGGGAAGCGCCACCGAGTTCGGCAACAACGCCCAAGTGATTGGTCAAGTTGAATTGAAGGGCTCCAACTCCTCCATTGGAATTGAACGTGTCTGCCCCGCCCGCAGGTGCTCCGCGGACTAGCATGTAGCCGCCATAGAGTTCGAATCTTGGCGTTTCCTGAGCGGCTGCGATTGACGCCGCAACCAAGGCGATCCCGAACAACACAAAAACTCTTCTCATATGCGTTCCCTTTCTATACACGAGTACGATGATTCCGAGATCATCCGACCTGCAAGGAACTGGGGTTGCGTATGAGATGTCAACACGAAAAGTCCGGTTGGCGCAGTGGGACAGCGTTCGGCCAGTAAAAATACTAGCGGCATCCCTGCGTAGAATCAGAGCCGTTCAGTGAAGCCCACCCGCCGCGCGGGAACACTGTTTCATTCAAACAAGGAGGACTACTGAGAGGCTCAGACTTCGTCACTATTCGCGGCGACGAGCGGCTTTGGGACGATGCTGGCCATGTTCTTCGCGACGTGCTTACGCGCTACGTCCAGAAACGCCTTGGCAGCGTGCGACAAGCTACGGTCACGATGATAGACGAGGCCTAGCTCGCGCCACTCTCGCTCTTCTTCGACTGGCAGAACTTTGAGTTGGCCAGCACGGACCTCGTCCTGCACGAAGCTGGCGCCAATCAGCGACACGCCGAAGCCGGCCGCAACAAACTTCTTCACGACTGCCGCGCTAGTGAGCTCCATTGTGACTTTCAGGCGCGGACGGAACGGGCGCATCTGCGAGTCCATCAGACGGCGCAACGAACCGACCTTGTGCATGATGAGCTCCTGGCCGGCGATGTCGTTGAGCGTAACCTTCTTTTGCGTAGCTAACGGATTGTCGGGCGCGACGATCCAGATCAGCGGATCTCGAAACAGGCGCATCACCTTGAGGCTCGGCACCTTGATCGGCAGAGTGACCACCCCGAGTTCGATAGCGCCGTCTTCGACTTTCTCCAGCACCTTCTGGCTGAAGTTGCGATAGATGCTCGTGCGTACCTTTGGATAAAGCTTGCGATACTGCGCCATGATATCGGTGAGGACATAGAGGAAAGTCGTCTCGTTGGCGCCGATGGAAAGCACTCCGCGCGTGACGCTGCCCTGGTCGGCGATGGCGCGCAGCGATTCGTTGCGCAGGGCCAGCAGGCGTTGTGCGTAGTCGAACAGTAGCTCACCGGCTTGGGTCAGGCGCACGGACTTCTTGGTGCGATCAAACAGCTTTTCGCCGTACTCGTTTTCAAGCTGGCGGATCTGGGCGCTTACCGCCGGTTGCGAACGCAGCACCTTCTCTCCAGCCCGAGAGAAATTGCCTTGAGTCGCAACTTCAATGAATGTGGTCAGCTGGTCGAAGTCCATACGCTAAAGATAGCCTTTTGGCGGTGCAAGGGGAAGAATAAAGGTGACTAAAAGGTAAGCCCCACGCTGGTTAACAGCATGGAGCTCCTTCACTCAATGCCTAAATGGCCCGATCACCCGATCACCCGATCACCCGATCGGCCGATTTTCAGGCTCCGATCCAGTTCCGCCGTTCGATGATGGTCGGCGGCTCGTACACTTTACCCTTGGCCAGCCGTCTCTCTTCACGCTTTTCGAGCCAGAGAATAACCGGCCCAGCCAACCGCGAGATCCACTTCGTTTTCGCGCCGAACTCGTTTTCGATATCGCGACGGAGACTGTGCACCTTCTCGCTGACGCGCGCGTTCGTGTGCTTCAACCGATGCTCCATGGCCCACAACGTTGCGGCATATGCTTGCCTTATGCCGCGCGCCTCCCAGCGGAAGCGCTCGCGCACGCGCGGATCGGGATGGTGCTTGTGACGCTTCCACCCGCGCAACGTGGTCTCGCAGATGCGATAGAGGCTCGGGCCGTTCAACTCGAAATCGCGCAGAAACGCCCAGTCGAGGAACTTCTTCGACTGTTCACGCGAGATGGCCTCGTGCTTAAAATTGAATTTCCACTGTCCGTGGATGTCGGCTAGATCGACATTCAGCATGCGGCCCTGCTCCGTCATCTCCTTATACAAAGGAGTGCCCGGAACCGGCGTGTAGAGCATGAACTGATGGAAGTCGGTCTGGTGCGAAATCGCGTATTCGATCTCCTTCTCGATATTCTCCGGCGTGTGGTGTTCAAGACCGACGATGGTTGAGCCGAGCAACTTGATGCCGTTCTCGCGCAGATCGTGCGTCAGCTTGATCGTGTCGGAGCCTTCGAGCTTCTTGTACTGCGACTTCGGCGACTCCAGCCCCATCCATAGCCATGACACCCCGAGTTCGACCAGTTCGTCCATCGTGTATTTCTTCAGTGCGTTGGCCGACGAGAAAACGTAAAACGACCAGCTCTTGTTGTGCTGCTTCATCAGCGCAAGCAGTTCCATGGCGCGCGGACGGTTGAGCAGAAAATTCTCGTCCATGATGAAGAACGAGCGCGAACCCATGGTGTGCTCCATGTGGTTCATTACATCAAACAGTTCCTGGCCGGTACTGAAGAAGTCCGTCCACTTGCCCTTGCCGCCGAAGAAAGAAGACGTCGTGCAGAAATTGCAGCCCATAGGGCAGCCGACAGAAGGAATGACCGTCGCAGCTGTCTCCGTCGTGCTGTCGGGGACTTTGAGTCCCATAACGCGCAGGCCGAAGCCGGAGACGATCTGCGGATGCTTGATCGGCGCTTCAGGGTCTTCACCCAGATACTCGCGCATCCAGCGAATGCCTTCTCCCTTCACGATGTGGTCGGCGTCGATCATGCGCTGGATGCCAGGGATAGCTGCTATATGTCCCCCAACGATGATCTTCGATTGAGGCGAGAGCTTGCGCACAATGCGGCACATCTCGCGCACCTTGCCGACGTTCACGATGATCGACGAAAGGCCGACGATGTCGTATTGATTGCTCGTGAGTTCTTTTTCGAAGGCTTCTTTGGTGGGAAAATCGAGGACGGTGCAGGGGGCCGAAATGTTTTCCTGGATCATCATAATGCCCCACGAACGGTGGAACATCCGCAGCGAGAACGCGCCCTGCGCGCGTGTCACCTGATTGTGATACAGCTCCATCGGATTGATTGAACGGCTTCCAAACTCATCATCACGTGCATAAGGACCAAAAACTGAAGAAAGCAGAATGCGTGCTTGCGTACCCTTAGGATGCTTGTCCATCACTACCTCTTGCTGAAATCTCCCGTGGAGGAAAATTCCCCCACTTCGCATCCTAGAAGTTATGTAGCCCGACGTTTGTAATACCTTTGTAATCGCGCCGATTGGCGTGATGACTTTGGTACTCATCACTTTTGGACTGCACTTTCGTAGTCGTCATGCTGAGCGCGGCGAAGGATCATGGCATTTCATCGCCCGCTGGCGAATCGGCCCCTCATCTTTCCCGCTATTCAGAACCGCCTCCGGGGCGGTAACCTGTCTCTTCAGCTCGCGTCAGGAGTCATCATTTTCATGATCGCCAGATTCATCTGTCTGCTTCTTTTGGCTTCGTCGCTGTTTGCTCAGTCACAGCCGCCGGCGTATCTCAATCCAAGCTTGCCAGCCGACGTGCGCGCCAAGGACATCGTCTCCCGCATGACGCTGGACGAGAAAGCCGCGCAGCTCGAAGACTGGTCGACCGCGATTCCGCGCCTCGGCGTGCCTGACTATCAGGTATGGAGCGAAGCGCTGCACGGCGTCGCCCGCTCCGGATACGCGACGGTGTTTCCGCAAGCGATTGGCATGGCCGCAACTTGGAACCCGCGCATGATCCAGCAGATGGGGACGGTGATCTCGACGGAAGGTCGCGCCAAGTACAATCAGGCGCAGCGGGAAGGCAATCATCGTATTTACTACGGGCTGACCTTCTGGTCCCCCAACGTCAACATCTTCCGCGATCCGCGCTGGGGACGCGGCCAGGAAACTTATGGCGAAGATCCGTTCCTCGCCGGTAAGCTGGGCGTGGCCTTCGTCAACGGCGTTCAGGGCAACGATCCCGCGCATCCGGCCGCCGTCGCCACCACCAAACACTTCGCCGTGCATAGCGGCCCCGAGTCTCTCCGCCACGGCTTCAACGTCAACGTCGCGCCGCGCGATCTTGAAGAAACCTACCTGCCGGCGTTCCGTGCCACCGTTGTGGACGGCCGCGTGAAGTCCATCATGTGCGCCTTTAACGCAGTTGACGGCATGGGCTCGTGCGCCAACAAGATGCTGCTTAAGGACCACCTGCGCGATGCCTGGGGCTTCAAGGGCTTCGTCGTTTCCGACTGTAATGCGATTGTGGACCTAAACACCGGCCACCACCTCGCGCCTGACAATCAAAAGGCTGCGGTGATGTCTCTCCAGGCTGGGACCGATCTCTCGTGCAGCGTGTGGGACAGCGGCTTCAATACTCTCGCCGACGCTGTCCGCAAAGGCCTCGTGAAAGAAGAGCTGGTCACGCAGGCTGCCGAGCGTCTCTACACCGCGCGCTTCGAACTCGGCCTCTTCGATCCGCAGGGATCGAGCACATTCGACAAGATTCCCTTCTCGGCCAGTGCCTCAGCTGAGCACCGCGCGATCGCGCTGAAAGCCGCCGAACAATCGATGGTGCTGTTGAAGAACGACGGCACGCTTCCACTGAAGAAGACTGCAACGCGCATTGCGGTCGTCGGGCCAACTGCCGATCTGCTGGTCGCGCTCGAAGGAAACTACAACGGCGTGCCACTTCGCCCGATCACGCCGATCGAAGGCATACTTGCACAATTCAAGGGAGCACGGATTCGTTACGCACAAGGCTCAACGCTGGCCGAAGGTGCTGCCGTACCTGTACCAAGAACCGCCTTCGCCACGGGATTGAAGACCGAATTCTACGCCACTCCTGACTGGACCGGTCGCCCTGTCGCAACCACGACGTCGCCGACGATCCAGTTCGACTGGAAAGACACGACTCCAGCACCAGAGGTGCAAACGCAGAACTACTCGGTGCGCTTCACTGGAACCATTTCCGTCCCAACCCCCGGCAGGTATGCCTTCGTCGTCGAAGATGCCGATTGCTTCCCCTACTCACCTAAGGAAACTTATCGCTTCATCCTCGACGACAAGACCGTCTCCGAAGGAGTGCTGAACGCCGGGCCGTCCGCTACCAAACCCGCTTCCGGAGCCTCGCCCACTGCGCCTCCGGTGTGGTCGGGATCGACACCAGCCCGCTTCGAAGTCGAGTTCGCCGATACCAATCCGCATAGCTTTGAATTCGGTTACAGCCACTCGGCCAATCTTGCTGGCGGTGGCGTAACGTTGAAGTGGGTCGCTCCTGCACGGCCGCAGCTTGACGAAGCGGTCGCGGCAGCGAAGGACGCTGACGTAGTAGTCGCCTTTGTCGGACTCTCGCCTCAGCTCGAAGGCGAAGAGATGTCCATCACTATTCCGGGCTTCAGCGGAGGCGACCGCACCAGCATCGACCTCCCGAAGCCGCAACAGGACCTTCTGACGGCGGTGGCCGCGACCGGAAAACCTGTCATCGTAGTCTCGCTCAGCGGAAGCGCCCTCGCGCTCAACTGGGCGAAGGAGCACGCAAACGCGATCATTCAGGCGTGGTATCCCGGAGTGGATGGCGGCACGGCGATCGCGCGAACGCTGGCCGGACTGAACAATCCCGCAGGTCGCCTGCCGGTCACCTTCTACGCCGGCGTCAACGACTTGCCCGAGTTCACCGACTACGGCCTCAAAGGCCGCACCTATCGTTATTATCCGGGCAAGCCGCTCTGGGGATTCGGCTACGGACTCAGCTATTCATCGTTCCGTTACGGCCCGGTGAAGCTCTCGACCAGTACGTTGAAAGCTGGCGAACCGCTTGAAGCGAAGGTCACGGTGACGAACGCCAGCTCTCGCGACGGCGACGAAGTCGTTCAGGCCTACGTGAAAACGCCGCAGCCGAACGGCCCGATCCATTCGCTCGCGGCGTTCGAACGCGTCACGTTGAAAGCGGGCGAGAGCCGCGAAGTCACGTTGCACCTCGATCCGCGTTCGATCTCCAGCGTGGACGACAAGGGTGACCGCTCGGTGCTCGCAGGCAAGTACCAGCTTTTCATCGGCGGCGCGCAGCCGCAGGAAACCAAAGCAAAGTCCGAAACCACCTTCACCGTAACCGGGACTGTGGCGTTGCCGAAATAGGGAGAACGTGGCCGATGAATAACACAGCACTAGTCCGACGCATACGCATATGGCTCGGTCTGTTTATTGTCGGACTAGTGCTCAGCGGCCTCACAGCGTTTCCGCTTGAGCGAGAGTTGTCCATCCTCAGATCGCTACTCGAGTCCTCGCGCCTGACACCCACAAGCTTGCTGACGTGGGTGCAACGTGTTCACGAAGCGCTTGCGGCGACCAATCGCCAGTATCCATTCCTCGCCTACGGCACAGACTGGCTCGCCTTCGCGCATCTGGTAATTGCCGTCGCCTTCATCGGACCATTCCGCGATCCAGTCCGCAACAAGTGGATCATCACCTTCGGTCTGATCGCCTGCGCTGGAGTCATCCCACTCGCGCTGATCGCCGGACCAATACGCGGCATTCCGTTCTATTGGAGTCTGATTGATTGCAGCTTCGGCGTCTTCGGCGCGATTCCGCTGCTTGTGTGCTGGCGCTGCATTCGCAAACTGGAGGAATCGGACCTTCGCATGGCCAGCCGGGCAAGCTGAAGCGCTGTAGACTAGTCAAACTTCCTTCCCAAGTCCGGCGTAACCGCCACTCCCTCCGGCACCCAAGTGCAGCTTCCGTTCTGGACCGCCTCGCACTCGCCGCGCTCGGTAACGGCAGCTGTGATGTTCTTCAGCGCAGTTTCGTCATCGGCTGCGACGATGGCCATGCTGTGATCGGTCTGTGAGTAGCGCGTCAGATAGACGAGTCGAACGCGGCGCGCGTTTGCAATGTGATCAAACAGCGGCAGTCGCGTCTTGTATTGCTTGTGCGACTTGCGGTTCTGCCAGACCTCAGCGTGTGTGAAACGAATCTGCACCCCACCGTTCGCACGCGGCTCGACCTTGTAGTACGCCCGCTCGTAGCCGACAAAGTCGTCATCAAGTTTAATCTCAAGCGTCCCCGGTTCCGCTTTCTTCACCGACGGCACGACGTATCCACCCGACTTGAGTATCGGCACCACCACCCGTACATTCCATCCTGGCTGCAGATCGACAAAGCTCTCCGACGACATCTGCCGTGCCTGCGGAGCAGGGGGCGCTGCACTCCGATGCACACAGGCACTCAGAAGCAATGCCACGACGATGACTACCCAAGCAGATGAGCGCGCCATGCTATTTCGCCCTCGTCAGCTTCACCCGCGAGAACGGCTTCAGCGCTCCATTGTCTTCCGAGTCCATCTGCCACTCCCACGTGTCGGCCTTGCGGTCGTAAATGAACGTAGTGTGGAAGTCGCTTTTGCCGTCGTTGAATAGGAACTTGATGTCGTCACCCTGCTTCGGAGCGTAACCGACGGTCGCCTTCGAGAAGCCTCCCCAGATGTCGAGCCAGATTGCCAGATAGCGGCCCGTCGGCTGGTCCCATCCGACAAAGACCATCGCTTCGTACTGAGGCTCACCGTTGGCCTTTTTCTCGCGCGATACTTCGTGAATTCTCAGGAACTGATGATTGAGTACCCACTCGTTGGTAACGTCGTGTGTCGTCTGCTTGCCGGCAATCGTGCCTTCGAGCACCCACTTGCCCTGGAAACGGTCGATCAGTTCGTCGCGAAAGGTCGGCTGAGGGTCTTGCGCCATGAGAGGGCAGACCAGCGTCGCTAGAAACGCTAATGCGAGCAACAGATTCTTCATGGACGCGAATTGTAAAGCACTCGCGCCAGTCTATGAAGCTTTATCTGAGCACCGCCGTTCTACTCTTCTGACCGCAAGGCGAGTCAAACTTCGGTAAACTTGTTTTTGCGAAGGATTCATTATGAGCGACACAACAAAGCGGCTCGGATTCCTTGATCGCTATCTCACCGCCTGGATCTTCGCCGCGATGGCCACAGGCGTCGTTGCCGGATGGCTCGCGCCCGGCATCGTTCCCTTCCTCGATCGTTTCAGCGTCGGCACCACGTCGATCCCGATCGCCATTGGCTTGATCGTGATGATGTATCCGCCGTTCACCAAAGTGCGCTACGAAGAGCTGCATGAGGTCTTTCGCAACAGGCGCGTCCTCGGCCTCTCGCTGGTGCAGAACTGGGTGATCGGCCCGGTGTTGATGTTCGTACTGGCGATCGTGTTTTTGCGCGGCTATCCCGAGTACATGGCCGGGTTGATCATGATCGGCCTGGCACGCTGCATCGCCATGGTCATCGTGTGGAACGAACTCGCCAAGGGCGATACGGAGTACGCGGCGGGACTCGTCGCCTTCAATTCGCTTTTCCAGGTCTTCTTCTATTCCGTCTACGCCTGGGTGTTCGTCACCGTGCTACCGGCGAAACTCGGGCTGCAGGGCACAGTGGTCAACATCTCCATCGGCCAGATCGCAAAGAGCGTGTTCATCTATCTCGGCATTCCCTTCCTTGCCGGATTCCTCACGCGCACGGCGATGGTCCGCGCAAAAGGCCGCGAGTGGTACGAGCGCAACTTCGTCCCTCGCGTCAGTCCTCTGACGCTGATCGCCCTGCTGTTCACCATCGTGGTGATGTTCTCGCTGAAAGGCGAGTACATCGTGCGCTTGCCGCTCGACGTTCTGCGCATCGCCGTGCCGCTGCTGATCTACTTCGTCGCGATGTTCCTCGTGTCGTTCTACATGGGACGCAAGCTTGGCGCCGACTACTCCAAGACCGCGACACTCTCGTTCACCGCGGCGTCGAACAATTTCGAATTGGCCATCGCCGTGGCCGTCGCCGTATTCGGTATCAACTCCGGAGCGGCATTCGCGGCCGTTATCGGCCCGCTGGTCGAAGTGCCTGTGATGGTTGCCCTGGTGAACGTCGCACTCTTCTTCCAGCGCAAATACTTCGCGGGAAGAACCGCCGGCGCTGTCACGGCAAAGTAGCGAGAGCGACTCATGCCCAAACAACGCGTACTGATTCTCTGCACAGGCAACTCGGCTCGCAGCCAGATGGCTGAAGGACTTCTGCGCGCAATCGCCGGTGAACGCTATGAAGTCTTCAGCGCAGGCACTCGTCCCGTTGGGCTGAACCCGAACGCCGTCGCCGTAATGCGCGAGATCGGCATAGACATCTCGCGCCATCGATCAAAGTCGGTCGACGAGTTTGCCGGGCAGCGATTCGATTACGTGATCACCGTCTGTGACAACGCCCGCGAGTCCTGCCCCATCTTCCCCGGCACGGCCAACAGGATTCACCACAGCTTCGAAGACCCCGCCGCCGCACCCGCGGACTTGCAGCTAGAATCCTTCCGGAAAGTCCGGGACGAAATCGGGGCTTGGCTGCGGGAGTTCGTCAGAGGGTAGTTCAGGCTGTCATCATCAAAGAACACGCAGGTTCCCCATCTCACTGCGACGTAGGTGCGCTCACAAATCTTCTAGCTACAACCGAATTGTTGGCTTATCCTCAAGTGCTACCAAAAACTCATCGTCGCAGTTGATCTGATGGCTATGCAAAACACAGAGTTGAGAGCCGAGGACATCACGTCCGCACCATCACTTATGGACTTGGTCCATATTGACAGCGTAACCAAGTCGTTCGGTGACAGGGTCGCCCTCAAGAACGTCAACTTTTCGGTGCCGTCCGGCCAGATATGCGGATTGCTTGGCCCCAACGGAGCTGGCAAGACGACACTCTTCCGCCTGTTGATGGGCATTCTGAAACCCACTGAAGGACGAATGTTGGTGAACGGACTCGACGCATTTGAAAAGCGCGTCGAGGTTAAACGTCTGATCGGCTTCCTTCCGGACGAACCCATATTCTATTCCTATCTATCGGGACAGGAAGTGCTCGAGTTGAGTGCGGCGATGCATGGTCTTGATCCCCAAGACACAATCCACCGAATGTGGCCCATCATCAGCCAACTCCGCATGGCTGATGACCTCGACAAATATGCTGAAGAGTACTCGCGAGGCATGAAGAAGAAGCTCGGGCTATTGCTGGCTCTCGTGCACCAGCCGATGCTCCTCGTGCTGGACGAGCCGACGAACGGGCTCGACGTTGAGTCTACGCACATTTTCTATGACCTTATATCCGATACCGCCAGTCGTGGTACGACGGTCCTGTTTTCTACCCATCTGATGGATCACGTTACGAAGTTGTGCTCCGATGCCGTAATCATCAACGAGGGAACGCTTGTCGCCAAAGGTTCGCTCCAAGAACTGCTTTCTGATTTTGCTGAAGCCACCCTTGAAGACGTCTTCCTGAAACTGACAGCCAGGCCACCGCAAAAATGAGCCACGATTCCCCAATGCCCCCAAGTTTCTGGGAAACCGTTCGCCTTCTACTGTCTGCCGCGCAAAGAAGATCGCACGGTCGGAGGACCAGGCAGCAGGCAGTGCTTTATCAGAGGAGCAGCAAGTCTGCAAACCTGGAAGGCTTCAGTTTCTTCTTCGCCATCCTCTTGATGATCGGCATCAACATTGCGGCCGCATTCCTCATTCAGCTCGTCGTAAAAGAATCCCAACGCTCTGAGGTTGAGCAAAGCGGAAAGATAGTAGTGAGTGATTCGTTCTTCGGCGCTATTGAGCGGTACGAAGAAGACCCAACCCCCGCTATGTGGGAGTACGAGTGCCCACGGGAAGCACGGAGTATAGCCGAGGATTACGGAGGATCTCGGACTGACGTCGAGCAAAGACTTCGAGTCGCGATAGAGGAAGGTGGCACGCGCGACCTTGTCGCTGAGTCTAAAGTTTCTACTGGATTCGTGGGCCTCTCGCTTCGGAGCCGCTTGCCGGGATTCTTAGGATCCTTCGTGCTCCTGCTGTGGCTCTCAATGCTCGTCTTCCAGGGAGAGGGTCTCGATCTCGACATTCAACGCCGAAGGCATCCCATCTGGGAATGGCTGTTTAGCCACCCTGTCCGACCCGCCGCTGTGTTTCTTGCCGAGATGTTGTCTCCAATAGCTGCGAACCCCGTCTATTGGGGTGCGCCGCTCTGCGTTGGTTTCATGTATGGCTTTGTTTACGGTTTCCCTTTGGGCGTGCTCGCGGCGTTCACAGTAGGCGTACCTCTGTCGATCGCCGCCGCCTGTCTGGGCAAAGCATTTGAGATTGCAGTCACACTCCGTTTTCCGTTGCGATCCCGTGGGGCGGTCATCGGGTTAATGAGTTGGTTCGGCTACGCCTCCATGATGCTGTTCTTCTTAGGGCTTTTCTTCATCCCGAAGCTGATCGCCGCTACTGCAGGTCTCGTCGCTCCGCTCGCAAAGGTACCGTGGCCCTATCTGGCATTGTTTCTCGGCGCTCAAGGCGACGGCTCGTTTTCGTTTGTATCCGGCATGCTGCTTTCGTTGGTTTTTGCCGGATTCATAACCGTGGGCTCTGTTTTCTTCAGTGTCTGGGGCGCTAATCAAGGACTGGTTTCACCTACGGGGCAGACAAGCACAGTCCGCTCCGAGTCCGTAATTGGCAAAGCGAAGTTCGGTAAAGATCCCTTGTACCGAAAGGAGCTTCTCTGGTTCATCCGTGACCGCAGTGCTGTCATCCAGAGTATTCTTGTCCCACTCACTATCGCAGGAGTTCAACTCTTTAACCTTCGAGGCATGCTGGAATACGCGCAAGGTGCGTGGAACTACTTGTCGGGTGCTGCGATCCTATTCGGCACCTATTTTCTCTGGATTCTCGGTCCACGCTCTCTTTCCTCCGAAGGGGCCGCCCTCTGGATCTCGATGACATGGCCCCGTGGTATGGAGAGTCTGCTCAAAGCAAAAGCGTGGCTATGGTCATTGATTTCTACCGGCTTGGTTGGCTTGGTTCTTTGTTATGCCGCTATTCGGTTCCCTTCCAGGATTTTGCAGATTGCTTTGGTCGGCGTTGGGTGGTTTTTCTTCTCGCGAACCATGGCGGAGAAAACCGTAACTCTCGTTTCCGTTCCCGATGCTTCTGGAGAGAAACCCCCGGTGCATTGGGGCCGCAAGTGGGCCGCGCAACTGGGGATGCTCACGTTTGCGATCGGGGTTTTGACGCAACAGTGGACAGTGGCAGTGAACGGAATCGTGTACTCCTACCTTACTGCGGCCGCCATGTGGCAGAACTTCCGAGCGCGCTTGCCATATCTATACGATCCTTGGTCGGAAGAAACGCCGCGTCCTCCGACACTCATGCACGCGATGATTGCCATAAGCATACTTATAGAAGGCGGCGCCGTCATAATGAGCATCTTTATTGTGGGCGGAGGTCGAGAATCTGCCGCCATCGGCATGGCGGTTGGTTATGCATTCTCATCAATCGCCGTCTGGATCGGGATGTCCGCCTTTTTAAGCGGTCGCGAGGTATCTGCACGCAGCGTTTGGACCTGGAACCCGGAAACTTCAGACACAGCCGCCCCACAGAAGTACATGCGCTACGCGCGACTTGCACTTCCATACATCTACGGAGCACTCGGAGGAACGGCGCTGGCGATGTTCGCTCAGGGCTATCTTGCCGTTTTGAGACACATTCCTGCTGCCGAAGAGATTCTCCGCCACTCTCAGGAACAGATGTCGAAGATACCCGGACTACGCAGTTCGATGTTTGTGATGGCAGTTTGTTTCGCGCCCTTTGCGGAAGAGTATCTCTTCCGGGGATTGCTTTTCCGGGCGCTTGATCGGGAATGGGGTGGCTGGATTGCCGTTGTCGGCAGCGCTGCTTTTTTTGCGATTTATCATCAACCTCTCTCATGGTTGCCCGTCGGCCTTCTGGGCGTTGGCAGCGCGCTCTTGTTCAAGAAGACCGGACGCCTTGCTCCATCAGTCATTCTGCACATGGTCTACAACGCGCTGGTCGTGTAGGATCTCTGCATTCCCCTGCGCCACCACGATGCCGGGCGAAGCGGACTTTTCCCTTGTTCCATTTTCGTAAATTATCTCGCCCTCACGTTCACTTTCTGCCAATCCGCGTTACGCTCATCGTGGGATATTGCGTCGTCGTTCTTTGAAGACGTGGCCCAAGGGGCAAAGAACCACCTCCACAGTCAGTCACTGGACTTAAGTAGCCTGACCTCAGGCACTTACAGATTAGCCTCAGTCAGAGACTGAGGCTAAGTCCTTTATTTCATTAGTGATACAGAAAAG
>JAEYQK010000076.1 GCA_023410055.1 Acidobacteriota bacterium
CTACTACACTGTACGTGCCAGAAAGAAAGCTGATGCCAAGCGTCACCAGGCGTCCAGGCTTCAGAAAACCTGCTCGGCTGATGAAGGGACCGCCGTCCTCGAAAGTGCCAAATGACTCTCGGTCGGAAGTGCCCTAACGCGGGTGGCTGACGTGGTATTATCAACGAGAATACCTCCCTGAAACGAAGCTCTGCGCGACATGCATAGGATCTCAAGCATTGTGGGGCTATTCACCAAGTACGCATCTGGCCATGAAATCTGACGCGCCAAACATCATCGGGACGCTCGCGCAGGGACAGGATCTGCGCCCCCTCGTATTGGCCAAATACAGTTCCAGCAGCGAGGGGCCGCATCGTCGAATGTCGGCTGGACAAAGAGAAAGCCAGATCAGCGCCTACAAACACTACCTGAAGCATTGGCTGCCCAAACCTCCATGTGGGCCATGGGTAGACTTGGGATGCGGTCAAGGCGTGGTGCTTCAATTGGCTTTGCAGCAAAAGTACACCGATGTGTTGGGGATTGACGCCAGCGAAGAGATGCTGGTTTCAGCGCGAGAAGCCGGCGTTCCTGTCGAACTTGCAGACGTGCGGACCTGGCTCTCTTCTGCTCCCGATAGAAGTTTCAAAATCGTTTCGGCATTCGATCTGCTAGAACATTTGTCCAGAGATGATGGGTATCAGATGTTGTGTCAGATACGGCGCATTCTTCAACCGGACGGCGTCTGTCTCCTGCAGATGCCCAACGCCGCGAGTCCGTGGAGCTACGGTGTAATGGCCAGCGATCTCACTCACGAAACGGCGTACTCGCCATTCTCGATTTCTCAGCTCGCCAAGTTGGCCGGATTCGCAGCTTGCGATGTCAAAGAGATCGAGCCACCGCCCGGTAAAGTCACCCGCCAACTGAGACGCTTGCTGTGGCGTGGAGTCCGTCAAATCTATCGATTTGCGAACTTGGTCGAAACGGGATCGGCCGCGGGAGGCGTTTACACGAGAGTTATGCTTGCGAAGCTTTGGGGCATGGAGGGCTGAGATTGACGGCGGGCCGCCCAACCATTTTTCGCACCCTTCCAAGAGAACTCGATTCTGGGTTTCAGCGTCCTCCTTTGCTGATGTTGGCAATGGCTTCGCTCTTTCTGATGCTGGTTGCCCCGTTGGTGACGGATTTCGGTCGACTTGCTCTGGCTGCTTCCTCGATCGCTGGCATTGGGATTGTGTACTTGCTTGATCGTTTGATGGTCGCAGTCGCGCCCGATCTGGTATTGCCGAGAATCCTAAGCGGCATGTTCGGTCTCCAATATGTGTGGCTAACGGTCGCGGCGATCACTGGGGTGACAGTCGATCCTGCCTTTACGCTGGGGACTCTGGACTTGGCGGATGCCCCGCTTGCCGCAACTTTGCCCAACCTCATCTTGCCGGTTGCCGCATTCTTGGCTACAGTCGCGATTTCCGCCCTCATCCGAACGGGAACAACTGATAACAAGAGCCGAAAGAGTATCTGGCGTGAGAGCTCAGAACCACCAAGTGGAATAGAAGCCTATCTGATTATTGCCGCCGTCCTTCATGTCACCTTTTTCGTTTGGGCTGGTGGTGCAAAGGGTGTCGTGGCCTATTTCGTTAGGGTGCTGCATTCCACATTGTTCTTTGTCCCTCTTTACGTCGGGCGTTACGCGCTAGTGTTGAAGCGGGCGTTGTACGTCTGGTTTGCCGTAATGGCTATTGTCTTCTTCCTTGGATTCTTTTCGGGCGAACGATTCGATGCATTGGTACCACCGGTCTTGTGTACTGCAGGATACATTACAGCCTGCCCGCCTCGTCGGCGTACGGGCGCGCTCCTGTCTGCTTGTGTTCTGGGCGTCCTCCTACTGGGGGTCTCGGGTTTGATGGGCACAGTGCGTTCTCAGATCGGTCGGGGGTTGGGGGATTCGAAGAACGGCCTCATCACTTCGGATCGAATAGATCAAACCCTGGGAGCTGCTCGTCAGGCAATGTCTTCTGAACAAGACCACAGCTCTGCTCGCGCTGCGATTTGGAGGATGATTCCCTGGGCTAACTACGCGACGACCCGGTTAACTCCTGAGGTAATCGCATATAGTGGTTGGTCGGAGTTTCCGAAGCAGGCTCATTTCGCGTTCTTCAATCTGGCGCTGCTCTCGGGAACGACCGTGCAGGACAATATCGACATGGGAATGTCCACTGCTCCGGCCCGTCTTTACGGCTACAGCATAACTGAATCGAACAGCTACGAATGGGGCATTCTCGGTGACGGATGGTACCGTGCCGGCATCGTCGGGGTGTTTGTGTTTGGGTTCACGTTCAGCCTGCTGTTAGCTGCGTGTGAGCGTTCATTGCCACTGTTGACTCGGATTTCGCCAGTGCTTCCGGTAATGTTGTTTATCTATTGGATATCAGTTGCAGCTGACGTCATGAGATCTCCTTTTCTGAACGAATGCAGAGCAATTTTCTACAACACACCCTTCTTGCTCGCATCAGTGCTCGTTGTCGAAGTCGTTCGCCAGACTCTCCGACCTCGCTCTATGGTCGTGGTTGCCTCTACAGTGAATCGTCAACAGGCGGTTGAGCGCTAATGCACAACATCCGCGTCCTTTACTTAGGCGAAAACTGGTACGGCAGTTGCGCACGAGCATGCGGCTATTCTCTGCGGCGCATAGGGTGCAATGTTCTCGACATCGATGCCCAGACGTTCTTTCCTTCAGTCCAGACCTGGTCCGGGCGCGTATTAAGACGCCTCATGCGCGGAGCTCTTATTGAAGCCTACAACAACGAGATACTGCGTCGTGCCCGAGACTTTGCTCCCGACATTCTGCTGGTCTTCAAGGGTTACTTCGTCCAGGCAAAGACCGTGAGAGCACTTCGGCGGAACGGAATACGCTGCTACAACTTCTATCCCGATCGGTTGATATTTGCGGGTGAGTTCGAGCGCGAAGCAATTCCGGAATACGATTGCTTGTTTGATACCAAGAGGCATTGGGACGGAGATGTGTCCAAACGGATCACGGTCAGGGAGCGCTGTTTCATACCTCACGGCTACGACCCGGAAATACACAACCCAATCGCACCTGATGATCGCGACGAACTGCAATACGGGTGTGACGTTGGCGTGGTTGCTGGCTGGTCTCCCCGCAAACAGGCATTCGCCGAAGCTCTGGTTCGCCTCCGCCCAAATTTGGATCTGAAGATCTGGGGCGAGAACTGGAGACGAACTGGCCTTTTGTCAACACACGTGCAGGGGTACGGTGTGCACGGAGCGCAGTATGCTCGCGCGGTTCGGTGCTTTCGTATCAATCTTGCTCTGCTGGGCATAAATAAAGAGATTCAGGACGAAACCACTACTCGGACTTTCGAAATCCCTGCCTGTGGTGGATTCATGTTGCACGAGCGTACTGAAGAATTGTGCCAGTTGTATCACGAGGACGAAGAGGTTGCCTCTTACGGATCTCCCGAGGAGGCCCTGGAGAAAATCGACTACTATTTGAAAGATCCCGCGGAAAGAAACGAAATAGCGACTGCCGGTCGTCTTCGCTGTGTGCCTGCCTACTCCTACGATAACCGCATGGCCGAGATCCTCCGGTGGCATTGCAACCAAGTTGGTATGCCGATGAGGCCGAGAGATGTGGCCGGTGAGGACGGCGCGTAGCACGCCTGCTCTATACGGAGATTATCCCGCATGATTCGCTTAGCGATAGCTGTAAGCCATCCGATTCAGCACTTTGCTCCCTGGCACCGTGAGGTTGCGAAGCTTCCTGGGATCGAATTGATGGTCTTTTTCTACACCCAGTGGGGACGGAGCGACGGCTATCTCGATCCTGGTTTCAGTCGAACGGTGAAGTGGGACGTCCCTTTACTCGAGGGTTACGATTACGAGTTCTTGAATTCTGCGAAGAATCTGGATAAGAAGAGTTTCTTCGCTGTCGATAACCCCGATCTGGCGAACGCCCTCACTCGCTTCTCGCCAGATGTCGTGAAAGTGTTTGGCTGGGCATACCGGAGCAACTGGCGTGTTGCTTCTTGGACCAAACGTTTTCGAAAGCCTTTGCTCGTCTATACCGATGCGAACATAAAAAGCCCCGTTCCAGTTTGGAAGCAGGTTCTCAAGCTTCCAATCGTGTCCCACTTCTACAACAAGATAGATGGAGCGCTATACGTGGGGGACAATAATCGCGAGGTGCATCGTTATTACGGCTTACCCGAGAATCGCCTTTTCGAAGGCGTGTTACCCATTGATCGTAACAGGATCCTCGCCGGAGTGCCTGATCGGTGCGTCGCCCGGACCGAAATTCGAAAGCAGTATGGAATACCACACGACGCTTTCGTGGTGATCTTTTGTGGCAAGTACCAGATGATCAAGTCCCCAGTTGATCTTGTCGCTGCGATTCGCGCTCTCTCGCGTCGGGGGCTTTCCGTATGGGCCCTCATGGTGGGGGAGGGCGGCCAGAGAGCTGCGATTGAGAATTTTTGCGCCCGCGAGGATGTTCGCAATGTCACCCTTACTGGTTTTGTTAACCAGTCTGAGGTTCCGAGATACTTCGCGGCTTCGGACGCGCTGGCCGTCACCTCTTGGCTCGACAATCACCCTCTTGTGGTTTCCGAGGCCGCGTGCTTTGGATTGCCCGTCGTGATCAGTGACCGCGTCGGATGTATCGGCCCAAATGACACGGCTAGACCTGGCGTAAATGCCATTGTTTACCCATGGGGGGATTGTACGCGCCTCGCTGCCGCTATCGAGTCACTCGTGATTGACGACAACACTTACAAAAAGATGGCTTGTGCTTCGGTTGAGATCTCAAAGACTCAGG
>JAEYQK010000113.1 GCA_023410055.1 Acidobacteriota bacterium
TACGGAAAGCTGGTCCGCCTTCTTCTCTTCGCACGCGGCGACGGCGGCGGCAACCTGTTGCTTAAGATCGTTCTTCTTCATTGCTCCTCTTTGTGGGGGTGACGCGACGCAGAACGCGCACTGGCAACTTTGTGCGGACGCGGCTTACCACCCTGGATAACCTGCAATCTGTTGCCCCCAACCGCTGGGGATTTCTTCACAACATCGGCGGGCGAGTTCTTGCCCACGTTCCGGTAAAGCCCGATCTTCTTCACATACTCGGAAACGGCTGGATCGAGCCAACGAGTCGCAGAGCGACCTTTCCCGGCAGCCTCACGAATCTGGGTCGCTGACGCGGGCTCCTCAACCCCTTCCAGTAAGTGTATCGTGGCGCCCCCCAGCGCAATATCCCCTTTGGCTGCGTGATTCTTGAACGGCTTGAGCACAATATCACTAGGACGCATCGACTCCGGCAAGGCTCCGGCCACATCCGCCAGCGAAAAGCCTGGCCGGCTCACAACGATAAAATCGCATTCTCGCAGAAGTGCTTCTGGATCTCGCCATTTCCCAATATCAAGGAATGCATCGATCCCGATCAGGAAAAACAGGCGGTCGCTCTTTTTCAACGTCAGTTTGAACCGGCGCACGGTGTCAATGGAGTAATTCGCTCCGAATCGCGGACGGCCATCCACATCAGGCGCTTCCAGCAGGGATGGAATGAGATCCTTTTGCCCTTGAGTCGCGAGACAGACCATTGCGTACCGATGATGATACGGACTCACCAGACGTGTCTGTTTGTGCGGAGGAATGTCGGCTGGGACGATATACACGCGCGAAAGATCGAAACGTTGTTGCGCCGCCCGCGCAACTGCGATGTGCCCCAGGTGAATCGGGTCGAAAGTGCCGCCAAACAGTGCGACGTTCATGTAGAGCTTAGAGGCCGTATCCCTTCTGCCGTTTATCCTATCCGCGAGCGCAGATTAGCAGTTTCAGGATGCGTTTTTCAATGGTAGAGATTGCCGGCGATTATGTCTGGTTGGACTCGGCATTCTTCATCTTCGCCCATCCACGATTCACGTTCATCAGCAGCACCGGGTCGACTTCCTGCAATGCGCGGTTCAGCCAGATGGCAACTTCCTGTTGCATCGAATCGCTCATGTAGATAAAGCGAACACCGCCTTGGCAGCTGTCACCGGCTGTCCACGATACTTCCGCCTTTGCCTCTATTTTGGTCTTTGTGCCAGGCAGGAAAAAGGAAACCTTCACCGGAGCCTTGGAAAGAGCGTGTGGGCTGCGGACCGATATTCCCCCTTCGCTAAGGTTGGTCACCTTCGCCTCAATCATCACTCCATCGCCGAAACTAAGTTCCACCGGGAAATCAACAGGAACGCGGAAATAGCGTCTGCGCTCTCGAATTAGAAGTCCGTGGGCTGCTCGCATACAACGGGTCGCACGGTCGACATTCACAGGTTTGTCTAGAACGAAGTTCGCACCCGCCTCGAATGCGTTGCGAACGGTGATTGCATGGCCGTTTCTGATTACGAACGCAACGGCCGAACGGTTGGATGCACCCTTGCGGAGATTCTGAATTACGGACACAGATCCCGGAATCTCGTCGCAGTCCACAATGACTCCGTCAAACTTCCCTTTGGAGAGCATCCCTTCGGCTTCAACGGCGTCCGCCGCCAAACGCATTACGATGCTCGAGTCATCGCAAACGCGACGGATGGTATTCAGGAGGGCAAGATCGTTCGACAGCAGCAGAACTTCGAGCGACATAGAGCAGTCATAATAGAGAGTACTTTAGTGCGGTCAAAGTGACTAAAGTCATAACACTTTCGGCGCTTTCTTCGCTTATTGTTGCTCGTGCCATTGCGGTACCGGTGGGGACATTTCGAAAACGAGTGGTTTAGGGAACAATTTACTTTACTCTGCCCGCGGGGCTATTATCACGTGTTGACCACGGACAATAGATCTTCCGCTTAGGCATTAAGAGACTGGGGGCCGCTGATATGGGCCAGCTAAATATAGTAGTCTCGCTCATTACAACCGATAACGATTACCAGAGGGAACAGGCTGCTGCGGCCGAAGAGGCCGCGAGACGCCTTGGTGTCCACGCTGACATCATTTTTGCCGAGAACGACCCTATTAACCAGAGCCAACAACTTCTGAAGGAGATACAAACCTCGGGTAAAAAGCCCGATGGCATCGCTTTCGAACCTGTCTCCGGTACGGGCCTCCCCCAAGTTGCCAAAGCCGCTGTTGCAGCAAATGTAGGGTGGGCAGTTGTGAATCGCCACGTCGATTACATTGCCACGTTGCGGACTGCTTCGGTTCCAGTTTTTGAGGTCAGCAGCGACCACGTGGAGGTTGGCCGCATTCACGGTCGACAGCTCAGAGTATTGCTGCCGAACGGGGGCATGGTGCTCCACATCGAGGGCCCGACTGCCGCATCCGCAGCTCAAGATCGCACCAGGGGTCTGGCCGAAACCAAGCCGCAGAACATACAACTGCGCACGATGAGGGGCAACTGGACTCAGGAAAGTGCATATGCTGCGATCAGCGCATGGTTGCGGCTATCGACTTCGCACACCTTGCCCGTCGCAGCCGTCTGTGCGCAGAATGACTCTATGGCGCTCGGAGCTCGGCACGCTTTTGAACGGGAAACCAGTGGCGCTGAGCGGGAGAAGTGGACCAAGCTACCGTTCCTCGGTTGCGATGGACTCCCACAAACTGGGCAGGCCTGGGTCCGCAGCCAGTTGCTCGCCGCGACCGTGATTCTGCCCCCGACCGCCGGACTTGCGGTCGAGATGCTGGTGAATGCCCTTCGTACAGGCAAAAACCCGCCAGCAACGACTCTCGCTTCGCCCAGTTCCTATCCGCCAATTGAGAGCCTGGGAAACAAATTCGGCTCAATTAGGTAACCGCGCGGCAGGCGAGTAGCCATTCGCCTGCCTGTGCAGAAGAACCAACCTGCCTAAAACGGCAAACCCACCCCAATGGTGGGTTTCTTGTTATTAGGCCGAAAACACTGAAAATCATTGTTTTCGGGGCCTCGGCGGGGGCCGCGTAGACTACTTCTGCTCGCCTTTTGCGTACTTGCGGCGGAAGCGCTCGATTCGGCCGGCGCTGTCCAGTACCTTCTGTTTGCCCGTGAAGAACGGGTGGCAACTGGAGCAGATTTCAACGTTGATGTCGCCCTTGTGGGTCGAACGCGTTACAAAGTTACTACCACAGGCGCACTTAACGCGCACTTCGTGGTAAGAGGGATGAATGGCTGCCTTCATGGATCGTTACAAACCTCACTGGAAAAGACTGATTCTATAGGAAATGAGCAGAATAGGCAAACCGAGCAACCGGACCGCGTCGATTACCAATTGAATCAGTGAGTCACTTTATTCGATGCAATAGCATCTCACCTGACTCACTGATTCGTTGATTCACCAGTTCACTTTTTGCTTATCGCCTTTCTTAGCTCTATTCCCGGAGCAAATTTGGCTACCTTTCGCGCTGCAATTTTGATTTCAGCACCAGTCTGAGGATTGCGTCCGGCGCGAGCTTTTCGCTGTGAGATCGCGAAAGTACCAAAACCTACGAGCGTGACTCGTTCCCCCTTCCTCATGCAGGCTGTAACGGAATCGATGAAGGTCTCAACGGCGGAGGCGGCTTGCGATCGAGTGATTCGGGAAGCCCTTGCTATCTTGCCGATGAGGTCTGTCTTGTTCATTGTTTCTCCTGACTCCAGCCCGCCGAAACGGCCAACGAACCGGACTTGCTGTCATGAAACGGGGCCCCATTTTTGTTATTGTGGCTCCACTCGGCCGCCCGATGTCAACGAACATTTGACTCATCTCGTTCATAACGTTCTGCGATGAGGTGCCTCTGGAGCGCAGACCTTAGCTGGCGTTGTATACTCAGCGGGTCTTGCTTCGGGACGTGTGTAGCTTTTTGCCGACCCGCCGACCCCGGGTCGCAAATGGTTCGTAGGGAAGAATTGTGCATCCAAGTAAGCTGGAAGCAAAGGTACGCTGAGAAGCTTAATTCCAAGTCTTTGTGGATGTTACGGATTGGCCTAGACGTTGATCCAGCAGTATTTTGCTGTAAGTACCGAACTTAATCCCCGCTTCCGGTGCAGGGGTAGTCAGCGCGCCGAGGAGGCAGTGCTTGAATCTTAATATCGTACTCATACGTATCGTTTTCATCATCCTGGTAGGAGTCGCCTCCTACGCGCTTCATCCGTTCAACCTTCATCCTCCGCTAAGGGCCGCCTTGGTAGGACTCGGAATCGGTGCGGCAGTCGTCATCTTCGAATGGAAGCTAAAGCAGGTTAGCCTTAAGCGTTTGATCGGAGCTGCTATTGGCAGCGTACTCGGAATCCTGGGCGCTTATCTTTTCAGCTTGGTGATTCAGAGCAGCATTTCCAACCAGGAAACCAGCCATTTCCTGTCGCTGTTGGTGATGATGGTCATGGCCTATGTCGGTCTGATTGTAGGCGCTAACAAGGGTGATCTCCTGAATCTCTCGGCTTTGGGCGGCGTCTTTGGCGGCGAGAAGCAGGTAAAGAAGAGCTACAAGATTCTCGACACCAGCGTCATTATCGACGGTCGTATCGCTGACATCGCCGAAACCGGGTTCCTTGACGGCACGATAGTCATTCCCAACTTCGTCCTGCGCGAGCTGCAACTGGTAGCCGATTCGGCCGATTCTCTGAAGCGCAATCGTGGTCGCCGCGGCCTCGACATTCTCCAACGTATCCAGAAGATCGCCACCTTGCAGGTCGTCATTATCGATGACGATTTTCCAGCCGTTCGCGAGGTCGATCTCAAGCTAATCGAGCTAGCCAAGATGCACGACGGCAAGATCATCACCAACGACTTCAATCTGAACAAAGTTGCGCAACTCCAAGGCGTCGACGTGCTGAACATTAACGAACTGGCGAACTCGCTCAAGCCGATCGTGCTGCCGGGCGAAATCATGAAGGTCTTCATCCTGAAAGAAGGCAAGGAGTACAACCAGGGTGTCGCGTATCTTGACGATGGGACGATGGTGGTGGTCGACAATGCCCGAAAGATGATCGGCAAGAACATCGAGATCGCTGTCACGTCGGTGTTACAGACCACGGCAGGCAAAATGATCTTCGGCAAGTTCGACGACCGCAGCAGCGCAACGACGCGCTCAGTCGGACCAACTCCGGTGGATCGTAAGGTCGCGCCTGCGGGCCCCTCTGCTCCCGCCGAAGTGGTCTCGGAGACGAAGCACGAATAGCTGATCGTTTTAAGTGACGAGTCGGAGTTTGCATCCGGCTCGTCACGATGAAAACTGTTAGCCGCCTCTTACCCCCTCGCCGCTGGACCCTCTCGCCTGATATACTCACTGTCCCCCGGTTGTAAGTGTTTTGAATCGCTGGGGCAGGAAGCAGAATGAAAGTCATTGTCATTATCCCGGCCGCTGGGCTGGGTACGCGTATGGTGGGCGCAGCGAAGGATGCTGCCAAGCCCGCATTGTCCAAGCAGTTTGCCGAATTGGGCGGAGTGCCCATCATAATCCGCACGTTGCGGAGATTCGCCGAGTTGCCGGAAATTGACGAAATCTACGTGGCCTTGCGTAGAACTGAGCAGGATCAGTTCCGGCCGCGGCTCGAACAGGAAAAGCTCGCGAAACCGGTTCGCCTCGTTGATGGCGGCGAGCACCGCCAGGAGTCCGTTGGCAACGCCCTACGTGCAGTCAATGCATCGGACGACGATATTGTCCTCGTACACGACGCAGTGCGCCCGCTCGTAGATCGCGAAATCATCCTCAACGTCATCGAGCAGGTGAAAAAGACCGGCGCCGCGATTGCCGGCGTGCCAGCGGTGGACACGATCAAGCAGGTCGAACGAACTGCCGAAGGCGCCGTCATCACGACAACCGTACCGCGCGAGCGCGCCGTACTCGCTCAAACGCCACAGGGCTTCAAGTTCAGCATCATCAAAAAGGCATTTGACGAAGCTCTGAACGACGGCTTCACCGGAACAGACGAAGCGTCGCTGATAGAGCGCATGGGGGGCGATGTCAGCGTAGTAATGGGATCACCGAAAAACCTGAAGATAACGACCCCAGGCGACCTGGAATTGGCTGAGTTCTATATTCAGAACAAAAAATAGTTGGCCACGGATTTACACGGATTTGCACGGATAATTCAGGACTGAGTTTGTAACCGGAGGGTACGGCTTGGTTCTGAAAAATGAACGACTGACCGCGAAGATCATTCGCGTTTACTACGACGTGTATAACGAACTTGGACACGGTTTTCTTGAAGCTGTTTACGAACGTTCAATGACATTAGCACTCAAAGATGCTGGCCTGAAAGCAGAACCCCAAGCGGCCATTCCAGTTATATTCCGTGGCCAAGTTGTCGGGGAGTACCGAGCCGACATTCTGGTAGAGAACGAAGTCCTGGTCGAACTAAAAGCTGTTCGCAGTCTAGCTGCGGAGCATTATGCGCAGGTCATTCACTACCTGCGAGCGACATCTATTGAGATAGGACTTCTGTTCAATTTCGGCTCACGTCCAACGTTCAAGCGTTTTCTGTTTGATAATCCTTCGAAGAAGATCCGTGTGAATCCGTGTGAATCCGTGGCCAACTGGGGTTCACAATGAGAATCGGTTACGGTTTTGACTCTCACGAATTCAAGCCTGGTGTCCCGCTTAAGCTGGGCGGGGTTGCCATCCCGCACGACCGCGGTCTTGCCGGACACTCTGATGGCGATGCACTACTTCATGCCTTGACTGACGCATTACTTGGCGCCGTCGCGGCTGGTGACATCGGCGGCTATTTTCCGCCGAGTGATCCCAAGTGGAAGGGCGCTGACTCTGTCGTATTTCTCCGCGAGGCGATGAACCAGGTTCGTAAAGCCGGATACGCCGTCTCGAATGTCGACTCGACGCTAATTCTCATGACTCCGAAGATAGGTCCTCATGCCGCGGCAATTCGTGCGCGCATCGCGGAGTTGCTCGGCGTCGACGTCGGCGCTGTGAGCGTGAAGGCAAAGACACCCGAAGGATTGAATTTGCCGAATACCGCTTCGGCCCACGTTGTTGTGCTGTTGGATAAGCGTGACGACGAGGAAGAGCGTACGATGCAAATGGCCGAGGCCATGCCACAGAGCGTCGTCGACGCCGAGGTCGAGCAGGTGCTCGAGAAGTCCGGCCCTGAATTGCGCAAGCGTCGCGCACGGGAGAGAAAGAAGACCTAGCCCGTGATTTCAAGGCTCTAGCAAGAAAAGACGATGAGAGAAGAACGGAAGCTTCGTGATCTCGTTTCCGTAGGCCGGGCGATCGCCGCCGACTTTGCGTTACTTGGCGTTAACAGCGTCGAGCAGTTGGCGAAGCAAGATCCTGAAACCCTCTACAAGAAGCTCTGCCGTAAAGTTGGGAAGCGCGTTGATCCCTGCGTGCTGGACACCTTCTGCGCCGCCGTCGCACAGGCTCGCGACCCGAAGCTGCCGCTGGAAAAATGCAAATGGTGGTACTGGAGCGGTGTGAGGAAGAAGAGAGCTAGTACCGAACGACGAGTACCTAATACCCAGTTGTGAGTACCAGCCAGTGCGCCCTGTTTAACAATTGGTAAAATGGGGTGTGCGTAAGTACTGGGAAAGTCCGGCACCATCTACGATCATGCCTCAGGGCGTATGTGTACCTGCCGAATTCAAGATCGGCAACGTGCGGATCGCTCCGGCGACAGTCCTCGCTCCGATGGCCGGCGTCACCGACACCGTCTTCCGTCGATTCATCCGCGAGATGGGCGGCTGCGGCCTGCTGATGACGGAGTTCACCTCGGCCGACGGCATGATCCGCGCCTGGAACGATAAGGCCAAGCGTTATCTTCTGTTCGCGGAAGACGAGCATCCGATTTCGGCGCAGCTCTTCGGCAGCAATCCTGAATCTCTCGGCGAGGCGGCGCGGCGGATCGAGCAAATTGGTTTCGATCTCGTTGACCTGAACCTCGGCTGTCCCGCGAAGAAAGTGACGAAGTGCAACGGCGGCTCCGGCCTGCTGCGCGACCTGCCGCTGATAAGGCAGATATTCGAATCGATTCGCGCCGCAACCAAACTGCCGTTCACCGTGAAATTCCGCCTCGGCTGGAACGACAGCGAGATCGTTTGCGAGGACATCGCGCGCATGGCCGAAAATTGCGGTCTGAACGCTGTCGCTCTCCACGCCCGCACACGCGAGCAGGGATACGGGGGCGAGGCGCGCTGGCACTACATTGCGGCGGTCAAGAGCGCGGTCAAGATCCCCGTCATCGGCAACGGCGACATCCGCTCTCCCGAAGACGCAGTCCGCATGGTGGCCGAGACCGGTTGCGATGCCGTCATGATCGGACGCACTGCGGCTTCGAATCCGTGGATCTTCCGCCAGATCGCGCAGTACACCGAGACCGGCCGTTACGACGAGCCAACCGAGGCGGACCGCTACCGCATGATCCGCACATATTTCCAGATGCTCGTCGACGAAAAGGTCGTAGGCGCCGAAGGAAAAATGAAGCAGTTCGCCTCATGGTTCACCCACGGTGTCCGCAACGGCGCACATCTACGCAAGGCGATCTACGAATCCAAGACAGCACCGGCGATTCTCGATGCGGTCGAGGCGTTCTTTGCGCCCGCTCTGACGGTGTAACGCGCGTTTATCGTGCTCTCGCCAGAAACGTCCATCGCGAGTATCCTATGTGGATCATCGATTTGGCGGGATTCTCATGAGTTCCGGCAACCCTAGGGAGGAAGCGTGGCCAAGGGACAGGTCGCAGTCAAGGCGCTGGCGCTGCTGCTGCTCTGTATTCTTGCGCTTGCAGGCTGCGGAACCGGAAACTCGAATGCCACGACAGCAAGCGTCACTGCGCAAATTAGGAAAACAGCCCGCGTCGATCTGCACCCGCCAAAGTTCGCCTACGTTGCTAATCAAAAGAACGGTATTTCGGCCTACACCGTCGATCCTTCCGCTGGTGCTCTGAAGCCGATCGCCGGATCCCCGTTCGCCGCAGGAACCAGCAGCACCGCCATCGCTGCCGATCCTGACGGCCATTTTCTCTACGTTGCCGACAGCTACCTCAACGCAATTCTGGTCTACAACATCGACCAGGCCACGGGCGCGCTGACAAAATCGTTTGCCGTGCATCCGGCAGGCACCCAGCCCGGATCGTTGGCCGTGCACCCTTCGGGCAAGTGGCTGTATGCTGCGAATCGTTTCTCGGGCAACGTCTCGCAATACAGCATCAACACTAATACAGGCGCGTTGACTGAACTTCAGGGTTCACCCGTCGCTGTTGGCGGATGGCTGTACGCCATCGCCATCGATCCTACCGGACGCTTTGCCTACTCGGCCGATTACAAGGGCAATCGCATAGTGGCCTTTGTCATCGATCAAGACACAGGCGGCCTTACCCCTACCGGCTCCATTCCGGCGGCAACGAATCCTGACTGCATTGCGATCAGTCCAACCGGGAACATGCTTTATGTCGGAACCATCGGCTCAAAGATAGAGTCCATAGCCGGATTTCACATCGACATGGACACCGGAGCGCTCAGCGCGGCGCCAGTGCTGAGTTTCCCTTTTGGGGTTGGAACCTTTTCGCTGGCTTTTGATCCGTACGGTCGCTGGCTGTATTCGGCCAACCAGGTAAGCGGTTCAACCTCGATTTACAAGCCCGAGCCTACTGGCGCGCTTACCTTCGTCCACAGCTATGGCGTCGCCGGAGACCGTGCTCCCAATCAGGTAACGGTTGATCCTTCAGGACAATTCGTCTACGTAACCGACGTATCCGGTACAGTGATGGCCTTCAAGATCAATCAGTCAAAGGGCACTCTGGCGCCGATTGCCGGTTCGCCGTTCGCCGCCGGTGACACGCCGGTTGCAATCGTCGTCACGCACTAGCAACGAATTGGTCTCTCCCGTTAGGATACGTCCCATTTTGTCTTTGACCTCCTCGCAGTTCTAGCGCAACCTAAGTAGCAGAACGGTGTTTTAAATACCAAGCTGTCCAAACGCGCCAAGTTCGTTCGGAGAGGACTATGAAATTCAGGTTTGCTTTGTTCCTTATTTTGCTTTTCATGGCAGCCGCAATCGTGCCCGCCTTCGCCGCACCGCGTAACGGCGCCTGCTTTTACAAAGACGAGTACTTCAGAGGGTCATCCTTCTGCATCAATGCAGGCGAAAGCCAGGGAAGTCTGCCGGGCGGCTTCACAGACGAGATTTCTTCCATTCGCATTTACGGCAATGCCAGCGTGACCGTTTATCAGGATCAGAACTTCCGTGGAGGGAGCGAGCGCTTCACCAGTGACGTCCAGGACCTTC
This sequence comes from Acidobacteriota bacterium, assembly GCA_023410055.1. Lineage (GTDB taxonomy): Bacteria > Acidobacteriota > Terriglobia > Terriglobales > Acidobacteriaceae > JAEZPW01. Next base: position 10,309 of record JAEYQK010000113.1, read on the forward strand.
GCCAGGTGCGTAAGGACAACGACTCCAGCCACAGTTGGAACAACCGCATCTCTTCGATCCGCGTTGATTCTGGCCGGGGCTGGGGAAATGGAAATGGAAACGGAGGCTGGAATCGCGGCAACGGCAACCCCGGCGGGAACCGCGGCAATAATGACCGTGACAACGATAATCGCGATTGGAATCGTGGGAATAATGCCAACAACGACTGGGGTCGCAATGGGTCGAACAGGCCGAATTTCCCGACGTGGGGACGCGGCCCGCGGCCGAATCGTGGCGCCTGCTTCTATCGTGATCGCGACTTCCGCGGCGACTACTTCTGCATGAAGAACGGCGAGGAGTTCCGTTCTTTGCCGTCAATGCGGGACGACATTTCTTCCATCAAGGTGTATGGTGGCGCTCGCGTCGTCGTCTTTGAAGATTCTGACTTTCGCGGAAGCTCCGCCCGGTTCCGCAACGACATCACCGACTTGCGTAACAGTGCAGTGCGCGACGATCGGGATCACACTTGGAACAACCGAATCTCTTCCATTCAGGTTCAATAGTCTCGGCCTGAGATAACACATCCTCGTCGCAACCTGCGGCGAGGATGTCTCTTTTGCGCTTCGTCTATGAGGCCACTCTGAGCTCAGTGTTCCTGATTGGCTGGATCTCCTCGCCCGTTTGCACATCGATGGCCCCCATCTTTCCTCTTTCATCCTGCTCAATATAAGCCCACGGAGTAACTGGATCATGCGTGAAGACGACCAGCCACCGGTCGGGAACGGCTTCTGAGTAGAAGCGCTTGCGGTTTTCGATTGTGGTCAGCGGGAACAGGTCATATGCCATGACCCAGGTCAGATCGAGATGCGCCGTGGTCGGAATAAGGTCGCTGATGTAGCAGGCCTTCTTGCCCTCACTCTCAACGATGATGGCCTGCATGTTGGCCGTGTGGCCGGGAAACAGCCTGACGGAAATGCCGGGCGCAATCTCGTGGTCTCCAGAGATCAAATGAGCCTGACCATTCTCGATCAGCGGATTGTAGTTGTCGCTAATGTAGCTGACGCGGTCACGCTCAAGTTGGCGCTGACCATGCTCCCACTCGCCCTGCTGGATTATGTATTTGGCGCGCGGGAAGGTCGGCACTACTTTGCCGTTCTTCAGCATCGTGTTCCAGCCACAGTGGTCGAAGTGCAGGTGTGAGTTGATGACGATGTCTACGGCTTCGGGCGCCACGCCAGCGTCGTCCAGGCTGAGCAGCAGGCGTTCTTCATTGCCGTAGACCTTCTTCGATTTGTCCGGAAGTTTGTTGCCGATGCCGGTCTCGACGAGAATCGTCAGCTCGTCAGAACGAATGAGCAGAGAGTTGAGTCCCATGCGGAGACGGTTCAATTCGTCAGCGGCGAACTTTCGCTCCCACATGACCTTGGGTACGACGCCGAACATTGCCCCGCCGTCCAGCCAGTACTTGCCGTCCGAAAGGACCGTCAATTCGAAGCTGCCGAACTCGAGTCGCTCCAAAAAACCCTCCGTACTATTTCAGCTTGAATAGATGCGGTGGGCTAACAACTGGACCAGTGATTCAGTGACTGACTAATCCGCACAGACCGAAGGGAGCCGTCTTCCATCTCGCATGATCGATTTGCACCCGAGTGTTATCTTCCATTCGGTGCACTGGCCGGAGGCATTATTTGGGCCCGTAGATGTCTTCGGATCGCCAGCAACACAGGTTCCCTCACACTGCCTGTAATCGGTGCAAGATTTGCCGCCGTCGCGCGTCCGCAGATTGCATCTTGACTCCGGATTGAAGCCTATTCTTCCCCACTTGCCTCCCTGCGCGGAGCATGCCTTCTCCGTACTAGGGTACGGAGATTGCACCGTTGTAGAAGCAGCTGTTGTTTCCTGTTGGGAACGTTGGGAACTGCCATTCATCAGCCATAGCTCAAACTGGTCCTGTATGCGCCGAAAGAGCTGTACGCGTGCAGCCTTTCCTGTGATGCCGTGGGTCTTGCGCGGATAGAGCTGAAGATCGTACGGTTTGTCCGCAGCAATCAGGCTCTGGATCATCTGAATCGTGTTCTGCAGGTGGACGTTGTCGTCGCTGGTGCCGTGCACGAGCAAGAGGCGGCCCTTCAGGTCGGCGGCAAAGTTCACTGTAGAACTTTTCTTGTAGCCTTCGGCGTTCTCGCTGGGTAGGCCCATGTAGCGTTCCGTGTAAATGCTGTCGTAGTCCAGCCAGTTTGTTACGGGTGCTACGGCGATGCCGGACTTGAATCGATTTGAGTGAGTCAGGGCATAGGTGGTCATGTACCCGCCGTAGCTCCATCCCCACCAGCCGAGGCGATCACGATCAAGCACAGGATTGGTGGCGAGAACTTGATCGATTGCGGCCAACTGATCTGCCAGTTCCACATCGCCGAAGTGACCTTTAACGGCTGCTGTGAAGGCTCGGCCGCGCCCGGCCATACCGCGATTGTCGACGTGCAGGATCGCGAATCCTGCTCGCGAGAGGATCACGTCGAACAAGTAGTTGGTACCGCCCCACTTGTTGACTGCATTCTGCGAACCTGGCCCGCCATACGGATTATTGATCAGCGGCACCTTTCCACCGTACGCGGCGATCACATCCTGCGGTGGAAGCAGCAGTGTTCCGTAAAGTGTAGTAGTGTTGTCTGCCGCCTTGAGTTCAACGCGCTTCGGAACGGGCAGACTGAATGCCTCAACCGTGCGGGCCTGCCAAAAAACAGTGCAGAGGCCGTCGAGCTTGCACAGAGAAAGAGAAGGAGGAGTCGAAACGGCGGAAAATGTGTCCACGTAGAATGTGTTGTCCGGTCCCATGCTGACGCCGTGCGTTCCAGGAGCCGACGATAATTTCTTCATCTGACCCGTGCCATCGAGCTTTCCGGAGAACAGTTGTCGATCCAGCAGATCACCGGCATTCGCCACAAAATAGATTTCGCCTTTGCTTTCGTCTAGGCCCTCAAGCGATTGCACCTCGAACTCGCCCTTCGTCAGTTGCCGTTCGAGCTTCGCTTCTCCTGCGGCCGGGTTTTGCTTGTCAAAACTGTACAGATAAAGCTGCATGAATCCATCGCGCCAGCTCGGCCAGATGAAGCGGTCGCCCGAGTCGAAAATCTGGAACATGTCGGTGACCGGTACCCAGGCGTCACTGGTCTCGGACAACATGCGCTGCGATTTGCCGGAGTTCACGTCGATGAAGTAGAGGTCGAGCTTGTTCTGCGCGCGATTGAGCAGTTGTGCCCAGATCATGCCCTCTCTCACCCAGCCGAAGCGCGGGATGTACTCACGGTCTTTTGCCTCGCCGACGTCGATCCACTTGACCTTGCCGCCACCTGCGCCGATCACGCCCAAGCGCACTTCCGGATTCGGATCCCCTGCTTTCGGATATCTCTGCTCGTCTGCCTGTGGGTGTTGCGGCATCCAGTCCACGATCGGATAGGCCGGAACCTTCGTTTCGTTCATCTGGAGGAATACGATCTGTTTCCCTTCGGGCGACCAGAAATAGTTGCTGCGCACATCGAGTTCTTCCGCATAGACCCAGTCGACCTCCCCGTTGAGGATGTTTTCACGCTGCTCATCGCATCCTTTGTCGCTTCCTTTGGCGGCATTCTTTTCCGGGACGGTAAGTGCCCTTTCGCTATCGTCGTTGACCGGCCTTACGTAGAGGTTGTGCTTGCGGAGGAACGCAACATGCTTGCCATCGCGGTCGAACTTCGGGTCGCTGATGGAATCGGAACCAGTCGTCAGTTGAACAGCAGTGCCATTATCGAGCGAGTAGTACCAGAGCTGTCCGCGGGCCTCGAAGAGGATGTGCTTGGAGTCGGGAGCCCACTGATAGCCGCCGACTGAATAGCGTTCAATTCGCTCCTTCTCGCGTTCATCCTTGATGCCGCTGACGGGAGGAGCCAGCGTGGCTAGCTTTCCTTCCGGTACCAGAACGGCTGTCTTGCCGCTAGCCACATCGACGTAATAGAGCGCGCCGTGCTCGCCGGAATCGTCCCGCTGGATGAAAGAGACTCTGGTGCCGTCGGGGCTCCACTTCACTGTCTCCGGAGCACGACCCGTAATCCCGCCCTCGCTGAAGATCGCGTCAATGGTCAACTGCTTCGCTTGAACTGCGGACTGCGTGTTTGGCGTCTGACTAAAGGCAACTTGGCTAAGAAAAATGATGAACAGCAGTGTCCGCTTCACCGGCGATTCCTCCAGGTACTACGCCGTGAAGTTTAGCAAACGATGTTCGGAGAGTCTGCGGGAAATCAGGCTATTTGCTGCCGCGAAGCAGCATCCAGATGCGCGCGACTTCAAACAGCGCGACAAACGCGCCAAGTCCGAAATAGACGTTTCGCGCGGTCTCGGTGCTAAGTGCGGCGGGAAGCGGGATGCCCCGCTGACGAACCAGCACGACCAACTCGCGCTCACGTTCCATGACGTAATCCGCGATAGGCCTGTGAAAGAGCATTAGCGCCAATCCGAGGGCCAGTTTTGTGAACTCAAGAAACATGCTAATCCGACGAAAACTCATCGTAGTCGGCTCTCTGGCGGCTTCAATCGGGCATAAGTCTTAGTCCAGGGCAGGAGCGCCTGCGTGATTTGCACGATAGCCGCGTGTTTTCAGCGTGTTACAATCTCCAGCAGAGCGACCATGCATCCTGATCTTGTCAAACTGCTCGAACTGCAACGCGTAGACGCCGAAATTGCCCGCCTTCGGCAGGAGATCGCTGCGCTGCCCAAACGCGTAGCCGAAATAGAGAACACGCTGGCCGGCAACCTCGCTGCCGTCGAGAAGGCTAAAACTGCCGCGAAGAACAACGAGCAGGAGCGGCGTAAGCACGAAGGCGAAATCCAGAACATTCAGCAGAAGATCTCGAAGTATCGTGATCAGATGCTTGCCGTAAAGACAAACGACGAATACCGCGCTCTGGGCAACGAGATCAAGTTCGCCGAAGAGGCGATCCACAAGTTCGAGGACAAGATTCTCGAGTGCATGGTAAACGCGGAAGAGTTGGACAAGAACATTAAGGCTGCCGAGAAGTCTCTCGCTGCCGAACGCGCCGACGTCGAAAAAGAGAAGAACGAGGCCCGTGCCCGCACAGCCGAAGACGAGGACGCCGTCAAGCAACTGGAACCGCAGCGTGCGGCAATCCGGAGCGGAGTCTCAGAGGATCTGCTGCGAACGTATGACCGCGTACTGAAGGCGCGCGGATCGGCACTCTCCGAAGCTCGCGACCACAAGTGTCTTACCTGTCACGTGATGCTACGCCCGCAGGTATATAACGATATTTGCGACGGCACTAACGTTATGATTTGCGACTCTTGCGGACGAATTCTCTACTACGACGCCAGCAAGGACGAACCCAAGCCAGAAGCAAAGACTCAAGCCCCCGAAGAAGCGGCGATAGAAGGCGAGACTCAGGCCTAACGAACCACTTAGGGCAGCCGCAACGCTGGATAGCGAAACTAGTTCATTCAGATGCGAGTCTCGATCTCTGACAGAGCCTTGCCTGCACCGTGATGCGCAGCCTTCGGCGGTGCCTCTACCGTCTCCTCCCAAAGTGAACGGTCCTTGAGGATTCGTGAAACCAGCGCCGTGTGCATCGCGTGCCCCGCGCGATCGGCCACAACTCTCCCGATGATGCGCCGACCCAATAACGCCAAGTCTCCGATTAGATCCAACACCTTGTGGCGGACAAATTCATCGGGATAACGTAGCGGCCCGTTTGTAAGGCTCGTGCGCGTGAGCACCAGGCAATTGTCCTTAGTTGCGCCACGTATGAGCCCCATGTTCTTCAAAGCCTTTTCCTGCTCAAGAAAGCCGAATGTCCGTGCCGAGGCGATATCACTTACGTAAGCGCCGTCAGAAAGATCGACCTCGAACTCCGACTGGCCTATCAGCGGGTGCGGAAAGTCAATGCGGTAAGAAACAGAATACGTGTCGGCCGGGTAGACACCGATGAACTTGTCGCCCTCGCGCAATTCAATGGGCTTGATGATTCTTAGGTACGTCCGCTTGCGGCGCTGCGCTTTGACGCCAGCTTGCCTGATCATCTCGACGAAAGGCTGCGCGCTGCCGTCGAGCAGCGGCAACTCGAGGTTGTCGAGTTCCACGAGGGCATTATCTACTCCGCAGCCAATGAAGGCCGATAACAGGTGCTCGGTGGTGGAGATCAGGACGCCTTTCTTCATCAAGCTTGTGGCGTAGCTGACCTTGGCGACGTTGCGGCTGACGGCCTCCACAATGAAGCCGTCGAGATCGACACGTTTGAAGACAATTCCGGTTCCGGCGGGAGCTGGACGCAGCAGCAGATTGACTTTAACGCCGCTATGAAGTCCAATGCCGCTGCATGGTATTTCGCGACCGATGGTCTGCTCGTACTTCACTATGTTATTCCAGATGAATAGATTACAGCCTCCCGCAGTAATTCGTATGTGGCAGAAATGCCACAGTTAAGTGACAAAAAGGGGCATCGCTGGCCGAGGCTGCAATTCTCGCTGAACCAGTTCTTTCTGGGTCCCGCTGCCCTACAGCCCCGTCATGCGCTGCAGTTCTTCCGGATAACGCTCGCCTTGCACAGCAATCTTCGAAGCGGCGTCATCAATCTGGCGGAGGTCGTCTGGCGTAAGCTCAACGTTAGTTGCTCCGATGTTTTCTTCTAGACGATGCAGCTTGGTCGTGCCCGGAATCGGAACAATCCACGGCTTCTGGGCCAGCAGCCAGGCCAGCGCGATCTGGGCGGGCGTGGCCTTCTTTTTCGCTGCAAAGCTTCCGAGCAGATCAATCAATGTCTGGTTGGCCTTTCGCGCCTCAGGGGTGAAACGTGGAAGCTTGCTGCGGAAGTCGGCATCCCCAAAAGTCGTGTTCTCGTCCATCTTTCCGGTAAGGAAGCCGCGGCCCAACGGGCTGAAGGGCACGAATCCGATTCCGAGTTCCTGCAACATCGGCAGCAACTCTGCCTCCGGCTCGCGGAACCATAGCGAATACTCGCTTTGCACGGCGGTGACCGGCTGAACAGCGTGGGCGCGACGAATCGTCTTTACGCCGGCCTCGGAGAGACCGAAGTGCTTTACCTTGCCTTGTTGGATGAGCTCCTTTACCGCTCCAGCTACTTCTTCGATCGGCACATTCGGATCGACACGATGTTGGTAGAACAAATCGATTCTGTCGGTTCTCAGTCGCTTCAGCGAGGCCTCCGCGACCTGCTTGATGTGTTCCGGACGACTGTCCAGACCGGCCCACTTTGCTCCTCCGCTCGGGTCTACCTTGAACCCAAATTTGGTAGCGATTACCACCTGATCCCGAACGGGCGCGAGTCCCTCGCCGACGAGCTCTTCGTTCGTGAACGGCCCGTAAACTTCGGCGGTATCAAAGAACGTGACGCCTCGATCCACGGCCGTGCGCAGCAGTGAAATCATCTCCTGCTTGTCCTTGGGCGCTCCGTAAGAGAAGCTCATGCCCATGCAGCCGAGGCCTAGAGCCGAAACCTCCAGATTGCTCTTCCCGAGTTTGCGTTTTTGCATTAGTGCTCCTTGCAGGCGAATAACATCAGTTTAGACGCGCTCCATGCACCGTGGGTGCAGAGGCCGCACCCATCTCTTCAGAACGCCACTATTCTACGTTTTGCAAGCGCCAAATCGCGACTTCCCGTTTCGGAAATCCCTGCAAATTTGTTCAAAAAGTCGCCCATTGAGCTCTGCTTATGTGCACATCATATGTGAAGAGAAGTTCTGCACGTCTTTTTACCGCACATTGGTGGGGGCACCTAATAATGAAGAACAAGAGTGTCAAGGAAGAGGCCGTTGGCCTCAGCGAAGAGAGAATCTCATACCTCGAAGGTTTGGTGGCAAAGGCGAAAGTTGCCGCCGCGGCATTCAGACATTTCAGCCAGGAAGACGTCGATCGCATCGTCAAGCCGATGGTTCTCGCCGGCATGGAGCACGCCCAGCAACTGGCGCAAATGGCGATCGAAGAAACCAAACTCGGAGTGTTCGAAGACAAGGTCATCAAGAACATGGTGGCCACCGAGTTTGTCTACCACTACGTCAAGGACAAGCGCACCGTCGGCGTCATTCGCGAGTTCCCCGAGCGCCGTCTGGTCGAGATCGCCGAACCCATCGGACTCATCTTCTCGCTTATCCCGGTTACGAATCCTACATCGACCGTGCTCTTCAAGTGCATCATGGCGATCAAGACGCGCAACTCCGTCATTTTCAGCCCGCATCCACGCGCCGGACGTTGCAGCTTTGAAACCGTCAAAGTCATGTACGAAGCCGCGGTGAAGCATGGCGCTCCCGAGGGCGTCTTCTCGTGCCTCGAGAACCACAACCTCGACGACAACAACTACCTGATGCACCACAAAGACGTTTGCCTGATCGACGCCACCGGTGGTCCAAGCGCCGTCAAAGCCGCGTACAGTTCAGGCAAACCCGCTCTCGGCGTAGGCGCGGGAAACACGCCCGTGTATCTGGAGAAGTCCGCCGACATCAACATGGCTGTCGTCGACATCATCACGTCGAAGACGTTTGACAACGGAACCATTTGTGCTTCCGAACAAACCGTTGTGATCGACGACGAGATCTATGACGCCGTGCTGAAGAAGTTCGCTGAACTCGGCGCGCACCTCTGCAACGAGCAGGAAACGGAACTTCTCGGCCGCACCGTGATCGATCCGGACAAAGGCTGCATGCAGCCGATGGCTGTCGGCCAGCGCGCCTCCGACATCGCCCGCTTCATCGGACTCTCGGTCAAGCCCGGAACCAAGCTCCTCATCGCGCCCATCCAGGGAGTAGGCCGTGAACATCCTCTGTCGTTCGAGAAGCTCTTCCCCGTGCTTGCGGTTTATCGAGCCAAGTCGGTCGACGAAGCTCTGCGAGTCTGCTACGCGGTGAATCAGGCTGGCGGCGTCGGCCACACCGCTGTGGTCTTCTCCCGCAATGACGACGTCATTCTCAAGTTCGGCGAGCTGATTAATGCCGGACGCATCATCGTTAACTCGCCCGGCTCAATCGGCGCTCTCGGCGGCGTGTATAACGACATGGTGCCGACGTTCTCCTTTGGCTGCGGCACCGGCGGCGGCAACAGCACGATGGATAACGTCAACATCTATCATTACATCAACACCAAGCGAGTCGCGCGGAGGACGCCACCTCAAATGTGGTTCCGAATTCCTAACCAGATCTACTTCAATCCCAACGCGGTGCAGAACCTTGGCCAGTTCCCCTCGCGCTCAACCATCATCGTCACCAACCCGCCGCTCGAGCAGATCGGCCACGTCGTTACTGTTCGGAAATACCTGCCGCCCGAGACCCGCGTTCACGTTGTCGTCGTCCCCGACGCCGAACCCGAGATCAAGCCTGTGATGGAAGGCGTAGAAGCACTCAACTTCTACAAGGCCGACCAGATCATCGCGCTCGGTGGCGGATCAGTAATCGACGCCGCCAAGATGATGAAGTTGAAATACGAGTCGCCTGACGCCAACTTCGAAGAACTCGGTGCCCCGTTCCTCGACTTGCGCAAGCGCGTCATCCAGTTCCCGACGGAAAAGAAGAACCGCGCGCGCCTCATCGCCATTCCGACCACCAGCGGAACCGGCAGCGAGGTGACGCCGTTTGCCGTCTTGTTCGACAAAGTGCACGGACGCAAAGTCACCCTCGCCGACTACTCACTCAGCCCCGATGTCGCCATCGTCGACCCGCAGTTTGTTATGTCGATGCCGCGCGGCCTCACCGCCGATACTGGTGTCGACTGCCTCACCCACGCGCTCGAAGCCGGAGTCTCCAATTTCGCCTCGCCCTACACCGACTCCAACGCCATGCAGGCAATCCGCCTCGCCTACAAGTACCTGCCCATCTCCTACGAAAACCCGAAGGACGAAGAAGCGCGCAACATGATGCACAACGCCGCCACCATCGCGGCGATTGCGTTCTCCAACGCGTCAGTCGGACTCAACCATGCCCTCGCCCACTCGTTCGGCGCCCGCTTCGGAGTTCCCCACGGACGCGCCAACGCCCTGATGCTTCCGCATGTGATCGCCTTCAACGCCGCAGTCCCCGCGAAGTTCATGCCCTCACCGAACCAGCAGGGATATGTCGCACACAAGAAGTACGCCATGATCGCCGACCTGCTCGGGCTCGGCGGCGACACCGTCGAGGAAAAAGTCCAGAACCTGATCGCCGCAGTCGAACAGCTGCTCGATCGCCTCGGAATGCCTCGCTCGATCGCCGCCATGGGAATCTCGAAAGAAGATTTCGAACGAGCCATGCCTGACCTGGTCAAGCTTGCATTCGAAGATCCGTCGTGGCTCTCGAATCCGCGCATGCCACTGGTGGAAGAACTGAAGGAGTTGTTCCTCAAAGCCTACGAAGGCCGCGGAGTTGCAAAGGCCGCTGCGGCAGGACAACGTCTAGGCTTAGCAAGCTAGAGTGTGTGTAAGAATGGAGACGCTGGCGGGAGAGACTTAGGAAGGTATGCTCCCGCCAGCGCGGGGACATTGGACCACGGCACGCTTGGGCCCACATTGGTCCGTCCCCAAAATGCCTGAAATGTCGCGCTCCGTCTCCGGAGGCTTGCTCGCCGGCAGCAAGCATTTGCACTGGTAGGTACGCGCAAGCCGTCCGCCAAGTTCCCGAGATTGCGCTCAGCAGCCTTGCACAAGAGAGCCTTTACAATGAGTGAATGCCCTCTCGAGTGAAAATCATCGGTGCCGGACTAGCCGGTTCGGAAGCTGCTTGGCAGTGTGCCCGTCACGGCGTTGCCGTGGACCTCTATGAAATGCGCCCGGTGCGCAATACGCCTGCCCACGAAACCGATCGCTTTGCCGAACTCGTCTGCTCCAACTCCCTGAAGTCCGACAGCGAGAACACCGCGCCGTGGCTGTTGAAAGAAGAAATGCGCCGTGCCGGGTCGCTCCTGATGGAGGTCGCCCGCGAGACCTCAGTCCCCGCCGGACATGCCCTTGCCGTTGATCGCGAAGCCTTCTCCCGCCGCGTCACCGAGATGCTTGAGCACGAACCGTTGGTGACCATCCATCGCGAAGAAGTCACGCAGATCGATGAGGCCAACGACCCCACCATCATCGCCACCGGCCCGCTTACCTCGGACGCTCTCTCGCAAGAAATCGCCCGCCTGACTGTAGCGCCGACCGTAGCGCCGGACTCCAGTCCGGCGGGCCTCAAATCACCCGATCATCTCTTCTTCTTCGACTCGATTTCCCCCATCATCGAAGCCGATTCCATCAACATGGAGCGCGCCTACATGGCCGCGCGCTACGACAAGGGCACAGCCGACTACATCAACTGCCCGTTTACGAAGGATGAATACGACATTTTTTACGACGCGCTGATCACGGCTGAAGCCGCCGAGTACCGCGACTGGGAGAATCTGAACTACTTCGAGGGCTGCCTGCCGATTGAAGAAATTGCCCGCCGCGGACGCGACACGCTTCGTTTCGGCCCGATGAAGCCCGTGGGTCTGCGCGATCCGCGCACCGGAAAGACGCCCTATGCCGTCGTGCAGCTACGCCAGGAAAACCTGCGCGCCGACAGCTACAACATCGTTGGCTTTCAGAACCATCTGAAATTCGGAGACCAGGCACGCGTCATGCGCCTCATCCCCGGTCTCGAAAACGCAAAGTTCCTGCGCTACGGCCAGATTCATCGCAATACCTACATCAACTCTCCTGCGCTGCTGACCGAAACGCTCCAGATGAAGCAGCATCCGCGCGTCCTCTTCGCCGGGCAGATTTCCGGCGTGGAAGGCTACGTCGAATCCATTGCCACCGGGCAGCTCGCCGGCATTCAGGCCGCCGCCATTGCCGCCGGAACCGCGCCCATCGCTCCTCCGCGCACTACCGCCTTCGGCTCGCTCATGAACTACATTTGCCACGCGGAGTCGAAACACTTCCAGCCCGCCAACATCACCTTCGACCTGCTGCCTGCCTGGGAGACAAAGATCCGCGACAAGAAAGAACGCCATCGTCTGCAGTGTGAGCGCGCGTTGCGCGACTTCGATCAGTGGCTCTGCGGCGTGTCGATGCAACCGGACCTAAAAGGGCGAGAATGAAGGAAAATCGATTTCTGCTGCTAGTAGTTGGTCACTCGCACGATATCCACTCGTGACGGCACTCCGTTCAGGACGCCTGTCATTTCCTGGACTGCTCTGTCTCCGGGAGGCAGGTTTCGGATGGTGAATAGAGCATTGACCACCTGCTTTCCGTCACCGCTGTAGCAGCTGACGTTTATGATCACCGTGTTGAGCCTGGATTGGCTCTTGTTGTACACGGTCGCTGTCAGGATAGATCCCTCACCGGAGCGTCTGATTCTGATCGATTCGACGTTCACGAATTCGTCGGAGTAGGTTGTTCTTCCATTGATGTATTCGCCGATCTCTCCGCCGGAACCACTCCTGTCCTCATTGACCGCCGGTACTTCAACTTGCTCTTTTGGTGCCGGCCGCAAGAACTTCCGCGGAATGAGTCCAAACCGATAAGCCCCGAACGCCGTTAGCGCTGCGATGATCAGCACCCCGATAAGAATTGCTCCGATTCGCGGGGCCTTCTTTGTGCTCTCTTCCTGTGCGCTCTCGGGAATCGTTCTTGCCTCAGCGCTGAAGGGTTGGGAGGTTGTCTGCGGAGCAGCAGCCTCGTGTTCTGCTTTCGGAGTCGATTGAACATTCGGAGTAGCCGGAATGGCGGGGCTCGGAGCTGCGTCCGAAACCTGGGGTTCAGGTTCGACCTGAGGGGGCGTCACTGGCGCTGAAGCACTCGGTGCAACCGATGCCCCCGGCATTTTTCCTGGCGTGTCGCTAGTCATATCTCTGGCGACACTCGGAGCAGGACTCAGCTCACTGCTTTCGTTCAGACCACCCGAAGGCACATCAGGAGCGATTGGCGCAGTCTTGGTTGCAGTTGAGGCCGGTGCCGCCGCAGTCGAGATAACGCTAACGCTGACCGGGGTCGCACCTTCGTAGTTCACCTTGTACTGAGGAAACTTCTTACAGAACGCTATAACAAGCTTGTCATCGGCTGCCGCCGCGTATTTCGGATACTTCTGCTTCAGCTTCCGCGCAAACTCCGTTATCGAAACTGTATTCACTCCCACTGAGATCTGCTCCCAAGTGCTACACGCAACTACTTGAATGCGTCCACTTCCTCGTGCATGGCCGATTTTCGCCCGACCAGCGCCGCGAGGCTCCAGTGCATAGAGTCATCTTTGTCGGCGAACGATTCGTACTAGAACGCAGTCTTCCAAAAAGATTACTCCTCGTTCACGGTTTCGTCCCGTGGAAAACCAAAGAGTTCACGCACCGCATCCTTTCGTGGACAGGTGGACCCATGCCAGTCGAATCCAATCGGCTTGATTCCCATGTAACGGAGATGTGGCCTGCATTGCCGCTCTCCGAGTGGAAAGAAACGTGCGATACGCTTCACATGTGGACGCAGATTGTCGGCAAGATCCGCACAGCCCTCTCGGCTCCGCTCAACCATTATTGGCACTCGACGCTCTACGTCAGCCCGCGCGGCCTGACGACTTCTTCGATACCTTACGGCAACGGTGTCTTCGAGATAGAATTCGATTTCGTGCACCACAACGTCGTAGTCCGCGCCAGTGATGGAGCCCTCAAATCTGTCCCGATGTTCCCGCGCTCGGTCGCCGACTTCTATTCTGAGTTCATGGCAACCTTGCATTCCATGTCCATTGACGTGAAAATATGGACCATGCCGCAGGAGTTTCCCGAGCCGATCCCCTTCGATCAGGATCGCCAACATGCCTCCTACGACGCACGTTACGTTCAGCGCTTCTGGCGAATTTTGCTGACCGTTGATGGCATGCTCAAGCGCTTCCGCAGCCAATTCATCGGCAAGTGCAGTCCAGTGCACTTTTTCTGGGGTAGCTTCGACTTGGCGGTGACCCGCTTCTCCGGACGCCCTGCACCCGAACGTGCCGGTGCCGATCCCGTAACCCGCGAAGCCTATTCGCACGAGTGCAGCAGCGTCGGGTGGTGGCCCGGTGGAGGGCCTTCGAAAGACGCAGCGTTTTACGCCTACACCGCCCCCGCTCCCGAAGGATACGCCCAGGCCAAAGTGGAACCTGAGAACGCCTTCTTCAACAGCGACTTCGGCGAATTCATCCTTCCCTATGACGACGTACGGCAGGCCCTGCTTCCAGAAGAAATGCTGATCGCCTTCATGCAGAGCACCTACGAAGCCGGTGCCAATCTTGCCCATTGGGATCGTCCCAATCTTGAACGCACCGAAGCAGACAATATCGCCCTCGGCCGCCTCGGCAAGACCGCCTGACGGACTCTGATCTGGCTTTAATCTTCTTGAGGAATAGCGCGGAACTGTTTAAGCTTTCGAACCATGATCACCGCGCCATTATCAGCTACCGATACGTTCAACCCTGCCATGGAGCGAACGAAGCAGTTGCTGTTTAAGCCGTTTCGTTTCGCCGTATGGTGGCGCATCGCGTTCCTCGCGCTATTCACGGGAGAACTCTCGGGCAGCAAGTTCAATTTCAACTTGCCCAGCGACTTTCGTATGCCCTCCCGAAACAACTCGTCGCAATCTTTTGCGGGCAGCTTGCCGTTTCACATGCCTCCGTGGCATGAGTTGATCCCCTTCATCATTCTCGGGGCACTCGTCCTTGTTGCACTGATGCTCGTGTTGATTTACGTCTCGAGCATCTTGCGCTTCGTTCTTTTTGACGCCGTGCTCTCAGGCAACGTCCGTATCCGCCAAGGCTGGCAGAGATGGCGTGAGCGCGGCCAACTCTTCTTCCCCTGGCAGATCGGCTACATGTTGATAATGTTCGCCGTCTTCGGCGTGGTGTTTGGGATTCCCGTCTTCATGGCCTGGCGCGCCGGATTGTTTAGGAATCCAAGCCAGAACCTCGGCACGCTGATACTCGGCGGTTTGGCCCTGTTCGTAGTCATGTTGGTGGTCGTACTGGCGGGACTGGTCGTTTTTGTCCTTACGAAGGACTTCGTCGTGCCGATCATGGCTTTCGAAGGCGTTGGGCCCATAGATGGATGGCGGCGTCTGAAGCTGATGATCAGCGCCAACAAGGGCTCCTATGCTGGATACCTTGGCTTTAAGGCCGTCCTTGCGATTGCAGCCGGTATTGTCGTAAGCATAATCGGGATTGTGATTTTTCTTATCGTGCTGGTTCCGATTGTCATCATCGCAGTCGTGGTCGGAGTTGCTGGCTCGACTGGCGGGGCTGGTCTCAGCGCCCTTGCCCTGACAGCCCTGATCCTTGGCGGCATCGCAGTAGGCCTGCTTCTGTTATTCGTGATGTCGATGATTTCCGTTCCGGTCGTTGTCTTCTTCCAGTCGTACGCGCTGCACTTCTTCGGTTCGCGTTACGAACCCTTGCGCGCAGTGATGTATCCGGACACTCCGCCGCAAATACCGCCCGGATTCACCCCTCAACCCGCAATGTAAGTGCACAAAAGGAAAACGGCCGCGATAAGCGGCCGCTCCACAACTGAGAACCGAGAACTGACTACTAAGAACTATCCTTTCCCTATCAACACCATCTGCGGCTCAACCTTGATGGTCTCTGTCGGATAGTCGCCCGTGTAACACGCGGTGCAGTACGTCGTGTTCTCACCCTCGGCGCACGCCTTCTTGAGTCCGGACAGTGAGAGATACGCGAGCGAGTCCGCGCCAATGAACTCGCAAATCTCCTCAATCGACTTGTTCGCTGCGATCAGTTGCTTTTTGCTCGGTGTGTCCACGCCGTAGTAGCAGGGTGAAATCGTTGGCGGACACGAAATCCTCATGTGCACTTCTTTCGCGCCGGCGCTGCGAATCATGCGTACGATCTTCTTGCTTGTCGTCCCGCGCACGATGGAATCGTCGATGAGGACAACCCGCTTGCCCTCGATGATGTTGCGCACCGGGTTGAGTTTCAGACGAACGCCGAAATCGCGCATGCCCTGTTCCGGTTCGATGAACGTGCGACCTACGTAGTGGCTGCGCACCAGTCCGACGCGAAACGGGATTCCACTTTCAGCTGCAAAGCCGACCGCAGCGGGAACTCCCGAGTCCGGGACAGCGACGACGATATCGGCGCCAACGGCCGACTCGCGCGCGAGTTGGCGCCCCATGGCTTCCCGGCTCTCGTTTACCGCGCGGCCAAAAACGAAGCTGTCCGGGCGCGAGAAGTACACGTGCTCAAAGATGCAAGCAGTCTGTTTCAACGCCGGAGCGAACTGGCGCGAATACATACCCTCGTTGCCGACGACCACCATCTCGCCCGGCTTTACGTCCCGAATAAATTCCGCACCAATCAGGTCAAATGCCGTGCTCTCGGACGCGAACACTGTCGTCTCTTTGCGTGAGGGAGGTACCGGTGGAATCTTGCCGATGGAAAGCGGCCTGAAACCTCGCGGATCCCGTGCCGCAATCACCCGGTCTGCCGTCAGGATCACGAGTGAGAAAGCGCCTTCGATCTGTCGCAATGCGTCCGCGATTGAATCGATCAGCGTCTCTTCTTTCGAGTGGGCGATCAGATGCAGAATGACTTCGGTGTCGCTGGTCGTCTGAAAGATCGATCCACCGCGCTCGAGTCTGGAGCGTATCTGCCCGGCATTCACCAGGTTGCCGTTATGGGCAACGGCAATCGAGCCCTTACAGCATTCCACCCGCAGCGGCTGACAATTCAACAGCGCGGAGTCACCCGTTGTCGAGTAGCGTGTGTGGCCAATCGCCAGCCAGCCCTTCAGCTTTTCGAGCACTGGAGCCGTGAAGATATCCCCCACCAGGCCCATGCCGCGATGCGTGCTGATGGTTTCGCCATTCGCCGCACAGATCCCCGCCGACTCCTGTCCGCGATGCTGGAGCGCGTGAAGACCCAGGTAGGCCAGTTTCGCCGCTTCCGGATTCTGGTAAACGGCGACTACGCCGCACTCGTCTTTGAATTTGTCGAATGCCATTCGAGTACTCAGTACTCGGTACTCAGTACTCAGAATCAGTGATGTTCAGCAACAACAACTGAGTACTGAGTACTAGGTACTGAGTACTTCCTTTTTAGCTTCTCTGCAAAACTTCCGGCACGAGCTTCTCTTCCGTCTCCACGTGCAGCGCCTTTTCCAGTGCGTGCGCCCAAGCTTCTTTCAACTCCGCGATGGGTGCGGACACGACGGCCTTGCCGTTGATCTTGAACTCAAACTGCTGGGGAACGGTTTCGCCGATCTGGTCTGCCGCTATTCCGTATTTTACGGCAATCCGGCGAACTTGTTCTACGTTCTCCGGCGCGCAGCTCACGACGATGCGGCTGGCGTCTTCACCGAAAAGCACGAATTCAGCAGGGAGTTCCTCATTCTCTAGATTCACCCGTACGCCGATGTTCTTCAGAAAACCAGATTCCGCCAGCGCCACCGCCAGACCGCCATCGGAGCAGTCATGAGCGCTGTCGACCAGTCCGGAGTTGATGATTTCTACGATGGCCTTCTGCAGCGCGGCTTCTTTCTCCAAGTCCAACTCCGGCGGATAGCCCCACACCGCGCCGAGTATCTCCTTCGCGTACTCCGAAGAGCCAAACTCGGCTTCGACGTCGGTGACATCGGCCTCTTCGCCAGCATGCAGCAGAACGACAGCTTTGCCCGTTTCGCGGAAGTTCGGCTTTGCGGCCTTCGAGACGTCTTCCAGCACGCCGACGATGCCGATTACCGGAGTCGGATAGATTCCCTCGCCGAGCGTTTCGTTATAGAAGCTGACGTTGCCGCCCGTAATCGGCGATTCGAGCTCCTCGCAGGCCTTCGTGATCCCATCGATCGCTTGCGAGAACTGCCACATTATGTGCGGCTTCTCGGGATTGCCGAAATTCAAACAGTTCGTCGCTGCCACCGGAGTCGCACCCGTACACGCCACGTTGCGGGCTGATTCAGCCACCGCATGCATGGCACCCAGCTTCGGATCCAGCCAGCACCAGCGCCCGTTGCCATCGAGCGCCATCGCCAGACCACGCTTCGTTGGTGGAATCGGATTGTCGGCGTGCTGCGGAGCGTTGTCCTTGATTCTGATCACACCCGCATCGGTGAACCCCGGTCCTTCAACGGTATTCGTCTGCACCATCGAGTCGTACTGCTCATAGACCCAGCGTGTGGACGCGATATTCGGCGACGCGAGCAGCGTCTTGAAGTTCGCCGTCAAATCAGCGGCCTGGCCCAGCTTGATCGACTCAGGCATCTCGCGCTCAACTGGAGTCTCCCAACGCTCCATCGGACGTTTGTATAAAGGTGCTTCATCGGTCAGCGCGGGATTGGGAATTTCAGCCACAACCTCGCCGTGCTGCTTCACCCGCATCTTGTTTTCGGGGATGACCTCACCGACGATGACGCCATCGAGCCCCCATTTGCGGAAGACGCTCAGAACTTCTTCTTCGCGGCCCTTGTCGGCGACCAGCAGCATGCGTTCCTGCGACTCGCTCAGCATGATCTCGTAGGCGCTCATTCCGGTTTCACGCTGCGGAACCTTGTCCAGTTCAATCTCGAGTCCGACGCCGCCGCGCCCGCCCATTTCGCATGTCGAGCAGGTAAGTCCGGCCGCGCCCATGTCTTGGATACCGACGACCGCGCCGGTCTCCATTGCCTCCAAGCAGGCTTCCAGCAGCAACTTCTCCATGAATGGATCGCCCACCTGTACGTTGGGACGCTTCTCTTCTGATCCCTCGT
Source organism: Acidobacteriota bacterium (assembly GCA_023410055.1). Lineage (GTDB taxonomy): Bacteria > Acidobacteriota > Terriglobia > Terriglobales > Acidobacteriaceae > JAEZPW01. The sequence continues at coordinate 28,979 of JAEYQK010000113.1, forward strand.
GGAACTCCTCGCTGGCCATCGTCGCGCCGTGAATACCGTCGCGCCCGGTCTTCGATCCGACATAGATCACGGGGTTCCCCACGCCCGCCGCTTTCGCGTAAAAGATCTTGTCACGGCGCATGAGGCCCATGGCGAATGCGTTCACCAGAGGATTGCCGTTGTAGCAGCTTTCGAACTTGGTCTCGCCACCTACATTCGGCACGCCAAAGCAGTTGCCGTACGACGCCACCCCGCTCACGATTCCTTCCATGATGGAGTGGTTCTTGTGGAGCGTGGCCTCGTCCTCGGCCGCACCGTTCGTAGCGCCGGACTCCAGTCCGGCAGCCTTCTTCACAATCGGCCCAAATCTGAGCGAATCCATCACCGCCACAGGACGCGCGCCCATGGTGAAAATGTCGCGCAGAATGCCGCCGACGCCGGTCGTGGCACCCTGAAACGGCTCTACGAACGAGGGATGATTGTGCGACTCGATCTTGAACGCGCACGCCCAGCCGTCGCCGATGTCGATGATGCCCGCGTTCTCGCCCGGTCCCTGCATCACGAGCTTGCTCCGCGTCGGCAGCCGCTTCAAATGCACGCGCGACGACTTATAGGAGCAATGTTCGCTCCACATAACGCTGAAAATTCCCAGCTCCGTCATGGACGGCTCGCGGCCCAGCAGGCGGATGATCTTCTGGTACTCCTCGGGCGTAATACCGTGGTCTTTGACTACTTCCGGCGTGATCTTCGTATCAGGGGAAACGCTCATTTCGTGCCTCTAAATGTATTGTCGCACGAGGGAACGTCGTTTTGACGAGAGAGAGTTCGGGCTGACGAAGAAAGGTGTTTCTGGCCGGAATCTCCCGCGCTTTCGCTTACTTTCGTTACTCTTTCCGCCTAATCCTGTGTGTTACGATACAGAGTTCTGGAACAACATACCTGCTTTATTTATGGCCACTTATCATGACCAAGCGCCTGCTATTTTGTCTCACTGTAATCCTGTTGTGCTTGCAATCCTTAGCGCAAGACAAGAAGGAAGTCCTCCACATTCCGCGTGTTACACGCGCTCCCAAGCTTGCGGACTTCCTTAACGGCACCCCTCGCGAAGCCGAAGCAGTCGTAACCGATTTCATTCAGATGGATCCGGTGGACGGCGCTCCCGTGTCGCAGAAGACCACGGCCTACCTGTCCTACGACGACAAGAACCTCTATGTCGGCTGGATCTGCAAAGACGATCCTTCGAAGATCCGCGCCCGCATCGCACGTCGCAAGGACATCATGAACGACGATCGTGTGACCATCAACATCGATACTTTCCACGATCGCAAACACGCCTTCTGGTTCGACACCAATCCCTACGGCGTTCAGATGGAGGGACGCGGAACGGACGGGCAACCCGACGACCTGAATTTCGAAACTCTCTGGTACACCGACGGCCAGCTTACAGAAGATGGATACGTTGTCCTGCAAACGATCCCCTTTCGCAGTCTTCGATTCCCCAGTGCCGACGTTCAGAAGTGGGCCATAGCCCTTGGCCGCTACATCGGCCGCAATAACGAATTCGCCTGGTGGCCCCACATTACTCGCGATCTTTCTCCTCAGTGGGTCGGGCAGTTCGCCGACGTAGAGATGACGGAGAAGGTATCCCCCGGTCGCAACATGCAGTTCATTCCCTACGGACTGCTCTCCAATGGGCGCTTCCTCGATCCGGCCACCGGCTTCAGGAAAGAGACCGAATATAGAGGTGGCCTCGATAGCAAGGTCGTCTTCAAGGACGCGCTTACTCTGGACGTCACCGTCAATCCCGACTTCAGCCAGATTGAGTCAGATGAACCGCGGGTCACAGTCAACCAGCGCTATGAGGTGACATACCCCGAAAAGCGGCCCTTTTTCATGGAGAACGCCCAGTTGTTCAACACCCCAGAACAGCTTTTCTTCTCCCGCCGCATCACCGACCCCCAGTTTGGTACCCGCCTGACTGGCACGGTTGGCCGCTGGATGGTCGGCTTCCTTGTTGCAGACGACCGTGCTCTCGGGAAGGCCCTCTCCGAAGAAGATACTTATTACAACGAGCGAGCCATTGATGCCGTGTTCCGCGTAGAGCGCGAGTTCGGCAAGCAGTCGCACATCGGAGCCTTCGTCACAAGCCGCGACTTCGGATCAAGCTTTAATCGCGTTGCTTCGCTCGACGCCCGAATCGGTCTTCCAAACAACTGGATTTTCAGCGCGCAGGTGAGCCGTAGCACCGACCGGCAAATAGACGGGACTACTCTTTCCGGCCCTGCTTATTACGCAAAGATTTCGACCGAAAAGCAGCACTATTCGCTTTCATCCACTTTTACCGACCGCAGTCCCGGATTCCGTGCTGCTCTCGGCTACATCCCGCGAGTCGACATCCGTGAGCACAAGAACTATGCATCGTACCGCTGGCGCCCAAAACAGGGCTTCATTGTCGATTTCGGCCCTTCGGTATCCCAAGGCGTGAATTGGAATCGCGCCGGTCGCGTTCAGGATTGGTGGGTTAATCCCGAGTTTGATATCGAGCTAAAGCGTGGCAGCTACATCGGCGTCAACTACCAGCGGTCGTTTGAGCTCTTTCAGAACCTCGAATTCCGGAAGCACTGGACCGATGTCTGGGGCTCATCTGAAATCTTCAAGTGGCTTGGCTTCAACGCCGATTTCGGCCGCGGCAAGGGCGTGAACTACTATCCTGCCGCCGGCCTTCTGCCATTTCTGGGTGACGCGACTTCGGGCTCACTTGGTTTCACGCTGCGGCCACAACCGCGTCTGAAACTAAGCCAGTCGTACATCTACTCGCGACTGGCGGCGGAGGAAGCCTCGGTGCCATCCTCGGTCTCGAGCTCGCGCACGCTGTTTAACAACCACATCATTCGCTCCAAGATGAACTACCAGTTCAGTCGCGAACTCTCATTGCGGGCCATTGTGGATTACAACGCGGTGCTGCCCAACCCTACGCTTGTTGACATCGACAATTCCGCAAAACGCATCGGCACCGACCTGCTGCTAACTTACTTGCTTCACCCCGGCACGGCGGTCTATGTCGGCTACAACAACACGTTCGAAAACGTGAACTACAGTCTGTTGGAATCGCCAGCGTACCGTTACACCAACACGCCCGGAACGATGACTGGTCGGCAGTTTTTTGTGAAAGTCAGCTACTTGTTCCGATACTAGCTGTTGGGGAAGGGGCACGGCTTCAGGCTGTGCCCCAAGACTTGCGGTAGAGAGTTCTTCTGAGTACTGAGTACTGAGTACCGAGTACTTCCTCACGCCGCCTTCTGCCCAGGCAACTTCGCCTCCGGTTCCCCACGCTCGGCCGCCGCGTGTTCGATCTCCGAGTTGACTTCGCTGCCCGTGAGGAACGAAAACGCCGTTATGTAGAACCAAAGCAGCAGGATGATCACTCCGCCCAGCGCACCGTAAGTCTTGTTATAGGAATTCGAGAACTGCAAGTACACGCGAAACCCAATTGACGCAATAACCCAGAGCCCAACTCCGACCACCGCTCCCGGACTGACCCAATGCCTCGCCGGCTGCTCGACATCCGGCGCCGCGTAGTACACGATCGCAAATGCCACCACTACACAGAAGATGGCGACCGGCCACTGCGCGATCTTCCAGACGGTGCTGAATGCACTTCCCAGCCCCACTTTGCCAAAAATCATGTTCGCGATGTCGCCGCCGTAGAGAATCAGGACAATCGCCACGATGACCAGCAGCGAAACAGCAATCGTAAGAGCGATTGCGACCAGTCTCTTCTTCCAAAACGGCCGCCCTTCATCGACGTCGTAGGTTATGTTCAGCACGTCCATCATCGAACTCATGCCGCCCGAAGCGGTCCAGAGCGCCGCCAACAAGCCCAACGACAACTTGGTCCCACTGCTGGCCTCGATGATCTGCTGCAGCGTCTGCTTCATCAGTCCGCTCGCCTCGCCCGGCATCATCGATCCCATATAGGTCATGAGCTGCTGCTGAAACTTCGGATTCCCGTGCGCAATGATGCCGAAGATCGATACGACGAAAAAGAGCGCGGGGAAGACTGCCAGGAAGAAGTAGTACGCCAGCTCAGCCGAGCGTCCAAAGATATCGTCCCGGTTCATCTCGGCCCAGGTACGCTTGCCCAGTTGAAAAGCCGACAATCCACCTAGCTTCCACGGAGAGGTCTGTTCTTGAGGCATGAAGTTATGTTGCAAGCGGGAGGGGCCCCAGTTGCATAGACCGCCGGCGCGCAAGAACGCAACGGAACCCGTCCACGGCAGCTAGCTGTTCTATGGCTAGCTCTCCTCAGGTGAGGCCGACGATGCCACGCCTAACATCAACTGGAATAGCAGGAGCCAGCGCCTCACGTTTGTCGTCATCAGAAAGTTTTCCTTTACGTGCTCATACCCATTGCGTCCAAGTTGCTGGGCGAACTCAGGATGCGTCAGCAGATACCGGATCTGGTACGCGCAGCCTTCAACTGAGTGCACCAGGACGCCGGTCAGCTTGTGGATAATCTGCGTGGGTATGCCACCCACGGCCCCGGCGATAACCGGTTTCCCCTTCCACAATCCCTCTGTCACCGTCAGACCGAAGCCTTCCTTCAGCGATTTCTGGACCACGACAGTTGAGGCGCGTTGCAGCGCGTTAATCTCGAGCGCCGACCACGGCGGCAAGTTGAGAATGATCACATCCGGATCGTCCCCGGCCTCATCCATCACTTCCTGCAGCACGACAGCCCCTTCTGGATCGTCGGTTGCGCCACCGCCTGCGAGCACAAGCTGGCAATCCACGTACTTCTTGGCGAGCTTATAAGCCTGCAGAACGCCGACCGGGTCCTTGAGGCGATCGAATCGCGAAATCTGAGTAATGATGGGACGCGTGCGGTCGATGCCGAAGTCATCGCAGACCTTCGCTACGTAGCTTTCGTCCAGGTCTTTGTTCTTTTCCGAAAGCGGATCGATACACGGGTAGAACAGATATTGCAGAACTTTGAGTTGCCGCGAAAAAGCGGGTGAGGAAAAGATCGTGGCATCATACTGCTCGATCAGCGGGCGCAGGAATCCCCATACGTCAGGATGCGGATTCGACAGATCGATGTGGCAGCGCCATATCCACTTTCCACGATTCGATTTGGAACGAATGAGCCCGGCGGGTTGCGGATCATGAATAACAAAGAGATCTTCAGTGAACTCCATCCGTTGACGATTCTGCTCGTTGTACATCATGAATACGTCGATGGCCTCTTTGCTGAGGACGTAGTCGCCGCCATGCAGGGCGTTGTGAAATCCCTTTGTGACTTCGAAAAAGTCGTTGCCACCCGTGATGACTTCCCATTTCGTGATCACTTCGAGCTCATTCAGCATCGGAATGATGCGATTGAGCATCTCGGCTACACCGCCGCCCATCGCCGTCGAATTCACCATCTTCACCGTCTTCGTTCGTAGCGCTCGTGCAAGAAAACGCAGTTCATCAATCTGCGCTTGCCCGATGATCGGCGTGTAATCGTCGAGCTTGGGCGGCGGCGGTGGTACGGGCGGGGTCTCCGAAATTCGAGGCCTGCGCCGGCGTTCGCGGAACGGGGCTTCGGGTTGCTGTGTCTGCGTTTGGACACCGCCGATATCGGTACTATTCGCCGTCGGGGCGGGCGTTACAGTCCCGTGATCTTTCTGATCCATAAGGGCCTCTCTCGAAAACGCGTGGTCCCTCTGAGGTCACGCGAAAAGTCATGCCATTGCGTTCTCGATCACGCGCAGGATTTTGCGGCGCACATCGTGGAGCGTCGAGGTGTATATGTCGATACGGTTCAAGCGATCTGCCACCTGCGGCAAATCCATTTCTTCTTCCAGCCAGACGGAAAAGTCATTGGAATTGAGTTTCAGCCTCAGACGCGCCTCGATGAAGTGGTAATGAATGCTGTATATGCTGACGCGTTGAAGGTTCTCCGCGAACTCAGTCAGATTCCGTGCGACGAATGGCGTCGGCACAACCACTGTGTCAGACGCGCAGAAGTAGAACGGTTCAAGGGCAGAGCGTTCGCGCGCTCGCGGGTTTCTGTCGACATAACTCTGGACGATGTCGACGAGCCGTTCCCGAAGGGCCTTGATCGACGTAAACTCGCGAACGTCAACGCCGGCCAGTCGTTCGGCTAACCCTACTTCATTGCAGGCAGCGAAAGCCCAATGCGCGAAGTCGTTCGAAAAACCTTCGCGTATGAAATGGTGCTCCTGAAGCGTTTGGAACGTGTGCTGAAAAATCGTATCGTCCGGTGCCACTCGCAGGTTCTCGAGTAACTCCCCGAGGTTATGAGCCGTCTCGCGGCTTATACGAAGAAGGTGCGCGGCTGAATTGAAATAGAATGGTGCGCGCGCCCACCGCGTCTTGATGGTGGGCAGTTCTGCGGTAGCCATTAAGGGCGCCTCCGTAAAAACCCCAAGGCAGGCTACGGCCTACATTGAGGGAAAGTCACACCGTTCGTTGGATGCGGTCGCACCGAGAGATGGTTTAAGGTCTCGCTCCCAAACTCGTTCAAATGCAGAAAGTTTTCGAGGACCTGCTGGATACCGGTTGGAGCAGCACCACGAATCCAATGGCAGCTCTGGATTTTCGTGGTAGCGACTGCCTTTTTGAGTTAGACATTTAGGGTGGGTTGAGACATGGTGGTTCACTGAATGCCACACGGAACAGATATATTCCTTCTTGAATTGTTCGCCATCTTCGTCTGGGCCAAAGTGTTCGGCGAGATCTTCGAACAACTGTCCCTACCCGCTGTACTCGGAGAGATCCTTGCAGGAGTCATCCTGGGGCCCCATGCGACTGGACTCGTCAATCCCAGTGAGACCGTTTCCTCAATTGGGGAAATCGGAGCGATTTTCCTTCTCTTCACCGTAGGTCTGGAAACGAAACCCTCCGACCTCATTCGCGTGGGACGCAACTCGATGCGCGTGGCGCTGGCCGGCGTAGCCCTGCCATTCATCCTCGGTTTCGGCTACATGAAGCTGCGCGGAGAGGTCACCCACGAAGCTATCTTCGTAGCCGCAGCCATGGTCGCAACTAGCGTAGGAATAACGGCTCGCGTGTTGAGCGATCTGCACGTGATCGGCTTGCGAGTCTCCCGGATCATTCTTGGTGCCGCAGTGTTTGACGACATCCTGGGCATGATTTTGCTCGCGATAGTGGGCAGCATCGCAACCACCGGCGGAATACGCTGGTTACATTTGGGCATCATCTCGGCTGAGGCAATCGGCTTCGCCATCTTCATGATCTATTACGGTCCAAAGCTCGTAGGCCGAATGAGACCGGGCGTGGAACGGCTTACGATGCAGGATGCGCCCCTGATCCTCTCGCTCGCTATTTGTCTTGGGCTATCGGTAGCTGCGAGCAAGATCGGAATGGCCGCCATCATCGGTGCCTTCTTCGCCGGTCTGATCTTTGCGGATTACTCGCCGGAATGGAACTTGCAGCCCCGTGTCCATGGCCTCAACGAGTTTCTGGCTCCATTTTTCTTCTTCGTCATGGGTGCCCGTCTTGATATTCATGTTTTCACTAGAGGAGGGGTTCTTGTTGCGGCTTCGATAATCACGCTGCTCGCGATCTTCTCCAAGATCGTCGGGTGCGGCCTACCCGTTCTGCGCGAAGGATGGGCGGTTTTCCTGCGCGTTGGCGTCGGCATGACTCCCAGAGGCGAGGTCGCGCTGATCGTTGCCCTGATCGGGCTACAGATGAACATGATCTCGGAGTCAGCGTACGCAATCGTGATATTCATGGCTGCTGTAACCACCCTTATTGCCCCCCCATTCCTGCGCTTGCTCTTTCGCAACGAGATCCACCCTGAGCAGGAGGCTGATACCTCCGATCTGGTTGAGGAACCCGAGAAGGTGCGCCCCCTTAGCGACTGATCAGGTTGTGTAGGGACGGCGAAGACCAGTTGGTCATTGCGCCATCTGCGACAGGTTTTGAGAAAGCGAAAAATCCTCAATTCGTTTGTTGTCTCGGTGCCGCACCGTTTCCCATTCAGGGAGCGTGGCCCCAAAGGGATCATTACTGACATCTCAGAACCGGCACTGCCTATATAATCCTCTTACTACTCTGGAGGACTCATGGCAGATCTGCAGGGCCGTGTCGCGCTTGTGACCGGCGCATCACAGGGCATCGGGCGCGCCTGCGCCATCGAATTGGCAAAAGCGGGGGCGACCGTCGCGCTTTGTGCGCGTACTGAAGATAAGCTTGCCGCCGTTGCGCACGAAATCACGAGCGCCGGCGGGAATGCCGCCGTTTTCAAACTCGACGTTGCTAAAGACGACGAAATCAAGGCCGTCACGAAAGCCGCCACACAGCAGCTTGGAAAGATCGATATCCTCGTCAACAACGCGGGCATCACACGCGACCAGTTGGTTATGCGTATGAAGCGCGCCGACTGGGACGACGTCCTCAACACCAATCTAACCGCTCCCTATCTGCTCGTTCAGGGGGTAATCTCTTCCATGCTGAAGCAGCGCTGGGGACGCATCATCAACATCACCAGCATCTTTGGCCAGATCGGACAGATTGGTCAGGCGAACTACTCGTCAAGCAAGGCGGGCTTGATCGGCCTAACCATGTCTCTCGCCCGTGAATTCGCGTCGCGAAACATTACTGCAAACGCGGTGGCGCCCGGCTACATTGAGACTGCGATGACAGCCGATCTTTCTCAGGAACTGAAAGAGGCTGTCGCTAAGATGATTCCTCTTGGACGACCAGGTTGCGACAGCGACGTAGCGCATGCCGTCAAGTTCCTTGCCTCCGACGACGCCAGCTACATCACCGGACACGTTCTGAACGTGAACGGCGGAATGTTCATGGGATAGTTCGAACCAAGGATTCTGCGTAAACAGTGCGGTCCAGGAGTGCCGTAGTCAGTCGCTGACCGGTATCGGTTCCGGGCAGAGGACACAACGATTGCGGCCTGCCTGTTTCGCGCTATAAAGCGCGCCATCGGCGGACCTGATCAATTCGTCGCGGTTCCCACCGTGAGCAGGGAACTCAGCAACTCCGATGCTCAATGTGACCGGTCGCGGCACACCGGGGAAATCCCATTCCGATACCGCACGGCGTAGTTTCTCAGCCACCGTTATTGCGCTGGCTCCGGTTGACTCCGGCAGTAGCAGCGCAAGCTCATCTCCACCATAGCGGCACACAACGTCGCTCTTGCGTGTCTGGTTTAGAAACATGCGCGATACCTGCTTCAGGACTTCGTCTCCCAGCAGGTGTCCGAACTCGTCGTTCAGCTTCTTGAAACCATCTATGTCGACCATCAGAACTGACAGCGGATGCCCGTGCCGTTGGGCGCGTTCAATCTCCTCAAGCATGCGGCTCTCAAAGAAGCGTCTGTTATAAACCCCCGTCAGACCGTCTCGATAAGCCAGTTGCTTGACGCGCTCGAAATAGTAGGCGTTCTGGATAGCAGCAGCGGAGATGTCCGCCACCGACTCGAGCGGCTTGACATCATCCCGGCTCAAGCCTTCAACAGAAGAGCTCTCAAGCGTCAGCGCACCGATCGTATGTCCGAAAGAAACCAGCGGGAGCACCAGCTCAGAACGGGTTTCGGCGAACGCCGGCTGGAAGTCCGACTCGCGGCTGACGTCGTCTATCACAACCGGAACATTTGTGCTCACCGCATGTTGCCACGCCGAATTGATCTGCGATAGCGGCTCGCCCAGCGGCAACAGTGGTGTGAGCGTCCCTTGATAAGCACGAGGCACCAACAAACCATTTTCAAACAGCAGGATCGAGGCCTCCTCAACACGGAAAGACTCGACGATCTGCAAGACTATCTTGTCCAGTAGCCTCCGAATATCCGTCACTTCCGTCGTCTGACGGGCTATTGTGTTGATCGCTTCGAGCTGCTTGGCTCTGCGTTGTTCCAACGCATACAGTTGTGCGTTCTGAATCGCTATCGAAGCCTGTGTCGAGAAGAGCATCAGCAAGTCGGTGGTCTCGTTATCGAAAAACTTCAGGCGGTCACTCTGACAATCGAGAACACCCGCAACCTCGTCCCGAAGCATGAGCGGAATCGCCAGCTCCGAACGAGTGCTCGGAAACGCACTCACGCTTCTTGGGTCATTCAGAACGTCATTCGAATAGACGGGACGCTTAAGCTTTACCGCGCTGCCAATTATTCCTTCTCCAACTCGAACGCTCCTCTGAGACGTTCCCGCACTGGAACTACTGATACTACGAAGTTCCAATTCGCCGGACTTGGAATTCAAAAGCAGAATAGAGCTGTGCTCCAACTGAAAGTAATCGCGCATGATGCGAAGAATGTGCTGGAAGACCTCGTCGAGATCAAAGGTCGACAGTACAGCCTGGCTCGCGTCATATAGGATGGCGATTTTCTGCATAAGAGCTTAGAGCAAAGTTCGGAGCAGATCAGAGTAGCACTAAACTGTTTTACTTACTTCCTTTTTCGCCGTAACGAAAGTACCACCCCGTATACAACTAGGCACACGCAGAAATCGACGGCGAGCCCCAGGTCCAAAACAAAGTAATGGTGCCGTGCCTGGCTGGGAAGGTGCGGATTGATGAGCAGAAAGAAAATGGCGTTCCCGACCAGAACGGCTATCAGCGGCCGCCAGAGGCTCGGCCACAAGCTGATTCTTTGTGAGGAATGATCGTGCATTCGCTTGGTTAGATGGCGCCGGACAATCCTCGTCTGACCACAATTTGAATGTCATGCGCCGTTTGTTAACATTCGGGAGCAGATGCTCGAATTATCCACACCGGTGCAGTACGTCAAGGGGGTTGGCCCGCGAATCGCGGAAACTCTCGCTGAAAAGGGCATCAGCACCGTCGAGGACCTGCTCTACTACCTGCCGTTTCGCTACGAGGACCGCATTAATCCCCGCACCATCGCCGAATTACGCTCCGGTGAGATGGCTAGCGTTATCGCTGAAGTGCGAACGAGCGGCCTTTTCCGCACCCGCAAAGCGCCCATATTTCAGGTTACCTTCGCACAACCTGGTTTTGGCGGGATGCCCGCACAGGGTCGGGCGTTCGGGCGCACCATACCCACGCTCACCGGAAAGTGGTTCCACGGCGCTTATCTCAAAGATAAGTTCAAGCCCGGTCAGATGGTCGCGCTCTACGGCAAGGTCGACCAGGAAGAGTGGGGGCGCGGGGGACTACAGGTCATTAATCCGCAGTTCGAAATTCTGAATGAAGGCGAAGACACGGACGCCAACGCTCCCCTGCATGAACAAGCTGGGGCCAACACAGCCGACTCGGTAAGGAGTGCGGCAAGAGATTCACTGGAAATCGGCCGCATTGTCCCCATCTACGAGAGCGCTGGAAAAGGAAAGCTGACGTCCCGCTGGTTTCGCCGCGTCATCCACTATGCGCTGGAAAACCTGGCGCCGGATATCCCCGACGCGATTCCCGAGGCCATTCGCGGCCACATGAGCCTGATCCCGCGGCGCGACGCTCTGTGGAAGGTGCACTTTCCCGAGGCAGGCGAGAGTTTTACCGATCTGCAGAATCAGCGTACGGCGGCGCACCGGCGGCTCATATTCGAGGAACTGTTCTTCCTGGAGTTGGGACTCGAGCTGAAGCGCAGGCGCGCGAGGTTGCAGCCGGGTATACCGTTTGAGCTGAGCGAGCGGGTGCGTTCGACCATCAAGAAGATATTGCCTTTTCGCCCGACGGCGGCCCAGAAACGCGTGCTGAAAGAGATCGCAACCGACATGGAAAAGCCGTCGCCCATGCGCCGGCTGCTTCAGGGCGACGTGGGTTCGGGCAAGACAATCGTCGCCTTCCAAGCCGCAATCATCGCCATCGAAAATGGCTGCCAAGTCGCGCTCATGGCTCCGACCGAGATTCTAGCCACTCAACACTATCTCTCGGCACGTCGCATTCTGGAGAACGCGGGCTATCGCATCGTGCTGCTCACCGGGTCCATTGACGATTCGCGCAAGCGCGATCTGCGCCGCCACATATTACGCGGGGACGCACAGCTCGTCATCGGCACCCACGCCCTGATCCAGGAGACGGTCGAGTTCGCCAAGCTGGGCCTCGTCGTGGTCGACGAGCAGCACCGCTTCGGTGTCATGCAGCGCTTCAAGCTGATGAAGAAAACCGCCGAGGACACGCCTCTTGAGCC
>JAEYQK010000115.1 GCA_023410055.1 Acidobacteriota bacterium
CTTGGGATTGAGCACCCTGCTGATCCACGGCCTCTTGCGGCTGAGCACACACTGCGACGAAAACGACCACCAGCGCCATAAGGATCACGAATTGCATAATTTTCATCTCTTAACGGCACCTCCGACTCACTAGAACGGACAAAGACGTGTTTCTTGCAGCAGAGACTCCCTTTTCCAAAGAATCGTTCAGCCAAGCTGTCAGTAAACGTTCTCGCGCCCCACAAACAGCGCTGAACATCTAAAATAGCTACAGATGGCGAAGAAGAGCTACCACGAGGAAGAGTCTCTCGGAAAAGCATATGACAGCCGGCTGATGAAACGGCTGTTGCATTATCTGCGTCCGTACAAATGGCACGTGATCGTGGCTTTGACGGCGATTATCCTTAAGGCCGGCGCGGACATTCTTGGCCCCTTCTACACCAAAGTTGCCATTGATAAGTACCTAGCTCCCGCGACGGGCCCGAATGGCCATTCCTGGCTAGCCAGGCATTTGAGTGCCGACCCCTTCACCGGAATCGGGCAGATCACGGGACTCTACATCGCCACTCTGCTGTTCAGCTTCCTTCTCGAGTTCCTGCAAACCTACTACATGCAGTGGACCGGCCAGAAGGTGATGTTCGACCTGCGCAGTCAGATCTTTCGCCACCTTCAGCGCATGCACCTCGGCTTCTTTGACAAGAATCCCGTAGGCCGCCTCGTCACCCGCACCACCACAGACGTTGATGCCGTGAACGAAATGTTCACCTCCGGTGTCGTCTCCATCTTTGAAGACGTCTTCGTGCTCGGCGGGATCATCGGTGTGATGCTCTACACCGACTGGCGACTGGCACTGATTACGTTCGCCGTCTTGCCGCTGATTTTCTTCGCGACCTCGATCTTCCGCAAGCGCGTGCGTGACTCCTATCGCCGCATACGCGTTGCCATCGCGCGCATCAACTCATATCTTCAGGAACACGTCAGCGGCATGGTCGTCCTTCAGCTCTTCAACCGGGAGAAGAAGGCCTACGACCGCTTCGAGAAGATCAATGCCAGTCACATGGAGGCGTTCAAGGACGCCATCATGTCCTATGCCGTCTATTACCCAGTCGTCGAATTGCTCTCTTCCGTAGCCATTGCCGCCGTCATTTGGTTCGGTGGCGGCCAGGTGATTCGTGGCATAACCGACATCGGCACACTCGTGATGTTCATGCAGTACGCCCAGCGCTTCTTCCGGCCAATCCAGGACCTGAGCGAGAAGTACAACATTCTCCAGTCGGCGATGGCGTCGAGCGAACGCATCTTCAAACTGCTCGATGTCGAACCCGAGGTCGTTTCGCCTGCCGAACCAAAGAAACCCACTGGCTCCGGTCGCGTCGAGTTCGACCACGTATGGTTCGCCTATCGAACAGTCCCCTTCCCGGAAGAAGGTGAAGAGGTTCAGCCTTCAATCTCCGGCTCAAAACCGGGCGAACCCGATTGGGTGCTCCGGGATGTATCTTTCGCCATTGATCCCGGACAGACGATCGCCGTCGTCGGCCACACCGGTGCGGGAAAGACAACGCTGATCTCGCTCCTGCTGCGCTTCTACGACATTCAGCAAGGGTCGATCAAGGTCGACGGTATCGATATACGCGAGATGGATCTGACAGATCTTCGCCGTCGCTTCGGCGTCGTATTGCAAGACCCATTCCTCTTCTCAGGCACCGTCGCCCAGAACATTCGTCTCGGCTCAAGCTGGATCGAAGATCGCAAAGTCGAAGAAGCCGCTGAAGAAGTCAATGTCGCCGACTTCATTCGCACCCTGCCTAACGGGTTTGACGAAAGGGTTCGCGAGCGTGGAAGCACACTCTCAACCGGCCAGAAGCAGCTCATTTCATTTGCACGCGCGCTGGCCCATGATCCCAAGTTTCTGATTCTCGACGAAGCCACATCGAGCGTCGACACCGACACGGAATTTCGCGTTCGCGAGGCCCTGTCGCGTATGATCGAGAATCGGACGTCGCTCATCATCGCTCATCGTCTCTCGACGATTCAGCGCGCCGACAAGATCATCGTTATGCACCGCGGCAAGGTCCGCGAAATGGGTACCCACCAGGAACTGCTTGGAATGCGGGGCATATACTGGAAGCTCTACCAGCTACAGTACAAAGATCAGGAACTGCCTTTGCCTGGCGTAGTTCAGCCCACAAGCGCCTCCGCCCAACTCCCCGTCGGCTCCGACGATTAGCAGCGAACTTGGTGCCCCACGTTCGCGCAGCTAACGTGGGCGGTATCTGACTTCCGCCTGTTATCATCTCCACTGAGAACCTGCTCAACGTGCCACCCGACCTTCAAAACCCGGTCTTCTTCATCTCCGCCGGAGAAGCTTCCGGCGAAGCTTACGGTGCGCATCTCATCACTGCGCTGCGCGACCTGATGGCAAGGGCTACATTTTTCGGTCTTGGTGGAGGTCGCATGCGACAGGCCGGCTGTGAAACGCTGGTTGATACACGTGATGTCGCCGTAGTCGGACTTGCCGAAGTCGTGAGCCACCTCCCAGGTATCTACCGCGAGTTCCGCAAACTCATCAGCGCCGCAGACTCGCGCCACCCAGCCGCGGCCATCCTTATCGATTTCCCCGACTTCAACTTTCGGCTCGCCCGGAAACTGCATGCCCGCGGCATTCCCGTCTTCTATTACGTAAGCCCCCAGCTTTGGGCATGGCGTCCGAAGCGAATCGAACTGGTCCGTAAGTACGTGACAAAGATGTTCGTCATCTTTCCGTTCGAAGAGCAGTTCTACCGCGAGCGCGGCATCAAGGCGGAATATGTCGGCCATCCGCTTGCCGACCGCCCTGATCCCACTCTGTGCAGGGACAACTTTGCGAGGACAAACGGGTTAGATCCAAAGAAGCAGTGGATTGCCATACTCCCCGGCAGCAGAAAGAAGGAAGTAGGCATGAACCTGCCGGAGATGGTCCGGGCCGCAGAAATAATCGGTGATGCGTACGAGTACGTGCTTCCGGTCGCGCCCACCCTCGACCGTTCGTGGCTAGAGGAAGTGTTGGGAAGCATGAGCATCCCGCAGAACATCAGAATCCGTCTTGCAAAGGATGCTCGCGCCTCTCTGTCACATGCTCGTGCCGGGATGGTCGCCAGTGGAACGGCAACCGTAGAGGCCGCGCTTATTGGAACGCCATTTGTCGTCGTCTATCGCGTTTCAAGCGTGACCTGGCGGCTCGGACGGCGATTGGTGAAGGTACCCCATTTTGCGATGGTCAATTTGATTGCCGGTCGCCAGATCGTCCCTGAGATCATTCAGCACGACTTCACGGGCGAAAGGGTCGCGGCTGAACTCCATAAGATTTTGGCTGGCGGTTCGTGTCGTGACACGATGATTTCTGAGCTGGCCGCAGTAAAATGCATATTGCGCGCCCACGACGACGCTGTTACCGCCTCACAGCGCGCCGCACAGTTGATTGTGTCGGAGTTACACCGGGCCTGAGCTACGGTTTACAATTGCACTAGGGACAGTGCACCGCATCTTTTATATGCAACTGCTCATCAAACCCTTTGGGGTTCTCAGTTTACACCCGTCGACGTCTAGCAGGTTCGTTGACGCGCCCAGAGCCGGTGTTGCGCATACAGCCACCGGTTGGTCAGGAGAAGTCCTCATGCAAGCTGTGTCACGGCCTTTATGGCGTGTATTTTCTGTTATTGCCGCCCTACTTCTGGTTCTCGGTACGCTCCCGGCGTTCGCCGCCGAGAGGCAACGCGTTCGCATCGACAACTACGTGATGGACGCCGAGCTTCAGCCTCAGACCCACAAGCTGATCGCGCGCGCCAAGCTGACATTCACGGCATTGGACGATATTAGCGTCGCCACCTTTGAACTGAACAACGCGCTACGCCCGACAAAGATCCTGAGCGCGGACGGCCAAGTCCTTTCCGCCGAGCGCGTAACGCAGGACTCATCCATTCGTATCGCGCTTCCCGCCGGCCTCGCCAAGGGACAAAGCTCCAGTATGACCATCGACTACGAAGGCATACTGCTCTCCGCCGATGACAGCCCGGTGCAAGGTCTCAAGCTGGCATCGATCGGCGACCCGATTTCGTACCTGTTGTACGCAAGCCGATGGTTCCCCATGGTCGGCTACGGTACCAGTCGCTACACGGCGACAATGAACATCACCGTCCCTCCCGGCTACACCGTTGTCGGCAGTGGGCGCGAAACGGCTGCCACGTCGCACGTGATCTCCGAGGTGGTCGAGCCGTCGTCCGGCCCGGTTCTGATGAACGCGCAGTACAAGCGCAAGAAACCGGCCACGACTGCGAAACCCGCAAAGCCCGAAGCTCCCCGTGAGACGCCGTTCAAGACAACTCCCGGCTGGAAGACTTACGCGTTTTCCTGGCAGAAGCCCAGCTTTCCCGGAACGATCATCGCGGGCCAGTTCGCGCAGAGCGTCGTCAACGCCGGCGGCCTCAAGCTGAACGTTTACTTTGACCAGAAGCACAAAGACCTTGTTGGGCCTTACGCCGACACCGCTGAGAAGGAATATAACTTCTTCGCGCTAACGTATGGCGCGGGCGCATCGACCACCCTGAACATAGTCGAGATTCCCGACGACACCGTCCCTAGCGCCTGGGCTCCCGAGATCGCGGCCCTCTCGTCGCGCAGCATCACGCCGAAAGTGAACTATCGCTTGCTCGCGAACACGATCGCCCACCAGTGGTGGGGCGCTCTAGTCAGTCCCGCGTCCAAAGACGACTGGTGGCTGAGCGACGGCTTCGCACGCTTCTCTGAAGCACGCTACGTCGAGTCCGCCGCCGGGCGCGCCGGTTACGAAGAAGCCGTCAAAGATATGAACGTGGGCGCCCTCGCCTACGATGCCGTCCCGCTCTCTCGCGTCAGTACGCTCGACACTTTCTCGCCCGAATTCCAGTCGCTCACGACAGACAAAGGCGCGGTGATCCTGAGCATGTTACGGTGGGTGGTCGGTGACGCCGCTTTTGACGAGAGCATGCGCGAATTCGCAGCCCAGTACGCCTGGAAATCAGTTACCGTGCAGGATTTCCAGAAGATCGTTGAGCAGAATCACGGCGACGGCCTCACCTGGTTCTTCAGCCAATGGCTCGATTCCACCGGCGCTCCCGAATTCAAAAACAAGTACACTATCTACCGTCTTGGCAACGGCAAGGGATTCCGCGTAGTCGGCGAGATATCGCAAGACCTCGATCTCTTCCGCATGCCGGTCGATCTCAAGATCGACACCGACGGAAAGAGCGAAACCAAGCGCATCGAAGTTGTCGGAACCAATTCCGCTTACTCCGTCGACACCTTCGGTCGCCCGCGCCACATCGCAATCGATCCCGACAATCGAGTTCTGGAGAACTCACCCGAACTCAAACTGCGCAGCACCATAATGCGTGCCCAGGGATTGGTTGTCACTGGCGATCTGTCCGAAGCGCTGAAGGAACTCCAGAAAGCGCTGGACATCAACAAGAACAGCTCTCTGGCCCACTATCGCATTGCCGACATCTTCTTCTTGCAGCACAACTATCAGGCGTCGGCCAATGCTTATCGTGAATCCCTCAACGGGGATGGCGAGCCGAAGTGGACCGAGGTCTGGAGCCATCTGCAGCTAGGCAAGATATTTGACATAACCGGTCAGCGCGAACGCGCAATGAACGAGTACCGCCAGGCGCTTCAAACAAATGACAACACGCAGGGCGCGCTCGGAGAGGCCAGGAAGTACATGCAGTCACCGTATCAGCAGAGCAAGACAAGCGAAGGCCAATAGCATTATCTTCGCACGTACTTAAGGCCGCTCAGCGTGGCGGCCTTTTCCTTTTCAACGCCTTTCCTCATCACGAGCACATCGAAAGCCTCTCCCATACCCTCGGGCATCACGAGCTGCCTAAGTTGCAGCGTAACCTTCGCGTGCTCCTGCGGCAGGGCCACTTCTTCGAACGCATCAGCGAACTGGTTCGTCTCCCCAATTCCCATCAGGAACTGCGCCTGCGTTACGAAACCCACAGTCTCCAATCCTGCCGCCTGCCCCATCTCTCGTAAGGCCGTGAAATTCACGTGAGCCGTAATGTCCTGCTCGCCCGGCGCTTCGTACGGTGTGTTTGAAATCGAGTGCTGTCGAAACGCCCTGACTGTGCCCCGATGCTTTCCCGCTAGAAGTTCTTCCCGGATGTAGCCGTAGTCGATCAGAACAACGAATCCTCGCTTCACTCGCTCCGCCATTCGCCGAATATACGCCGCATCGCACAATCTTGCTTCGACCCGCTCTCGCTCATCTGGCTGAACCGCGTATCTGTCGAGGTACTCGAGTTCTTCCGCGGAGGGCGGTGCGAACACCTCGACGAACCTTCCGTTTTCAGCCCCTATCCTCAGTTCCCCGCGATCACTGATCACTTCTACTGGCAGCGCATCGAAAAACTCATTTCCAAAAATGATCGTCGCCTCCGTCGCCGGAGGCAGTTCCTCAAGCGAACCGTGCAGGCTCACCTTCCCCGCAGCAATGCGATCCGCGAACTCCTTCTCCAGCCGTGCTCGAAAAGTTGGCGACGTCTCAACAAGCCTGTAGATGAGGGCATCACGGAAATCCCAAAACTTCTTCCCCACCCAGTCCAGCACATCCTGCGCAAACAACCCGCGCCCCGGCCCGACTTCTACAATCTCCAGATGCTGCGGAGCTCCCATGGCCCGCCACATCTCATCGAACTGCCGGGCCAGCAACCTCCCAAACACCGCATGAACATCGCTCGACGTGTAAAAGTCGCCCGCTTTCCCAAACTGCTCTTTTTGCCGCGCATAGTACCCCAACTCCGGCGCGTAGAGACACATCTCCATGTACCGCGAGAACGGTATTGGACCACGTTTTCGTATCTCTTCCTCAATTCGTTCGCGGAGTGCCATCACTAGCCGATCTTGACGTCTTCTCTCTTGCTCTGAGGGGTGCGTGTGAACATCTCGATGAGATAGTCGTGCAGGCAATCGTACAACTGACGTTGAAACTGCCACTCAAACTGCGGGTGATCCAGATCGCGGGCATGCAAATCAAAGTAGTAGGTGTGTACGGGAGTAGCGGGATTCCTAAACCGAATCACAACCTCGACCGCGTCCAACTTCTGGCGTGCTTCGAAGGCAAGCAGCGGATGTTCATACAAACGGAGCTGTTCCAAAACACGCTCCAACCGTTGCTTGCCCGATAGCTCACTCACAAATCGAAGCACCTTCTTACATTGTCGCTACTTCGAACTCTCCGCAGACGCGCCCTTGCCCGCCTTCTGCTCGGGATACTCGTACACGCCGCGCCCAGCTTTGCGCCCGAGCCTGCCGGCTTTCACATACTGCACCAGCAGCGGTGCCGGACGATACTTGTCGCCCATCGTCTTGTGCAGATACTCCAACACATGTAGTCGCGTATCCAGACCCACAAGATCGACCATCTCGAACGGCCCCATCGGGTGATTCAGTCCCAGCTTGATCGCCTTGTCGATGTCCTCCGCCGACGCCACGCCTTCCTGCAGCATGAAAAACGCTTCGTTGCCAATCATCGCGTTGATGCGACTGGTAATAAATCCCGGTGACTCGCGAATCACAACAACCTCTTTACCCATTCGCTTGCCCACCTCGACAGCCGCCGCAATCGCGTCATCGCTGCTATCCAGCGCGCGTATGACCTCCAGCAGCTTCATCTTGTGCACCGGATTGAAAAAGTGCATCCCCACGCATCGCCGCGGGTGATACGTGACCGACACAATCTCTGTCACGCTCAACGATGATGTATTCGAAGCCAGAATCGTCTCCGGACGGCACACCTTGTCGAGCAGCGTAAAAATCTCCAGCTTCGATTCCATCTCCTCCGGGACCGCTTCGATGACGAGATCAGCCGCCCTCGCAGCATCTTCTACCGAACTCGCAAACTCTATCCGTCCGAACGCCTCATCGGCCTGATGTTTCGACAGCTTTCCCAGTTCTACTCCCTGATCCAGTGTGCCGCGAATCTCCGCCTCGGCGCGACGAAGCGAAGTTGGAAGTATGTCCTCGAGGATCGTCCGGTACCCGCCCGTAGCCGCGGCATGAGCAATGCCGCGCCCCATTATGCCTGCACCGATCACCGCAATGGTCTTGATCTGTGGAATGGTCATTTACTTTCCGCTCTCCAACTCTTGCACAACCGCAATAAAGTTCGGATCGGACTTCCTCATGTAGTCGGCGAGGCGCTTTCGCTCCTCTTCCGTCATCATCGATGAGGTCGCAATGATGCGGCGCAAAGTAGCGGCAATATCGTCCACGTAGTTCATCGAGCGAATCAATTCGCCGGTAGCAACCATGAGAAGTCCTCCAATTTCGTGCACACCATGTGCACCGTTCTACTGCTCGACCGGAAAACCAGTCCGTCCACGGCGGAACCTGCACTCCGATGGGAACTCGGCCCGCCCCCTTCAAGATGCCCACATCGCTCGTGGGCCAAACGACTATTGTCGTCGCTGCCGCATTTTTAGTAAAGCGCCACTCGTAATTCCACGAATAAGCGATAATAGTCGAATGCTGCGAGACAAGAATCTCGTGCCTCTCTCGCATCAGCACCAACATGCGCTCGCACTGTGTGTCCGCATAGAGCGGGGGCTCGACTCTGGGCTCCGCAACTACTCCACCCAGGAAAATGCAATCCGGGGAGCTTTCGAGCTGGAAATTGAAAAGCACTTCGATGCCGAAGAATGCATCCTATTTCCTGCTGTCGCCAAATACCACGAGACCCGGGATATTCTCCGTGACCTTCTTTCCGAGCATGTGACGTTGAGAGGTTACAAAATCGCTGCCAGTGCGCATGCAATGAACCGATCCGATCTATTTGACTTCTCTTCAACGCTGACTAGCCATATCCAAAAGGAAGAGCGTCGCCTGTTTGAATTATGTCAGCGTCTCATGCCCGAGCACGAACTTGCTGCGGTTGGTCGTCAGCTACAAGAGTTCTTTCGCGGTTCTGCGATTCGCTGCACCTGATTCAAACCACCGCTCCGCGCTCCGCATCTAAGCCCTCGCCGATGAATAACCGCACCAATACTGCGCTGCTTGCAGCGGAAATCAGCGGTATCTCCGAATGCCTCGATCGTCTTGCCGCCCGCCACTGGCAGGGGCCTTCGTCGACCTATCGCTTCCAGTTCAACGCAGGCTTTCGCTTCCAGAACGCGATCGAACTGATCCCCTATCTCCATTCGCTTGGCATCAGTCACTGCTACGCCTCGCCGATCTTGAAAGCTCGCGCTGGCAGCATGCACGGATACGACATCACCGATCACAATGCCATCAATCCGGAGATTGGCACGGAAGAAGAACTACGAGAACTTGCCGTCCGCTTGAAAGACCACGGCATGGCCCTGATCCTCGACGTCGTGCCAAATCACATGGGTGTCGGACAAGGCGACAATCCGTGGTGGCAGGATATCCTGGAAAATGGCCGCAGCTCCGAATTCAGTGGCTTCTTCGACATTGACTGGCAGCCCGTCAAGCCGGAACTGCGCAACAAAATCCTGATCCCTATCCTCGGCGATCAGTACGGTACTGAACTCGAATCCGGCCGCCTTCAGCTGCGCTTCGAGAACGCCCGCCTTCAATTGGGCTACTACGAGCGAACGATTCCAATCGACCCCCAAACGGCTCCGATCATCTTCGAGCCATTGGGGGATTTGCGCGTGCACCCGGCAGCCGCAAACGTTCCGGATTCGGACCGTTCACAACTTGAGAACATCCTTTGGGACTTGCGCCAAGTCCCCCCGAACTCTACAACGGATCCAGAACTTGCCCTGCGACGTCGGGAGCAGATAGCTGAGCTGCAGCGCAGACTACTCGGCTTGATCGAAACATCGCCGTACGTGCTGGAATTAATCCAGTCCGCCGTTCGCTTGTGCAATGGAAAAGTCGGCGAGCCATCGACGTTCGACGCACTACACCGCCTGCTTGAAGCTCAAGCATACCGCCTGGCTCACTGGCGTGTTTCGGCACAGGAAATCAACTATCGGCGCTTCTTCGACATCAACGACCTTGTCGGGCTCCGCATGGAAGACCCGCGGGTCTTCGCCGCCACCCATAAACTCATCCGCAAATTGCTCGCTGAACAACTGGTGGCCGGTCTCCGGCTCGACCACCCCGACGGACTGCTGAATCCCGTCCAGCATTTCATCCGCACACAGATGCTTTACGCCGCCAGCCAGTGCTGCGGCCCGGAAGCCATCCCTCCGCTTGCCGATAACGGAATCGAGGTCGAAGTGCAGGACCTCTTCGGCACGCACGACTGGATACATTCTCAGCCGCCGCTCTTTCTCCTGGTAGAAAAAATTCTCGAACCGGGCGAGAAACTTCCGCACGACTGGACTGTCGACGGCACCGTCGGGTACGACTTCCTCAACCTCGTCAACGGCATCTTCATCGATCGCCGCAACGAACGCCAGTTGACCAATATCTACGAACGGTTCATCGGTGGTCCGGTGGATCCCTCGCTCATGCTCAATGAGGCCAAGAAGCTGATCATGGAGACATCGCTCTCAAGCGAAGTCACTGTGCTCAGCCACATCCTGGAAGAGATCGCCAACGCCGACCGTCATGCCCGCGACTTCACGCGTTCGGCCTTGAGCGACGCCATTCTGGAAGCTATCGCCTGCTTCCCCGTGTACCGCACCTACATCGATGAGCGCGGCAACGTTAGCGAGAGTGACCGCGCCTATGTATCTCAAGCGATAGCCGAGGCCAAGCGCAGAAACCCCGGCACTACTGCAGCCATATTCGATTTCTTACGCGACATCTTGCTTCTACGCCGGCCCGATCTCGTCGAGGACGAAACCCGAAGGCGCTTTCATTTCATTCTGAAGTTCCAGCAACTGACCGGCCCCGTAATGGCGAAAGGCCTCGAAGACACCGTCTGCTACATTTACAACCGCTTCATCTCGCTTAACGAAGTTGGCGGGTCGCCCGCCCACTTCGGCGTCAGCGTAGAGGAATTCCATCGCGGCAACGTTGAGCGCGCCCAGCACTGGCCACATTCCATGCTGGCCAGTTCGACTCACGATACGAAGCGTAGCGAAGACGTTCGTGCCCGTCTCAACGTTCTATCGGAAATGCCCAAGCAATGGTCGAGCGCGGTCATGCTCTGGCGTCGACTGAACCGCACCCGCAAACTCACCATCAGTGATGGCCGCCAGGTCCCCGATTTCAACGAAGAATACTTGCTCTATCAGACACTGGCCGGAACCTGGCCGATCCAGATGACCACTTCCGACGAACGAAAGGAATACGCGGAAAGAATCAAGGCCTACATGAACAAGGCTGTTCATGAGGCCAAAGTCAATCTCAGTTGGGTCAATCAGAACCCCGAGTACATCGAGGCCCTGAACAAGTTCATCGATCGCATTCTCACGCCCGGTAACGAGAGCCGTCCCAATCGCTTCCTGAGTCATGCCGGCGAGTTCGCTAGTTCGCTCACATTCTTCGGAATGTTGAACTCCCTCTCCCAAACTCTTCTCAAAATTGCGGCACCCGGCGTGCCCGATACCTACCAAGGCAACGAACTATGGGACTTCAGCATGGTGGATCCTGACAATCGCCGTCCGGTCGATTACGAACTCCGGCGGCGTCTCACGGAAGAGCTAAAGGAGAGGGCTCAAGACCCGTCAGCCCTCGCGTCGATATCTCAAGAGTTGGCGAAGAAACCAGACGATGGCCGGATCAAGCTGTGGACGATCTTGCGGGCACTCACCTTCCGCTGCGACCGCGCCCCGCTATTCCAGGACGGTGCCTATATCCCGCTTAACGGCACCGGGGAGCACGACCACAATCTGGTAACCTTCGCGCGCGAGATCCACGGAGAATCAGTCATCGTCGCAGTCCCCCGACTTCCCTTCTCGCTGCTGAAAGGTCAAACGCAGATGCCAGTTGGCGAAGTCTGGGGAAATACAGAACTCACCGCCACCCGTGCCGGTGCCGACTACGAAAACGTGTTCACCGGAGAAGTCCTGCGCTCCTCCGGCACACGTACTCTTCTATGCAGCGAAGTTTTCGCCCGGTTCCCTGTGGCCCTTCTCGTGGTTCGTTGAGCCATCCCGATCACTGACGGTTACGATCGCGGCTAGTTTCTGCGCCAGTTCTTTCGTCAGCGCACCGCGCTTGAACCGCCAATCCCAATTTCCATCCGGGCGGCTCGGCGTATTCATTCGCGCTTCAGCACCAAGCCCCAGAACATCCTGTAACGGGACAATGCATAGCTCCGCGACCGAACCCTCAGCCGCACGTATGAACGCCCAGTTGATCCCATCCTCGGCTGGTCCCAGATACGCCAGCGCATGACGTTTTTCATCCTCGTTCGCGCTCTTCTGCCACCAACCTACCGTCGTATCGTTATCGTGCGTTCCCGTATAAACGACCGTGTTCGGCTCGAACTTGTGCGGAAGATAAATGTGCGCGCCGGGATCGCCGAACCCAAACTGCATCACCCGCATGCCTGGGATCTGCAACCGCTCGCGAAACGCATGAACGTCCTGCGTGATCATCCCCAGATCCTCGGCGATAAACGGCAGATCCCCCAGCGCATTCTTCAGCGCATGAAACAGATCATCCGCCGGCCCCTTCAGCCACTGTCCATGAATAGCCGTCGGCTCATAAGCCGGGATTTCCCAATATGACTCGAATCCTCTGAAGTGATCCAGCCTGACGATATCGCACGTCGTCGTCGACCAGCGCATCCGATCGATCCACCAGTCGTACCCACGCTGCTTCAGCACGTCCCAGCGATACAGAGGATTCCCCCAGCGCTGTCCCGTTTCACTGAAGGCGTCCGGCGGAACTCCCGCCACCGACTCCGGTTCAAGGTTCGCATTCAACTGAAAGATATCCGGATGCGTCCACACATCAGCGCTATCGTAGTTAACGAAAATCGCGACATCGCCCACCACCTTGATCCGGTACTTCGCGCAATGCTCGCGCAACGCTCCCCACTGCTCGTAGAAGAAGAACTGCACGACCCGGACCGTTTCGATCATCGACCCCAGTTCATCCCGATGACGCTGCAAGGCTTCCGGCTCACGCCTGGCAATCTCTCGCGGCCAGTTGTTCCAGCTGCCCGGGTACTTGTGCCGGAGTACGGCAAACAGCACGAAGTCCTCGAGCCACCAACTGTTGTCCCGACAGAATCGCTCGAACCGCGCCCTATGATCTCCCTTCGCATTCGCCAGAAAGTTCGTAGCTGCCTCGCGCAGCAGCGGAGCCTTAACCGCCCGCACCTTCTCGAAATCAACGCGCCCTTTCGGATCAGGCACCGCCGCAACCTTGTCGTGCGACAGCCATCCCCGTTCCGCCAGCCGTTCCAGACTAACCAGCAGCGGATTTCCCGCAAACGCAGAAATTGACGAATACGGCGAATTCGCAAACGCCACTGGATTCAGCGGCAGTACCTGCCAGAGCTTCTGTTTCGCCGATGCAAGAAATTCAACGAACTCATGCGCGGCCGGACCAAGGTCACCGATGCCTCCGCGCGACGGAAGCGAAGTAGGATGAAGCAGAATACCCGATGATCTTTCGAAACTCATGTCTTCCCGATTGCCTTTAGTGCCCTTTTGTTCGGCCCGAGGCCCTTTCATCAAAAAAGGGCCGGATCGCTCCGGCCCTGACTTTCCCTTTCAGTCGGAACCTAATCCTCTAGTCCGCCCTTAGGAGCTAGCTTTTCGATCTCCTTTTGATAGATGACGATTTTCTTCTCTTTCTCCATGCGAGACCGAAGATTTGAGATGAATAGCGCCATCATCTCGCCGCGCTTCTCACTGAGCAGCCCCTCGCGAACCTCATCCTTCGCGCTGGCGAACTCAGTGGCCGGAGGCTCTTGCTTGTCGAGCAACGAGATCACCACACCGCTACGCTGCAGTTGAATGGCGTTACTGATCTCGCCCGGCTTCATCGAGAACGCGGCAAATGCCGGTCCGCTCATAATGCCTATATCGGGAACCTGATCGGTCGGCTTCACCAGTTCGCTCGTCTTGACGGTCGCGCCAACTTCTTTCGCCGCCACCTTCAGATTGTGCTCTGCGTGTGCACGATCCGCAAGCTGCTGCAGCTTTTGCGCAAACAATGCGCCGCCGCGCTCGTTCTTGAAATCAGACTCGACCTGAGCCTTGATCTCTTCAAACGTAGGCGTGGTCGGCGGCTGAATCGCAAGCACCTGGAAGACCACGTAGCCCTGGGGAGTCTGAACCGTTTCGGCCGGAGCGTTCTCTTTCTGTACCTGGAACGCTGCCTGCGTGAATGCCGGAACGTTGCCTATCCCCGGCAACGAATCGCTGGCAGAGACCAGACCCGTGCTAACTGCATCCAGTCCGTTCTTTGTTGCAGCAGCCTGCAATCCATTCGCGCGCGCATCAGTACGAACCTTGGCTGCCAGATTATCCGCAAGCCCATTTGCCTTGTCGCGAGCGATCACCGGTTCGATTTCCGACTTCACTTCGTCCAACGACTTCAGATGGGCCGCCTGCCTGTCGTCCACCTTGATGATGAAGAAACCGAGAGCTGTCTGAAGAAGATCGCTGGTCTGCCCCTTGTTCATCGAGAACGCGGCCTTGTCGATCTCGGGCATGGTCTGTCCGCGGCGCACTGCGCCAAGCAGTCCGCCATTGCTGGCTGTCGAAGGATCTTCCGAATACTTCTTCGCCAGATCGGCAAAGTTGCCGCCGGCCTTGACCTTGTTCAGAACATCCTGAGCTTTCGCGCGAGCCGCATCCAGCGCCTTCTGATCCGTACCAGACGTCTTGATCAGAATCTGCCGCAACGTGACTTCCTCAGGCACGCGGTACTCATCCTGGTGCTGGCTGTAGTAGCTGCGCAGGTCCTGCGGCGTAACCTGGACCTTGTCGGCCAGCTTCGCCGGATCAATCGCTACGTACTGAAGCTTCCGCTTTTCCGGAACGGCGTTCTTGTACCGCTCTTTGTTCCGTTCAAAGAACGCCTTCAACTCCGCATCCGTCGGCTTGATCTGTTTCAGGATGTCGTCATAGGTCAGCACCGCATACTCAAACTTGACCTTTGTGTTCCTTCGCACGAACTCCTGCTGCAATTCCTGGTCGGATACCGTCGCACTTCCTTCAACGACGTTCTGCAGCATGCCGATCAGAAGTTGCTTCTTCGTGTCGGCCTCGAACTGAGCTACCGTCACCCCGTTCTGTTGCAATAGTGCCGAGTACGCTTCATCACCGATGTACTGGCCGTTCGGGAACAACGCCGGAATTTTCTTCAGGTAGTTGCGCAGATCCTCGTCCGTTACCCTCAACCCCATCCGTTCCGCTTCCGCCAGCGCGGCCTTCTGGGTTACCAGACGCTCGACTGCCTGTTGCGTGAAGAACGGCAAAAGCGAAGCTGGAATCGACCGGCCTCGTAGTTGCTGCTGCGCCATCTGCTTTGCAGCCTGCTGCGCTTCTTGCAGCGTTATCTCTTCGCCATCCACTTTGGCTAGAACGCCGGGTGAGCCACCAGTGAATGAGCTGCCAGTGAATCCCGGGATGAGGTACGTCACCATCGCCAGACAGATAACAATCAGAATGCCGCCAAGGACGTACTTCTTCACCTTGCCGGGTGTTTGCAGGAATTTAATCATTTGCTTGAGACTCCGAGTATTTACACGGGAATTTCGATTATAAACCACAGAGCCCGTTCCTCTCAGCTCTGCTCACTTGAGTTTCTCTTTGACACTTTTTGAGCGCTCTTTAGGCCACTGCTGGCAAACCCGCCCCTTCCCGCTGCCCTCTAACCACGGAAACCAAACAGTCCAAGGCAGCAGCTCGAAGGAGACACATGAAGAAGACGTTTTTAATCGCAGGGCTCTTGCTCCTGGCTATGAGCATCGCCTACGCGCAGAGTGGAACGGGCTCTGCTGCGGGCAGCTCCAGCACAGGAACAACAGGCACAACAACAGATCAGAACGCCACCCCGGGTAGCGACAATCCGAACCAGACGACCGACCAGAACGGAACGGCAGGCACCAACAGCTCCACCGACCAGACCGGCCAGAACAACACGTCCACCAGTGGCACTAGCACAAGCAGCCCAACCAGCACCGACAACGGCGCGGCGGCAGGAACAAGCAGCGGAACCACCGGAACTACCGGCGACATGAGCGGACAATCCTCATCCGGCACGGGGACTAGCGGATCGACGGGCGAAGCAACCGGCTCGCAGAACCCGCCCCAGTCCTCAACCACTAGCACGACCGGCGGAACCACCGGAACGGCAGGCTCGAGCTCCGATATGAGCGGACAATCAGGGGCAACCGGTTCGACCAGCGGCACTTCCGGATCGGCAAGCTCGCCGTCGTCTTCAACCAGCACAACTGATCAGACTGGTACCAGCAACAGTACCACCACCAGCGATCAAACTGGTGCTACTTCCGGTCAATCCGGCCAGGCCGCAGGCACGTCATCTGGCACCGGCAACAACAGCGCCAGCCAGCGTCTGCCGCAGACCGCGACGCCTCTGCCGTTGCTCGCCCTGTTCGGACTGGGCGCCATCGCAGCCGGCACATTGACAATGCGCCGCAAACGCCAGAACCAAAACTAAATCGCAGACCGTTGTGAGAACCAAGGGCGCCAACCGGGCGCCCTGATTCTTTGCCGCCTGAAGTCTGTGCCTTCGGTGTTGTTTTCACCGGCTGTCCACTTCGGCGATTCCCCATTGTGTTTGTTCGATCACCCGATCACCCGATGACCCGATTCTCTTCGCCCGATCACCCGATTCTTCTGTTGACCTTCTCTCCTTCCTATCCGACAATCAGCCCAACCCATGCTTGTATATCTTTCAGGCTCCATCGAGTATGCCCAGGACAAGGGCACGACCTGGAGGGCATCGCTCACGCCCTTCCTGCGTTCGCTCGGGCACGAAGTCTACGACCCCGCCGCTGACGTGAAGAAAAACCTCAGCGACGAAGAAGTTCGTGACTTCCGCAAATGGAAAACATCCGACCTTTCTCGCTTTCAGGGAACGGTCCGGAAAATCATCGCGTGGGACTTGGACTACGTCGAACACAAGTGCGACTACATCATTGTCTTTTGGGACGAAGCCGCGCAGCGCGGTGCCGGAACCGGCGCTGAGATGACAATGGCCCACCGCCGAGACATTCCCGTGTATATGGTTGCCGGAGTTCCGATAGAACAGATCAGCGGCTGGATCCTCGGTTGCGCCACCGAGATCTTCACCGACTTCGACCACCTGCAAGCATTCCTCGCCCAGACATACGCAACAGCCTGCGCCATGTGCAAATCGGAAATCGAAAATCGGAAATCAGAAATGTCAGGAAACTCGTCTTTATGAACTTCTCAAAAGGCACCCTCGGTTGGATCGAAGTCGTCTGCGGCCCCATGTTCTCCGGCAAGAGCGAAGAACTCATCCGCCGCCTCCGCCGCGCTGAAATCGCGCGCCAACGCGTACAAATCTTCAAGCCCGGCATTGACCAGCGCTATTCCGAAGACCACATCGTCTCTCATAGCGAATTGCGCATCCGTTCCGAGGCCGTCAAAGACGCCGCTGACATCGAGCGCCGTCTCGACCTCCGCACCGAAGTGGTCGGCATCGACGAAGCCCAGTTCCTCGGCGAAGGCATCATCGATCTCGTCCTCCGCATGGCCGACATGAACAAGCGCATTATCATCGCCGGCCTCGACACCGACTATCTCGGCCGCCCCTTCCATCCCATGCCTGAGCTACTCGCCGTAGCCGACGAAATAACGAAATCGCTCGCCATCTGCATGCGCTGCGGAAATCCCGCCAAACACACCCAGCGCCTCGTTGCCAGCGAAGATCTAGTCGTCGTAGGCGCGGCTGGCATGTACGAAGCCCGCTGCCGCCGCTGCTTCGAACCCAACTTGACGAAGCAAATGGAAAACAAAGCCGAACTCATCGCGAAATAAACAGTACGGGCCGGTGCCCCACGTTCGCGCAGCTAACGTGGGGCGTTCCACAAGGGACCTGAACAACATCAAACAGGTGATGGCTTTACGCTTGCAATCCGGTTGGTGATAGATGGCTACCTCCCGGCGCAACTCCCAGACACACTCCCTGCGCTCCGGAATCGCGCACTGGATGCAACGCGTTCTCGATGAAGTTGACAACGTAGGTGCGGGGCTTGCCGCCAACCCTGTACACGATCTGCGCGTTGCCCTGCGGCGCTGCCGCACCATCGGCGAAGCGTTTCGCGAATTGGATCCTGATCCCGCCTGGCAGGAAATGCGCAAAGCGGCAAAAGCCGTCTTTGATCCTCTGGGCGAATTGCGTGATGTTCAGGTCATGCTTGAATGGCTGGAAGAGCTGGGCAGTCCCGACGATCAGGCCGTAGACAAATTGCGCACCTTATTCACCGACCGCGAAAGTGTGCTCAAGAAAAGTGCAGCAGATGCTCTTCAACAATTCGATATTGATCAATGGAACATATCGGTAGAAGGCCTCGCCGCTAGAGCTGAAAAACTGCAACCCGGCGACATCGTGTATCAGTATCTCGCGCTCGAACGCTGGCAAACCGCGCATCGGCTACACCATTCAGCCTTGCGCAATCGCAGCAAGACTGCGTTCCATCAGCTTCGTATCGGGCTGAAGCACTTCCGCTACATCGTCGAGAACTTCCTCCCCGAGCGCCACGAAGAATGGGGCGACGATCTCAAACAACTCCAAGATCTCCTCGGCGAAGTTCACGACCTTGACGTGCTCTGGGATACAGCTCTCGAAGCACGAGTCTTCCCGGAATCAACAGCACGCGAGGTTTGGCGAGCGAAGATAGTCACCGAGCGCACTCAGCGCCTGAACAGCTATCGAGCGAAGATGGTCGGCCCCAAGAGCCTCTGGGGCGTCTGGCGCGCCGGACTCCCCCAAGGCCCCGAACTCGACAAGGCAATCATCGCGATGTTCAGAGCATGGGCCTCGTTCCGTGATCCCGATCCTGCCCACAGCGAACGCGTCGCCCAGTTTGCGATCGCGCTTTACGACGGCCTCGCCGCCGGCAATTTGTTGTCCACGAACACCCCGCGCTTCCGTCAGCTTCTCGAATGTGCCGCAAACATGCACGAAGTTGGACGCTACAGAACGCAGAAAAGTCATCACAAACAAGCGGCAAAACTGATTGCGAAACTCGAACCGCCCGATGGCTGGGGATCCGAAGACATGCTGATAACCGCGCTCACCGCCCGTTATCACTGCGGCTCACTGCCTCGTCCCGAACACAAACTCTTTCAGCAGCTCTCGGTCGATCATCAGCTCGCCACTCGTCAACTTGCTGGCATCCTCCGTCTCGCGGACGCACTCGACAGGAGCCACGACGGTTCGATCACTCGCCTCGACGTCGCCCGTGATACGGAGCTCCTTATCATCTACGCCGATGGATATGACCCGAACCATCCCGATGCCGAGAACATCTCTGCCGCACGTCATCTTCTGGAAACCACCTGCAATTTCCCCATCGTCATTCGCCCGCTCGGTACGGCAAAATAGTCCCTGATGACTCCACCGCTTATCGAACTCCGTAGGATCTCCGTCATGCGCGGACCTCGCCTCGTACTGCACGATATAGATCTCACAATTGACTCAGGCGAGCACGTTGCCATCCTCGGCCCAAACGGCTCAGGGAAATCAACGCTGATCAAGACCATCACTCGCGAGCTCTATCCCGTGCAGCACGAAGACTCGCAGATGCAGATATTCGGCCTCGAACGATGGGCCGTCTCAAGCCTTCGCAACCTGCTTGGAGTTGTTTCCAACGACATCGCGCCATTCTGTGCGCGGCCCATCAGCGGTTTTGACGCAGTCGCTTCTTCCTTCTTCAGCAGCACTGGCCTCTGGCCTCATCAACACCTCACGCCGGAGATGCGTGAGAAAACCGGCCAACTATTATCCATGCTGGACGTTGCTCATCTTGCCGCTCGTCCCGTGCGCGAGATGTCAGCCGGTGAAACGCGCCGCATAATGATCGCCCGTGCCCTTGTCCATGACCCCCGTGCCCTGCTCTTCGACGAACCCAGCAACAGCCTCGACATGTTCGCCCAAAACGAACTCCGCACCACAATGCGCAAACTCGCAAATGCCGGCATCGGACTCCTGCTCATTACCCATCATCTGTCCGACGTAATCCCCGAAATCGACCGCGTAATCTTCATGCGCGAAGGCCGAATCCTAGCGGACGGTCCCAAAAACGATCTGGTAAACGCCGATTCCCTATCAGCCCTCTTCAATTGCCCCGTCGAATTGGCCGAGCGAGATGGCTATTACCACCTGCTCTAGCTGGTTGCCAACCAGGTACTTCCGACCCGTTTAGGATGCTGCTATTCTTACGTTTACGTTTGATCTCAGTCGCACAAGGATAGCGTCGCAACAGGGCAGTTTCTCCCTTTGCACGCTCGAGCATACATGACGGAGTTGAAGTTATCAGCCGACGTAAAGTTCGAACTCGAAGTCCTCGAGATCGTTAGCAGCTTCAACGTCCAAATCTTGCGCGCGGCCCTTGAAGATGAAGTACCCCTACCGGCCGGTCTGGACTCCCAGAGCCTGCGCACTCCGACGGATCCAGAAAAGACCTTGGCGAACATGCGTGCCTGGCTCAAGCTGCTGGATCTGGCGATTACTCCGGCGCTCATTCGCGAAACACTCACCGCGAACATCGATCAGGACCTGGCCGAGGCATTGCTGCGCTACTTCGTTCGCAAGAAGTCGCACTCCGAATCCGATCGCGACAAGACGGATTTCCTCGTCACTTATCTGTACCGAAACCCTCGCGTGAAAGGGCAATGGGAATCGCGCGGATACTCGATGGACGGTGTTGCTCCTATGCCTCCTTTCGAGATCGCACTGCTTGAAATCCTGGAAGACACCGATTTGCCGGAGCTTAGCCCCGAGCACGCCCGCACTCTCGATGAATTTCAGTACTTGCGCGACGAAGCTGATGGGTTCCGTGACTTTGACGCTCTCATGGAGTCGGAAATCATTCAGCGGGCACGTGACTTCAAGAATTCGTTCGGGCCAGCGCTCTATCACCCGCACGTGCTCGCGATGATCGCTCCCTACAACGCGTTCTTCGCCGCCACGTTCGAGGAGTTGTTCCGCGCCGCGACTACCCGAATCAAGGATTTCGCCGACCAGGTCCAGCAAAAGGGTGGCAGCATTCACGCCCCGGTGCACGGCGGCGTTACCGTCAAGCAACTCACCGAAATACAGGGCAACGAAATTCTTGCCAGCGAATACATGCACGCCCAAGAACAGCTTCGGCATCTCTCCAAGCTGAAGAAAGCTGTCGATGCCCGGAGTGCAGTTCAGCGCACGGCACAGCCTGCATATGGTGCACCGACAGTTCCACCGCCGGCTCCAGTGAGACCTCCGGCAGCAAAGACCGTTCCAGTTGCTGCGAAAGCAACGCCGCCAGTACCTCCGCCCGTGCAGCCTCCCACAAGTTCAATACTTCGGCCCACTACGTTCGCACAACCACCTGCGCCTCCGAGCGCCGCACCGGTGCCGCGCGCCGCAGGGCTGACCTCTGACATATCGCTTCCTCCTGCGACTCTTGCTGTCAAAAAGGCGGAAGAAGATAACCGTCTGTCATCCGTCCAGGAATCGATCAAGTCCTTTGTTAAGGCGGCCGACGCTCGATATCGTTCGGTTGTACCGATGGGTTTCGGCAACCTTGTCCTGACTCCTGCGGAGGCCGATGCTTATTGCGCCGACTACCTTCAGGAGAGCAGTTTCCGTGGTGACAGTGCCCGCCTCCTCGTTCGTGTGCCAGCCGTCATAGCGCGCATGACCAGCGAGATTGAACAGATCGAGCGCCAACAGAACCTCAAGTACTTATGGCGACCTCATGCCGAAGCTCTGGCGGCGCTTTTGTCGATTACCGACGATCTGACCAAGACAGCGGAGAGTCTGATTAAGCTTGCCACCCAGCGCGGACTGAACGACAAGGTGACGGCTGTTAACAGTTCCATGCAGAAGCTCAAACAGAAGTCCGGTCAGGCAACCGCACTCCTTGCAATGATGAATGCCCGCGAATAGCTGCTCCGAACCCTCCTCCCCTGCATCTGAATCCAACGGGAGAAGCTGACTGCTATGTCGTACACTGGCATGAAGCTGGCTACTTGAGTCATGTTTAGGAGCTTGAATGTCCGGCCTGAAATCAATTCTGGCAACAACACTCTTTGTGCTGACGATTAGCGGACTTGTGCACGGTGCGGAAATGAAGAACTTGGAACAGCGACGCGCAGAGCTAACGAAAGCCGTCGCCGAGGAGTGGGAATACGAGCTGCGCGAAGCGCCAGAGTTCGCCACCATCATCGGCGACTACCGTTACAACGATCGATGGCGTGACATGTCGCTCAGTCATGTGGAGCAGCAGAAGCGCGATCTCACTGCATGGGTCTCGCGCTTTCAGGCAATTGACACAACTGGCTTCGCGGAGCAAGAGCGGCTCAATCATGAATTGATGGTGCGCAATCTTAAGGAACGCCTCGAAGACATCGATCTCAAAAACTATGAGATGCCGATCGATCAATTTGGCGGCTTTCACCTGATGCTCGCTCAGTTTGTCACTAACATCCCATTCGACTCAACTAAGCATTACGAAGACTACATAGCCCGTCTCAAGAAGGTTCCCGGCCTTGTGGACCAGATAATTGAAGTCCTCAAGCAGGGTGAAAGAGACAAACTGATGCCTCCCAAATACCTGCTTGAGAAGACGGTCACACAATGCAGAAGCATCGCCGAACCCACCGGCGAAGCCAACGTCTTTGCGCAACCAGCCAGCAAAATTCCCGAGTCGATTCCTGCGACCGAACGCAAGCGCTTGCGCGATGAATTGCTTGCAGCAGTCGACAACCAGGTTCGCCCGGCATACACGAGACTCGCCGAATTCCTCGCAAAAGAGT
The DNA here is from genome assembly GCA_023410055.1 of Acidobacteriota bacterium. GTDB lineage: Bacteria > Acidobacteriota > Terriglobia > Terriglobales > Acidobacteriaceae > JAEZPW01. The sequence goes on from JAEYQK010000115.1 coordinate 22,890, forward strand.
ACGCGCCCAAAGGTCGTACCGAGCCCGGTCTGTGGTCCCTTCCAGATGGGGACGCTCGATATCGCTTCCAGATCCGCCAGCTGACGACAACCGACATGGATCCAGAAGCAATACATCAGCTCGGCCTCCGCGAGGTCGCACGCATTGAAACCGAGCAACTCGCAATCGCAAAGAAGCTCGGTTTCTCTGACCTGAAGACATTCCGCGAATCGCTCGCCACGAACAAGAGACTCATTCCAACGTCGCGCGAGCAGATCCTGGATACCTACCGGCACTACATTGACCAGATGAGGCCCGAGTTGCCGAAGCTCTTTGGCCTGCTTCCCAAGACCAAACTGGAAGTCCGCCCCGTGCAGGACTACCGCGAGAAAGAGGCTGCCTCTGCGGAGTACAACCAAGGCAACCCGGACGGCTCGCGCCCCGGTGTCGTCTACGTAAACACCGGTGATTACCAGCATCGTTCGTTGATCAGCGCCGAATCAACCTCCTATCACGAAGGTCTCCCCGGCCATCATATGCAGATCTCAATCTCCCAGACTCTCCCTGACCTGCCCCCCTTTCGGCAACAGGCGTTCTACGGCGCCTACATCGAAGGCTGGGCACTTTACTCTGAAAGACTGGGAAAAGACATTGGCTTTTATCAAGATCCGTATTCCGATTTCGGTCGACTCTCTGACGAACTGCTTCGCGCTGTCCGGCTGGTACTCGACACCGGCGTGCATTACAAGCACTGGACACGCCAGCAAATGGTCGACTACTTCCATCAGCATTCGTCAGAAGACGAACCGGACATCCAGGCCGAAACGGATCGCTACATCGCATTCCCTGCCCAGGCTCTTTCGTACAAGTTAGGCCAGCTTGAGATTCTGAAGCTGCGCGAACTTGCTCAGAAAGAACTCGGCGCCAAGTACGACATCCGCGCTTTTCACGACGAAATCCTGAACGGAGGAGCGTTGCCTCTAGACGTGCTGGATTCCCGGACAACAGCCTGGATTGCGCAGCAAAAAGCAGCCGTTGCCCGCAACAGCAGCAATTGACGCTTACTTGAGGGTGCCGAGGAGAACTCCTCCGATAGCAGCAATGGCAATGCCGAGGAGCGTAAGTTTGGCGGCCTTTGTTTTCGGCTCAGGCCTGTGCTCCCAGAAAACTCCAATCGACGCGTTCACGATCACCGATAGCTGAGAAATAGTAAAGCCTTTTCCGGTGCCGATCCGCTCCATCATCACGAGTGCACCGTAGTTCCCTATGCTCCATAGGGCGCCAGTCGTCAGGACGCGCGCGTATTGGCCCGCCCCTTCGAGTCTCACCGAAGTTCGAGAGAGAGCGCTGATAGCTATGCCCCCAGCGAACATGCCGGCTGCGAGCGGTAACATGCCGACCCACATTGATATCCCAGAGAGCTGGAGCGGAATGAAATAGCTGCCCCAGCCAACGCCCGCTCCCAACGCCCCCATGATGCCAATGCGCAGAGAGTCGCGTGAGACTCGCTCCGCGTGCTGGCCGCCCGCTCCGGCAAAGATGATTAACAACACACCGGCGATGATCACAACAAGTGCGACAAATGCCAGAGAGATGCTGAGTGTACCCTTATGGAGAAACTCGCCAAAAAGGATGACGCCCCAAGCGACGGAAACCAGCATGTTCATGGGCGTCCATATGCCAACGGCCTTGGCAATGCCCAGTTTGTCCGTGCTGACAAACGCCGCCTGTCCGCTTATAGCCCAAATCACGCCGCCAACGAAGGGGAACCAGATGGTGCGCATGTTGAGTCCCTCGACATCGCGGAAACACGCGACAACGATGGCCATCAGCAACGCGGCCAGAGTTACATAAAATGTACGCGTCTGCTGGCCTTTCATAGGGACACGCTGCGAAGGCGCAAGCCAGGTACCCCAAGCCAGCAAAGTGATTAATACGGATAGTAGGCCCATGTGTAGTTCACCCTGTTTCGTCTGCGCGTTTGGCTAGTACGCAGTGATCTTCAAAGCCGGACCGCTCCCATCGTGCTAACTTGAACTCGATGATTTGATTGCGCAGAGGGACCAGAGTATCTGAGTTGATGGGCTAGTACAACGCCTGGGACTGGCAAAGAGATACTCTCAAACGAACTCGAAGAGCTTATTCGATGGTCGGAGAGTTGGCAGGGTCGCAGGTTCCACTCACCGCAAACCTAATAACAGCCGGAGTGTCCGAGCAGAAAGCTCGCCTACCAGTGCTGTCAGCAATTGGCATAGCTCCGACAGTGAAACTTTGGATATCTCCTGTTGCGGAGAAGACGTATCCACTTTTCTGGTGTGGCGCCGTCCCCAACTCTGTGTCAAGGATTCCTTCTTCGTGAAGGTCCGCAAGTCCGGTGTACGTTCCGAAGCGGATTCGATACATGATTTCCGCACTCGTGATAGTTCGGACTGAGTTCACAGCCGAGGCCTCCTGGGAGCGTATGCGGGCTTGCAGCAGGTTAGGAACAGCAATCGCCGTGATAATCAGGATGATTGCCACCACGATCAGCAATTCGATAAGAGAAAACCCTCGTGTCTGGCTCATATTCGTCCGGCTCGGGAGTTAATATCGATCCACCAAGGATTGTGAACCTCGAGGGCCCACAATCCTTGTGTTCAAAAGATCAGAGAAGAACCCAACTAGTTCGAGAGCGGTGTCGCAGTCGCGCAAGCAGCTGTTCCATCATCTCCCACGCGAACAACACCATCTGTGGTCGCGCAGAACTTGCGGTAGCTGCCATCCGTTACCGCCGGTGTCGCACCGACAGTAAATTCCTGTGCATTGGTGCCCCCAGTCGCGGCCTTGTAACTATAGCCACCCTTTACTGACCCAGCACCTATGACATCGTCGATCAGCGCGTCAGTCTTCAGATCAGACAGTGTGCCGAAGTTACCATGCTTGGTGAGATAGGACACCTCAGCGGTTCCAAGGGTGCGAACGGTAGCGGCTGCAGCGGATTCATTAGCGGCGACACGTGCTTTCAGCAGGTTCGGGATAGCGATGGCGGCGATGATCAGGATGATGGCCACCACAATCAACAACTCAATCAGCGAGAAACCTTTTTGCTTTCGCATTTACTGTTTTCCTCCGGAGTGCCTTGTTCAGGCAGCGCCCTACAAAAGGCAACTCAGGAGCCAAACTTCAACAACGCCACGAAGACGCAATAAAATCCCTATATTCAGCAACTTAAAGCGAAATACCAAAAGCAAATAGAACCATTCGTGGCCCAAACAGCGCCAACATTCGCGCAAACTGACAAAAATTGTCATTGGCCAATTGCCCGTTTTTGTCAGACTCGATCTAATACGTCGGGAACGAGGCAGAGCTACCCTGCGAGCGCGCTTCGATTATCTCGAGCTACTTGACCGCTGACGGGTTGCAGGAAGCCTGTCAATGAACTCGTACGCGAGATCCTTATTGTTTGGACTAACCGCGATTTCGCGTTCGTACTCCAGCCTTGCCTCGTCCGTTCTCCCTAACACCTCTAAAGCCTGCCCGAGATCAAGATGTAGTCCCGGACGATCTGGCACCAAAGCGAGAGCCTGTCGCAGCGGGTATTCGGCATCCTCCGGACGCCCCATTCGCATTCGCAGTTGACCAAGCTTGATAAAAGCCTCCGGATCGGACCGCAAACGCAGGACTTGCTCAAGCGCGGCTTCGCTCCGCCGGTAGTCTCCTCTTTCAAGGTGGGTCCGCGCCAAACCAAACAAAGGGCGATGGTTCTTCGGTGCCATCCTTGCCGAATAGCCATAAAAGACCAGATCGTTGCTCCAAACGGGGCAGTATACAGCCAGGGAAAAGGCGTTTACGGCAAGCAGAGCCAAGCCCAAAACATGCGCCAGGTGGAATCGCTGCGGTTTGGAATCCCCGGCTAGCCTGAAGACGAGCAGTCCAGCAAGCAGCGAGAAAAACACAGATGGCAAGTAAAGGAAACGGTCATGAATGGTCTCCCCGGGAAGAAAGAAGTTGAGATTCAGTACGGGCAGAAGTGGCACGAGTATCGCGATCCCACAGAACAGCAACAATCGCATTTCTAGCCGCTTGGCAACAGCCCAGAGCGCGATGGTCAACACCACAACGATAGCAATCGGAATCCAGAAGCCCCGTCCGGGAGACGCGACGTACGAAGCATCATAGAACGGGCTCAACGGTACCGGAACTACGAGATGCCGGACGTAGGTCATCAACAGGTCAGGAACCGTCCAAATGGCGGTTTCTGTGGTTGTATGCGGTGCGGCAGCCGAGATGAAGACCTTGCACACAGCATGGCGAAGAGCGAAGTAGATTCCGACCGTACAAGCCAGGCACGCTACCGCCGGAACATGATGTCGCCACTTTCGTAGAGCAGAGTCGCCCATCGTCAGCTCATAAATCAGAATCAACAGAGGCAGGACGATCGCAGTTTCCTTCGTGAGCAGCCCCAGAAAGAGCGTGAGACAAAGTAGGAGAAGCGACTTACCGTTCCTTTGATCGCGATACCCGAGGTACAGCAGAAAACCCAGCAAGATGAACACGGCAGCAAGCGGTTCCGCGAAGGCCGATATCCATGCAACCGCCTCGACATGCGCAGCGTGGAGTGCGAACAGAGTGCCCGCAAAAAGGGCCACTCGCCTGCTCCCCGACAAACGCAGTGCAATCTGGAAAACCAGATAGCATACGAGTGCATGAAGAACAATGCTGGTAAGGTGATACCCCCAAGGATGCAGTCCAAAAAGATGAAACTGAAACACGGGAATGCCCGACGTCAAAGGACGATACATCCTGTAATCAATCATCCCCCAGAAGACGTGGCTAAGAGTGCTCCAGGACCGCAGCGCGAGGTTCTGCTTTACCGACAGAAGGTCATCCCAAACGAATCCATATCGAAGTGTCGGAAGGAACACCAGTGCTCCGATTAGGGCGGGAATGAACGGAGCGTAGCGGGTTACAAGCTGCTCAAAACGGCACAGATTGTGGGTCTGATGAAGCTGCATTAATAACCTTATGTTGTGCCGACTCTGTAGCCGGCTCCGGCTCGAAGTAAATCTTTAGTTATCCAGTGCCAAAGTCGGGCTACCGCCAGAACAAAGAGTACCTGCCAACTCTTCCTTCATTTGGAAAACGCGCGAGCAACTCCTGATGCAGTTCGGGCGTAAGGCTGGCACCAGAAAAGGTTGAGAGTCTGTTGATCACGATTACGTGTACACGTGCATCCTGCCCTGCCTGCATAAGCACTTCGAGGGACGCGCTATTATCATTCTTTGTAGCGTTTTCCAGTCCCGTAAGGAAGTAGACCTCCGGGCATTCCGGAGTCGCAACGATTGCCCCCCCCTTTGATAGGCGCTGAACAGCACGGACCATCTCCTCGAATTCCTGCGGTCTTTCGACTTCTAAGCCTCCTCCACGCGGGAGGTTCAAGGTAGTTACTTTGTCGGCAGCACCAAAGGCCCAATGCGCATAGATGGCGGACGGCTGCAAACGAACAACCGCAAACAGTGTGTAGAAGCCGATTACGGAAGCGAAGACCAACCGGCTCGCAGATTGCGTCCGCTTAATGCACGCCACAACTGCAAACAATGCCAGCACCGTCATTGGGGCTGCATAACAAAAGTAGATCGGGGCGGACAAGGGGAATTGAATCAGGCTGCACAAGGCCGCTAAAGCAAGAAGCAGGAATATTTGTTGCTGTCGGAGAGTCGATAACTCCAAACCAAACCGCGGAGATAGAGCCAACGCTCCCGAAAGCACGACAACCGGTGTGAGCAGCAATGCCGAAAACCAGATATGCTGCCAAGTCCCTGTTCTTGGATCGATCAGCAATACCGCCAATGCTAGCGGTACGCCAACGGTGACAACAAGCGACGCGGCCCGTTTCCACGTGGCCGCAATCACCAGCACAGTAACTAGTACGACTGAGAAGAGCGCATGCCGCGGCGATACTGGCCTGAGCAGACTCAATGCCGCGGTACGTCCAGGAATGACCCCGAACACGTTTTGATATAGCTGCCCGAGCGAACGGGACAAAGCATAACGCAACAAAAAGGCAAACAGCGGCAAGAGAAGTCCAGCCAGAAAAGGAGCAAACAGCCGTATCAAGGTAGCGAAACGCACGGCACTACCACAAGGCCGTAAGGTTCGCTCCCGCAACATAATTACGCAGGCGACAACGAACGGACCCAGGAAGAACGCATACAGTTCCCGTTCGTCGAATCGACTACGCATCAACGAGTTGATCACGAAGAGGAACGCGACCAATCCGGCAATCACGAACCCCGAATATAGTGGGGACCGCCGAGGACTCACTGTTGTTGGGCCATTTACATTCTGCTCACGAAAAAGCATGAACAACAACACTGCGGCGACATAGTATGCTCCGGTGCTCTTGACCAGGAATGAAAATCCGCCAGCTATCCCCGCCAAAAACAGCCATCTGCTGCGCTCCACCTCGAGGTAGCGCAAGAGAGCCGCAGCGCCAATCCCTGCAAAAAAAAGGTTGTACCAAGAGGGCATTGCAGACGGATATTGCGGGAAACTCCATGCCACGCACAAAAGAGTTATCGCGGCGGCCGCCCATTTCGAGGCAAAGCGGGAAGCAATGTAAATAGTCGCAGCGACAAACGGCACGAAGAAGATGATGGCACAGTACCGCAGGCTAAGCAGGTTTGTCCCACCAATACGGAATGCGAGGGCGTTAAGCAGGCTCAGCCCTCCGGTATAGTTGTCGACGAAATCGATGTTCGGCAGTTGGCCCGAAAGGACGCGGACAGCGGACTGCGCCAGCGTGCCGTCATCCTGCGGAAGCCATCCCCTGTGCGCCGCCCAGATGGCGTATCCAGTGCTGAGGACTATCACTGCCAGGAATAGAACTCCGGTGCTGCCAGACAATTTCCCAGCTCGAGCAGAGCCGTTGCAATCTTTGTAAATACTGGGCAGACATGCTTCTTCTTGCATGGATATCGGACTCTGCATGATGTTGCTGGTCGGTCTCCTTCGGCCGTGCTCTGCGCTAACAGGCAGACCATTCCAATCAGACTGAACCTGAAGGTGAGGTCTATTCTGGCCCCGGGCAAGGCTTCATGTCGAGGCTTTTCCGTGCAGAGGTAGTCCAAAATGCACACCCTGGTGCCACTCAATTCCGTAACTTGTTTTCCTCTTCGAGGTATGTTACTCAAATATAAACTTCCAGGCATTCGATCGCGGTCTGCTCTGCGGAGCAGTTAGGAGCTTGCGGGATGAAAGTCGTCATGTTGTGCGGTGGACTCGGCACGCGCCTGCGTGAAGAGACCGAGTATCGCCCTAAACCTTTAGTCGAGGTAGGCGGACGGCCGTTGCTGTGGCACATTATGAAGGGTTACGCCCATCACGGTTTTCGCGATTTCGTTCTTTGTCTCGGCTACCGCGGCAACATGATCAAGGACTACTTCCTTAAGTACGAGGCAATGAACAACGACTTCACGATATGCCTGGGGCGGGAATCGCACATACAGTTCATGGGAGCGCACCAGGAGCAGGACTTCTCGGTAACTCTTGCCGATACAGGCCTGGATACAATGACCGGCGGCCGCGTGAAGCGGATCGCTCGGTACCTCGGAGACGATGAAACTTTTCTGCTGACCTACGGCGACGGCCTGAGTGACGTCAACATTCGCGCCGTGTTGGAATTCCATAAGAACCACGGAAAGCTGGCCACCGTAACCTCCGTTTCTCCGTTTTCGCGATTCGGCATTCTCGACATTGACGACGATGGCATGGTCAATCGTTTCGTAGAGAAGCCCCGTTCGGATGGTGCCGTCAGCGCCGGGTTCTTCGCCTTCAACAGAAAAGTCCTCGACTATCTCTGGGGAGACGATTGCATTTTAGAACGCGAGCCCCTGGAGAAGTTGTCGCAGGAAGGACAGTTAATGGCCTATCGCCACGAAGGATTCTTTTATGCAATGGATACTTATCGCGAGTACGTTGCACTGAATGAAATGTGGGCCAGCCAACGCGCGCCGTGGAAGGTTTGGTGAGATCGATGAGCAGTCACTGGCAGGACAGACCCGTTTTGGTGACCGGAGCTACAGGACTTCTTGGATCCTGGCTGGTTCCGCGACTACTGGAAGCCGGCGCAGACGTGGTGTGCCTAATACGCGATTGGGTTCCGCAGAGTGAATTGATTCGGCAAGGCGCATTGGAGCGCGTCAAGACTGTACGGGGCAATTTGTGCGACCGCGAATTGCTAGAGAGAACTCTCGGTGAGTACGAAATTGACACGGTCTTCCACCTTGCGGCACAGACGATCGTTGGAATAGCGAATCGCAACCCGATCTCCACATTCACCACCAACATCGAGGGGACATGGAACCTGCTTGAAGCATGCCGACGATCTCCAAGGATCGGAGCGATAGTGGTGGCCTCGTCAGACAAGGCGTATGGTGACCAGGAGAAACTGCCCTACAACGAATCAATGCCGCTGCAAGGAAGGCATCCTTACGACGTAAGCAAGTCTTGCGCTGACCTGATTACTCAGTCTTACGCCATCACTTACGGGCTTCCCGTAGCGATCACCCGCTGCGGGAACTTCTATGGCGGCGGCGATCTGAACTGGAACCGTGTTGTTCCCGGAACGATTCGCTCCGTCCTGCGCGGAGAGAGACCAACGGTGCGTTCTGATGGCCAGTATGTTCGCGACTACCTCTATATTGAGGATGCCGCCGCAGCATACATCGCCTTGGGAGAACGACTGGGACAAAACCGCGCCTTGGCAGGAGAAGCCTTCAATTTTTCCAACGAGTCGCAGGTCAGCGTACTTGAGATCGTCAGGACGGTGTTGGACGTTATGAACTCCGACCTTGAACCAGATGTTCGCAACGAGCCGTTGAACGAGATTCGCCACCAGTATTTGAGCGCTGAACATGCGAGAACAGTTCTCGGCTGGAAGCCCATGTTCACGTTGCGCGAGGGGCTCGAGCGCACCGTTGAATGGTACCGGGATTTCCTCGGTTTTCCAAAGCTAGCCCGTCGCGCTGCCAAGGTGTAATCGGATGTCGAACGATCCTCAACACATACGGCAGCAGATTTTCGACCTGGTCGGCGAATACTGCGATCTCGTATTCGCGTCGCAGACTTTCGTGCCCGGAAAAAGCGACGTGCCAGTTGCGGGTAAAGTCTTCGATTGTGCCGAGATTCAGAACGTCGTGGAAGCGGCCCTCGATGGCTGGTTCACGACGGGACGTTTTGCCGACCAGTTCGAGAGAGAATTCGCCGCCTTCATGGGAGTCAGTGGGGCGAGTTTGGTCAATTCCGGATCCTCCGCCCTCTTGGCAGCGGTCTCCGCACTGACATCGCCTTCGCTCAAAGATCGACGCCTCCGCCCCGGTGACGAAGTCGTCACCGTCGCTGCTGGCTTCCCGACCACGGTTAATCCCATTGTTCAGAACGGGTGCGTGCCAGTTTTCGTCGATATCAAGTTCCCGACCTACAACATTGATGTTGAACAACTGGAAGACGCATTGTCGAACAAGACCAGGGCGCTGGTAATCGCACACACGCTCGGCAACCCGTTTGATCTCGATTCGGTTACCGCGTTCGCAAAGAAGCACGACTTGTGGCTGGTCGAAGATTGTTGTGATGCCGTCGGGTCTCTTTATCGAGACAAAATGGTGGGCAGTTTCGGGGATATTGGATCTGCAAGCTTCTATCCCGCGCACCACATCACCATGGGAGAAGGTGGGTGCGTCTTCACCAACTCTACCCTGCTGAAGAAAATCGCGGAGTCTTTCCGCGACTGGGGGCGAGACTGCTGGTGTCCTCCGGGCAAGTCAAATACATGTGGTCGCCGACATCAGCAACGCTGGGGTGAACTACCTGCCGGATATGACCACAAGTACGTGTACAGCCACATCGGCTACAACCTCAAGGCGACCGATTTTCAGGCAGCCATGGGCGTGGCGCAGTTGGCGAAACTGCCGGGATTCATTGCCGCTCGACGTACCAACTTCGATCAGCTCCGCAAAGCGCTGGTGGATTTACAGGAGTTCTTCATCCTGCCGGAGCCGACGCCGCATTCTTGCCCGAGTTGGTTTGGCTTCCCGCTGGCGGTCCGTGAAAACGGCCGGTTTACGCGGGAAGAGGTTGTCAGGTATCTGGAGAGCAGAAAAATCGCCACCCGTATGTTGTTTGCCGGAAACCTGCTTAGGCAGCCGGCATACGCCGGAGTGGCGCATCGCAAGGTTGGGGAACTGCCGAATACCGACCGGGCCATGCGGGACGTTTTTTGGATCGGTCTATTCCCCGGCATTTCGTCTTCGGCTCTCGACTATGTCTCTGAGGTGTTCCATGAGTTGTCTCAGAGTCTGTTTCCGGCTTCCATGAAGGAGCGCGGATGAGCAACCTGATGGCAAAGGATTTGGATTGCTTTATCGAACAGACTGAACCTTTTTGGGCGGAGCTTCGCAACGGCCGAATCTTGATTACGGGCGCCACTGGATTCTTTGGCTGCTGGTTCCTTGAAAGCTTTGCCTGGGTCAACAAAAGGTTAGGACTGAATGCGCAGGCCGTGGCAGTTGCGCGGCACCCCGAATTGCTCGAGAGCAAGGCACCGCACCTTCTGAGAGACAATTCCATTCAGCTGCAGCGACAGGATATTTGCCAGGAGCAGTTCCCCGTCGGTCCTTTCACCCATGCGATTCACGCTGCCACCCCGGCCAGTGCGGCGCTGAATGAAGATTCTCCCCTGTCCATGTTTGACATCACGGTGCATGGCACAAGCCGCACTTTGGACTTCGCCGTCCGAAGCGGTGTCTCAAAGTTCCTGTTTACGAGTTCGGGCGCTGTTTACGGACCGCAGCCCGCGGGCGTCTCGCACATTGATGAGGAGTGCCGTGGCGGCCCGGATCCGCTAAACAGAAAGTCTGCCTATGCGGAAGGAAAGCGGGCTGCTGAAATGCTGTGCTCGCTCTACGCCTCGCCTGCATTCGAGCCGAAGATAGCGCGGTGCTTTGCCTTTGTTGGTCCTTACATGAAGCTCGACGCGCATTTTGCCATCGGCAACTTCATCCACGACCGCATCAGCGACAGTGCTGTGCGTGTTAAAGGCGATGGCACGACAGTTCGCTCTTATCTCTACGCCTCTGACCTCATGGTTTGGCTCTGGACGATATTGTTTCGCGGCACGCCATGCCGGGCTTACAACGTCGGTTCGGATGAAGCAGTAAGCATTCGCGAGCTAGCGAACGAAGTGGCTTCTTTGCAGCCTGAAGTTAAAGTCGAGATCGGCTCTACGGGTGCCGCTCAGGGCCCGATTGACCGCTACGTGCCTTCGACGACGCGGGCTAGACGAGAGCTGGGACTACGTGAGACCGTTTCGCGGCAGGAAGCGATTCGTCGCACCTGCGAGTGGGCGATCGCAATGAAGCAGCATGCCTATCCCTCTCCGGCTGAAATGCGGGAGGCGTGCTGCCGATGAAACTCTCCGATTACGCATTTCGCACGCTGGCCGACTGGGGTACGCAACACGTGTTCCTCGTTTCAGGTGGTGGCGCGATGCACCTGAATGATTCCGTCGGCCAGGAACCGCGAATCAAGCTGGTGTGCAACCATCATGAGCAGGCATCGGCAATGGCGGCCGAAGCCTATGCGCGCGTGACTGGGAAACCGGGCGTTGTCAGCGTTACAACCGGCCCGGGTGGGATTAATGCGCTGAACGGCGTTTTCGGCGCATGGACCGATTCGGTCCCGATGCTGGTCATTTCTGGACAGGTCAGGCGCGACACGTGCATGCGTTACCGCGGCATCAACGGCCTGCGCCAACTCGGTGACCAGGAAGTCGACATCATCGCCATGGTCGAGCGGATTACCAAGTACGCCGTCATGGTTTCCGATCCCTCCACGATCCGATATCACTTGGAGCGGGCCTACCATCTAGCCCGGTCCGGACGACCGGGACCGTGCTGGCTCGACATTCCGGTTGATGTGCAAGCCGCGCAGATCGAACCAACAGCACTGGTTGCCTATGATCCATCGGAAGACGACCTCGTGTGGGATCAGCAAGAAGTGGATTCGCAATGCCGCGAGATACTTGCCCGACTGCAAAAGGCGAGCAGGCCCGTGATCATGGCCGGAACCGGAGTACGTGCTGCCGGTGCTCTTGAGGAATTCAAAGAAATCGCTAGCCAACTCCAGGTTCCGGTCACAACCGCCTGGACTCACGATCTGATCGCGTCCGACAATCCGTTGTTCTGCGGCAGACCCGGCACGATTGGCGATCGGGCGGGCAACTTCGTGGTACAGAACGCCGATGTGTTGCTGATCTTGGGCTCACGCCTGAACCTTCGGCAGGTCAGCTACAACTGGCAGTCGTTCGCGCCACATGCCTTTAAAATTCAAGTCGACGCTGACCCTGCCGAATTGTGCAAGCCGCTGGTACGACCTGATATGGCCGTGCACTGCGACCTCAAAGTTTTCCTTCAGTCGATGCTGCGACAACTCTCTCGACCTGAAGATTTCGGCACGAAACACGATTCGTGGCTCGACTGGTGCCGCGAGCGGGTTCGAGGCTATCCCGTGGTTCTAGATCGTCACCGTACGCCAGGTCCGCCGCTCAACCCATATCACTTCATGGAACAGCTTTCCGATATACTGCGCGCCGACGATGTCGTGATCAGCGGAAATGCGAGCGCCTGCATTTTGCCGTTCCAAGTGATGAAAATCAAAGAGGGCCAGCGATTAATCTCCAACTCCGGCGCCGCCTCCATGGGACACGACCTTCCCGCGGCAATCGGTGCCGCGTTTGCCCGCAACGGAAAGCGTGTCATCTGCCTCGCTGGTGACGGCAGCCTTCAGATGAACATTCAGGAACTGCAAACCGTGGTTCATCACAAGCTGCCGATCAAAATCTTCGTCCTGAATAACGAAGGTTACTTGTCAATCAGGAGCACTCAAGCTAACTTTTTCGGACGGCTCACCGGAGAAGGCCCGGCGAGCGGCGTGACTTTCCCAGACATCGTCAAAGTCGGAGCGGCATATGGAATTCCCTCAATTCGGATAGATCGTTCTTCTCTGATGTCAGAGATAGAGCGTGCGCTCGAGAATGACGGTCCCGCCTTGATAGAGGTGGTACTTGATCCGGCACAGGGCTTCGAACCGAGGTCCAAGGCGAAGCAGTTGCCCGACGGAAAGATCATCTCTCCGCCGCTGGATGATATGTACCCGTTCCTCGACGAAGAGGAACTGCGAACAAACAGGTTGTGGGAAGACGAGCCAGATCACTCGGCGCGGAAGTAAGTAGCGGCAGTAAGGGATGGACCTATGAGTGGAAACGATATCTTCGATGAGCTATTCGTACTGGAGATGGCCAACAACCATCTGGGCGATGTAGAGCGTGGACTAAAGATCATTCGCTCCTTCGCCCAGGTGGTTCGTTTTAACAACGTACGCGCGGCGATCAAGCTGCAAATCCGCGACGTAGACAGCTTCATCCACAGTGACTTCCGCGACCGCGAAGACATCCGCTACATAAAGAAGACGATCTCGACCCGGCTCAAGTCAGACGAAATCGCCACGCTGGTTAAGGCTGTCCGTAGCGCGGGCTGCATGCCGATGGCTACGCCTTTCGATGAAGCTTCTGTCGATCTGTGCGACGAACTCGGCATCTCGATGCTGAAACTCGCCAGCTCCGATTGCAACGACTGGGTTCTGATCGAACGCATCGCCAAGAGCAAGAAGCCGGTGATTGCCTCAACCGGAGGCTCCTCCCTCAAGGACATCGACGACCTGGTGACGTTCTTCGATAACCGTCGCATTCCGCTCGCCATCAATCACTGCGTCTCGATCTATCCTTCCGAGGACACCGAGATCGAGTTGAACCAGATCGACTTCCTGGTCAACCGGTATCCGCACCATACGATTGGATTCTCAACGCATGAGTACCATGATTGGGAATCATCTATGCTGATTGCCTACGCGAAGGGCGCCCGCACGTTCGAGCGTCACGTAGACGTTCAGACCGACGGCATGACGGTCTCTCCCTACTGCTCGCTGCCTGAGCAAGTGGACACCTGGTTCAAAGCTTTTCATCGGGCGAAGAGGATGTGCGGTCCTCCGGGAACGCAGAAGCGACTGCCGCCAAAAAAAGAGATTGCCTACCTTGATTCGCTCGTTCGTGGCGTCTATGCCAGGCACGACCTTGAGGTAGGCCATATCCTCTGTGACGAAGACGTCTACCTGGCTGTTCCGCTGCAACAGGGCCAGATTTCGTGCCGCGAATTGATGAGAGGCGAAGTAATCCTCCAACCCGTGAAGAAAGATCAGCCGGTTATGATCGATTCCATTGATAGCCCCTATGCTCACGTCCCCTCGCTCCGAGAAGCTATCTACGGACGGGGCCTTGCGCCAATAGCCATGTCTTCGAAAGCAGGTGGCAAGTGAAAACGATCAGCGTTGTCACCCCCTGCTACAACGAAGAAGGAAACGTTCAAGAAGTTTACGAGCGTGTGCGCGACCTGATGGCGCGGCTGGGCCGTTACAAATACGAGCACATCTTCATCGACAACGCTTCGCAGGACGGCACCTTCGCGGCACTTTCCGCAATTGCCGCATCCGATCCCAACGTTAAGGTGATCCGCAATGCCCGCAATTTCGGACACCTCCGTTCGCCTATGCACGCCATGTTGCAGGCTACCGGGGATGCCGTCATTTCGCTCATCTCGGATCTTCAGGATCCGCCAGAAGTTTTGGAGCAACTGCTCGACGAATGGGAGAAAGGCACCCCGATCGTGATCGCGATCAAGCGCAAAAGTCGCGAGAACCCGCTCATGTACGCCGTGCGCTCCATGTTCTACCGGATCATCAACCGGCTCTCGGACAACATAGAGACCTATGAGCATTTCACGGGCTTCGGGCTTTATGACCGTTCAGTAATTGAACTCGTTCGCCAGTTTGGCGACCCGTATCCTTACTTCCGCGGCATGATCGCCGAAATCGGCTTGCCGCACGCGGAAGTTGAATACATCCAAGAACGCCGCAAGCGCGGCAAGACGAAGAACAACTTTTATACCTTGTACGATCTGGCGATGCTCGGGATCACGAAGCTATCGAAAGTCCCGTTGCGTCTCGTGACATTCACCGGATTCGCCGGCTCCGCGCTCTCCCTGCTCGTCGGCTTTGCCTATTTCTTGTACAAGGTTGTGCTCTGGAACCGCTTTAATGTCGGCATTGCTCCACTGATAATTGGGTTCTTCTTCTTGGGCTCGGTTCAATTGTTGTTCATGGGGATCATCGGAGAATACATCGGGAACATCCACACCCAGGTACACAACCGCCCATTGGTCGTAGAACGCTGTCGCCTCAACTTTGAGCACGAGCCAGGATTACCGTTGGAGGAGAGAGCGTTCGCAGCGAGCGGAAGGGATTAAGAGCTATTGCCGCGGCTGCGCGGAGCTGCCGCGCATATTCTTCGTGAAGAGAAAAACTCCGTGCTCAGCGGCACGGAGTTTCTGTTGCAGCACACGCATGTGAGTAAGGTGTCTTGCGGCCACTCACTTCCGAAACCAAGCAACAAATCCGCCCCGCGGCGAAAGGTTCAGTTGAACATTCTCCCCCTTGGTCACGGTGCCGTCCTGACGATCCCATGCGTCCGGTTTTTCCTTGCTGTCGTATAGGCGACTGACGGTCCACTTGCCGTCGCCCAAGAACCCAAGCGGGATGTTGAGGCTTGTCGCTTCATCGCCATTGATCACGGCAACAAACCACTGATTTCCCGAACGGCGCGCCATAGCAACAACCTTGCCGGATTCGCTTCCATTCAGAACACGGGTCTCGTCCCAGACCGCTGGAATCGCGGATAGAACGTCCCGTGCTGGATTAGCCAGATAGTCTCTGGGATGGCCTCCTGTGCACAGGAATGGAGAAGTGAAGATCACCATCTGTGCCACCTCGTGGGACCATGTGTTCCCTTGCAGTTCTTTAGTTTCGAACACGGTGGGAGTGTAGTCACCAGGTCCGGCGATGTAGCGAGTGAAAGGCAGAACGGTGTCGTGCGCCGGTTCCAAGACGCGCTTATAGCGAGTCATGTGCCATTCATGCCCACGCACACCTTCACGCGTCAGTTGATTTGGCCATGTGCGCTCCATCCCTGTGGGCTTGTTCGCTCCATGGAAATCGACGAGCAACTTGAACTCGGCCGCATCCCGGGCTGTGTCGTGATACCAGGTGGACCACCAGCGATTACATGCAGGGGGAAAGTCGATCTTTATGCCCACGATTCCGGCCTCAACGGCTTTTCGGAAATAGGCTTTGCGCAGCTCAGGGGTCTTCACCTCATTGCTGTGGACCCAAAGCCAGACTTTCACATTCTTGGTCTTGGCATAGGCGGCAACCGACGCAAGCGACGCCCAATTGTCTTTCCACCGGTGCCATCCTTCGTCGACAAGGTAATATTCGAACCCGAGCTGTTGAGTCCAGTCCACCCACTGCTTCTGGTCGTCAAACTGAGGGTCACCGATCGCCATCCATTGCCAAGCGGAGCGCCCCGGAACGATCCAATCAGCCTTCGCCAACTTCGGATCAGCTGGCGGATTCAGGTTCTGAACCAGCGTGCTGTTCACAAGTTCCGTGAGGTCGCGCGCGATCACAGTCACTCGCCACGGCTGGATTACGGCATCGTCGGTTGTCCACCCCTCGGGATCGGCATAGAGCTGTCCTTCCAGTGCGCCGTCCCGTCCAAGTTTGACGGCCAGATCGCCATAGTCTTTCAGCGCCGCTTCGGTCAGCGTGAGATAGATGTCTCCGATCCGGGCAGTGATGGGCATTCCGTACGACTCGCTTCCGAGCTTTTGCAGCGAGGTAGTCCTGTACATGCTTTCGTATGCGGCATCCAGTTGGGCGGCCCACACGACCGGATCGCCTTCGATAGCCCATGAGGAGCGGTCCGCCTCAATTTTCCGTCCCTGCTTCGCGGACAAGCGCAGACGAACACCGACGCCGTCATTCGCTACATGAATATCTACCATGTAGGACTCACCGTGGGAGGTCACCGGCACAGTAGCTTCTTGAGCGCGGTTCAATGCCACGGAGTGCGCCCCGAAGAACTTGTACTGTTCGTTCACCTTGCGAAATTGCGGTTTTCCGAGAACCGCATCCTGCCCCAGTTCCACTCCGTTGCTCAGGATGCCAATCCTGGAGGGGGCCACTACTTCCTTCCCGTCCACCGTTACGCGGTAACGCACCGTGCCATCGGTGGCGCTGAGTTCAGACTTCACCTTTCCATCTGGACTCGTAACGGTAACCGGTTTCGCCGCTGGAATTGGGCTTGCCAGCGCGAACAGGGTCGCCGCACACACGAAATTAAGAGCAACTATTCTCGAAAAACTTATAGTCACGGCCATGCCTCCGACGGACAGGTCTCCCGCGCGCGTGAGTTCTCAAAATCAATGAGGCGCTCTGGTCCGCCTGGAAGCCCCGGCGCGAGTTTCCCATTGAAACTATCACATTTGTGGACAGTTATCGATTACTTTGTTAGTCCCGACAACGTAAAGCTCATGAGAGGTAGGTGGCTCTGAATAGCTTTGGAGCAGGTAGGCGCGGTCAGTACCTTCGAGCGGCTGAGCTGTAACAAACGGGAGCGCGATGGGAGGGAGCCGGCTCCTGGCCGGCTCCCTGCTGCGCAACGTAAGTTGACGCGACCTGCTAGAAAAAGAGTCGCGCGCCAAGTTGAAACACGCGGCCGTCTGCTGCCGCGGTTACTTTGCCGAAGTCACCGCCTGTCAAATTGGTACCTAAACCGGTGAACTGCGTATGGTTAAAGGTATTGAAGCTCTCTGCCCGGAACTCGAACCCGACCCTTTCCGTGAACTGGAAGTTCTTGAACATGGAGATGTTCCAGTTGTTACGTCCTGGGCCGATAATGGAACCCCGAGGCGAAGTGCCCCACTGGAGCGGAGTCGGAGCCGCGAATGAACTGGTGCTGAACCACTGAGCGCTGGTCTTTGGATATGTGACCGGCGCAACTAGATTTGCGTGATTCGTCACGTCTCCTCCGACGCCCAGGACATCTATCGGTGCGTTCACTTGCAGCGGCGTCCCGGAGCTGAACAGTGTGACGCCGGAAATCGTCCATCCACCCAGCGCCCCCTTGGCGAACTTGTTGTCGGAGTTGCGGAAGAAAGGCAAGTTGTAGATGTAGGTCAAGTTGAACACTTGCCGGCGATCAAAGCCTGCCGAGCCCCAGTTGTACTTGATGTCGTATGGGTTATCGACGGGATTGAAGTTGTCGCCGTCGTTCAGGTCGAATGCATGCGACCAGGTGTAGGTTGCGCCGAGGGTCAGGTTCTTCCATGAGGAGGTTCTCATGCTGACCTGGAGCGAGTTGTAATGTGCATTCCCCGACGTGCTTGCCAACCCGATGGTTCCCCAACCTTTAAAAGGCCGGAAGAGATTGGGGTTGGCATTCGGGGTGCCCGTGACGCAATTGCCTCCGCACACGGCCAAGCGATTGGCAGTATCGCTCAATGGCAAGCCGTTAACTTCGAGCCGCAATGACTGGTGATAAGCGGTGTTGCCTACGTAGGCGATGTTCAACACACCTACGTTCCCGACACCTTGCTGAATGCCGAGATTGTATTGAATCGTCGTGGGAACGTCGTACTTCCTCATTGTTCCAATGATGTTCGTGACGCTGTACGCCGAGGATGAATTGACTCCATCCTGATAACCGACTGCTGGGTCGTTGAGATAAACATTCGTTACGCTCGGCTGATAGGTGAACGGAACGTTGTTCATCATGTTGTACTCTTCATTCCCTGCGATGCGTTCATAGAACATGCCGAAGCCGCCGCGCAGTACTGTCCCCTTGCCCGTCATATCGTAAGCAAAGCCGACGCGAGGGGCGAAGGTCTTCCAGGTGTTGGTCGTCAACCCTCTAGGAATCCCGTTCGTACCGGCAATGCCGATTCCGTTCAAGTAGAACCTGACGTTCGAGAGAGGAACGCCGGGAACCGTGCCGAATCCGGGGCCGTTCGGATCGAGGGCGCCGCCTGGAAGGAACGTAGCTGCATTGGCTGGGTTGTAAAGATCGGGATAGAAGTTCGCCAGCGCATTGTTCTGGTCGTAGGCGTGAGGTATGTACTCCCAACGAAGCCCGAGGTTGAGAGTCAACTTCTTGGTTATCTTCCAATCGTCCAAGCCGTAAAGCGAGACGTTGTGGGTAGCAATGTTGACGGCCGTCCGAAATTGAGGCTGAGTGTAGGTGGCCGCATAGCCCAGCAGAAAGTCCGCCAAGCCTACGCCCGTGGCGTTTCCATTGAAGGTGAAAGCTCCGCCGATGTTTTGATCGGTTGGCTGGAACTTTTTGTTGTACATGTAGTCGCCGCCGAAGCGAATGTTGTGCGCGCCACGACTCCACGAGACATCGTCTTTCCACTGATAGGCGCGCCACGTATTGTTCCAGGGCCAACGGCTCGGATCATAATTCATCGCGAACGGCACGCTGATGTTGATAGTTGGCAACTTGTTGGACGTGTTTACGGCGGGGAAGAACTGCTTTGAATTCCAACCCGAGGGAATCAGATAGTTGCCGGTTATACCGATATTGAGATTGTTGCCGTTCGTGTTGAATGTAACTTCGTTCAACAGAGTCGGGTTGATGGTGTAGGTCGCGTGTACGACGCCGGACCACGACGGCACCTTTGCAGCCGTTCCGATCGACGGGTACGTAGTTCCGGTCCACAGCGGTAGGGGTTTGTCCTCGCTTCCATTGTCCCAGATCAGGTGTCCCATCAAAGTGAACTTGTCGTTGAACTGATGGTCGAGGCGAACCGCCTCTTCACGATAGTTGTCCACGCTGTTGGCCGTTTCGACAAAGCGAGTACCGTCGGCGGAGTTAGGTAGCGGGAAAGCGCCAGTCGCCAGAAAGGCCTTCGCGTTGGGGTTGATAAGGCTAGCGGGAATCGTATTGTTAGGAAAAGCGGCGCCGGGGACTAGGCCTACGGCCGCATATTTCGGAAGTTCAGCCGGGTCCAGTTGATTGGGGACGTGGATCGTGCCCAAGCCCGTCATGTTGCCGGCATACTGAGCTGCGTTCGGAGTTTGAGCGTTAATCTGCGTGTCACCCGAGATATACCGCCGCCATTCCATGTTGTAGAAGAAGAATGTCTTTGGACTCTTCGCCCACGGATTCAACGGCCCGCCGAAGTTGAAGCCGAACGTGTTGTAGCGAAGCTTCTGTTTTTGAGGATTGGTGGAATTGTGTTTACTAATCCAGCTGTAAGCATTCAGGGCGTCATTGCGGTTGTACTCCCAAGCGCTGCCATGATACTTCGTGGTGCCCTGCTTGAGCGCCATTGTAATCATGCCACCGGAAGCATTTCCAAGATCGGCGCTGTAGTTGCTGGTCGTGACCTTGAATTCTTGGATTGCGTCTTGCGATGGAGCAACGATCAGGATGCCACCACCGCCGCGATCATAAGCTTCGCCTCCGTCGATGATCCAGTTGTTGTGATCAGACCGCTGGCCGTTAAACGTGACACTTCGGTTCTGGTATTGCGCCACCGGTACATCGAAATCCGGCATCTGTGATGCCGCGCCCGGCACCAGTGCCGTGAGTTGGAGCACGTTGCGCCCGTTCGTCGCGAGCTGTGCAACTTGTTTGTCGGTGACAGTCGAGCTGACCTCGTTCGTTTCCGACTGAACTTGAAGTGCGCTGGCTTCAACCGTGACGTTCACATCGCTGCCGCCGACTTGCAGTGCGGCGTCGGCGCGGGTGGTCTCGTTCACGGTCAGCACAATGCCGGTCTTCTCGTATGCCTTGAAGCCCTCTTTTTCTACTTTAATCTTGTATCTTCCGATGCCAAGGTTCGAGGCCGTATAGCCTCCTGTGCTGTTGGTTGCGGCGTTACGGACGAATCCGTTGTCGATGTTCGTGATTGTGACTTTGGCGTTTGGGACTGCGGCCCCCGACTGATCGGTCACCGTCCCTACCAGGGTAGCGGCACCTGCCTGAGCGAGAGCTGTTGTGCTCAGGAGGAGGATGCCGAAAATCAACGACAGGGGTACTAGATACTCGTGTGCGCGTATAGACAGCTTTTCCAAGGTAACCCTCCATGACCAGCGGGCACAACTTGGGTGGCTGCACTTTGCAGAGACGAACGTTGTGGTAATGCTCACAACCTGGCTACGTCACTCTAGGTGCGTACGATCTTCACGTTCGCCTTGCGTCAAACGGCATTTGGGTGAGTGTGATTGCTGCCCCGAAAAGGTGGTTGCTTGTTGCCCAGAGTTTTCTGCACGGAAGGTTCACTGCTGCGCTTTTCGGCAGCTATGGATCGAAGCTTAGCAGCGCCAGACAACAATCCTGGTGTTCTGCCGCTGTAAACAGCAACATTCAATAGCTCTGCCATTCGATCCACAGTAGCTGAATCGGTAGATCTCGCCGTTATTGGCGGCCTCGCCTGAGACGGCTTGCTGAACAGACCGGGCGTATCCGCCGTTCAGTTGTGCGACTGGTCATCTCACGATCCGGCCTGCTCCAAATCGAGCACTGCGTTGTGCCCTTTTGGAGCAGGTGAGCATAGATGATTCCTGATGAACGCAGCCTTGCTACCGCAGCCCTCACTTTCCAAATGGAATTCGCAGAACGAAGTTGAAGCGGTCCATGTTGTAGTGGTCTGCACTAGCTCTGCCGTACTCCGCTCCGAACGATAGACGATCCCGAAGTTTGAGTTCGAAACCAGCTGCTCCTTCGAACATCGATCCGATATTGGTCCCTACCGCCATCGAACTGACTCCATCCGGCGCGCCTCGGAAGCGAGCTTGGGCGAAGGTTTCATTACCGTTCAAGTAAGAGCGAATTCCGCCGTTTACGTAAGGCCGGAAAGAGGTCGTGTCAGTGAATTTGAACACGTGCCCCAGATCTCCGCCCGGACGCACCCACGCGTGCGCCTCGTTGTATTGATCGAGCACGAGTGCCGTTGCTCCGAGACCGAACTCACCGGCTGACTGCGCGAGCAGATCCGATAACCCAAGGTCGACCATTGGCTTGAAGTAGAACCCGCCATACGTGAACAGGTGCGAAACACGTGCCGTGGCACCAAAGGTTCCAAGTCCGCGACGCAGCGTCGCGTTAAACGAATCGCTGAAATAGCCGACGCGATTGGAGTTCATCTTGTTCCACGCATACGACAATGTTCCCGACACGGCAGTCTTTCCGAACTCGCGCCTGATCATCCCACCTAACTGAGTGGTGTAGCCGGTGGCAGTCCAAAGCCCGCTGTTGCCGTCAACAGAGTTCGTCTGCCACGAAACGCCCATACCGGCCGTCCAGTGGCCCCCGATTGCGCGTTGAAACCCTATAGCGCCGCGCCTGTCGATCTGCCTGACCCTCTTGTAATCGTCGTGGCCACTGTGGCGGAAGTCCTCGTAGCCATAGTCGAGCCAGAGCATGCCGCGCTTTCCGGCGTACTGTACCGAACCACCGTCGAGCAGTATCTGCCCGAAGCGCTGATTACTCACAATGAGACCCGATTGGATTTCGCTGTAGAGGTCGGGTGAAAACTGAGTCAGCGAGTTGCGATAAATGTCCATCGTGGGCACGTACAGCAACTGAGTCACAGTGCTTCCCAGAAGAGGAGAGCTGCCCGCGGCTTGAATGCGGTCGAAGTAGTAGCCAACCTGCGCCAGATTGCGGCTCAGACCGGCTGGGGCAAACTCGATTCCGTAATCAATCGCCGCCGTTGTGCTATTTGGATAAACCAATTGATAGTTAATGACGACCGACGGCGCCGTGTTCAGCACAATGCCGTTGTTCGTTATGCCTTGTGCGGCCGAGAAGATCGTCTTCCTGAAGTGACCATACGGCACAAGCTCCGGATTGATCAGCGCCAGTTTCAACTCGCCCCCGAGAGACGCCGTGCCGGTGATGTCGAGTTGATCCATGCTGCTCGTACCAAAATCGAGTTTCGCATGCGTGCTGCCACCAGCCATCTGCACGAAGCTGCCATTAAGGTACGTGTGCTGCGTGTGATCGAGGCCACCGATGATCATGGTGCCATCGTTCTCGAACATATTAGCCGGCGACCCCAGAAGAATCTGTGGACCCGGTACGAACAATGCACCAGGACGATTGATGAACTGGTTATTACCAGCACCGAGATTGATTTGACCGATGATGGTCCCGTAGTTATCGAGACGATCATGACCGCTATCGCCGACAACAGCCCACGCGTTTAAGCCATCTTCGCCGTAAACCACACCATTGTTTGTGAACTGGTTGTGGTTACCGCCAGACATCTGCACGCCTATGCCGTTGGTTCCGGCATAGATGATTCCGTTAGGGGCGAGATCGATTGAGATGTCGCCTTGGCTGCCCGAGGCGCGGGATTGAGCGAAAACGCCGATACCATTGCGTCCGCTCGCGATCACGCCTCCATTGATAACGAGGTTTACGTTGCCGGAGGTGCCAGCCCCGCCTGATGAATCCATGAAGGTGCGGTCAACGAACCCGCCGCCTCCTCCGAGGCTCTGGGCGAGAATCCCGATAGAGTTCTCTCCGGAAGCTACGACTTCGCCATTCTGAGTGAAGTCGATGTTGCCACCATTGCCGCTGTTGCCAGAGTTGGTTATCACCGACATGTGATTCGCGTCGAGACCGCTGAGAAGAGCGCCACCGCCACCGCCGATCGATTGCAGCACGACGCCGTGAGACATCGCACCCGACGTGAAGATAGTTCCAGTGTTAATGAGATGGATCTCGCCACCGTTGCCACTTGTTCCGTTAACACCGCCAAGCGCGACACTCGCGTCATCGTATCCCGTGAGATTGACGAGACCTCCGCCACCACCGATCGACTGGACGAGCAGGCCGCTGGAATGCGCGCCAGCCGTCATCACATCCCCGCTTGTCTGCAATTGCAGGTTTGCGCCGTTGCTGCTCGTCGTCTGATCAGCACCGAGTGTGACGGAAGCTGTCGCCGAAGCTTCATCCACGATAGGCGCTGTGCGATCGACCTCCGCGAGCAGCGTGCCACCACCACCACCGATCGATTGCACAATGCTGCCGGACGAATTGTCACCAAGCGTGGTGATCCCTCCATTGCGAGTGAGAGAGATTGCTCCGCCGTCACTGCCGCTCGATTGCGAAGCACCGAGTACGGCTTGAGTACTCACCTGTCCTTGCGCATCAACAACCACGGTCGAAGTGGCGCTACCGCCTCCGCCGCCGATGGACTGC
Source organism: Acidobacteriota bacterium (assembly GCA_023410055.1). GTDB lineage: Bacteria > Acidobacteriota > Terriglobia > Terriglobales > Acidobacteriaceae > JAEZPW01. The sequence continues at coordinate 47,068 of JAEYQK010000115.1, forward strand.
ACGAGCGATGCGGTGGAGTTCTTGCCAAAGGTGGCGAAGTCTCCGGAATTGGTCACGCTGGTATTAGCACCACTTGCCTGCGTGACACCCTGAGCACCGAGCGCTAGGTTCTGCGTCACGGACGCCTGAGCGTTTTCAAACGTGGCAGCGGCGTTCGCCTGAAGCAATGCTTGCTCGTCTCCAAGTTCGACCGCCTGCTTGCTGAAGTCGAGATAGAGTTTTGCGTCGCCACCGCCGCCATTTACGGATTGGGCCAGTTGCGCCTGGCTGTTGTCTCCGAGCATGGAGATGCTGCCAGTCGAGTTGACCGAGACGATTCCTCCGGTGCCGTTCGTGCCGCCGCCGAGGCGCGTATCGAGCAGATAACTTGTTGCGGTCCACGCCGGACTCGAAACACTGAAGCCAGCCTTGCCGCCACCGCCGCCTACGGACTGGGCGAAGATGCCGTATGAATCGTTACCGTGCGCGGTGATGTTGCCCGTATTGTTGACGGTCACATCGCCGCCATCTCCTCCGCTACCGCCAAAGCCGCCGAGAGCAACGTTGGTTAACCATGGCAGAGGATTAGAGACCGGGTTCGAAACCAGGTTATTGGAGAGAGCAATGGCGAGGCCTCCATTTCCGCCACCGCCACCCACGCTCTGTGCGTATATACCATCCGATTTGTTGCCGAAAACGTTAATGGTTCCGCTGTTCGTGACGCTAACGCTCCCAGCGGTGTTCCCTGTTCCTCCGAAGCCACCGACGGCGAGAGTAAGATTCTTGCCCGCCGTGCTGGAGTCCATTGTGCGGACGAGATCACCAGATACAGCGAGGCCGCCCTGGCCGCCACCGCCACCGACGGATTCAGCCAGAATGCCATGAGCCTCGTTACCGTGTGTGAGGATCGAGCCGCTGTTGAGTACAGTGACGTTGCCACCAGTACCACCGTCTCCCCCAACACCGCCAATGCTGACCGCAGCGGAATTCGCCGACATTTGGCTGCTCGCACCTCTGGTGGCCGCTACGCTCACAACGGTGCTGCCGGTACCGCCGCCACCACCGACGCTCAAGGCGAAGATACCGTGAGCATTGTCGGAGTGTGTGATGATTGTGCCGGAATCGGGAGCACCGGTCGCAGTGTTCTCAATGCGCACGCTACCAGCGCTGCCGCCGGTTCCGCCACTGCCACCAACTCCGATAGAGAAGCTGTTCGAACCAGCACCTCCGCCTGAAAGTACGTTGAGCATGCTCGAACCGTTACCACCGCCGCCGCCGATAGACTGGGCAAAGAGGCCGACAGCGTTCTGTTTCATTGTCTCGACCCAGCCGGTGTTCTTAAGTGTCACATTGCCGCCGGTACCGCCGTCTCCACCATTGCCACCGATTGCCAGTGCCAATGCATTGGCGGTTGTGTCTCCGGGGACGGAGGTGAAATCGACCACCAAGCCGCCCTTGCCGCCACCGCCGCCGATGCTCTGCGCCAGAGCGCCGTAGGAACCGACTCCCTCGGTGTAAATGCCGCCACTGTTGGTCACATCGACGGTGCCGCCCGACATACCTTCGCCGCCGTTGCCGCCTACGGTAGCGATCATGCTCACCTTGTCGACCTTGTAGCCGCCCGCGACAGAGTACCCACCATTGCCACCACCGCCGCCGATGGATTGTGCCAAAATGCCTGCAGCATCGTCGCCGGTCGTGCTTACTTGAGCGCCACTGCTGACCGTAACGTGGCCGCCAGTTCCACCGGTGCCGCCACTGCCGCCGACAGAAACGCCCATTACGGAGGCCGTGGGTGCAGCCGTCAACGCTCCACCGCCATTGCCTCCGCCACCGCCAACGCTCTGTGCAAAGATTGCAGTCGCGCCCGAGCCTGATGTGTTCACTTGCCCTGCGGCATTCAGCGAGACGTCGCCGCCAGTGCCGCCCTGTCCGCCTTCCAATCCGACTGAGACACGGACAGGTTCAGAGGCTTTTGCGGCTGCTCCGGGTTGGGGGTAGAGGCTGACCGACGTGGCCGAACTATTGCCGCCACCGTTGCCGATGGACTGTGCGAAGAGGCCATAGGCATTCGCACCGCGTGTGTTCACAATGCCGTCGGAAGAGAGTGTGACGTTTCCAGCAGCGCCACCGATGCCGCCGTGGCGTCCGATGTTGATGCCAAGTTGATTACCGTCAGACTTGGTGTAGGCCAAGCTGAGCGCAGTGTTGCCACCACCGCCTCCGACTGATTGTGAAAGGATGCCGTAGGAGTTGTCGCCAAACGTATCCACGTTTCCGACATTCACGACGTCGGCTGTGCTACCGGAACCGCCATCGCCAGTGCCTCCGCCGATCACCAGGTTCACGGCCATGTTCTGCGTATTCGAGTTCTCGTAGGTCGCGGCCAGACTGTATGCGGCGTTTCCACCACCGCCACCCAGCGACTGCGCCATAACGCCGATGCTGTTGTTGCCCAGAGTGATCACATCGCTGTAGTTCGTGACCTTGGCCGCGCCGCCGTTTCCGGCATCAGCACCGGAGCCTCCAAGCACGAATTGCGCGGCATAACCAGCTGATGCATTGTTCTTACCGGCGAGGCTGAATCCGGCATGGAACGTCATAGCCGCATCGCCGCCGCCGCCACCGACGCTCGACGCCTCAATCGCATTGGAGTTGCTGCCCGTGGTTGAAACTAAGCCGGCGCGAGCAGTGCTGTCGCCGCGCGAAATCGTTACTGACCCGGCATTGCCGCCGGTGCTGCCCGATCCGCCTATATCAACGGAGATAGGCTGGCTACTCTGGGCAAAGACCCCGGTTACATTCATTCCGCCGCGGCCACCGCCGCCACCGATGCTCTGCGCAAAGATACCCTTGGCGTTGTCCCCCTGAGTCGAGACGAGGCCCGAGTTGTTGATCAGCACGTCGCCTGCATTCGCTCCAGTACCGCCTGATCCGCCAATGCCAGCAACTATTGACACGTCGGTTTTGCCGCCTGAGTTAGTTGAATCAGAGAAATTGATGGCGCCAGATACATTGAGTCCCCCGTTACCGCCGCCACCCGCAATCGATTGCGCGACGATACCATCAACCCAGTCGCCGGTTGTTCTGACCGCCCCGGTCTGTGTCACACTAACGTTGTCGCTGACAGCAGCCGCTCCACCTTGGCCGCCAACCCCCACGGTTATGGACGGAACGTTTGCGGGCTTGCTGATCGCCAAGCCACCAGTGACGTCCATACCACCATTGCCACCACCGCCGCCGATCGATTGCGCCAGGACGCCTGCCGCGCCGGGCAGTGTGCCCCCTGTTGCAGAGGCGTAAACATCAGCACTCGACGTAACTGTTACAGTTCGCCCCACGCCGGCGTTACCGCCTGTCCCCCCAACACCAACCTGGATCTGCGAATCGGAAACGATGCCGCCGCTCACGTTTATGCCACCATTGCCTCCAGAGCCGCCGATCGATTGTGCGAGGATTCCGGAACCATTGCGTCCCCAGGCACTGATGGAGTTGTTGCCAGTGACGGTGACATCAACCTTACCTGCATCTCCACCTGCGCCGCCGAAGCCACCAACACCAACGGTCAAGCCGAACCCGTTGGCGTTGCCAGTAGCGACACTGATGTCGCCACTGATGTTCATGGCTCCAGTGCCGCCGCCGCCACCGATGGACTGGGCTGCAATCCCGCTCGAAGATCCGTTCGTTGAAGTGGAAGGACGGGTTGCCGAGATGCCACCCGCAAACTGCACGCTCACATCGCTTGATGAGCCACCGCCCGCGCCGAAACCGCCGATGCCGATTGAGCCGGCGACTCCGTTACTGCCGCCAGACCTGGTGAAGTTCAGTGCGCCGCCGATGTTCAGACCGCCGTCCCCGCCGCCACCACCGATGGATTGCGCGAGGATTCCGTTGGAATCGTCTCCACTCGTGCTGAGATCGCCAGTGGCATTGACGCTGACAGTAGAACCATTACCCGCACCGCCACCAAAACCACCAACGCCTACACCTACACTTCCGCCAACCTTTGATAAGTTGACGGAGCCACTGACGTTTAGTCCGCCGTTGCCACCGCCGCCACCGAGACTCTGCGCAACAATCGCACTGGAGTGATCTCCCACGGTCGCAACATTTCCTGTTACGGTACTTGAGACTGTGTTGGCGTTACCACCGCCTCCACCAAAACCGCCGACACCAACGCCTACATTGCCACTTGCCTTATTGCTGGCGGTAATTGATCCCGAAACGTTTACGCCACCGTTGCCGCCGCCACCCCCGAGCGATTGAGCGAGCACGCCCATGCTGTTGCTGCCGTGTGTCGTGACGTTTCCGGTAACCTGACTGCTGACCTGGGCGGACGAACCACCACCGCCGCCAGAGCCGCCAATGCCGACCGCCACGCTGCCTGTCCCAGTGCCCGCAATGCCGACCGAACCTGTGACGTTGATCGCTCCGTTGCCACCGCCGCCACCGAGCGACTGCACGATCACGCCGCCCGAGTTGTCACCATTTGTATTTACGCTGCCGGTCAGTTGGCTGCTCACCTGGCCAGCCGCACCACCACTGCCGCCAGATCCGCCAATCCCGACACCAACACTGCCCGATCCAGTGCGGCCGAATGCGAGGTCTCCAGTCACGCTAATTCCCGCATTGCCGCCACCGCCACCGATCGATTGCACCAGCAGACCTGCGGAGTTGTTCGCACCGGAATTATTTTGGTATCCGGTGACGAGATTCCCGTTGACGGTCGAAGTGACATCGCTCGCGTCTCCGCCATTGCCACCGCTCCCGCCGATTCCTATTCCGACAGTCCCGCTACCGGTACCCGCGCCGGCCACGCTCGCGGACACGTTGAGTCCGGCATTGCCGCCGCCACCACCGATCGACTGCACCGCAATAGCCCCTGAGTTTTGCCCCGTGGTGATAACGTCCGCATTGAGCGTCGCGTTGACTGTGCTCGCATTACCGCCGCTGCCAGCGTCTCCACCAACGCCGACGGAAACACCAGCGGCACCTTCCCCGGCGCCGGCCGCATTCGCGGTGATATCGTATCCGCCATTGCCGCCGCCACCTCCGATGCTTTGCACGAGGATGCCAGCCGAGGACGCTCCGCCGGTGTAGATCTGCGAGCCAGAGTCGACAGTTGCAACAACGGCGCCACCGTTCCCTGCTCCGCCGCCGTTACCGCCAACGCCGACACTGACGTTCCCAGCACCTGTGCCCGCGGCGCTGAAGTCTGCGGTGATCGTTCCTCCGGCATTACCACCGCCGCCACCGATGGATTGAATCAACAGTCCTGTCGAACGACCTGCAAGCGTGTTGAGAATGCCTTGATATTCTGCTGTGACGCTGTTGCCATTGCCTGCGATCCCACCGCTGCCGCCGACTCCGACGCTGACTGCTCCAGCACCGGTACCCGCGACGTTCGCTCCGCCCGAAACGGTCACACCACTGTTGCCGCCTCCACCGCCGACGGATTGCACCACGACGCCCGTTGAGTTCTCACCCCTGGTAGTCACGTCGCTTCTGAGCGTCGTGCTCACCGTGCCCGCATTGCCACCCGTGCCGCCATCGCCACCGACGCCCACGGACACACTGGCGCTGCCAGTCCCAGCACCAGCCGCATTCGCAGCGATCGTGTAACCGCTGTTGCCGCCGCCACCGCCGATACTTTGCACGAGGATTCCACTCGATGAGCGTCCATTTGTTGTTACTGACGAGCCGCTTTGAGTCGTGAACGATACCGTTCCGCCAGCTCCGCCGCCGCCTCCATTACCACCAACTCCGACATTCACATTGCCTGCGACGCCCACCTCTCCAGTTCCCGCAGCGCTCGATGAGGCGCTAACCGTTCCACCACTGTTCCCGCCACCGCCGCCGATGGACTGCACCAGGATGCCCGTCGAGTTATTGCCGTGAGTTTCCAGAGTGCCGGAGTAATCGCCGCTGATTTGTCCGCCCTTGCCGGCAGTACCGCCGCTTCCGCCTACGCCGACAGTCACGCCGCCGGAGCCTATTTCACTGGCGGCAACTCCTGCGGCGATCGTAAGACCGCCGTTCCCGCCACCGCCGCCGATAGCTTGCACGATGAGTCCACTTGCGTTGTCACCCGCGGTTGATACCTGGCTGTTGATGGACGCGTTTACGACACCTGCGTCGCCACCCTTACTGCCGTCACCGCCGACAGCCACGGCAAGCGCACCAGAACCGTTCATGCCAAGAGCTGCCGATGCTGCGACAGTCAGTCCGCCGTTTCCGCCACCACCACCGACGGATTGCATCACGATGCCGGCCGACTGGTCGCCGTGCGTTGTAACCGAACTGCCAGATGAGAGTGTCCCGTTGACCGCGCCGCCGTTGCCACCCTTACCGCCGTCGCCACCTACGGCAACCGACACGCTGCCACCATCACCCAGTTCTAGAGCACTGGATATGGTCATCCCGCCGTTACCGCCACCGCCACCTACCGATTGCAGGACAACGCCAGACGCGTTCTTGCCAGTCGTCTCGACCGTTCCTGCGCCCTTGAGCGTGACCTGACCACCTTTTCCGCCCGCTGCGCCGCTGCCGCCAAGCGCAACGGAAATAGAAGCGCCAGTGCCGACCGTACCCTGGATTGCCGAGCCGCCATTGCCTCCTCCGCCGCCGACGCTCTGCACCAGAATTCCACCGGAGCGATCGCCAAACGTTGTTATGCTGTTGGCTTGTGCGGGAGCATTTCCATCGACGCTCCCCAGATAAACCGTGCTCTGGCCACCGTCGCCGCCGCTTTGGCCGCGACCACCAATGGCGATACCGAGTTCAAGCCCGCCGGACTGAGCAGAACCGCCGTTTCCACCGCCACCACCAACGCTCTGCGCGAAGATGCCAAACGAGTCTCCACCCTGCGTAGAGATCGTTCCGATCTGCGCGACGCTTACAGCATTACCCGCGCCACCAACCGACCCGGAGCCCCCGACCGCTGCGATTCCGGCGGACGATCCACCGGTTCCACCGCCGCCACCGATGGACTGGGCGAGGATGCCGTCGCTCCTAACTCCTGTTGTACTGATCGAGCCTCCAGCTTGATTGGTCACCTTCACGGCACCAGCATCATTTCCGCTTCCGCCGCTGCCGCCAATCGAAACGGCTCCAGAAGACCTCCCGGCTAATCCACCGCCACCGCCAATCGACTGCGCCAGAATGCCGCGCGAATCGTCTCCAACACTGGTTAGCTGACCCGAGTTGTCTACCGTGACGGTGCCGCCTTTGCCGCCGTTTGCCGCCGAACCTCCCAGGGTCACAGCGGCTCCGCTATTGTCGACAGAACCACCGCCGCCGCCGATCGACTGCGCAACGATGACGTCACTCCCGGCACCAGAGGTTTGGATCGTGCCGCTGTTCGTGACCGCGACAGTGCTCCCACTGCCACCGCTTCCACCGCTTCCGCCAATCGTGACCGCTCCGTAAGAAGAACCTACTGAGCCGCCACCTCCGCCAATTGATTGCGCCAGGATACCGCGCGAGGCAGTTCCGTGCGTGATGATCTGGCCAGCATTGATCACGTTCACCGCTGCGCCATGGCCGCCTTGCGATGCTGATCCGCCGATCGTTACTCCGCCAATCGTGCTCCCTACGGAACCGCCACCTCCGCCAATTGATTGCGCTTGAATGCCGGTTGCAGAATTGTTGAATGTCTCAATCGTACCGGTGTTCGTGTTCAGAACGGTGACCGCACCTGCGTTGCCACCGCCGCTACCGTTGCCGCCCAACGCCGCCACGCCAATGGAGGATCCACCAGCGCCACCATTACCACCGATTGATTGCGCCAAAATTCCGGTCGAGTTTTGACCGTTGGTTGTTACGTGACCGGAGTTGGTCACTGTGACTTTGTTGCCGTTTCCACCCGGAGAACCCTGTCCGCTTTGAGAAAACAGACCGCCGGAATCGCCGCCGTTGCCGCCGGTACCGCCGATGGACTGCGCGAAAATACCGTAGGATCGTGAACCAAGTGTGGTGACGTTTCCGGAGTTGCTAATCGCTACCGTGCCGCCGTTCCCTCCAGCCGAACTGCTGCCGCCCGACCCGACGATACCCCAGCTATCGCCGCCCGCTCCCGCGCTTCCACCAGTGCTTATGGCATAAAGACCAAAGGCACCCACGCCGTTGGTCGTGATGGTGCCTGAGTTGGTCAGGCTTACGTTTCCGCCCGAAGCTGCTGCACCACCCGATCCGCCACCTACCGCACCGTACCCGCTGCCCGCTGTTCCGCCGACTCCCGCATGACTGAAGACAAAAATCCCATGGGCGCTGGCGCCCGAAGTGGTAACCGAAGTCCGGTTTTCAAAAATTACAGCGCCGCCAGCCGCTGCGTCGCCGCCATCGTATCCGCTGCCCCCCAAGCCATATTTGTCGCCACCATTCCCGCCGTTGCCGCCAACGGAGCCTACTATGATGCCTGAAACTCTAACCGCATTGATGGCCGGGTATGAGGAAGGAACCAGAAGGTCGTAGGGATTGGGAACCGGCATCCTGCCGTCCCCGCCGCCACTGCCGGGGACTCCTATGCAACCAATCAGCGGAATGGTTATGCAATAAGCATCGCTGCCGTTGCTGCCGTTCGCTCCTCGCGCAACGAGGTTGATTGGCCCAGACCCACTAACTGTCGTTGGGGGGGTATTGCCGGGCAAGCCGCCACTTCCGGGGTTCGGATTGAAACTCGTCGTCGTATTGACAACGCTCCAACCAGTGGTCGCTGTGCCGGTTGATGAAAGCAGATCAACGGAAGTGACCAGGTCCTTGGCGTTCTTCGTCACTTTCGTGATGGTATAGGTCACCGACGTCTGCCCCGGCGGGACTATCGGAGTGAAACTGTCGCCAACATCAGTAAGCGTCAAGAACACGTTGTTCTGATCGGTCACTACGAATGCATTCACGTGATTCGCATCCTCGACCACCTTAACGACCGTCTCCATCTCCCCCGATTTCGGGTTGCAGATCTGCGAGTTTTGCGCAGTCGTTGGAGATGCGATCGGAGTAGTACAAGGCGTGCTCTGCGCAGAGCAGTTGATTCCAGCAAGAACTAACGTGGCAAACAGTACGATGACAGAACGCATTCTATCTCCCTCTTACAAGTCAGCGGAACAGACTTTTGGGATAGCAAATCTGTGCGGGGTTGATATCGAGGCAAAGTCGGGCGTTTGTTATCCGCCAAATGATGAGCATCGGTTCCGATTCACCAAAGGTAGCCTCTTAATTGCCGCGACAAGATCCGCGCTGATTGTGGCGCTTAATGTTTCTCGTTTGTGGTTGACACTCGGCAGTGTCGCCGACTGGCCGTGCAGACGTGACCAGCAACTCAGCTTCAGTTGGATTCTATCCTTTGGATAAGTACTTCTGAGCAGCAAAAGCAGTCACTTAAGTAACGATGGTAATTATGTAGACAATCGAAAGTAACTAGCTAAATAGCGGACGCGCAACGGTGCGATATCACGGGGAGTGTGCTTCGCAGTGTGATGTTCCTTGCCTGACAATGAACTAACGCGCACGCGGATGCGTCTTGTCGTACACGTCCAGCACGTGCTTCATCGTGAGTTGCGTGTATCGCTGCGTCGTTGATAGCCGTTCGTGCCCCAGCATCTCCTGGATGGCCCTCAGGTCGGCGCCCTCTTCCAGTAGGTGCGCGCCAAACGCATGTCGCAATGTATGCGGATGAACGTCAGGCGACAAACCACGCGCCACCGCAATCTGCTTTACGATCCGACCCACGCTGCGCGTCGTCAACCGTCCCCCGCGAAAGTTAACCAGCAGTGCCCGTGTTCCCTTCTTCTTCCTGTCCGTAAGTAGTTTCTGGCGTACCGGCAGATACGCCGATAGCGCAGATTTCACGGCGTCTCCAAAAGGTACATACCGCTGTTTCTTGCCTTTTCCCCGAATCAGGATGATCTCGTTCGACAGCCGAATATCATCCAGGTTGATCCCAATCAGCTCTGAATTTCGAATCCCGCATCCGTACAGCAACTCGAAGATCATGCGGTCGCGCTCGGGGAACGCCGCTGCCTCCGGCATCTCACCCGTGAATACGGTATTCATCTCTTCAATCGTTGGCACCCGCGGCAGTTTCTTCGGCAACTTCGGTGTCGCCACCAATGCCGCCGGATTCTGCTCCACGACTCCCTCGCGCGCCAGCCACTTATACAGCGACCTCAGCGCCGCCAGATGCCGCGCCACCGACGTCTTCCCCAGCCCCCGTTCGTAAAGATGAGACAAATACCCGCGTATCCGCACATGATCGATTTCCGACCAAGTAACTTGGTGGCCCACACAAGCTTCTCGGTGCCCCACGTTCGCGCAGCTAACGTGGGGACTGTTTCCTTGTGTGGGACTAACAACAACATCCCGTGGTGCCGCACCCTTCCCCGCGGGGGAGGGTGCGCCCACCAGATATTCGACAAACGTCCGCAAGTCTTTCGTATATGCCAGAATCGTGTTCGCCGATGCGTTCCGCTCCCGCAGTGACCGCAGGAAATCCTCGATATGCTCTTCGATCTGCGTTCGCAGACGCGGCTCACTCGGCGACTCATCCCGCTCTGCCGCTCGCTCCTGCTCCCGTGCTAGTCTGCGAAAATCCATGAACTAAAACAGCCTCTCCCAAACGCAAACCGTCGCGGACGCCTTCTGCCGTCTAGGTGCCTTGGATCGACAATTGCTCGCATGCTCCTGCATCGACGCCGCCGTCGCCAGGTAAAGTTCCATCGTCGGCAACAACATCTGCTCTTCGACGTAAACCGGCGCAACAAAGGCTCTCCTGTCCTTCAGCTCGTTCGCCTTCAGCAAACTCGCGTAGCTCTTTGCCGAGGGCTTAACCAAACGCTTCGGAGCGGTGATTGCTTCACTCATTACTCGCCTTTCCAGTCGCTTGCGTTCGCGACCTCGGGTGGAACTTGCTGTACACGTTCTTCAATCGATCGAGCGCAAGATGCGTGTACACCTGTGTTGTCGAGATATCTGCATGGCCCAGAATTGTCTGCACCGTACGCAGGTCGTCGCCTTCTTCCACCATGTGCGTCGCCGCGCTGTGCCGCAGCATATGCGGACTCGCATGTCGCGCCGTGATCTCCGACGCCCGGCTGACCATCTGCCAAACTCGCTGGCGTGATAGCCGCCGCCCCGCCCTTCCCAGGAACAGGAGCGCCGACACCTTCCCCGCCGCCAGCACCGGACGCGCATTCGCCAGGTACTCCCGCAGAACCTGCTGCGCCGGAGCGCCTAGTGGCACAATCCGTTCCTTGTCTCCCTTGCCCCGCACCAGCACGTATCCAAGATCCAGCTTCACGTCCTCAAGCCGAACGCCGACCATCTCCGACACGCGCACGGCCCCGGCATAGAACACTTCCAGCATCGCCCTGTCTCGCAGCGCGATCGCCTGCGCCAGCTTCGTGTCCCGCACGTTCTCCTGCGGCGCGAGCATCATCTCGACTTCATCCCGCGCCAGCGACTTCGGCAGAACCTTCCACTGTCGCGGAGTATCGATGTTCAGCGTGGGATCGTGCTCGATGTGCCGGTCAAGAATCAGGTACTTGTAGAGATGCCGCAGCGCCGACAGCTTCCGCGCCACGGACCGCCCATCCATGTCCTTGCGAAAGAGTTGGTCGAGGAAGTCACGGACGTCCTGCCGCGAGGCCGTCACCAGTGTGCGCTTGCGTTTCTCCAGAAACTCGGCAAACTGCCCGATATCGCGCGTATAAGCCGCTACCGTCAGCCGCGCCAACCCCTTCTCGATCTTCAGATAATCGAGAAAACTCAGCAGTACCCGCTCATTGGAAAGCATGACCACGACAAGAGTATGAACGTTATCGGACATTGCCGTAATAGCAAACGAGGTTCAGGAATAGTAGTCAGCCGTTGAATCATCGGCTCACTTAGGAAGGCATGGGTCACCGTCTAGACAAACTGGTTTTCAATCCCCCCATGACCCGATCACGAAATCACCCGATTGCCCGATTTCCGCCTCTCACGTGTTAACATCGAAGCTTACCCGCATGGATCAGTCGCACGTAAATATAGTCTTTGAAATCATCGTGTTGCTGTTTTCAGTCAGCTTCCACGAATCAGCTCACGCTTGGACCGCGTGGCGGCTGGGTGATCCTACTGCGTCCATGTTGGGGCGCGTCACCCTGAACCCGGTAAAACACATCGATCCATTGGGCTCCATCGTGGTGCCGATTATCACAGGCATCTTCGGATACCCGTTCGGCTGGGCTAAGCCGACTCCCGTAAACACTAGAAATTTCAAGCACGTTATACGTGACGACATTGCCGTGTCCGTCGCGGGTCCGACCAGCAATCTGATTTTGGCTATCGGGGCAGTCGCAATCCTGAAGGTAATTACGCTGACGTCACCGGTCGGTCTCGCCTCTGTGAGCGATGCCGCTTGGTTCGTTTTCTCGCCGAGAGATTTCCCGGGTTTCCAGACCACTTCGAACTTAGTTCCCGTTTCCGTGCTTCTCTGCGATGCCCTATTTATCAATGTCATCCTCACAATTTTCAATCTGATTCCGATACCGCCGCTTGATGGAAGTCATGTGATTCGTCATATGCTGCCTAGCGGGGCTCTTCGGGTGTACGACAGCATGGGCATGATCGGAATCATCTTGGCCTTTACCTTAGGAAGCCGGATTTTGGGTTATCTCGCGATACCCGTTCTTCGCTTCTTTTTGTCGCTTTTGGGATAAGAATGTCTGCACAGTCACAAACTAAAAAACGCGTACTAAGCGGTATGAGGCCCACGGGCAAGCTGCATCTGGGCCATTACGTAGGGGCCCTGCAAAACTGGGTTCGCCTGCAAGACACGCACGACTGCTTCTTCTTCGTCGCCGACTGGCATGCGCTGACGACCGATTACGCCGACACCTCGCGCGTAAAGCAGAACTGCATCGAGATGGTGCTCGACTGGCTCGCCGCCGGGCTCGATCCCGACAAGGCGACCATGTTCATCCAGTCGCACGTCCCCGAGCACGCAGAGCTGAACCTGTTGCTCTCGCTCATCACGCCCCTCGGCTGGCTCGAGCGCGTCCCCACCTACAAAGAGCAGCGCGACAACATCAAAGACAAAGACCTCGGCACGTACGGCTTTCTCGGCTACCCTGTGCTGATGTCGTCCGACATCTTGCTTTACAAGGCCAACTCTGTTCCCGTAGGCGAGGATCAGGTTCCACACCTGGAGTTCACGCGCGAAATCGCGAGAAGATTCAATGCGTTCTATTCCGGCACCCGCGAGTACGTTTTCCCCGAGCCGCAGCCGCTTCTGACTCCAGCGGCCAAGCTTCCGGGCACAGACGGCCGCAAGATGTCCAAGTCTTACGGCAATGCCCTGCTGATGACCGACCCCGAGCCCTTTATCCGCCAGAAGCTCAAGACTATGGTCACTGACCCTGCGCGCATGAGACGTACGGATCCAGGTAATCCTGACGTTTGCCCAGTCGGCGATCTGCATAAGATCTTCAGCGACAAAGAAACGCTGGCGAAGGTTGATGCCGGCTGCCGCAGCGCCGGAATCGGCTGCATCGAGTGCAAAGGCTGGGCCGCCAACTTCGTCGTCAACACTCTCGCCCCACTTCAGGAGCGCCGCCGCAAGTACGAAGACAATCCCCGACTTGCGTGGGATATCCTTGAAGCCGGTCAGGTCAGAGCGAAAGCCGCAGCCTCGGCCACAATGGTCGACGTACGCTCGTCCATGAACCTCTCGCACGAATACGAAGCGCCTGCGAAGAGCGCCGGAACAGAATAAGGAACCGATAGCTGAATGGCGGAAGTGAACAATCCGGCGCCCAAGCAGGAAGCCCTGAAAGGCACCAAGCAGGAGCCTGCCAACGAGTACCCATTCTCGGTAACTGTTGGGCAGGTCTACGACGGCCCACTTGATCTCCTGCTCGACCTCATTCGCAAGCAGGACATCAACATCTACGACATTCCGATCGCGCAGATAACGGCTCAGTACCTCTCCTACGTCGAAAAGCTGAAGAGCATGGACGTAAACCTCGCGGCCGACTTCGTCTACATGGCCTCGTTGCTGATCCATATCAAGTCGAAGATGCTGCTGCCCCGCGATCCTACACTTCCAGCCGATCAGCAGGAAGATCCGCGCGACGAGTTGGTTAACCGTCTGCTGGAGCACGAGAAATTCAAGAGCGCGGCTCAGATGCTGTTGCAGAAACAGCAACTCGAAGACGCCGTTCTAACGAACCCCTCGCTCAAGGAATTCCGTAACGCCGAAGGCACTGAAGCCGAACTGGCCGTCGATGTCATTGACTTGGTCAAGACCTTCCGCCAGATGATCGAGCGCTTGAAGCAGAAGCCCGTCATCAACGTTGACGAAGAAAACGTCAGCGTTGGCGGCATGATCGAATATGTCCGGCGACGCTTAACAGTCGAAGACAAACCGATCCGCCTCAAACAGATACTCAAGCACTTGACTTCCCAGCGCGCTCTAGTTTGTGCATTTCTTGCGGTCCTGGAACTGGTACGATTACAAGCGATCCAGTTGCGCCAGGAAGGCGTCTTCAGCGACATCGTAATAAAGAAATACAAGAGCTTCGACACGGCATTCGGTGAGGAATCCGCGGTAAAGGACGACTGGCGGTAGCTGTAGCCTGCCGTCTCGGCGGCTATCGCGAGGGCGTCTCGCCTTCGCAATCTCAAACATAGAAACGATACATGGGACTTAAAGGCAAAATCGAGGCAGTCATTTACGCGGCGGAAGAGCCGATCTCTCTGAACCAGATTGCGCTTCTTGTAAAGGAGCCAGTCCTGCAGGAGCTCGCCGCCGAGCAAGAGCGCGCCCTCGCCGAAGCTGCCGAGCAAGCACAAGGCGATGGCGAAGCGACGACGGAGCCCGTTGACGACCGTACCGCCGGCGACTCGCCGACTGTCAGCGTGGACGACTCGTCGGCGCCCGAATCGACACCTCTGTCTGAAGAAACTGCTGTTCAGGGCGAACAGCCTCCTGCTGACGCCTCCGAGACCGCCGCGCCGCCCACCTCCCCCAAGCGCAAGAAGACCGAAGTTCCCCCTGAAGTACGCGTGCGTGTGAAGGCCATTGTCGAGGAACTCACAGC